>NZ_CP024955.1:2681740-3352175 GCF_002804065.1 Kyrpidia spormannii | reverse complement strand
AAAAGAGTGCCTCCTTACACGGGTGCGGTAACGTTAGTCACAGGAAGAGCGCCAGTTATCCACAGAAAAACGGCAAAAGGATGCCCTCCTAATTCCTGTGGAATGAGGGCAAACGGCAACGGTGCCGAAGGTTTTGTGGATAGCGACCAAGTGTTATCCACATTGTGGACGGGCTGTCCACACAGTTATCCACAGGTGTGTATAACTGCAGAGAACGAGCGGGATTGTCCACATGTGAGTATTCCCATGATAGCAGATGGAATGGCCAGGGCCAAAAGATGGTGATGGGCAGATCCGGGCGGTTATCCACGTTTGTCACAGGCGGAGAGCCACAGGCTGTGGATTGTGGATAAGTTTGTGCGCGGATTTTGTCGAAAGAAGCGATGCGTCTTTCGGTTGACAGGGGTTGGGGGCGACGGTAAAATGGCGGAGAATGGACGGATATGCCTGTAGATGGAGGTGTAAGGGTGAAACCGACATACCAGCCCAATCGGCGGCACCGGAAGAAGGTGCACGGCTTTCGGAAGCGGATGAGTACAGGCAGCGGGCGGAAAGTTCTTCGCGCACGCCGGAAGAAAGGGAGAAAGGTGCTATCTGCTTGAGGCCACGAAGAAGTGGCCTTTTTCTTCATAGGATGTCGCTCCGCAAAGGCGGTTTACGGAGGCGCGGGGATCGCTATACTAGAGGATGAAAGATAGGGGTCAGTATGCGTGCGGAAAACCGGCTGCGGAGTCGAGAGGAGTTTCGACGCGTCTTTCAAAAAGGGGTATCGGTTGCCAATCGAGAGATTGTGGTATACGTGTGGAACCGAGGTGACGGTGGACCGTGGCGAGCGGGGTTCTCGGTGAGCAAAAAGGTTGGCGGAGCCGTGGTGAGAAACAAGGTGAAGCGACGGCTGAGGGAAGCCGTCCGGGGCCAAGGGGAACGGTTGCCCGCAGGGTGGGATCTGGTGGTCATCGCCAGGCCCGGGTGCGACGCCGCTTCCTTCGAGCAGCTTTATCGGGGCGTGTCCGACTTGGTGGAGAAGGCGGTACGCCGCGGCGGGCAACGGGGGAATCGAAGGAGTCCGGCACCGCGCAAAGGGAAAGGTCGTTCTTCCAAAAAGGGGTGAGGGTGGTGCGCCGGCTGGCTATCTTGCCCTTACGAGGATATCAGCGATTGATCTCGCCCCTTACGCCTCCGAGTTGCCGGTTTTATCCCACTTGTTCCGAGTATGCAGTCCAGGCGATTACGATTCACGGACTGGGAAAAGGATCGTTTCTCGCCGCGAAGCGGTTGCTGAAGTGCGGTCCTTGGCATCCCGGTGGATACGACCCAGTGCCGCCGAAAGAAAACGGCGAGGCATAAAAGGAGGATGTTGGTTGGGTAAGCGGCTGAAGTTGCTGTTTGGGGCGGCGATGGGGCTTTTGGTCTTGACTGGTTGTTCCGTCGCTCCGACAACGGTGGCCCCGGTGGATCGTGCGACGTGGTGGGGGGCTTTTGTCGGTTGGTTTTCGGACGGTATTGATCTGTTCGCCCGGTGGACACACGATTATGGTATCGCGATTCTCGTGGTGACGATCCTGATCCGGTTGATTACACTGCCCCTGTGGCTGCGTCAGATGAAATATTCCAAAGTTATGCAGGAGATGCAGCCACAACTCCAGAAGCTCAGGGAGAAGTATGGGGATAACAAGCAAAAGCTAAACGAAGAAATGGTGAAATTGTTTCAGCAAACCGGGGTGAACCCGTTGTCGGGGTGCCTCCCGACCTTGATCCAATTGCCGATTCTATGGGCATTGTACCAAGCGATCCGTTCGAACGCCATGCTTCAGGCACACCAGTTTCTCGGGATCTGGCCGCTTGGGCAACCTGACCACTATTTTATCCTCCCCATCCTCGCGGCGGTCACAACTTATATTCAGTCAAAGATGATGCTGACAACGAACGACAAGCAGCAGCAGATGATCCTCGTGATGATGCCCCTGATGATCCTTTTCATCGCTGTCTCATTGCCGTCGGCCTTGTCTTTGTACTGGGTGTATACGAACTTGTTGACGATTATTCAGTATTACTTTTTTACCAAGCATACCAGAACAAGCGTAGAGAAACAGGTGCGTTGAAGGTCTTCGTGAATGAGAGAAGGGTGCGGTGGCTTGGCGGGGCGGACTGTCCGAAGACGGTCGCCTCGTTTTGTTTGCGGAGGTGATCGGCATGGCAACGGTTGCGGAAGATGTGATTGCAGCGGTTGGTACGGCGCCGGGAGAGGCGGGCATCGCCGTGATTCGCGTCAGTGGTCCTGGGTGTGTCCAGGTGGTGGAGCAGATTTTTCGGGGTCGCCAGTCATTAAAAGATGCACCGAGCCACCGGATGGTCTATGGTGCAGTGGTGGATCCCGATACCGCAGAGGTCCTGGATGAGGTGCTTGTGGTGCGGATGCAGGCGCCCAGAAGTTATACCGGAGAAGATGTTGTTGAAATCCACACGCACGGCGGTTCGGCGGTGGTGGGTAGGGTGCTCAATGCTGTCGTTCGGGCCGGGGCCCGACCGGCAGAACCTGGAGAATTCACGAAGCGGGCATTTCTCAACGGCCGGTTGGATCTCAGTCAAGCGGAAGCGGTGATCGATTTAATTCGCTCGAAAACCGACGCCGCCCGCCGGCTGGCGTTAGAACAGTTGAAGGGTGGATTGTCCGCCCGGGTAAAACAGATGAGGGAGATCTTATTAGATGTTATGGCCCAAATTGAAGTGACCATCGACTATCCCGAACACGACGTGGAGGACGTGACCATCGAACAAATTCGGGAGGCTGTGGATCAAGTTCGGGAACAGATCGATGAATTACTTGCGTCATCCCGGGTTGGAAGGTTGGTGCGCGAGGGAGTGCGCACCGCCATTGTCGGACGTCCGAACGTTGGAAAATCGTCGTTGTTGAATGCGCTGGCTGGCCGGGAGCGGGCGATTGTGACGGCCATCCCTGGCACCACCCGGGATGTGGTGGATGAGTGGATTCACGTTCGCGGTGTGGCGTTTCAGATACTGGATACAGCGGGGATTCGCACTACCGAGGACGAGGTGGAGCGCATCGGGGTGGAGAGAAGCCTGAAGTGGGTGGAAGAGGCAGATCTTGTCTTATGTGTGCTGGACGGCAGTTCTCCGTGGGAAAAAGAGGATCTGGAATTGTTGGAAAGAATCAAGGACCGTCCATTTTTATTGGTCGTGAACAAAATCGATCTTCCACAACGGCTAACATGCGACGGACGTCTTGAGGAGCTGCCTCAGCACAGGATTGTGCGAGTATCTGCCCGAACCGGGGACGGAGTACAAGAGCTTGCCGATCGAATGGCTCGGGTGGTGCTGGGGGGCGAGGGTGTTTCGGCTTCTTCGTGCATGGTCACGAATGTGCGGCATATGGCTCTTCTAAAGGAGGCCCGGGAAGATCTGGATGCGGCGGAACGGGCCGTTTCCGAAGGCTGGACCGTCGACGTGGCAGCCGTGGATTTGCGGGCGGCATGGGAGCATCTGGGAGATATCCTCGGAGAGCGAGCGGGGGAAGAGCTGTTGAATCGGATTTTTTCACAATTTTGTCTAGGGAAGTGAGGGAGGAACGTGCGGTATCGGGCCGGGGAGTACGACGTGGTGGTGGTGGGTGCCGGGCACGCCGGATCTGAGGCGGCGTTAGCGGCGGCGAGGCTCGGGTGCCGGACTTTGTTGCTGACGATTAACGTGGATGCGGTGGCATATATGCCGTGCAATCCTTCGGTAGGCGGGCCGGCCAAGGGGATTGTGGTGCGGGAGATCGATGCGCTGGGGGGAGAGATGGCGCGCAACGCGGACCGAACCCATATTCAGATGCGGATGCTGAATACTGGAAAGGGGCCCGCGGTTCGTGCGCTCCGGGCTCAAGCGGATAAAGTGCTGTATGGACGACGCATGAAAGAGGTCTTGGAATATACTCCTGGTCTGACTTTGCGCCAAGGTTTGGTTGAAGAGATCTTGGTACGGGGCGGTCGCGCAGTGGGGGTCCGGACGAATACCGGAGCGGAGTACCTGGCCCAGGCAGTGGTGCTGACGACCGGAACGTATCTTCGGGGCCGGGTGATCATCGGGGACGTCAGTTACAGCAGTGGACCTGCGGGTCAGATGCCCGCTTTGGCGTTGAGCGACAATCTAAGAGACTTGGGGTTCCAGTTGGTGCGGTTCAAAACGGGGACGCCGCCTCGGGTGAACCGGCGTTCCATTGATTTCACCAAATTGATGGTACAACCTGGAGACGACCAGTGGCTGCATTTTTCTCATGAAGACCGATTGCCGAGGCGGCCGCAAGTGCCCTGTTGGCTAACCTATACGAACGAACGGACCCATGCAATTATCATGGACAACCTGGATCGTGCACCCATGTATTCCGGTGAAATCAAGGGCCGGGGGCCTCGCTACTGTCCTTCCATTGAAGACAAGGTGGTGCGGTTTAGCGATCGTCCGGCACACCAAGTGTTTTTGGAGCCGGAGGGGCTTTTCACGGCGGAATGGTACGTCCAAGGAATGTCCACCAGTTTGCCGGAGGACATTCAGGTGGAGATGTTGCACACCATCCGGGGATTGGAGAACGCGGAGATCTTACGGCCGGGGTATGCCATCGAGTATGACGCGTTGGTACCCACTCAGTTGTGGCCGACGTTGGAGACGAAGGCGGTGCCGGGGCTATTCACCGCCGGTCAGATCAACGGGACCTCGGGTTATGAGGAGGCGGCAGGGCAAGGGATTGTAGCCGGAATTAATGCGGCTTTGAAGGTCCTCGCTCGTGAACCCTTGGTGTTGAGCCGGGCGGAGGGTTACATTGGGGTGATGATCGACGATTTGGTGACCAAAGGGACCAACGAGCCTTACCGTTTGTTGACGTCCCGGGCAGAACATCGTTTGTTGTTACGCCATGACAATGCGGATTTGCGGCTGATGGAGAAAGGATACCGATTGGGTCTTGTGCCCGAGAGGGAATACGAGCGCCTGATGAAAAAACGGGAGCGGATTGAAAAAGAGTTGGATCGGCTGAGCGGCACCCGGGTTCGGGGTGAGGATGTGGAGCCTTTGTTGCGAGAACGAGGATCGGCACCGGTGTCCGGGTCGGTGGCGCTGGATCAGTTGTTGCGGCGGCCAGAATTGGACTATTCCTTGGTTCAGGCGGTGGCTCCGCCTCGGGAGGCGTTGGACCCGGAGGTGGTGGAACAAGTGGAGATTGCGGTGAAATATGCGGGGTACATGGCGAAAGAGCAACAAACTGTGGAGCATATGCGAAGGATGGAGGAAAAGCGTATTCCAGAAGGTCTGGATTATGGGAAGGTTCGGGGACTGTCCCATGAAGGGCGGGAAAAATTGAGTCTTGTCCAGCCTCGCTCGGTCGGCCAGGCTTCCCGAATCTCAGGGGTGAGCCCGGCGGACATCGCGATTTTACTGGTGTATCTTGAGGGGCAAAACAGGGCCCAGGCGAAAGGGAGATAAAGCGATGGCCGATGGTTCCAGGGGGGAACTCGTACGGCAGGTACAAGAAGCGCTGGAAGCGCAGGGAGTTATGCTGGAGACCGAGGTTTGGCGCGGGTTGGAGGTTTATGATCGGCGGCTGGTGGAGCGGAACCGGGAAGTGAATTTGACCGCGGTGACCGACGCGGAGGGAGTATACTGGAAGCATTTTTATGATAGTTTGGTGGTCCTGGGCTTTCCGGAGGTGCCTCAGGCCGGTTCTCTCGTCGATGTCGGGACTGGGGCGGGTTTTCCCGGTTTAGTGTTGGCATTGGCACGTCCGGATTTTTCGGTATCTTTATTAGATGCGTTGCGAAAACGTGTTTGGTTTTTAGAAGAGGTGAGCGGGGAATTAGGTTTGACCAGGGTTCGGGTGGTTCACGGGCGGGCTGAGGAGTATGGGCGGCGCCCAGGCTGGAGGGAAAGTTTCGATATAGCGACGGCCAGGGCGGTGGCGGAGATGTCGGTGTTGGCAGAGCTGCTGCTCCCTTTCGTTCGGGTGGGCGGCGTGGCTGTGGCCTGGAAGGGTCCGGATGTCAAGGAGGAACTGGAAGGGGCCCGGGGTGCAATTCGTCGTCTCGGCGGGGAAGTGGAGGCGGTGCATATGTATGAACTGCCTCACGGGATGGGGGGCAGAAGCCTGGTGATTGTACGCAAAATCTCTGCAACGCCAAAAGAGTACCCCCGGCGTCCCGGGGTTCCGGAAAAGCGTCCTCTCACGTAGGGACGTTGCAGGAGTCGATCCTATCGATGGCGAAATGAAATGGGGTAGGAGGTTAGGTCGGGGTAAAGGTGGGAGGTCACATGGGAAAAGACCCGTGGATCCGTTTTTTCCACGCAGGCGAACGGGAGCCCGACGGTAAGGAAGCGGGGGAGCAGGTGCGGGAGATTGCCATCGAACTCATTGTACCGAGCCCGTACCAGCCGCGGGTGGCATTCGATGAACAAGGGCTGGAGGAACTGAGCCGAACGATTCGGACCCACGGGATGATTCAGCCGCTAGTAGTGCGTGAGAAGGATGGGAAGTACGAGCTGATTGCTGGAGAACGGCGGTTACGGGCTGCGAAGCGCATTGGCATGATCACCGTGCCGGCCATTGTGAGGGCGATGTCCGATTCCCAGGCGGCGACGGCCGCGTTGATTGAGAATTTGCAGCGGGAGAGCCTTTCGCCGGTGGAAGAAGCGTGGGCGTATCGGCAGTTGATGGAACTGCACGGGTTGACCCAAGAAAGTTTGGCCCAGCGTCTTGGCCGCGGGCAGTCCACGATCGCGAACAAGTTGCGGTTGTTGCAACTTCCTGAGGCGGTCCAAGCGGCACTTATGGACCGAACAATCTCCGAACGTCATGCTCGGGCTTTATTGGCCCTCTCCGACGGGGAGACACAAGTGAAAGTGTTGAGCGAGATCGTTTCGAATGAGTGGAGTGTCAAACAGACCGAGGCGAGAATCAAACAGTTGTTGGAAGCGCGGGTGAGAAAGCCCCGGAGCCGCAGGACGGGGATTTCAAAAGATGTGCGGATCGCTCTGAACACGATTCGTCAATCCATCGACATGATTCAGAAGTCCGGGGTACCTGTCGAGGCGAAAGAAGAGGATGGTGAGGAGTTTTATGAGTTCATCATTCGGGTGCCCAAGCGGTCGGCAAAACAGGGCGGTTGAGTAAGAGGATGAGGCAAGGACTGGAGCTCGAAAAAGTGGAGCAGGAGAAAGGCGGATGGACGAACGGAGGAAAGGTCGCCATAGATGAGCGAGGAGAAGGGATTGAGGTGGTTCCGTTGGCAAGGGTCATTGCTGTGACCAACCAGAAGGGCGGAGTGGGGAAGACGACCACATCGGTCAATCTCGGAGCGGCCTTGGCGAGCCTCGGTCGGCGGGTGTTGTTGATTGATATCGATCCCCAGGGCAACACCACGAGCGGGATAGGCATCAATAAAGCGGATGTGAAACACTGCATCTACGATGTGGTGATTAACGATGTGAGTGCGGTGGATGCGATTCTGCCAACCCGGACAGAGAATCTGTCGATCATTCCAGCGACGATTCAGTTGGCAGGGGCGGAAATCGAGCTCGTGCCCATTATGTCCCGGGAGGTGCGGTTGCGGCGGGCGATCCAAAGTTTACGCGGGAGTTTCGACTATATCCTGATTGATTGTCCTCCTTCCCTCGGCTTATTGACGGTAAACGCACTCACTGCGGCGGATTCGGTTTTGATCCCCATTCAATGCGAGTACTATGCGTTGGAAGGACTCAGCCAACTGTTGAATACGATTCGTTTGGTGCAGAAACACCTCAACAGCCGCTTGCAGGTGGAAGGGGTTTTATTGACGATGTTTGACGCCCGGACAAATTTAGGGGTGCAGGTGGTGGAGGATGTAAAAAAATATTTTCGTGAAAAGGTCTACAAGACGATTATTCCTCGGAACGTCCGTTTGAGCGAAGCCCCGAGCCACGGTATGCCTGTCATTGAATACGACCCGCGATCTCGGGGGGCGGAGGTTTACATGGATTTGGCTAGGGAAGTGGTGTCTCATGGCCAAGGGTAAGGGACCATCTTTGGGTAAAGGGCTGGGCGCACTGATCCCGCAGATCAATGTGACTCCTGATGACCCGGTGTCCAGTGTTCCCCTTGAGGAGCTTAGGCCGAATCCGTACCAGCCGCGGCGGGATTTTGCCGAGGAAAAGCTGGCGGAACTGGTGGAGTCTGTGCGGGAGTATGGAATTCTGCAACCCCTGGTGGTTCGACAGTCGCTGAGTGGATATGAGATTGTCGCCGGTGAGCGGCGATTTCGGGCGGCGGAGCGTGCCGGATTGGCGGAAGTTCCCGTTGTTGTGCGCAATCTTTCGGATCGAGAGGTTATGGAGATCGCGCTGATCGAGAATCTTCAGCGGGAGGATCTCAATCCCATTGAAGTGGCGGAAGCCTATGCAACATTGATGAGGGAGTTCTCGATGACTCAGGAGATGGTCGCTGAACGAGTCGGGCAAAGTCGATCCCACGTGGCAAACATGTTGCGTTTGTTGAATTTGCCCAGTGAGGTGCGGGAGAGTGTTTCACGTGGAACACTGACGATGGGTCACGCTCGGGCGCTGTTGGCCCTGAATGATCCCGACCAACAAACCAAGCTGGCAGAGCGCATTGTTGAAGAAGATTTAAGTGTGAGGGCGGTTGAGCACCTCGTTCATCGGCTCAACTCGTTTGTTTCACGTGAAACACGAAAACCGGTTCCCCGGGAAAACCCGACCCTGCGCCATTATGAAGAAGTTCTTCGGGTTTCGCTGGGGACAGGTGTGAAAATATATCAGGGGAAGAAACGAGGAAAAATCGAAATCGAATACTACTCGAATGATGACCTTCAGCGGCTTTTGGCGCTCCTGGCGCCCGGCGCGGAGTGACGGGTGTATCCAGGGGCCGCATGGCTCCAAGGGGAGGCTGGGGCATGATCTACCTCGATAATGCCGCATCTACTTGGCCCAAACCGCCTGGTGTTGCGGAAGCGGTGAAAGAAATGGTTGCCAACAACGGCGCAAACCCGGGCCGAGGCACCCACAAAATGGCGATGCAAGCAGCAAGGGTTGTAGCCCGAGCCCGCAGTGCCGTGGCGACGCTTTTCGGGGTGCGCAACCCCGAGGACCTCATCTTTACCCATAATGCGACTGAGGCCCTCAACATGGCCATATTTGGCTTGTTAAAGCCGGGGGACCACGTCGTCACCACCATGCTGGAACACAATTCGGTGCGCCGACCCCTGGAGGCTTTGCGCCGGCGGGGTTGGATCGAAGTGACTTATGTACAAAGCACGGAGAACGGCATTGAGCCCGAAAAAGTACGTGCGGCTTTTCGCTCCGATACTCGTCTGCTCGCGGTGACCCACGCGTCCAATGTACTCGGCACGCTTGTGGACATCGATGCCATGACAGAGATCGCCCACGCGAACGGTGCCTTTTGTTTGGTGGACGCCGCCCAAACGGCGGGGAGCTTCCCCATTGATGTAACCCGTTCTGAAATTGACCTGCTGGCAGTTCCGGGGCATAAGGGGCTATTCGGTCCCCAGGGGACTGGAGCCCTTTATATCCGCCCGGGTCTGGAACTCGAGCCGTTTTTGTATGGAGGGACCGGGAGCCACTCTGAAGAACCCGATCAGCCGTTGGAGCGGCCGATCCGATACGAAAGCGGCACCCTCAATACGCCGGGGTTGGCGGGCCTTGCGGTGGGGGCAGAGTTTGTCAGCCAAATTGGGCCCAGTGCCATTGGGCAACACAACCAGGCCCTTATCCAGTCTCTCCGGGAAGGTCTTGAATCCCTCCCGGGCATCAAGTTCACCGGCCCCGGCCGGGGTGAGCCCCGAGCCGACCTGCTTGCTTTCTCGTTGCGGGGAGTGGATAGTACAGAATTGGCTGTCCTTCTGTCGGACCAATACGAAATCGCCGTCCGCTCGGGACTTCACTGTTCCCCCCTTGCTCACCAGGTTGCGGGGACACTGGACGAAGGGCTAGTGCGGGTGAGCGTCAGCTGGTTTAACACGGAAAACGACATCCGGGAGTGCGTAGCTGCGATCCGAGAACTGGCAGACTTTCTCCGGGATGGATGACCAGAGTCCTGCGGGAATGGCGCAGGACTGTTTTTGCACTTTGCGCTGAAATGGCGGCGTCCAATCGAACACCGTTGAAAGGGGGGAAGGCCGTTTTGCAGGGTTCCACCCACGCGGAACACAGCCGGCCAGATCGTGGTACTTGAAGGCACACTCGTGAATGTGGCTGCCATCATCATTGGAACGTTACTCGGACTTTTATTTAACGGCATTCCGGAAAGAATCCGGACGCTCATGCAACAGGGGATTGGGCTAGCCGTCATGGTCATGGGGATCTCGATGACCCTGAACAACGTCAACGGCCCAGGTCATGAATACGATTTTCTGATTGTCATCGTCAGTTTGGTTGTCGGCGGCGCCTTGGGCGAATGGCTCAACATCGAAGGGTTTCTTGAACGTGCGGGTCGAAGCGCAGAAAAGAAGTGGACATGGCTGCGCGGCCGGGGACAGGCGGGTCAAGCCTTTCTCACGGCTACCCTGGTCTTCTGCGTTGGGGCCATGTCCATTCTCGGCGGCTTGCAAAGTGGCCTGGAAGATAAACATGATATTCTCTTTACTAAATCCCTTTTGGATGGCGTTTCATCCATTCTGTTTACGTCCACCATGGGGCCTGGGGTGGTTCTTGCTGCCCTGCCCGTCTTTGTCTATCAAGGAGCCATCGCCCTCCTTGCAGGATGGCTCCATCAATGGCTTCAACCGCCGATCTTGAGCATGATCAATGCGGCGGGGGGCTTGATGATCCTTGGCATTGGTGTCAACCTCCTGCGAATCACGGCGATTCGGGTGGGCAATCTATTGCCAGCGCTGCTTGTAGCAGCATTGATTCGAGCAATTCTGATCCTGGTTTTAGGCGCATAAATGAGGGAACACTTAAAGGAGGCAGAACCATGTATTCCTCGATTGCAGCCATTCCCCTATGGTATTGGGTTGCCGCCATCGGCATTCTGGTTGTCTTGCTGTGGCTGACCGTCCTTATCCAGGGGGCTGGACTCCGCAAGACTCAGAAGCGCTATCGGCAATGGGTGGGCCGCTCGGGGACAGACGTGGAAAAGCTGCTGCCACAAACCTTAGAGCGGATACAACAACTGAGCGAAGAAGTACGCCGTCTTGAAGCACGAATCGACTACTTGGAAAAAAGTCTCCGGGCAACATTACGCACTGCCCGGGTCGTCCGCTACAACGCGTTTTCCGATTTCGGCAGTGATCTGAGTTTCTCCGCCGCCTGGCTCGACGGCAGTGGCAACGGCGTCATTTTATCGAGTATCTACGGCCGAGATGAATCGAGGATCTACGCAAAACCGGTCCAAAATGGCACCTCGACCTATCCCCTCAGTGAAGAAGAAAAACGGGTCCTGGCTGAAGCCATCCAGTTTAGTGGTGCCTCCGACTCGCCGGTATCCTCTGCTTTGCGGCCGCTTGAAGAAAGGTCGTAAATGGTCATGGAAAGATGGTTGTTTGTTGTTAATCCCGTTGCTGGTAAAGGAAAGGCCGCTCGCCGTTGGAATCGTTATTATCGTCATCTGGCAACGCTCGGCAAGCATTGGGACGTGTATCATACGAAATCCCCCGGAGATGCCACATGGATTGCGAAGAAAACGGTAGAAGACCGGGCGGCGGACGTTGTCGTGGCCGTTGGAGGCGACGGAACGATCCATGAAGTGATCCAAGGCCTGGCTGGAAGCTCCATTGCCCTCGGAATTCTCCCGGCGGGTACCGGAAATGATCTGGCACGCTATTTTGGGATCAAAAAAGGATTGCGGGCTATCCGACAACTCCAAGGTGCCATCAAACGTCAAGTTGACCTCGTGCAAACACAAAACGGCGTTTTTATTAACATTGCTGGCACGGGCTTTGATGCCTGGGTGGCGCGGCATGTGAACAACTCGGTGTGGCTGAAGCGATGGGGACCTTTCGGATATGTGGTGGGTGTTGCTATTCAGTTACTGTTCTTCAGGCCCCAGCGGGTGGATATTGAAGTGGACGGGGCCCTTTACACCTATCGCTCAGCCTGGCTGGTGGCGTTGGGAAACGGATCGACCTACGCCGGCGGGATGCGCATCCTGCCCCACGCGACCATGGAAGACGGCGAACTGGATCTATGTGTGGTGGATGGCCTCTCAAAACCAGAGTTCTGCTTGATCTTTCCGAAAGTATTCACCGGGAAACATGTCGGTCACCCGTCTGTTCACCTTCACCGGGGAAAACGGATCTGCATTCATCCGGCGACACCATGGCCGGTTCACGCAGATGGGGAAGTATTGCCCCAAGAAACGATGGAGGCGATGGTGTGGCCCGGTTCTCTGACTGTCCTCTGTCCCGCACCCTGACCTTACATTGACCGGGGTTGGTTTTTTAAGGTCCACCCGGGGCGGGGCGGCGCACGGGAAACGGCAGAACCTCGCCTCCCGCCCGGAGACGGCGATCCAACCCTTCTGCGAGCCCGTCAGCGATGATACGGGCCATGCGAAATACAAGCTGAAGGCGGGTATTCTGAAGGACGAAGTATTCCATGTAGCCCCCGACATTCACGATGCCGGTGACATGGATGTCCCCCACTGCAGGAAGTTGCTTGTTCACTCCCGCTCCGGGACGAAGGGGACCGTCATGAAGAGAGATCTGACCAATGCTGTTGACCTGCCCCAGGCAGGCGTCTACCGCGATGACAAAGGGAGCCGGTGACATGCGGTCCAGTCTTGTGAGGGTTTCGGTCAAGTTTACGGCGTGAACGGGCTCGTCCAACGTACCGAAGATTTGGATCTCGGTGGATTGCAGCGCCTCGGCAAGCCGGCTTCCCACCAGAGGCCCCAATGCGTCGCCGGTGGAGCGGTCGGTGCCCACGCAAATAATGGCCACATTGCGGTCCCGGGCCTTTAGGCGAACCGTCTCCCACACTCCTTGGGCCAGAACTCCAGCGGCGTTTGGATCATTGTAGGCCACGCGGATAGGATAACGCGGCAGATGTTCATCCTGGCGAAGGAACCTCATAAGAGAACCTCCGGAATATAGATTCATCTCAGTATACGGTTCGCGGCGCGGGGAATATACATAGGACGACAGGGAATGTCGGGGGGACTTGGATGGACGCGCCTCTGTGGATTGCTATGGCATGGGTGACAATGCGTGGGCTGGGGGTTAGTACCAAGCGCATCCTTCTGGAGATGGCCTCTACGGCCGCTTTGCTCGTCACCGGAGGTTGGACGTGGCTTCACCTCGATCGGCGCACCGTCGAGGCCATCGGAGCATGGGCGGCAAATCTCACTGCGATTCCGGGCACCGCCTGGCCGGCAGGCTCCGGAACTGCCGCAAACCCCCTCCCGTCTCTGCGTGAAAGCGCAACCTTCATCGCCGGTGGGCTGACCATCTTCCTTGCCGCGCTTCTGATTGTTTCCGCCATTCACGTCGCACTTGGGGCCATTGAGCGTCCGCGATCGGGTGCCATCCATCCTAATCTGATTGGCGCTCTCCTTTCTCTTGCGGGCTATACGGGGATCTACTACGGCCTATGGCGGATAGCCTTTCGTCTCACTCGCAACCCGGAGTTTGCAGCCCTCCTTCCGTGGGTGAAAAATAGCGTATGGTTCACCCTATTGGGCTCGCCCTCACCTTTTGGCGGGTAACTATGGGGTCCACTTCCCATGGACAGGGAAGCCTAGAAACAGTAGACTGAATACGAAGCGGATGCCGAGGTGCCGGAGGGGTGCAGGGACCATGGAAAAGAAGTATCAGCTCGGCGATGTCGTTGAAATGAGACGGACCCACCCCTGTGGAACAAACGCCTGGACCATTATCCGCATGGGGATGGACATCCGGATCAAATGTGTACACTGCGGGAGAAGCGTTTTGTTGCCCCGAGCGAAGTTTGAGCGAAACCTGAAACGCGTGATTCGCACGGAACAACTCGACAGCCCGGGTGGACCGGGTTTGAGTGCGAAAACCGGAGACTGACTGATCCGAGCGGAGTCGGCCCTTGGGGCTTATTGATCAGAACGCCCCGGCCAAGCTGGACGGATACGCTCATTACCATGGGTCTGAGAAAGGGGGCCGGCCGGAGAGCGGCCGGAAGCGTAAAGATGCCATTACAAGCAGGAATTGTGGGTTTACCGAACGTAGGCAAATCAACGTTGTTCAACGCCATCACCCGCGCTGGCGCAGAAACGGCGAACTATCCATTCTGTACGATCGATCCCAACGTCGGGGTGGTCCAGGTTCCCGATGGACGCCTGGTGCGCCTGGCGGAGTTGTTCCATCCGGGCAGAGTTGTGCCTGCGGTTTTTGAATTTGTCGATATTGCGGGGCTCGTGAAAGGGGCCAGCCATGGGGAAGGCCTTGGAAACCAGTTTCTCTCTCATATCCGAGAGGTTGACGCCATTGTCCATGTCGTCCGGTGTTTTGAAGACCCGGACATCACCCATGTCGCCGGCCGCGTTTCCCCCGTTGACGATATCGAGACGATCAATGTTGAACTCAATTTGGCCGACCTGGAGACGGTTGAACGCCGGATCGAGAAAACTCGGCGATTGAGGAAAAGCGGCGATAAACGGTATGATTGGGAGTTGGCGCTACTTGAAAGAATTCAGCGCCTCCTGGAAGAGGGAAAAGGCGTCCGGGGACAAGCCTGGTCTGAGGAAGAAAGCAAGTTTTTGAGCGATCTTCATCTTCTAACGGCCAAACCCGTCCTTTATGTCGCCAATGTGCATGAACAGGATGTGGCCACGGCCTGGGAGCATCCGATGGTCCAGGAAGTGCGCCGGCGCGCCCGGGTGGAAGGGGCGGAGGTGATTCCCGTCAGTGCTCGGCTAGAAGCAGAGATCGCGGAACTTGAAGGTGAAGACCGGGATCTTTTCCTCGCCGAGGCGGGATTACAAGAGTCCGGCCTTGACCGCATCACTCGGGCGGCGTATAAGCTGTTGGGGTTGATCACGTATTTTACCGCTGGAGAAAAAGAAGTGAAAGCCTGGACCATCGTGAAAGGGACAAAAGCGCCCCAAGCGGCGGGCGTGATCCATTCCGACTTTGAACGCGGGTTTATTCGAGCAGAGGTCGTTTCCTACGAGGACCTCGTCCGAGCCGGGTCCACAGTGGCGGCCCGGGAACAGGGTCTCCTTCGGCTGGAGGGGAAAGATTACGTGGTTCAGGACGGAGATGTGATGCATTTTCGCTTCAATGTCTGAAAGATCCGATCCACAGGTTGTGTTAGAAAAAGAAAACCCCGGCGGTTGCGACCGTGTGTCTGACGTGGTAGACTAGATGATCAGAGGGTTTTTGTGGCGGATTGATTCGCCCAATCCTCCTTGCTCCCACGGGGGCCATTGTCCACAAGGAGGTGACTGACTATGCGTAACTACGAGACACTGTATATCCTTCGCCCTGACTTGGAGGAAGAAGTGACAGCGGACCAGGTCAAGCGGCTTGCTGAGGTGGTCACCGCGGCCGGGGGGGAACTCCAGGAAGTCAATACCTGGGGCAAACGCCGCATGGCTTACGAGATTGAAGGCCACCGGGAAGGATATTATGTGCTCATGAAGTTCGCGTCGGATACCGAAGTGCCGAAGGAGTTGGAGAGAGTGCTCCGCATCTCCGAGCCAGTGCTCCGGTACATCGTCGTACGCGAGGACGAGTGACACGGGGGGATCTCCCATGCTCAACCGCATCATTCTGATTGGCCGCCTAACCCAGGATCCGGAGTTGCGGTACACGCCATCAGGGACACCGGTGGCCCATTTTACGTTGGCTGTCGACCGGCCTCGCCTCAACCAGATGGGAGAGCGGGAGACAGATTTTATTAACATTGTGGTTTGGCAGAAACTCGGCGAACTCTGCGCCCAGTACCTACGCAAAGGACGACTGGCTGCGGTGGAAGGCCGATTGCAGATTCGCAGCTACGAGAATCGCGAAGGGCAACGCGTGCGGGTGGCGGAAGTGGTGGCCGACAATGTTCGTTTCCTGGACCGTGCGGGTGATCGGGAGGGCGGGCCGAGTGCCCCACCGGCCTCAGGCAGCGGGTGGCCGGAGGAGGCCCGTACCCGGAGCACGGGCATGGATGATCCGTTCGAGGGAGACGCCACGCGGATCGATATTTCTGAAGATGATCTCCCCTTCTAAATGGAGGAAACGGCTAAGACGAATTAAGAGAAGGGAGGTTTTGCGATGGCGCGCAAGGGCCGAGGAGGTAAGCGGCGACGCGTATGTAATTTTTGTGTGGACAAGATCGATCGGGTGGATTACAAGGATGCCGACCGGCTGCGGAAATACATGACTGAGCGCGGCAAGATTCTCCCTCGGAGGATCTCGGGCAATTGTGCTCGTCACCAACGTCAGGTGACTGTGGCTGTAAAGCGGGCCCGGCAGGTTGCGCTTTTGCCTTACACGGTGGAATAACGCATCAGGATCCATACAGACAAGAAGGGGCGTGCGGGCTGATCCGGGCGCCCCTTCTCGCAGGGAATGCGTACGAGCAAGGCTCTACGATGAGCCAAGGGGTTTCTGCCCGGTTAGGGGCGGGACGACACCTTGAACCGGTATATCGAGAAGAGTGGGCTTTGGATCAGCGAGGGAGTCGACCAGGGCCCTTTCTAACTGAGTGGCATCCCGGACGCGTTCAGCTCGCCATCCCGAGGCTTCGGCGACTTTGACGAAATCGGGATTGGTCAGGTCGACGCCCGCCTGGCCATATCCGCGCATGATCATCTTGCTTTTTTCCATCTGAAGAGAACCGTTGTTCATCAGAACCACAGTGATGGGGGTTCCTTCCTGGACCGCGGTCGTCAACTCCCCCAACCCCATGGCCAGCCCACCGTCTCCCACCACAGCAACGACGGGCCGGTGAGGTTGGCTTAATTTGGCTGCCAAAGCTGCGGGTAGGCCAAAGCCCATCGTTCTCCAATCCCCGGAATACAACAAAGTCTGGCCCCGGGAACGAAAATTTCGGTTGAACCAGACGGTGTGATCACCGGTGTCCACAGTGATGATCGCATCGGGAGGGATATGTGTAGACAGTGCCCCCATTACTCGTTGGGGTGGCAAGGGGTTTCCATCAAACTCGCTTTCCCGTTCCACCGTTTCCTTCCACTGCCGGTGAGCCGCCTGGACGCGGTCGATCCACTCCTGATCCGGCCGATGGTCAGACAGGGCGTCGGCCAATAAAGCCACCACCGATCCGGCATCCCCGACAATTCCGTACTCGACCTGCACCCGCTGTCCCAGATTCTCGGGGGCCGTGTCCACTTGGATGGCCCTGGGCTGGCGAGGGACGAATCCTTCCGGCCAATAGGTGCTCCCGATCAGAAGAATGAGATCAGACTCCTGAAGAAGCCAAGGCACCTCCGGGCTTCCTCCTTCCCCGAGGCCGCCGACGTGAAAGGGAAATCCTTCATCCACGACACCTTTGCCCCCTAGAGTGGTCACCAAGCCGCCGCCCCATCGCTGTGTGAGCCGGGGAAGATCTGGGCGAGCGGACCATGCGCCCTCGCCGGCGACGATCATCGGACGGCGGCAACTCCGCATAACCCCGAGCACCGGCTCAAGCAAATCCCGAGAAAAGGCCACCTGACCGTGAATCCACGGAACCGGGGGACGCAGGGGTTGGGCCTGTGACTGCTCAAAAAGGTCGGAGGGGACCGACAAATGGGTGACGACGCCATGGGTTCTGGCGAGGTGAAGGGCTTTGTACATTCTATCGACGGCGGCATCGGGATGGACGATCAGTGAACTATACCGGGCGATTGGCTGAATGGCGACCTGTTGGTCAATGACTTGATTCTCGTCGCCGCCGATTTGCTTGACCGGAGCCTGGCCGGTGATGGCCACAACCGGCGTACGGTCCAAATGCGCGTCCGCCAACCCGTTCAGGAGATTCATGAACCCGGGTCCCATGGTGGCGAAGCACACACCAACCTTACCGGTGAGTTTGGCCTCGGCCGAGGCCATGATCCCTGCGTGGAATTCATGCTTGACAGGGATGACGCGAACCTGCGCCTGTTTTGAAACCGCGTCCAAAAACCCGAGGACAGCGTCTCCGGCCACACCATAAATCCGCTCGACCCCCCACAAAGATAGTTCTTGCAGCAACACTTCGGCTACGGTCAAGGAGGGGTCGGCCTGTTGAGGAGTGGGGCGGGGGGATGGTGCCTCGGCGACCGCACGTCCCATCGAGTCTGCTGGATATCGCGAAGGTGTCAGAAAGTCATGGAACACATTTCCCGCTCCTTTCAGGGATCTCCGTGTACACCCCTAGCATGTACGCGGAAACTCAAGATATGCCGGGGCGGCGCTCGTGTCAGGTCGGCCTTCGCGGATGCAGGAGGAATTCAGGGGGCGATGTTGAATCCTTTTATCTGAGGCTTGAGAGGGGAGGGGCACCCGTGGCGACCTTTCGCCGGGACGTGGACATCGGTCGACAAGTGAAGTTGATGGAATGGATAAAGATTGAGTTACTCGACCAGGTGTCAGCTCTGTTTCGGGCATGTCATACTGGGGCTGAGGGGCTGATCGCCGACGCTTTGTCGGGCATATTGATCAGTGTTTATATCCTGGCGCGTCGGGTTGGCCTCTCCCCTGGGGAGATTGATCGTAAAGCACTGGAAAAGTTAACAAAAACAAAGGAAATCGGTCACGAGGCTGAAACCTGGTTCGGAGACCTCGGGGCGGTTGAAAATCACTTGAGAGGCCGTTAATTTTCCGGAAGCGGCGAATGGGGGGTCAGTGGTGAAGGTTATTTTTCTGCAAGACGTCAAAGGCCAGGGCAACGCTGGGGATGTCAAAGACGTGTCCGAAGGGTATGCCCGCAACTATCTCCTTCCGCGAAAACTGGCAGTGGAGGCGACGGAAGCGAATCTCCGCGCTTTACAGACCCGGGTGGAGCATAGAAAGGCGCAGGAGGCCGAACGTCTGCGCCAAGCTAAAGAAACCGCGGACAAACTAAGCGGCCTCGTCGTGGAGATTACGGCCAAGTCTGGCGAAAACGGTCGACTTTTCGGTGCCGTCACCGGGAAGCAAATCGCCGAAGCTCTGGCGGCGCAAGGCCTCAAGGTGGATAAGCGCAAAATTGAACTGGAGGAGCCGATTCGCCACCCGGGCACAGTGACGGTGCGGGTTCGGCTTCATCCTGAAGTGACTGCGGATATTCGGGTTCGCGTGCTTCCCGTGTAACGGCGAGGGATGAACGGTGAGCGACAGCATGCAAGACCGGGTTCCTCCCCAAAGCGTTGAAGCGGAACAAGCGGTCCTCGGTGCGGCTCTGTTGGACGGGGCCGCCTTTCACTTGGCTCTGGAGCGCTTGACACCTGAGGATTTTTACCGCTCGGCCCATCAAAAGATTTTTCGGGCGATGGCGGAGGTGTCCTCTCACGGGGACCCTGTGGATCTCGTTACAGTTACTGCCCGCCTTCAGGATGCGGGCCAACTGGATGAATGCGGGGGAGCTTCTTACCTCGCCGAATTGGCCCATATTGTACCAGCGACGGGAAATGTTGAACATTACATCGACCTGGTGCACGACAAATCGGTGTTGCGCCAGCTCATTCGTACGGCGACCCAAATCGCGGCGAAAGGGTACGAACCCGCCGAAGATGTCGCCGGCCTTCTGGACGAAGCGGAACAACGGATTTTTGAAATCACCCAGTCCCGGGTGGTCCGCGGCTTCATTCCGATTCGGGATATTCTGGAACAGGCTTTTGAGCGCATTGAGTATCTATATGCCAATAAGGGTCAAGTCACCGGCGTCCCATCGGGGTTTCCCGACTTGGACCGCCTGACCTCTGGGTTTCAAAAATCGGACCTGATCATCGTTGCGGCCCGGCCCAGCGTGGGGAAGACGGCCTTCGCTTTGAACATTGCCCAGAATGTCGGGGTTCGTTACGGTTTG
This sequence comes from Kyrpidia spormannii, assembly GCF_002804065.1. Classification (NCBI taxonomy): domain Bacteria; kingdom Bacillati; phylum Bacillota; class Bacilli; order Caryophanales; family Alicyclobacillaceae; genus Kyrpidia; species Kyrpidia spormannii. The sequence goes on along the minus strand of NZ_CP024955.1, from coordinate 3,332,231 downwards.
CCCGTGGCGATTCTCAGTTTGGAAATGTCCAAGGAGCAGTTGGTGCAGCGGATGCTTTCAGCCGAAGCCAATCTCGATGCTCACAAGCTGCGGACAGGCTTTCTGGATGAACAAGATTGGCCGAAACTCACGATGGCCGTGGCCAATCTATCTGAGGCGCCGATCTATGTAGACGACACCCCGGGAATCACCATTGCGGAGATGCGGTCAAAATGTCGACGGCTCAAGGCGGAACGGGGATTGGGGTTAATCGTAGTGGACTACCTGCAGTTGATGCAAGGAAGGGGGCGGGCGGACAATCGTCAACAGGAGATTTCCGAGATATCCCGGGGTTTAAAAGCATTGGCGAGGGAACTGGAGGTACCGGTGATCGCCCTTTCCCAGTTATCCAGGTCTGTAGAACAGCGCCAAGACAAACGCCCTCTTTTGTCTGACATTCGCGAATCGGGATCGATCGAGCAGGATGCGGACCTCGTGGCGTTTCTCTATCGCGAGGATTACTACGATCCAGATACGGATCGCAAAAATGTGATTGAAGTCATCATTGCCAAACAGCGAAACGGGCCGACAGGTAAAGTCGAGATGGTATTCCTCAAGAACTTCAATAAATTTGTCAACCTCGAACGGGTGTCCGCGGGAGAGGGGACCCCTTGACCGGGGGACCCCGGCGAGGGGAAACGCCTATCTCCAGTAGAGCCGCACGTTGTCCCCGGTGTGAAGGGGCGTGGTGAATGTCGCTTCGGCACCATTGACCTCCACGTGAAACGACCGGGCATCGGCAGGTCGCAACCCCTCGGGATCGATCACTCGAAACAGGTCGCTGATGATCCATTCGCCAACTTGTTCGTCCCAGACCTCCACCCAGTCGTCGCCGTCTTGAAGCGGCGTCCCGGGATCAGCCGGGCGCCCGTTGCACCGGAACGCCCTATAATCTTCCCCGTCCAATCGTACCAACTGGCCGTTGACGGTGACCGTGAGGGCCGGCCGCCCGGGACTGCGTTCCGGGTTCGTGACGAGCCAATCCGCCAATACCGGAGGCGGGGCTTCCACAATCTCGATCCGATCCCCCGCGGCCACGACAGTTCCCGGTTCGGCCGCCACCCCGTTCAATGTCACGATCCAGTTGGGATGAACGTACTGAACGGACCTGCCATTCCATGTAAAATGAATTTCTCGCTGGGAGAACGCTTCGGGTCTCCCGACATCTTCAAGCACATCCCGCAACTGCTCGGGGATGTACGCCTCGATCATTGCCCGATCTACCACTTGGGTGTCCGGTTTGACCCGGTGTCCGTTCATGAACACGCGCGGCGGCACGGGCTGGGATACACCATTCACGTACACCGACAAACTTTGTAGGGGCGGGATCAAATCTTCGATTCGGCACCGAGCGTCTTTCCCGTTTTGTCCGGGTCGTACCTCGATATGATCCCCGCTTGTGACCGGCGAGTCCAGCGTGGCAGGTGAACCATTCAACCGGATCTCCGGCCCCGACCCCGGTGAGCCAGGAACAACGCGCCTCTCTCCTCCGATGGTCACCGTCAACGCGGCGCCAGGGCGACCGAATAGAGAACGGATGTGAATACCCGCTTGAATCAACGCATCCCCGACCGTGAGATCTCGAAAGTCGAACAGGTGTACCTCCGTACTGCCGACCCGAACTGTGGCGGTCTGAACCGGGTGTTCCAGGGCAGCCAGGGCGATTCCCAGGGGCGTTACACCGTCCGGCCCCTTGAGTCTCGGCGGGATCCTGGCGAATCCTGCCACATGATCCACGGACCGGACAGCGACGCGGTCCTGGGGAAGGCCCAACTTCCGGGCCAGACTCTCCGGCAGCCCCGGTGTCAGGCTGCCTCCTCCGATCAAGAGCACTGCTGCGGGGGGCCGGCCGTTCAGGCTGAGAATTTCCCGGGCAATAAGTTCTGAAAGTCCGTCCACGGCGGGGGCCATAGACTGAACGAATTCCGGGCCCGGCACTTTTCGGCTATGACCCAGGACGTCGGTAAAGCGGATCTCCGCATCTCGCCAGTTCCGCTTTGCTGTCTCTGCCGTATCAAAGTCCAGCAGCCAGGTTTCCGCCAGAGCCTCAGTAATTTCGTCCCCTGCACTGGGAACCATTCCGTAGGCGACGACCGTACCCTCTGCAGTCAAGGCGATGTCGGAGGTTCCGGCTCCCACGTCCACCAGAGCCAAGTTCAGCTTTCGCATGGAGGCCGGGATGAGGGCGTGGATCGCGGCGATAGGCTCCAAGGTCAGGGCGCGCATCTGCAGATCTGCGGCTTCCAAGGCCGCAGCCAACGATTCGACCACCACCTTTGGCAAAAAGGTACCGATGACTTCGGTGCTGGCCTCCTGTCCTCTCTGCCCGAGGAGATTGCCGATCGTCGTCCCATCGAGTTTGTATTCGACGACGGAATAACCTACACAATGATAACGGCCGGCAGACTCTTCGTCCCCCGCCAATTCTCGGCGAGCCTGCTCCAACGCTTCTAATTCTAATCCGCGAACCGCGTCCGCCTCTAACCGGGAACCGTTCACAGCGCGAACAGCCTTTCCCCGGCAGGTTTTCAGCGCTCGACCGGCGGCGGCCACCGCCACGTCCCGAAGGGGACCGACCTTTTTCTCCAACCGCGCCTTGAGACGCCGGATCAGCTCGGCTACCCGGGGTATATCGTGAATTTGTCCGTCCAACATAGAACGAGTTTGATGCTCAAGAATTTCGACCGCCTTGATCGTTAATCCCTTTGTTCCGGGAATGGCGGTGAGCCCGACGACAGTTCTCGTCCCAATGTCCAGCGCAAACAATGGCTCCGACTTTTCCGAAACCACAATGCTCCCCCCTCTGCGGCCGCAGATGGGCGCATAGCTGTAATTTACCCTTCTATTACATTCGTCGCCTTGGGCGTGCCTCCCTTTAACCCGAACGATTGACGGCGCATGATGGGGAAACGTTCGGTCTTCCGTTGACACGCACGCCGGGGGCTGATAGACTGGGGGCGGTGACCGCTCTGAGTTGCGCAACCCGCAACGGGGCAGGTTAAGAGACGGAGGTGTCTGCGGGTGGCAACCGTCGTTGTGGTCGGTACCCAGTGGGGCGACGAAGGTAAAGGGAAGATCACCGATTACCTTGCCCAACGCGCTGAAGTGGTCGCCCGGTATCAAGGCGGCAATAATGCTGGGCACACGATTTATCTAGATGGTCAGGAGTACAGATTGCATTTGATTCCATCGGGAATTTTATATCCGGATAAACTGTGCGTCATCGGGAATGGAATGGTGGTGGACCCCGCCGCGCTGGTGGAAGAGATTCGATACCTTGAGCAACGGGGCATGTCGGTGAGCAACCTCCGAATCAGTGATCGGGCTCACGTCGTGCTTCCTTATCACCGGCGACTGGACGAGTTGGAGGAACAACGCCGGGGAAACGGAAAGATCGGAACGACCCGCAAAGGAATCGGTCCTTGTTATATGGATAAGGCGGCCCGGGTGGGAATTCGAATGTGCGACCTGCTCGAACCCGAGGTGTTCGCGGAGAAACTGGCCGACAATTTGGCGCAAAAGAATCGCCTTTTCGAAAAAGTCTATGAGGTGGAAGGGTTTGACCTGAAGGAGATTCTCGAAGAGTATGCGGCATATGCCGAGGTGCTGCGGCCCTATATTGCGGATACATCGGTGGTCCTTAACCGCGCTATTGACGAAGGCCGAGATATCCTCTTCGAAGGGGCCCAAGCCAGTATGCTCGACATTGACCACGGCACGTACCCGTACGTGACCGCTTCCAATCCTGTGTCTGGCGGTGTGTGTATCGGAGCCGGGGTGGGCCCGACCAAGATTGACCGGGCAATTGGCGTGGTAAAGGCCTACAGTACCCGGGTTGGCGACGGCCCGTTTCCCACGGAAATGCTTGATGATGTGGGCCGCGAAATTCGGGACAGGGCGGGGGAATACGGGACGACCACGGGTAGGCCCCGCCGCATCGGCTGGCTGGATGCGGTGGTGGTTCGCCACGCTCACCGGGTGAGTGGGCTGGACGGATTGGCGGTGACGCGCCTGGACATTCTGTCCGGTCTCGACGAGTTGAAGATCTGCACCGGCTACCGATACCGGGGACAAGTCCTCGACGAATTCCCCGCCAGCCTGCGGGTTCTTTCGGAATGTGAACCCATCTACGAGACGTTACCGGGATGGCGGGAAAACCTCGACGGCGTCCGGAATTACGACGAGCTTCCCGAGGCTGCCAAAGGGTATGTAGAGCGGATTTCAGAACTGGTGGACACCCCGCTCTCGCTGATTTCTACCGGGCCAAACCGTGAACAGACCATCGCCCTGGGGGACATTTTTGTGTCCAGACGCTAGCCTTTTCGGTCGGTATGGGAGACCCCGAGGGAGTCAAAAAATCCTCTTGGGGTCTTGCATCTGAGCCGGGGGCGTGGTATAGTATAAACCGTCGTCGACGTCCGCCACTCTGCTGGGTGGTTGCGGGGCATGAGAGCCATTAGCTCAGATGGTAGAGCACCTGACTTTTAATCAGGGTGTCGCAGGTTCGAGTCCTGCATGGCTCACCAACACCGGACTGTGCCGAACCGGCACCGTCGCCACCAATGGTGCGGCGATAACAGGAGATCGGGATGGGCGGTTAGCTCAGCGGGAGAGCACTCGCTTCACACGCGAGGGGTCACTGGTTCGATCCCAGTACCGCCCACCATTTTTATGTCTTGGAGCTGTAGTGTAGAGGCCCATCACGCCTGCCTGTCACGCAGGAGATCGCGGGTTCGAATCCCGTCAGCTCCGCCAACGCCGGGTCGACGCGGGGTCGACCTTTGTGGCTCGGTAGCTCAGTCGGTAGAGCAGAGGACTGAAAATCCTCGTGTCGGCGGTTCGATTCCGTCCCGAGCCACCATTGGTTGAATCGATTGAAAAGCCACCTCTCCGTCCTGGAGGGTGGCCTTTTTTCTAGGAGGTGCTGGGTTGATCAAACTTTTGCCCCGAAACTTCGCAGTAGGTTGAGCACCCCTTCGGTTTCATTGTCGGGAACGACGGCGGTGACCAACCAGTTGGTCCCGATGGCATCGGGGTCCTCTTGGTCCGCCATGCCCGAGGCCGACGGATGGACCGCCGCCAGAGGGCTTTCGTCCCGGTCGATAACTCCGTTTCCGAGGGTGAGGTTGGCGAGGCTAGGGATGTGCCCAGAGATCGTGGTGTGATGCAGAGGAGCCGGCCCTTCGGGAAAGGAGCTGACGGAAGCTAGCTGCACCTCTGAGAATCCTCGTTGCCGCAGGGTATTCGCCGCGTGAGAAGCCCTTGCAAAAGAACGAAAGTATGCGAGGATCGATCGCTCGCCCATGGTGTCCCCCTCCGATCTAAGGGTGGTCAAGCCGAAACTTCCTGCCCTTACAACCACAGTGTTCCCCGTTGAGCTGTATTTTAGGGACTCTGGCCACATTACGGTGTCCGCAACTGCAAAGACTTGCCCGGCACGGGTTGCCAAATCGGACCCCCGCCGGCACAATAGAAGGGGACGTGGGTGAGGTTTTCGGAGGAGGCGTCGAAGGCGTGTTTTCTTTCAGTGTGCTGGCGAGCGGAAGTTCTGGAAATGCGGTACTGGTTTGGGCGGACGATGTGCGCCTCCTGATCGATGCGGGGATCAGCGCTCGGCGATTGGACCGCTCTTTGCAGCAGCACGGGGTGAACCCGGACCAGTTGACGGCGGTGGTGGTGACCCACGAACACCGGGACCACGTCCATGGATTGCGGGTGTTTGCCCGGCGCCATGCGGTGCCGATCTGGGCCACCGGAGGGACCTGGACGGAACTCGGTGATCTTTCCACCGAGGTCGGCAGTGAACGCTGTTTTACGCTCACTGCGGGAAAGGTGGTTTATTTTGGCGGGGTTGCTGCGGAACCCGTCGCTGTCTCCCATGACGCCCGGGAACCCGTGATGTTTTGCTTTCACCACGGCGGGAAAAAGCTCGTGCTGGCCACAGACCTGGGTTTTGTCGGGGACCGCTTGCGCGGCGCCATCGCCGACGCGGATGCGTATATTCTCGAGTCCAACCACGATGTCGGGATGTTGCGGGCCGGTACTTATCCGTGGCACCTGAAGCGGCGAATCCTGGGGGACAAAGGGCACCTGTCCAACGAAGCGGCGGGGGAGACCCTAGCCGAAGTGATCGGCAACCGGACAACCCGGGTGGTGTTGGCCCACCTGAGTGAAGAAAACAATGCGCCGGAAGTCGCAAAAACCGCGGTACGAGCCATTTTGATGCAGGAAGGTCTGGAGCATCTTCCGATTGAGGTGGCTCCGAGACACGAGTCGACGCCTCTTTATGCCGTAGGGTGATCTCCGGATTGGAGGGCCTTCGGTCTGCCGTGGCCGACCCGGGTGTCCAACTCCCGAACCTTGCGAAGGATTTCCTCTCGTTGTGCCACTCCCGACTCGATCAACCATTCCAATAAAGCGGTCAATAACAAGGTATTCTGGTACTCTGTTTCCTTGAGATCGGCAATCAGGGCCGCCCAGTCGGGCGCTGGTTGTGTCGCCACACTTGTTTCCCCCTCTCAGTCCCGTACACCAGCATTGTCGTCCATGACAGATGGTTCTATACACAACAAATCCACCAGATCTCCATCGGTTTTCCAAAGGACTGAATCTTCGCCGACGAATGCGTTCTTTCATTGAGAAAGGGCGCTCCCAGTCGGTATAATGGAGGCAGTCGGGCTGTCAAGGGCATGCTCGGCTCGGGATAAGGAGGTTTGACGATGGGTTTCTACGATACGGATGCAGAAGGCATGAGGCCCAGACGTCGTGGGCCGCTGTCGTGGCTAGCCGTGATCGTGGTGTCCGCGATGATCGGGTCGATTGTGACCATGCTTTTCCTTCCAGCGATGATACGGAGTCATCTAGTGAATTTGCCGGTCGCCCAAGCGCCCGGGACGAATCTCGCACCGCCTTCCGGTGTACAACAGACCGTGAGTTATACTGTCGACACGGGGATCGTTCAAGCGGTGAATAAAGTAAAGCCAGCCATTGTCGGAGTTGTCAACGTGGCCAAGGTGCCCGACTTCTGGCGTGGTCAAATGGTGCAAAAGGACCAAGGGGTGGGGTCAGGGGTGATTTTTGACCCCCGGGGCTATGTGGTCACGAATAACCATGTGGTAGAAGGTGCCAGCGCCGTGGAGGTGGTGCTGGCGAACGGACAGCGAGTGAAAGCCTCCATTGTGGGCACAGATCCGCTGACCGATCTGGCCGTTCTCCGCATCCCCGCTGACCAGGTCAAGGCGGATATGGTGGCTACCTTTGGGAATTCCGATACGCTTCAGCCCGGTGAACCGGCGATCGCCATTGGCAATCCCCTGGGTCTGGAGTTTCGTCAAACAGTGACCGTGGGGGTGATCAGCGCCACGGGTCGAACCTTGCCCATTACCGATAGTCAAGGCCAGGTAGTGTGGGAGCAAGATGTCATTCAAACGGATGCGGCCATCAATCCGGGCAACAGCGGTGGAGCGCTGTGCAACATCGAAGGTCAGGTGATCGGCATCAACAGTTCGAAGATTACCCAAACCGCCCAGGGGCCGGTGGAAGGATTGGGATTCGCGATCCCGATTAACGAAGCGAAACCCATCATTCAGCAACTGATCACCAATGGCAAGGTGATCCGCCCGGTCCTCGGTATTACTGCCGTATCCCTGCAAGAGTTGCCCCTTGAGAGTCGGCCTCAGGTCCCGGTGGATTATGGCGTGGTCGTCGGCCAGCCAACCGCTGGAGCAGCTGCGGCGGGCCTGCAAGAGGGAGATGTGATCGTGCAGGTCGACAACACCCCTGTGCACAACGTCTCTGATTTGCGCAAGGCACTGTTTGTGAAAAAGCCGGGAGATACCGTATCGGTGACCTTCTATCGCGGACAGCAAAAGCTTACGGTGAATGTGAAATTGTCCGCTGCCTCATAGAAGGCGGAGTGTGATCGTCTGCATCCTGGTATACAGAGGCCGGCTCGTGCCGGCCTTCACCATTTTCAACCCGTCTTCTTTCCCGGGTTTCATTGATCCCGGGAGGTCAAATCGACAATCTTGGTAGGTGATGGAGCGATGAACCGACGGTCCCATTCTGACGGACTCCGGGTTTCTCCGGGGCCGACGGAGGACCCGGGCTCCCGCCCTTGGGCAGCTTGTGGGGAATGCGTGGATTACGTCCTCGACGAATACCTGGAGGAAACCGGTTATGTGCCGAACCTCGAACCGATTTCCTTGACTCCGAACCCCAAGCCACTCTGTGTGCGGTGTGGGGATGCGGCCGATTATCTGCTTACGCCAGGGGGTGTCATCGATCCAGATCCACATCCTCGCCGTTGGTAAACTCAAAGAGCGATACTGGGCGGAAGCCGCTCAGGCTTACCTGAAGCGCCTTTCCTTTTATGCGGATGTCTATCTCGACGAAGTGCCCGACCAGCCCGTGCCCAAAACCCCCAGTCCAGGCGAACGCGATGGGGTGTTGGCCGCGGAGGGGGAGGCGCTTCTCGGGCGAATCAAGGATCGGGATTGGGTGACCGCGTTGACTTTGGACGGCCGACGTTGGACGTCCGAACAATTTGCGGAACAATGGCAGGGCTGGATGAGCCGCGGGGCTGCTCGATATGTCTTTGTCGTCGGAGGGACTCTGGGCCTCCACTTCCGGGTCACCCGGCGGGCAGACGCCCTCTGGTCTTTATCTCCCCTCACCTTTCCCCACCAAATGGCCCGGGTGATCGTCCTGGAGCAGCTCTACAGGGCCTTCCAAATCCTTCGGGGTGGCACTTATCACCGATGATCAGCAGCCTTTGGCTTTAAAAACGTTCACAGCTTCGACACGATTCGACAACAGGGATTCGGACGCAATGATATGAAAACTACATATACAGGAGCCAATGCCACGGTAGAGACGGGGGTGGCGAGGAGATGAGGATCGACGGTGAACCAACAGGGGGTGCGAGCAGCGCCCTTGAACCGCTGTCGAGACCCCTTCTGATCGCGGTGGTGGGCAGTATGCTTCTGGGCTTTTTCGCGATGTGGCATTGCCCGGACACCTTCCATCTTCCTGACAAGCTTCCGTATATTTCCGTGCACTTTCTTCTTGAGCTATCATCAATCGCCATCAGTTGGATGATTTTTTCCGTAGGATGGCACGGTGTGGGAGAGAATGGTATCGGCAGTATGGCATTTCTCGGTTCCGTATTCTTGGCCGTTGGGCTGTTGGACGTCCTGCACACGCTGACCTATCAAGGTATGCCCGACTTCATCGGCCCGAGCGCCGCTCCGGTGGCCACTGCTTACTGGATGGCGGCCCGCCTGATCGAAGCGGTGGGGATTCTAATCGCCACTTTGTTGCCCGGGCGGCCGTACCGGCGCTGGGTGAGACGGGGATTGGCGACGGGCGCAATTCTCTCTGTTTTTCTGATTGCATGGGCAATTACAACTCGCCTGGATCAATTGCCTGCTTTATACATACCGGGACAAGGTTTGACCCCGTTGAAAATAGGCCTCGAATATGGAGTTGTGGTGGTGCACATCGCCACGATGGCCGCCATTGCTCGCCTCCCCGGAAAGCTGGATCCAATCGACCGCGGAGGAATGATGGTGGGGCTGGTCGCCGTGGCCCTGGGCGAGCTTTTTTTTACCCGCTACGTTCAGGTGACAGATATTTACAACCTGCTCGGGCATATCTACAAAGTGCTGGGTTACGGTTTTTTTTATCGGGCGATTTTTATCCAGAACGTTCATGCCCCGTTTCGTCAATTGCAACGCTCTCAATCTGAGCTCTTCGAGAGTCGGGAGTGGCTTTTCACCACGCTAAAAAGTATCGGGGATGCCGTCATTGCCACAGACGAAGGGGGCCGGGTCAAATTTATGAACGCAGTGGCGGAGTCCCTCACGGGCTGGTCTTCTGCCGAGGCCGTCGGACGTCCGATTCACGAGGTGTTTGACATTTTGAACGAACAGACCCGCCTGCCGGTGGAAGTTCCCGTCACAAAGGTTCTCCAAGAAGGGGTGCAGATCGGGCTGGCCAACCACACCTTGCTCATCCCGAGATATGGAAGCCCTGTACCTATCGACGACAGTGCCGCCCCGATTCGGGATGATCACGGACGGATACAGGGGGTGGTCCTTGTTTTTCGCGACATCTCTGCCAAGAGGATGTCGGAAGAACGGGATCGACTGGCCTCCCGGGTACTGGAAAGCATTTCCCAGGGGGTGGTGATCACCGATCCCACCGGGCGAATTGTTTCGGTGAATCCCAGAGCTTCGGAAATCACCGGATACACCTTGCCCGAGTTGATTGGACAGACCCCCCATGTCTTCAGTTCGGGCCGCCACGACCGCGCATTTTATGAAAAGATGTGGAAGAGCTTGACAGAAAGCGGTTTTTGGCGGGGGGAGATTTGGAATCGGCGTAAGGATGGCCGTTTCTATCTCGAAGAGATTGCGATCAGTGCGGTGAAGGACGACTCCGGGAATACCACTCAGTTTGTCGGCATTTTTCAAGATATCACCCAGCGAAGGCAGATGGAGGAGCAGATTCGTTATCAAGCGGATCACGATCCTCTGACGGGCCTCTTTAACCGAAACCGGTTCAAGGCTTTGTTGCAATCCGCCATTGACGAAGCCGGGGATACTGGCCATCTGGCCGTGCTCTTTCTCGACCTAGACCGGTTTAAATTTATTAACGACACCCTTGGGCACGGGGTCGGGGATCGGCTGCTTCAGGAAGCGGCCGGGCGTCTGGTGGCGATCATGCGTCCGGGAGATGTGGTGGCCAGGCTCGGAGGGGACGAGTTTATTGTACTGGTTCGAAGGTCGGGAGAAGAGCGAGAGGTGGCGGAGGTGGCAGAGCGCATTGCCGGCGTTTTCCGGGAGCCTTTCCGGCTGGACGGCCACGAACTGTACGTCACGGCCAGCGTAGGCATCAGTGTATATCCCCGGGACGGACTGGGGGGGGAAATCCTGGTCAAGAATGCAGATGCGGCCATGTATCAGGCCAAAGAAAGCGGGGAGACGTACCAATTCTACCGCCCGGAGATGAATGCGGCGACGGCGAAACGGCTGAACCTTGAAAATCGCCTTCGCCGGGCTCTAGAGCGGCACGAGTTCACCTTGGCGTATCAACCTCAGGTGGATTTTCGCTCCGGTCGCATCACGGGGGTAGAAGCTCTGGTCCGCTGGCTGGATCCGGAGGAAGGCGTGATCCTGCCCGGGACTTTTATCCCTTTGGCGGAAGAAACAGGCCTGATTCTTCCTTTGGGCCGATGGGTGCTCGAGCAGGCATGCGCGCAAACGAAGAGGTGGCACGAACAAGGGTTTAAACATTTGAAAGTGGCCGTCAACTTATCGATGGTGCAATTTCATCAAAAAGACCTGCTGGAGATGGTCCAGGAGATTCTGCAAAGGACCCGGCTGGAACCGCGATTCCTCGAGTTGGAACTCACCGAGAGTGCAGTGATGCGCAATCCGGGGACGGCCATCCGCATCCTGAGTGAACTTCGGGACGCGGGGATCCAAATTGCTCTGGATGACTTTGGAATCGGCCATTCCTCTTTAAACTACCTCAAACAGTTGCCCGTGGACCGAGTGAAAATCGACCGGTCATTCATCCGGAACATGCCCGTCGATTCGGCCGATGTGGCTATAGTCACGGCCATTGTGACCCTCGCTCACCATCTGAGGCTGCGGGTTCTGGCGGAAGGAGTGGAAACGGACGCCCAGCGCGATGCTCTGCGTTCCATCGGTTGTGATGAATACCAAGGGTATGTGTTTAGCCGGCCCGTGGATCCGGGAGACCTGGTGCCTCTATTGCAGCAATGCCTTCATGCGCCCAGGGACCTGTCCTGATTTACCCCTTTTTTGAATTTCTACACGTGATCTTGACCGAACTTCAACGGGGTGTTCATGTTCTTGTCCTGCCATGGGAGGAAGGTGGGCTGGTTAGCAACTTGCACCCAAAGCTCTCCGGCGGTCGTCACGTCGATTCGCTATCTCGGGCAGACCTCCACCTACACCATTGCCCGGCAAAATCGCACATTTACCATCATAGACCTGGGAGAACCCCGTTTCCACCCCGGGCAGGCCGTCTCCCTCCGCATCCACGACGCCTGGATCATGCCGGATGCAGCCGCCCCGGATTCCGCGCCGGTTGGATGGCCCCGGACGTAGCCATCGCCTTGAGGAACGCCCCGGCGATCGCCCGATGGCCCGCAGGGTTTGGGTGCACCGGGCGACGCCACGGGATGCGTTGCCGATCTCCGAGCCGGCCCCGGCGATAACCCTCAATCCACTCGGGCTGCCGCCCTTCAAACAACAGGTGCAGAGGCACGATCACTGTGCGCCCGCCCGCCTGGGGAAAAATCACGCGCTCATTGAATTCGGCCACCGCCCAGGAGGCGAGATGACTTTCAGGATACGGGTTGTACACCGATCCCAGGAACACCCAACCGCTTGTCTGGGTTTTCACCCTCGCCAGTGCCACGGCCAGATTCCGGCGGGATTGCTCCAGGAGTGCAGGCAGGCGGTCCGGGCGGACGATGACCGTCCCCGCCCTCCACAATAGGTCGTTCCCTCCGATCGTCATCACCACGATGTTTGCTTGGGGGAGCGGTTCCAGGCGGGTCTGGTGCATCAAGTCGATGGTCCGCATTCCCGGGCGGGCCAGCATCCAGGTTCTCCACGGTTTTGCGGTGGCCTCGTGCAGGCAGCGCGTTAACTGACCGACGTAGCTTCGGTCAGGACGCCCGGCTCCCACTCCTGCGGTGATCGAATCCCCCATTGCCAACAAGACCTCCGGAATCGACGTGTCCATCCTTTTCGCCCCCTGTACTTCTCGTCCCACAGTTCTTTTCCGTTGTATGATGCCGCCTGCGAGGATGGCACGACGGACTCCCAAGGACGGGCTGTGGTTTGTGATCTTGTGCTCCAAAAACTCGGGCGTTTATGCGAGTCCAATCGCTTCTCGTTCCCATAGATTGAAGATGAACCGTGGCCCCGGAAAGGAGGAACCATCGTGGCCAAAGGAAAGAAGTCCACCCATTCCAAAACTCAAGGGAAATCGGCGGCGGGACGTGGTCCGGCACCGGCACCAGGTCCAGGTCCGACAACGCAGGCGGCTGCCCCAAAAAACGGGATTGACATCCTCAAGGAAAACATTAAGCGCGTCGGCAAAGACGGGCTGATCAACATGCTCCACGACGTGAAGAATGCCCGCCCCGAGGACTGGCAGAACCCCGAACGCGTCAAAGAAATGGCCCGGCGTTTTGCCCAGCAGTTCCACATCCCGGTGTCCGAAGACCGCCTCAATGCCTTTGCGAAAGCCTTCCAGGACGCCACCCGGACCGGACGTCCGGTGACCGTTGAAGAGTTGGCGAAAAAATACGGAGGCGATCGGGTGGATGACGCGACCATCAAAGAAATGAAAAAATATATCCCGAAAGTCCCGTAATCATGCGAGGAGGGTTGCCCCGCCCAACGGGTGCAACCCTCGTTTTATGGATCCAAGTCCTTTGCAGCCCCGGCGATCTCCGGCCGCGGTCTCCCGAACAGCACGGCGGCGGTGCCAGGCCCAGGGCCTGGGCCGGGTTTCTCTTTCCTCACGAGCCCTCCGACGGGGGTGGGGCTTGACCGTCCCCGCCGATTCGCTCGAACAAGCGGTTTCCAATGGGGGAGTTGAGCAGTGCCCCGAGAATCGCGGCTAAATCCGCCGTACTCAAATTTCGCCCCCGGTGTTGGATCAATTTTTGCAGAATCCCAGATTCATTCAACGAGTTGGCTGTGGAAAACAGGGTTTCGATCATCGTATCGGCCTGCTGGACATACTGAAGCGCCTGCTTGGTGAGCTTCCGCAGGTTTCCAAGGGAGTTGATCGAATCCTGGATAAACCGAGGGGACAGGCGTACGGAGGGCAATGTGGCTGGCGGGTCTGCTTTAAGCGATTTTTTCGCCGTCCCGGGGCTTTGGCCCGACTTGCGCGCCGGAGATGGCGTCCGACTGCGCGGTGCCGGCACCCTGGACGACCGAGGACTACTTTTCACGACCGCCACCTCCCTTTCCCGCAGCTTCTCTCACCATCCTATGGGTGGAGGCGACCTGGGGTGCTGGACTGTCCGCCCAACCTTTGGCACATGCACCCGCTTTTCCCGGGGGATTCTAAAGGCGGAGGTGTCAATATGCAGGAGACCCATCATCCGGAAGGCACAGACGGGCGGCGGGGAGTCGAGGGTTCCCTTGACGGCACAACGGCAGCGGCGCCGGGGAGGGAAGGCCTTTTCGCCCGGCATGGAGGGCAAAGCCCTGGACCAGGCCGGATTGATCCACCTTCGGCAAGACGGCTTATGGGCGGACGGCGAGGAGCGGATCGGGGGCTCCGACCAGTGTTAAAACGGCGCCCCGCAAACGGCTGTGCCGCTCCGGGGCGCCCCATGTTCCGTTCTATCTCCGCCGGGCCAAAGGTTCTTTCCCGGCGAACCCCTCTTTCTAGTGCTCCACTTCCCCGAGGAACGCCTCCATCCTTTCCATGGCGATCTCCAGATCCACCCGGGACACCGCGTAAGAGAGCCGAATATTGTTCGGCGCTCCGAATCCCGAACCCGGGACCAGGGAAACCCGGGCCTCCTCCAGCAGCAATTCGCACAACCGGTCCGACGTATCGATCGTCTGACCCCGATACCGGCCCCCCAGCAGCCGCGACACGTTCGGGAACAAGTAGAATGCCCCCTCCGGCTCCGCGCAGGAGATGTAAGGCATCCCCCTGAGCCGCTCCAACACATAATCCCGCCGAGCTCGGAATTCCTCCACCACATCGGGATCAAAATGGTCCAGGGCCACCACCCCCGCCTTTTGCGCGATGGATGTGGGATTTGACGTGCTCTGGCTCTGCAGGCTGGTCATGGCCTTGATCACATCTTTCGGCCCGGCGGTGTAACCGAGCCGCCACCCGGTCATCGAAAAGGCTTTCGAGAAGCCGTTGACCACCAAGGTCTTCCGAAAAATCTGTTCGTCCAAAGATGCGATACTCACGTGCTCCACGCCGTAGATCAGCTTCTCATAAATCTCGTCGCTGATCACGTAACAATCGGCCGGGCGCAGAACCTCCGCCAAAGCCTCCAGTTCCTCCCGGCGATACACGGCTCCGGTGGGATTGCTGGGGCTGTTGAGGATCACCGCCTTCGTTTTTGGCCCCAAAGCTTCTTTCAATTGGTCCGGCGTCACCTTAAAACCGGTGGACTCATCAGTCGGCAAGATCACCGGGACTCCTCCGGCCAGTCGGACTTGCTCGGGATACGTCACCCAATAGGGAGCAGGTATAATCACCTCGTCCCCAGGGTCCACCAGGGTAAGCATAATGTTAAATAAAGAATGTTTCGCCCCCACCGAGACGAGAATCTCGTCCGGCTCATACCGCAGGCCATTTTCCTGTTCCAACTTCTGGATGATCCGCCGGCGCAGCTCCATAATGCCGGCCACCGCCGTGTACTTCGTGAACCCTGCCGCGATCGCCCCCACCGCCGCCAAAGAGGCTTCGGGAGGGGTCTGAAAATCCGGTTCCCCCACGCTGAGGTTGATCACCTGTTCACCGCGGCTGACCATCGCCTTGGTCTTCGCATCAATGGACAACGTCGGAGAAGGAGCAATTCCCCGGGCCCTCGCCGACAACGACAAACCCATCTGTTTAGGCCCCCCCTAGCTCGGCGGGCAATGATTGCCCGTGCTTCTTTGCCCTTACCATACTGGAACCGGCGACTTGCGTCAACAATCACCGGCGGGAGCGGCCCTGAAACCAATCCCACAAGTGATCAAAGGGCGTTCTCGTTTCCCCTTGGGACCCTGGTGGGTGAGGTGGACTTCCGTGCAAAGAGCACACCTCCATGGGCTCTGTCCCTTTTACAAAATAATCCCACTCCACCCTGGGGCAGTTTTCGGTGGCCAACTCACCGGACAGGGGATCCACCGCCGCCCGGACCAACCCGGGGGGAACCGGAAAATCCGGGGTTCCCGGCGCCACAGCTTTGCTCATAAAATCCGCCCAGATTTGGGAAGCCAGGGTCGATTCCGCGGGGGAAAGGAGCCGGTCCTTGTCGTACCCCACCCAGGCCACTGCCACCAGATTCGGAGAGAATCCCGCCATCCAGGCGTCGGTATCCGTGGATCCGGTTTTTGCCGCCAGGGGCCGGCCCTCCAGTTCCCGGGCCACCCGCGCCCCGGTTCCCTCCGGCCCGAATACGCTTTTCATGAGATCCGTCAGAATGAACGTCCGCTGGGGATCGGTGACCGGGGTGGTCTTCGGATCGATCACCTCCAGAACCCGGCCTTGGGAATCCAGCACTTCCCGAACCATCCGGGGCGTCACCTGCACTCCTCCGTTGGCAATCGCCGCGTACGCCCGGGCCAAGTCCAGGGGAGACACCGGGAGTGTGCCGAGCGCCAAGGATGGATAGGGCTTCAAAGGCTCGGTGATGCCGAGTTGCCGGGCCATCTCCACCACGGCTTGGGGGCCCACTTTCATGATGGTGTCTACGGCGTACACATTGTCCGACCGGGCGATGGCCTCTCTCATCGCCACCGGGCGATATAAATAATGATTGGCATAGTTGTGTACCTCGTAGGTTTGCCCATGTCCGTAGGTGACCGTCGTCGGTTCGCTGACAAAGGACGTGGTGGGGGTCATCCCCCGATGCAGAGCCGTGAGATACAAAATGGGCTTAAAGGACGAGCCCGGCTGCCTCCGGGCGAGTACTCGGTCATAGGAGCTGGTTCTATAATCTGTTCCTCCCACCCAGGCCTTGACGTCCCCGGTGTGGGGATCCAATGCCACGAAGGCGGCTTGAAGGCCACTTCCCTTTGGAATCGCCCGGGCTACAGCTTCCTCCGCCAGGCGCTGAAGCTTCGGGTCCAGTGTGGCGTAGATGGAGAGCCCCCCTTTGGCCAAGGCCGATTCCGGCACATCGTACCCAGAGCTGAGCTCCCGGCTGACATCATCCAGAAAATACGGCGCAGGCCGGTCCGGGGCGGGCTGCCGGGCCAACGCAAGGGGTTCTCGCCAAGCCCGGTCCGCCTCCGCCTGACTGATCATCCCCGCCCGCACCATCGCGTCCAGTACCTGCTTTTGCCGTTCTTTCGCCGCTTGAAAATGCTGGATCGGATCGTACACACTCGGTCCCCGGGGCAGCCCCGCCAACAGGGCACACTGGGCCAGATCCAGGGACCCCACGGGCTTGCCAAAATACGTCAAAGAAGCCTCCCCCACCCCCGTGGCGCCGTGACCAAAATAGATGGAATTGAGGTAGCGTTCCAGGATCTCATCCTTGGAGGCGTGCATCTCAAACTGCAGGGCCAGGATGGCTTCGTGGATCTTTCGGGTCCACGTGCGGTCCTGGGTAAGATACAGGTTCTTGACCAACTGTTGGGTGATGGTGGAACCGCCTTGGACGGTCGCCCCTTCCCGGATGTCGACCCAAAGCGCCCGGAGGATACCCCGCCAGTTGAGGCCTCCGTGTTGATAGAACTGGGCGTCTTCCGAGGCGATGACCGCTTCTTTCATCGCCGTGGGAATGCGGGTTAAGGGCACATAGTCTCGTTGGTCCGTCCCGCCGTACAACTGTGCGATAACCGATCCGTCCGCCCCGTAGACCACCGTCGGGCGCGTATCCCCGCCCGGGGGCAGGGGTGCGAAACGCAGGTAAAGCACCGCCAAGCCGGCCAGGCCGATTCCCATGACGGCCGCGGCCAACCATATTCTCCACGTTCGTCTGATCGGATTGCGGCCAGGCCGCCCCAGGGGAGGCAGGGACCCCGGGGACGGCGCGGAAGAATTCGAGGGAACAGGAAGATCGGATAAACGATTCACAACGCCTCCCCGCCTTTCCATATTCCCAGTATGGGCGCCGTATCGCCGGTGCAAACTGTCATTACCGTCCCATCATTCAGAACCTGGCCTCGGCGGGGGAGAATGCGTTGTCCGCGCCTGTGTTCTGGTATAATACCTACGTCTAACAAGGGTCAGCGGGGGGTGCCCCGGAAAGGACGTGTCCCATGGAGCTCTGGTTTACCGAAAAACAAACGGAAAACTTCGGGATTACCGCCAAGGTGTCCAGGACTTTGCATACCGAGCGGACTCCGTATCAGCGAATCGATGTGCTTGAGACGGTGGAATACGGAAGAATGCTGGTATTGGATGGCATGGTGATGTGCACCGACCGGGATGAATTTATCTACCATGAAATGATCGCCCATGTACCGCTGTTTACCCACCCCGATCCGAAGCAAGTGTTGGTGATCGGCGGGGGAGATGGGGGTACGATTCGCGAGGTGGTGAAACATCCCCGGGTGGAGAGGGCTGTGCTGGCGGAAATTGACGAGCGGGTTATTGCCGTATCCAAAGAATATTTTCCGGCACTTTCTCGAGGGTTCGCCGATCCCCGGGTGGAGATCGAGGTGGGGGATGGGATCGCCCACGTCAAGGCCAACAAGGACACCTACGACGTGATTCTCGTGGATTCCACAGAACCCATTGGGCCGGCGGAAGGGTTGTTTGCCCGGGAATTTTACGAGGGAATCTATGAGGCGCTTCGGCCCGGAGGGGTGTTTGTGGCCCAGACGGAGTCCCCGCTTTTCAACGCGGCCCTGATTTCCCGGGTCTGGCGGGATATTGCTTCGATCTATCCGGTGACGCGGCTTTATCTGGCGCCGGTGCCCACCTATCCCACGGGGATGTGGAGTTTTACATTGGGATCAAAGGGGCCTGATCCCCTGCAGGCGGAAGGGCAAGACGAAACGGCCATCGAAACCCGGTACTACACCCCGGAGGTTCACGGGGCGTCTTTTGCCCTGCCTCGCTTTGTCGAGGAGCTGCTTGCCCGATGAAAGCGATCCGCTTTGACCCGGCATTCAGCGGAGAGGCGTTTCTGGGGGCGAGCCCGGACTACACCGAGGCCAGGGCGGTTATCTACGGCATGCCCATGGACTGGACCGTGTCCTTCCGACCCGGGGCGAGACTGGGACCCCGGCGGATTCGGGAGGTGTCCGTCGGGCTGGAAGAGTACTCTCCTTATCTGAACCGCGATTTAGGAGAGATCCTTTACTACGATGCCGGAGACATTCCCCTCCCATTTGGCAATGCCGCCCAGAGCCTGGAGAGAATTCGCGAAACGGTGGGGCGGATCCTGGCGGATGAGAAGATCGCTGTGGGGCTCGGCGGGGAACACCTGGTTAGCTGGGGCGCCATTCAAGCGGCGGCCGATCGATATCCCGATCTCGTGCTCGTTCAACTGGACGCCCATGGGGATCTCCGGGAGGAGTACGAGGGACAACGCTTTTCTCACGCTTCGGTGATGCGCAGGGCGGTGGAACGGCTGGGCGGGGAGCGGGTGTGGCAGTTCGGGATTCGGTCGGGCCCGAGAGAAGAATTCGAGTTTGCCAGAAACCATACCCATTTTTATCCGTTCGAAGTGCTCCCGGGTTTGACCGAAGCCCGGGAGCAATGGGTGGACCGGCCGATCTACGTCACCGTGGACATTGATGTCGTCGACCCGGCTTTTGCTCCAGGGACGGGCACCGCGGAGCCCGGAGGGATCTCTTCGTCTGAATTGCTGAGAGCGATCCACTATCTAGCTGGGTTGAAGGTGGTGGGCTTCGACTTGGTCGAGGTCTCCCCGCCCCTGGATCCGACGGAGCAGACCCAGATCCTGGCGGCCAAAGTGATTCGAGAGGTTCTTCTCACGGTGGTTCCGGCGACCCGCTGAGAACTGTCGGCGGCCGGGAGGAAGGAAAGGAGTTTGCGACATGTCGACCCTACACAACGTGCAAGAGAAACTGCGCCGGGAGTTGGCCGCCGCCGCCGGTCGCTGCGGTCTCTCCGTAGAGGCGGACCTGGTGCATCTTGAGGTGCCCCGGGACAAGCGTCACGGCGACTATTCTTCGAATACGGCCATGCAGCTCGCCAAGGAGGTGCGGCAGCCACCGAGGGCGTTGGCCCAGCAATTGGCCGAAACCCTGGACTGTCGGGCTGCCGGGGTAGAGCGGGTGGAGGTGGCCGGGCCGGGATTTTTGAATTTTTACCTGGACACCGGGTATTTGGACGACATCTTGCGGGAGGTGCTAAAGGAGAAGGGCGCCTACGGCCGCAGGGCCGTACCCCGGGGGAGCCGGGTGCAGGTGGAGTTTGTCAGCGCCAACCCCACCGGCCGGCTGCACATCGGCCACGCCCGGGGAGCAGCCTACGGCGACGCCCTCTGCCGAATTCTCGAATGGGACGGATACGAGGTCCAGCGGGAATATTACATTAACGATGCGGGAAATCAGGTGCACAATCTCGCCAAATCCCTGGAGGCCCGGTATTTTCAAGCATTGGGGCGGGACGTGCCCATGCCGGAAGATGGGTATTATGGCCGGGACGTGGTGGAGCTGGCCGAACGGCTGGTTCGGGAGGAGGGCGATCGATACGCCAAGATGTCGGAGGAGAAGCGATATGAGGCGCTGAAACAAAAGGGCCTCGAAGCGATGTTGCAGCAGATTCGGGATGATTTGGCCCGATTCCGGGTGCGCTTTGACCGCTGGTTTAGCGAACGTTCGCTTTACGAATCGGGTGCGGTGGAGGAAACTGTCGAAGAGCTCCGGCGCCGGGGGTGGGTGTACGAGGCGGATGGGGCTCTGTGGTTCCGTTCCGCAGCCTTCGGGGACGACAAAGACCGGGTTTTGATCAAATCGGACGGGTCCTATACGTATTTGACACCGGATATCGCGTACCACCGGGACAAATTGGAAAGGGGATTTGACCGGTTGATCGACGTCTGGGGACAGGATCACCACGGCTATGTCGGTCGGATGAAGGCGGCGGTGGCCGCCCTGGGCGGGGATCCGGAACGGCTGGTGGTGCGGCTGTGCCAATTGGTGGCCCTCTACCGCAACGGGGAACAGGTGCGCATGTCCAAGCGGACGGGAAACGCGGTGACGATGGCGGAACTCATGGACGAAGTGGGGGTGGATGCGGCCCGGTATTTTCTCCTGCGCCGCAGCAATGACAGCCACATCGACTTTGACCTCGATTTAGCGGTGTCCCAATCGAACGAGAATCCGGTGTATTATGTCCAGTACGCCCACGCCCGAATCTGTTCGATCTTGCGCCAAGCCTCCGAACGGGGGTACCCGGATGTGGACCAGGCGGCGGAATCGGCGAACCTTCAGGTGTTGCGCAGGGAGCCGGAGGTGGATCTCCTCAAATGGCTGGGCAACTTTCCCGCCGAGGTGGAAGGCGCCGCTGCGGCTTATGCGCCCCACCATATTGTGCACTACCTGGAGGAACTGGCAAAGAGATTCCACAGTTTTTATACGAGCTGCCGGGTCCTCGGCGAGGCGCCGGAGATCGAGGTGGCCCGGCTGGCGCTGGTGCGTGGCGTTCAATGGACTCTCCGGGTGGGGCTCGATCTTCTGGGCGTGGCGGCGCCGGAACAGATGTGAAGGAGGGATCGGGGTGGATCCATCACGCGACCCGGACGAGCTTCGGCGGCGGCAAATGATGGAGCGGATGAAGTGGGAGTTGGCCCGGGAACTCGGGGTGAAACCTCCGGTGGATGGCTACTGGGGAGGATTTCCGTCCAAGGTGTGCGGGCAGATCGGCGGGCGGCTCCGGCAGCGCATCCGGGTATTGACCGAAGAAGGACCGTCGGGGAAAAAGCCGGCTTCCTCCGGGTCGCCACCGGGTCCCGGATCGAACCCGCGTCGGGAGGCGGGAGGGTCATCCCGGGGCGTGGGAGGTTCCGCTCAGGGGGCGCCGAAGACCCGCCGCCGGGGATCTTCTCGCTGAGCGGGAGCAGGGCCATGTGCGTGAATTGCCGAACTGTTTCCGCACATCGGGCCGGGACCGACACCTCGGTTTTTTCTGGCTTGTTCCAAGACAACCCATTGCCCAAAAGTGAGGGGACGGTTAAAATGAATGGTGAATCATTCATTTTAACCAGGCAAAGTGTTGAAGGGAAGAAAACGAACGGTCGTTACAGGCCGTTGATTATAGGGGGGTTGAGATGTGGCAGCGTTAGCGGTCCTGCGCATCGTGATCTTTCTGGCGCTCCTCGTGACCTCCGTGTACCTCTTTTGGACGGCTTTCTCGAAGCGCTATCGGTATCTTCGTTTGGGCGCCGAGGAGGACCGGACGGATAACACGGGAGAACGCATCAAGAGTTTTCTGAAGTACGTCCTCGCCCAGGGGAAGGTGATCGCCGAACCGGCGGGGCTGGGGCATTTTGTGATTTTCTGGGGATTTATCATCCTTTCCTTTGGCACCTTGGATTTTATCGCCTATCAGTACTTTGGCGTGCACTTGCCCTATGGGGAATGGTCTTGGTTTGCGTTTTTGCACGAACTGTTCTCCTTATTGGTGCTGGCGGCCATCGGCGTGGCTTTCTATCGCCGGTACGTATTGCAGCCCATGCGCCTCGACATTTCCATTGAGGCCGGGGTGATTCTCGGACTCATCACGATATTGGTGATCTCGGATCTGCTGGTGAGCGGCCTTCAGATCGCCCTCCATGAAGAGGCTCCGAGTGCGGCGATTCCCATCGCCACGTGGCTTGGGACCGTATTTGCCGGCGGGTCGCCGGGTGTGTTGCGGGGATTCCACGAGGTCTTCGTCTGGGTGCACATTCTGACCTTGCTCGGGTTTCTCGTGTATATTCCCCGGTCCAAGCACCTCCATATGATCGCGGCGCCGTTTAATGTCTATTTTCGCAAACTCCGCTCGCCGGGCAAGTTGAAGACCCTCGACCTGGAGGACGAGTCGGTGGAGGAGTTCGGGGTCGGCCGGGTGGACCAGTTCACGTGGAAGCAGCTCCTCGACGGGTACGCTTGTACCGAGTGCGGCCGGTGTCACGTCAATTGCCCGGCTACGCTCAGCGGCAAACCCTTGTCGCCAAAATATCTGATTCTCAAGATGAGGGATCATCTTGTGCAGGTCGGGGACACCCTTTTGGCCCAGCGGCAGATGGCTGCAGCCGGGGCCGGGGCGGGGGACGCCGAAGTGGCGGTGGCCACCGAGATTCCGTCTCTAATCGGGGACGTGTACACCGAGGACGAGATCTGGGCTTGTACCACCTGCCGGGCTTGTGAGGAAGCCTGCCCGGTCTTCAACGAGCACGTCGATAAAATCATCGACCTGCGTCGGTATCTGGTGCTCACAGAAGGTAAAATGGAACCGGAGGTCAGCCGGGCCCTGAACAACCTCGAGCGCCAAGGGAACCCTTGGGGGCGCAGCCGCTCCAGCCGGGGGGATTGGGCGGAAGGTCTCGACGTGCGAGTCCTTGAAGAAGGGGAAGAGGTGGAATACCTGTACTATGCAGGGTGTGCCGCCTCTTACGACGACCGAAACAACAAGGTGGCCCGGACCCTGGTGGGTCTCCTGCAGAAAGCCGGGGTGGATTTTGCCATCCTCGGCAGCGCCGAAGAATGTTGCGGCGAATCGGCCCGGCGGCTCGGCAACGAGTTTCTCTTCCAACAGATGGCCGAGCAGAACGTGGAATCTCTGAAGAACTATAAGTTCAAAAAGATCATCACGGCAGATCCTCATTGCTTCAACACCTTGAAGAACGAGTACCCGGAATTCGGCCTTGAGGTGCCGGTGATCCATCACACCCAACTCCTGGCGGACCTCGTTCGGGAAGGAAAGCTCAAGCCGGAAAAAGAGCTGGACATGGACGTGACCTACCACGACTCCTGCTACCTGGGGCGGTACAACGGCGAGTACGACGCCCCGAGGTTTATCCTCGAATCGATCCCCGGCGTCCATCTCGTAGAGATGGAGCGCAGCCGGGAGCGGGGCATGTGCTGCGGCGGCGGGGGCGGCGGCATGTGGAAAGAAGAGAAACATGGAAACCGCATCAATGTCATGCGCACCGAACAGGCGATGGAAACCGGCGCCCAGGCCATTGCGTCCGCTTGCCCGTACTGCCTGATTATGATGGAAGACGGGACCAAAGCTAAGGGCGTCGCCGACGAAATGAAAACCTTCGATGTGGTGGAGATGCTGGACCAGTCGGTCAACGGTAAATCTTAAGAACGCGCGGGGGTTCCCGGGCGGGCGCACGTCAAGGCCTGCCCGGGTCCGTTTGCGTTTCGGAGAGGGAGGATGGCGGGTGGCACGGCGAACAGCGGTGGTGGGGGCGGCTCGGACGCCCTTTGGCAAGCTCGGCGGGGCACTGGCGGCGAAAAAAGCGGTGGAGCTCGGCGCCACGGCGATTCGCGGGGCGATGGACCGGGCAGGGGTGGGCCCGGATGAGGTGGACGAACTAATCATGGGGATGGTGCTTCAGGGCGGGGCGGGCCAGATCCCGTCCCGACAGGCGGCCCGGCTGGCGGGACTTCCTTGGGACCTCCCGACGGAGACGATCAATAAAGTGTGCGCTTCGGGACTCCGGGCGGTGACCCTCGGGGACCAGATCATCCGGGCCGGGGACGCCCGCACCGTGGTGGCCGGAGGGATGGAGAGCATGTCCCAGGCTCCTTATGCCGTTTTCGGAGCCCGGGAAGGGTTGCGCATGGGTCACGGCCGGATGGTGGATCTCATGATGTACGATGGACTCTGGTGCGCCTTTCACGACGTGCACATGGCGGCCCTGGGCAGCCGAGTGGCCGGTGAGTACGGGATCTCCCGGGAAGACCAGGATCGCTGGGCGCTGCGCAGCCACCGCCGGGCGGTGGCTGCCATGGACGCCGGCCGGCTGGGCGAGGAGATCGTACCTGTGGAGGTTCAGGAGAAGCGGAGTGTCCGCCGGGTGGAACAGGATGAAGCGCCCCGGAGAAACACCAGCCTGGAACAACTGGCGGCTCTGCCGCCGGTCTTCACCAAGGACGGGACGGTGACGGCGGGCAATGCCCCGGGGGTGAACGACGGGGCCGGAGCTCTGGTTTTGATGGACGAGGAGACAGCCCGGTCGGAAGGCAAAGAAGTGCTCGCCGTGATCCATGGCCACGCTGAAGTCGGGGCGGAAGCGGCGTACATTGCCACCACCCCGGCGCTGGCAATCCAGAAGTTGCTGAAAAAAACCGGGCGGCGCTTGGAGGACATCCGGCTGTTCGAACTCAATGAGGCTTTTGCGGCGGTGGTGTTGACAAGCGCCAAGCTTTTGGAGATGTCCCCGGAAGCCCTGGAAGAAAAGGTCAATGTCAATGGCGGCGCCGTGGCCCTCGGGCATCCCATCGGAGCCAGTGGGGCGCGGATTCTCATGACCCTCATTTATGAACTTCGGCGCAGGGGTGGGGGCCTTGGCATTGCCGCGATCTGCAGCGGGGCGGCCCAAGGAGACGCCATTCTGATCGAGGTTTGAGAAAGGAGTAATGGGATTCATGGCGAATATCGGGCGAATGCTGGTGGTTGGAGCCGGGCAGATGGGCAGCGGAATCGCCCAAGTGGCAGCCCAGTCGGGACTCGAAGTCTGGCTGCAGGATATTTCTGAAGCCCTGGTGGAAAAAGGGGTCGGGCGGATTCGCGCCAACTTGGATCGCCAGGTGGAAAAGGGGCGCATGACGGCGGATCAGCACCAGGGGGTCCTGGATCGGATTCACCCCGTCGTCCGGCTGGAGGACGGGGCTCAGGTGGACATCGTCGTGGAGGCGGCGACGGAAAACCTCACGATCAAAAAGGGCATCTTTGAAACCCTCGACCGGCTGTGCCCACCTGGGGCGATTCTCGCCTCGAACACGTCTTCCCTGCCGATTACCGAGCTCGCCGCCGTCACAAAGCGGCCCGAACAAGTGATCGGGATGCATTTTATGAACCCCGTCCCGGTGATGAAACTGGTGGAGGTCATCCGGGGACTCGCCACCCGGGATGATGTCTTTGCCGCGGTGAAAGAGCTTGCTGAGCAGATGGGGAAAGTTCCTGTGGAAGTGAACGATTACCCCGGCTTTGTCGCGAACCGTATCCTCCTTCCCATGATCAACGAGGCGATCTACTGCGTATATGAAGGGGTAGCGGCCCCCGAGGATGTGGATACGGTCATGAAACTCGGGGCCAACCACCCGATGGGGCCCCTGCAGCTCGCAGACTTTATCGGCCTGGATACATGTTTAGCCATCCTGGAAGTCCTTCATGAAGGTCTCGGGGATCCGAAGTACCGGCCATGCCCCCTGTTGCGAAAATATGTCAACGCCGGGTGGCTGGGAAAGAAGAGCGGCCGGGGATTCTATCGATACGATCAGTAAATTGAAACGGGATGCGATCCGGTCAGACCTTGAGGGCCCTCGGGGTTCGGCGGGGCGGTACCGCTGACCCTGGGGACCTCCGGGCCACCGGGACCCGGACCGGGGCGCCCTTTTTCCGACTGTTAGGGTAGGGAACCAGCTGCGGGAAGGCCGCAAAAACCGATTGCACCGGCAAAGTGAACGAGCGTTCAGTCAGGATTCAAATGAATCGGAAAATGTGACCTACAGAGAGAGGGGGATCGGGCATGAACCTTTTACTGACCGAGGAACAGCGGGAAATCCGGGACGCCGTTCGGCGGTTTGCCGAAGAGGTGATTCGCCCCAGGGCCCCGCAAATCGACGAAGAAGACCGGTTTCCCCGGGATATCATCCAGAAGATGGCAGATCTTGGCTTTCTCGGGATTCCGATCCCGGAAGAATGGGGAGGCGTGGGGGCGGATTTTGTCTCCTACGTGCTGGCCATCGAGGAGGTGGCAAAAGTATCCGCGGCGGTTGCCGTCATCCTGGCGGTGCACACCTCTTTGGGGGCCCTGTCCGTGTTATACCACGGCTCAGAGGACCAGAAAGATAAATACCTCCGGGGGTTGGCCTCAGGGCGGCTTCTCGGCGCTTTCGCCTTGACCGAGCCCCAGGCGGGTTCAGACGCCGCCTCTCTTCAAACCCGGGCCCGTCGAGAACCGGGAGGGTATCGGATTGACGGACGAAAAGTATTTATCACCAATGGCGGCGAGGCCGATCTGTACCTCGTCTTTGCGAATCTCAACCCCGAAGCCGGGCGGCGGGGGATCACCGCATTTTTGGTCGAAGCGGACAATCAGGGATTGATTATCGGTAAAAAAGAGCGCAAGATGGGACTGAATGGGTCAGCGACCACGGAACTCATCTTTGAAGATTGTCGGGTTCCCGACAGTGCTCGCCTCGGCGGTGAAGGGGAGGGGTATCGCGTAGCCATGTCGTTGTTGGACGGCGGGCGGATCGGCATTGCCGCGCAAGCTCTGGGTATTGCAGAAGGAGCCTTGGAACTCGCCCGGGCCTATGTCAAGGAGAGACAACAATTCGGCCGGAGAATCGGGGATTTTCAGGGGGTGCAATTTATCCTCGCGGACCGGGCTGCAGAGATCGAAGCGGCGCGGCTAATGGTATACCGGGCGGCGACCATGCGGGCCAAGGGACTGCCCTGCGCCAAAGAAGCGGCGATGGCGAAATTGTACGCTTCGGATACGGCGATGCGTGTGACTGTCGACGCGGTGCAACTTCACGGAGGGTACGGCTATATCAAAGATTACGCCGTGGAGCGCTACATGCGGGATGCGAAAGTGACCCAGATCTACGAGGGGACGAACCAGATCCAGCGCATGGTCGTGGCCAAACACGTGCTCGGGTCGGCGCAATGATCGCAAGGGGGATGGAGAGATGGAGTTTGTTCTGACCAAGGAACAAGAACAGATGAGGGAAGCAGTCCGGGCCTTTGCTGAGGAAGTGGTGGCACCTGGGGCGGCGGAACGGGATGAACAGGAGAGCTTTGATCGAGGAATTTTTGACAAGATGGCGGAGTTGGGATTGGCGGGTATCCCCTGGCCGGAGGAGTACGGCGGCGCCGGTCTCGACATGTTGACCTACGTGATTACCGTTGAGGAGCTATCTCGGGTAGATGCGTCGGCCGGGGTGACCATCTCGGCGCACACCAGTTTGGCTTCGTGGCCCATCTATCGCTTTGGGACGGAGGAGCAAAAGCGGAAGTATCTGCGCCCCCTGGCTGAAGGGACGAAGATCGGGGCCTATGGGTTGACCGAACCCGGAGCGGGCACCGATGCGGCCAATTTGCGGACCACCGCCGTCCGCGAAGGAGACCACTACGTACTGAACGGGAGCAAAATTTTCATCACCAACGGCGGGGAAGCGGATATTTACGTGGTATTTGCCACCACCGACCGGGAAAAGCGCCACCGGGGAATTTCGGCATTTATCCTAGAAAAAGGGATGCCCGGGTTTCATTTTGGCAAAAAAGAAAAGAAAATGGGCTTAAGGTCCTCTCCAACGATGGAGTTGGTGTTCGAGAATTGCATCGTCCCGGCGGAGAACCGGCTGGGCGAAGAAGGGTTCGGATTCAAGATCGCCATGATGACCCTGGATGGTGGGAGAAACGGAATCGCCGCCCAGGCGGTGGGGATTGCTCAAGGTGCCTTGGAGGCCGCCGTCGCTCATGCGAAAGAACGCGAGCAGTTCGGCAAGTCCATCGGACAGTTTCAGGCGATTCAGTTTAAGCTGGCCGATATGGCCACCCGGGTGGAGGCGGCGCGGCTGCTGACCTATCAGGCGGCCTGGCTGGAGGATCGGGGGCTGCCCTACGGCAAGGCCTCGGCGATGGCGAAGATGTACGCGTCCGATACGGCCATGTACGTGACCACCGAGGCGGTCCAGATCTTCGGCGGGTATGGGTATATTCGCGAATACCCCGTGGAACGGTTTATGCGGGATGCGAAGATCACTCAGATCTACGAGGGGACCAACGAGGTTCAGCGCATGGTAGTGGCCAGGGAACTGTTGCGGGATTGAGTCCGGGGCGAGGGGTGTCCAAGGTGCCGCAAAGTGTGGAGCGATGGGTTGAACGGATAAGGTCCGGGGATTCCCGGGCCATCGCCCGGGCGATCACGTGGGTGGAGGATGAGGCTCCCGAGGCCGCGGCGCTTCTGAACGCCCTCCGCCCGGTGGCCGGGGGAGCGTACAGAATCGGTTTGACGGGGCCCCCGGGGGTGGGGAAAAGTTCACTGACCGACCGCTTGATCCGGTTGTTGCGGGGGTTGGGTCATCGGGTCGGGGTGGTGGCGGTGGATCCCACCAGTCCGTTTACAGGAGGGGCACTGCTGGGAGATCGGGTTCGAATGGTGGATCATGCCTTGGATCCGGGGGTTTTTATCCGAAGCATGGGCACCCGGGGCCGCCTCGGGGGATTGGCCCGATCAACGAAAGATGTACTGGATCTTCTCGATGCTGCCGGTTACGATGTGGTCATCGCCGAGACCGTGGGGGTCGGGCAGTCGGAACTGGACGTGGTTCATGCGGTGGACACGGTCATTCTCGCTCTGGGCCCGGCGGGGGGGGACCAGGTCCAGATGCTCAAGGCGGGGATCATGGAGATTGCCGACATTTTCGTAGTCAATAAGGCCGACCTCCCCGGGGCCGATCGGACGGTCCGCCTCATTCGCTACATGGTGGACCTCGCCCATCGCCGGGGGTGGCGGCCCCCGGTGCTCGCTGCTTCGGCATCGGAAGGCCGGGGGGTGGAGGACCTGTGGGAACAAATCCTTCGCCACCGGACCTACTTGGAAGAGAGCGGGGAAGGCCGAAAACGGCGGTTGCGGCGCGTGGAAGACGCCGTGTGGGACCAGGTGTTAGCCCGAGTTCAGGGGGCTTTCCTACAATGGAAAGCGGCGCGGCCGGATTGGGAAAGGGTTTTGGAAGAAGTGGCAAACGGAAGGCGGGGCCTCGAGGACGTGGTGGACGAGATACTTCATTCCGTGGACTTTTCCGCTGGCAAGGCGGAGGGCGGTGTGTTATAATTCCCTTCTGTATGCAGTGAACCGTTCCAGTCGTCGAATTCGGTTACAAGAGTTCCGATGGGAAAGGGGGATCGCCGATGGCGGGGGAAGCCGTGGCGGGGTGGGATCCCGAACGTCTGGAAGAAGCGTCGTTTGTCGACTTGGCGTACGAAGTTCTGCGGGAAGGGGGCACACCGGCTCACTACCGCGACTTGTTGGCCGACGTGGCGCAATTGAAGGGCCTCTCCGACGAGGAGCTGGATGAGGTCATTGCCCGCTTGTTCACGGATATCAACGTGGACGGGCGGTTTATCCACTTGGGCGGCAACGTTTGGGGATTAAAACGCTGGTATCCCACCGATAAGACCGCAGACCGCAGCCTTGGCAAGAAGGCGGCCGCGGTCGTGGACGACGAGGAAGAAGAGGACGAAGATCTCGAACTGGTGGAGATCGACGAAGTCGAGGATGAGGAATCCGAAGATGAGGTCGTGGACGAGGAAGATGTGGACGACTTCGAGGAACTGGATGATTTGGAACCCGATGACGACGAGATCGACGACAGTGATGACTTGGACTTTGAAGACAGTGAGGATGATTATTGAATTTCGCCCGATTTCACTTGACGCTGCGGGGGCGAGAGGATACCATACGTAAAGTATGGGAAACGGTTGAGACGACGCCTGATGCAAATCAGGCTTTTTCTCTGTGCCGTGCGGCCTGGGAGGATGAAGAATGACCAAATATATCTTTGTCACTGGCGGCGTCGTGTCGTCTCTCGGCAAGGGGATCACCGCCGCCTCCCTGGGGAGATTGCTAAAAAACCGGGGACTCCAAGTGACCATTCAGAAGTTTGACCCTTACATCAATGTGGATCCCGGGACCATGAGCCCGTATCAGCACGGGGAGGTGTTCGTCACCGACGACGGGGCGGAAACCGATTTAGACCTGGGCCATTATGAACGATTTATTGACATCAGTTTATCGCAAAACAACAATGTGACCGCCGGCCGAGTTTACTGGTCGGTCATCCAAAAAGAACGCCGGGGCGATTATTTAGGGGGAACGGTTCAGGTCATCCCCCACATCACCAACGAGATCAAGGAACGGGTGTTCCAGGCCGGGCGGGACACCGGGGCGGACGTGGTGATCACGGAGATCGGGGGCACGGTGGGGGACATCGAAAGCTTGCCCTTTCTTGAAGCCATTCGACAGATCCGCAGCGATGTTGGCCGGGACAACGTTATGTATATTCATGTCACCTTGATCCCTTATCTGCGCCCCTCGGGAGAACTCAAAACCAAACCTACCCAGCACAGTGTAAAGGAACTGCGAAGCATCGGCATTAGCCCCAATGTGATCGTCTGCAGAACCGAGTATCCGCTCTCCCAAGAGCTTCGGCGGAAAATCGCGTTATTCTGCGATGTGGACGTAGATGCTGTGATTGAAGCACGGGATGCAGTGGTCCTCTATGACGTCCCCCTGATGCTTCAGGAGGAAGGCCTGGACGAGATTACGGTCCGGCACCTGAAATTGGACGCGCCTCCGGCGGAGATGGGGGAATGGATCGATCTCGTCAAACGGGTGAAAAATCTCAGGGGACGGGTCAACATTGCGCTGGTGGGGAAGTACGTCAGCCTTCGAGATGCGTATATCAGCGTGGCGGAAGCCCTTGCCCACGGCGGGTACGCCAATGATCTCACCGTGGACATCCGGTGGATTTCGGCGGAGGAGGTCACTCCGGACAATGTCGCCGAGCTCCTCGAAGGTGTTGACGGGGTACTCGTACCCGGAGGGTTCGGCGATCGGGGAATTGAAGGAAAGATTGCCGCCGTAGAGTATGCCCGGGTGAATCGCATTCCTTACCTCGGCATCTGTTTGGGGATGCAACTGGCGGTGGTGGAATATGCCCGAAACGTGCTCGGCTGGGAGGATGCGCACACCACAGAGATTGACGAATCCACCGGCCACCCGGTCATCGACCTGTTGCCGGAACAAAAAGGTTTGACCGACAAGGGCGGCACGATGCGCCTGGGCGCTTATCCGTGCCATCTCAAGGTCGGAACCAAAACCCACGCGGCCTACGGCGAGTCGGTGGTCTTTGAACGCCACCGCCACCGGTACGAATTCAACAATGCCTTCCGGGATGCTTTGGCCGACGCGGGATTGGTGGTGGCGGGCACTTCGCCGGACGGGCGTCTGGTGGAGGTCATTGAGTTGAAAGATCACCCGTGGTTTGTCGCAACCCAGTTTCATCCGGAATTCACATCGCGGCCAAACCGGCCTCAACCTCTTTTTCGAGAATTTATCCGGGCGGCGATGGAGTACCGGCAGGAACGGCGGGCTTCCTCCACGGCCACCGGGGTTTGAGCTTGCCGAACCCCTATCCCCTTCCCAAAACGGGAGGGGGATATTTTATTCGGACAATTAATTGGAACCGGTTTTCGTCCAACCACGATTGTCGAAAAAGGAGATGTGATGTCGAATCGTGTCATGGAGGATTTTACAGTTGAGAAGCGAAATATTGACGAGGAGGGAGATGTCGAAAGGGGGAAAGGCCGTGTCTTCAAAGAAAATTTTAGTTGTGGACGACCAATTCGGGATCCGAGTACTGTTGAAGGAATTATTGGAACAAGATGGCTACAGCATTTATCAAGCGGCGAATGGACCAGGGGCTTTGCAGATTGTTCAAGATGAGCGGCCGGATCTGATCATCCTCGATATGAAGATTCCGGGGATGGATGGACTGGAGATCCTGCGCCACATCCGCGACATCGACCCCGCGGTGAAGGTTATCATGATGACAGCGTACGGCGAACTCGATCTGGTGAGAGAGGCGGATGAGTTGGGGGTGGTGGCGCATTTCACCAAACCCTTCGACATCGAAGTACTCCGGCAGGTGATCAGGGATCAGTTGAGCTGAAGGTCGTCCCTACATACGTCGGCGCCGGGGCTCGCCGTGGCGCGACAGGTGAAAAATTCCCGTGATATAATGGCAGGGAACGGGCATGGCTGCCGATGGATTGGACGATATTTTACATTGGAGGGATGTTCGGTGCCGCTGGCCACATTGAAAGAAGTGCTGGACGACGCGTTTCGCAACGGGTACGCGGTGGGCCAGTTCAACATCAACAACCTGGAGTTCACCCAGGCGATTATGGAGGCCGCCGAAGAGGAACGGTCTCCGGTGATCTTGGGAACCAGTGAAGGGGCCATCAAGTACATGGGCATCGACTACACGGCGGCCATCGCTTTGACGGCTGCCCGCAATGCCACGGTTCCGGTGGTGCTTCACCTCGACCACGGCAGTTCCTACGAGTGGGTACTCAAGTGTTTGCGCCGGGGATGGTCCTCCATCATGATTGATGGTTCTCATCATCCTTTGGAGGAGAATATTCGCCTGACCAAGCAGGTCGTGGACGCCTGTAAAGTGTTGGGAGTGTCGGTGGAAGGGGAGTTGGGGCGGATCGGTGGAACAGAAGACGAGCTCACCGTCGACGAGCGGGAAGCGAGTTTGGTGCGCCCCGAGGAAGCCAAGCGGCTGGTGGAGGAGACAGGAATTGACGCCTTGGCGCCGGCCATCGGATCGGCTCATGGCCGGTACAAAGGCAAGCCCCAGCTGGATTTTGACCGTTTGGCCGCCGTTCGGGACCTGTGCAAACTGCCCCTTGTCCTCCATGGAGGTTCTGGGATTCCCGACGAGGATATTCGGAAAGCGATCAGCCTCGGGGTCGCCAAGATCAACGTGAACACCGAGAACCAAGAAGCCTTTACGGCCAAAGTTCGGGAGATTTTCGCCGCGGACCGGGAAGTCTACGATCCGCGCAAGTACCTGGGGCCCGCCCGCCAAGCCATTAAGGACACGGTCAAGGCGAAGATTCGCCTGTTCGGAAGTAACGGCAAAGCGTAATCGCCGGGGCGATGCGGTGCCGCCCATTATCGAGGGGGGATTCGGGTGCAGCTGTTTATCGACAGTGCGAATGTCGAAGAGATCCGCCGGGTCAGCGCCTGGGGGGCGGTGTCCGGGGTGACCACCAATCCCAGCCTCATCGCAAAAGAAGGCCGGGATTTTGTCGAAACCCTGGTTGAAATCGCCGGGATGGTGACCGGCCCGATCAGTGCGGAGGTTCTCTCCCTGGATGCCGAGGGTATGCTGGAGGAAGGGCGGAAGCTAGCGGCTGTGGCCCCGAACATCGTCATCAAGGTGCCGATGACCGCGGAAGGTTTGAAAGCGGCCTACGCCTTTGCCCAAGAAGGGATTCGGACGAATGTGACGCTGGTTTTCTCCACCAACCAGGCCCTTCTGGCCGCCCGTGCCGGGGCGTCCTACGTGAGTCCTTTCGTGGGCCGGCTGGACGATATCGGGTACGACGGAATCGCCCTTATCCGCGAAGTGGCGGAGATTTTCCGACTTCACGGCCTGGATGCGCAGATCATCGCCGCCAGCATTCGGCATCCCGTGCATGTGACCCAAGCCGCCCTGGCCGGGGCTCACATTGCCACGGTCCCCTTTACCGTGCTGGAGCGGATGGTCAAACATCCGTTGACCGACCTCGGCATCGAGCGATTCCTCGCGGACTGGGGGAACCGCCCCACTCCCTGAGTCCCGGCCGACTCCCCTCTCCTCGCCCCGGCCGCGAGGCGGGGCGGCCTCCGCCTTAGGTACGGGTTCGCGCCGACAAAAGAAACGGGATCCAGCACAAAGGAGGCGGCGGTGTTGTCGATCACCGCATGGGTGGCGTGGGCGGCGGCGGTGGTGTCGCTGGGCCTTGCCGGTTCGATGATCAAACGGTGGGCGAAGCGGGGCGGAGCCCACCATTTTTGGTGGGCGGCCTCGTTCCTTCTCTACACCGTGGCGGCCTTCGGAGAAGGGTACGCCTTGGTTTGGGGATGGACTTCTGCGATTTATAAAATTTACTACTACGCGGCTTTGGTGCTGGTGGCGACTATGGCGGCGGGCGAGGTGGATTTGCTGGGAAGGGGCCGCCGGGGATGGGCCCAGTGGACCTTCACCGCGTATGTGGTCGTGGTGTCCCTGGTCTTTTTGGTGCAGCTCATCAGCTTAGGCCCCCTGGATATGACCAGATTCCGCGGGGCGGGAACGGCCATCGGCGGGGAGGCGATGCCGGGGTTGGTCCGGGCATGGTATCCTTTGCTTTTGTCCATGGTGGGGGGAGTGATCCTGATTGTCGGCCCCCTGTGGTCTTGGTGGGAGACCCGGCAACCTTCGGGGCTTTTAATCGCTTTCGGGGCAATTATCCTCAGTGCCGCGGGGTCGGCGGCCAAGACCGGGTACCCGGCCCTCCTCCCGATCAGTGAACTGGTCGGCATCCTCCTTATTTGGCTTGGGGTTATGCGGGCGGGGTCCGCCCCGCGAACGGAGCAGCCGGACGGTAAAGGAGAGTGAGCGGACATGGACGCGAAAGAAATCATCGCGTTTATCCAGAACAGTAAAAAGCGGACGCCAGTCAAGATTTACCTGAAAGGACGGCTGGATGGAATCGATTTCGGGCCGGGGGCCAAAGCGTTTATCTCCGGAGATGTCGGTGTGGTGTTCGGCGAATGGGACGAGCTTCGGGAAGTGCTGGCTGCCCACAGGGAACGCATCACCGATTGGGTGGTGGAAAGTGATCGGCGGAATTCCGCGATTCCCCTCCTCGACACAAAGGGGCTCCAGGCGCGGATCGAGCCCGGAGCTATCATCCGGGAGCGGGTGGAGATCGGGGAGCGGGCGGTGATCATGATGGGCGCGGTGATCAACATTGGGGCGGTCATCGGGGAGGGTACGATGATCGACATGAACGCCGTGGTGGGCGGTCGAGGGATCATCGGAAAGAACTGCCACATCGGCGCCGGTGCCGTCATCGCCGGGGTGGTGGAACCTCCATCCGCCAAGCCCGTGGTGGTGGAGGATGATGTAGTGGTCGGGGCGAACGCCGTGATTCTGGAGGGGATCCGGGTGGGCCGGGGCGCGGTGGTGGCGGCCGGCGCGGTGGTGATCGAAGACGTTCCGCCCTACACGGTGGTGGCGGGGACTCCGGCCCGGGTCATCAAGCGGATCGACGAACAAACCCGGGCGAAAACGGAGATCAAGCAGGAGCTGCGGCAACTGTGACCCCGGGGGCTCTCGACCTGCAGGCGATCCGCCGGGATCTGCACCGCATTCCCGAGCCCGGATTTCAGGAGTTTGAAACCCAGCGCTATATCCTCGATGTTCTCGCCCGGCTGCCCGCCTCCCGAATCGAAGTGAAGACGTGGCGCACCGGGGTGTTGGTGCGGATCAAAGGCACGGCTCCCAGGCGGGTGGTTGGCTACCGGGCGGACATGGACGGGCTTCCGGTGGAGGAGGCCACGGGCCTAGCCTTTCGTTCTGTGCGTCCCGGTTATATGCACGCCTGCGGCCACGATGTCCACATGACCGTGGCGTTGGGAGTGGTGGAACACTTCGTACACCACCCTGTGCGGGATGATCTGGTGGTGGTGTTCCAACCTGCCGAAGAGGGGCCGGGAGGTGCCCTGCCTATGCGGGAAAGTCCGGAGTTTTCGCGGTGGAAGCCCGACTGGATCATCGCCCTTCACGTGGCGCCGGAGTATCCCGTGGGGACTATCGCTCTCCGGGAAGGGACGCTGTTCGCGGGCACCTCTGAGCTGTTTATCGACCTCATCGGCCAGGGCGGCCACGCGGCCTTTCCCCACCGGGCAAAGGATATGGCGGTGGCGGCAGCCCATCTGCTCGTTCAACTGCAGACCGTGGTGGCCCGGAACCTCAACCCTCTGGATGCGGGGGTCGTGACCATCGGGAGGATGGAGGCCGGGACGAAGCAGAACATCATCGCCGAGCGGGCGCGCCTGGAGGGGACGATCCGGGCGCTTTCCACAGAGTCCCTCTCCCAGATGAAAGAGCGGATTGAGGCGCTGGTCCGGGGCATTGAAGAGGGGTTCTCCTGTCGGGCGACCATCGACTACGGAGCGAACTACCAGCAGGTGTACAACACGCCGGATTTGGCCCGGGAGTTCATGGATTGGGCCGCTCGGGAAGGCGGGGTGAAGGTCATACCCTGCGAGCCCGCCATGACGGGCGAAGATTTCGGGTATTTTCTCGAAACGATTCCCGGATTTATGTTTTGGCTCGGCGTCGACAGCCCCGAGGGGCTGCACAGCGCCGGCATGAACCCCGATGAACGGGCCATCGACATTGCCGTCTCCTTGTTAACCCGATATTTTACATGGAAAATCGAACGGGATGCCGCGGTGTAAGTCGATCGTCCGGAGACTCGACAGCCGGCCGGCGGTGTTTCACGGTGTCTCGTTCGCAGGATGCAGATTGCCGCCCGGATCCAGCTGGCGAAGGACAGTGCGATAAGGGGCGTCGAGCCACAAGTTTGCCCGCTCCAGGGCTGCGGGGTCGGCCTGCTGTAGGCTGTCCCGCCACCGGTCCGCGGTGAGGACCTCGCCCACGTGTTGACGGTAGAGGGTTTGCAGCCAGGAGAAAAACCGGTCGTCCCCCATGGCCTGGCGCAGATCCCGGTACATGAGGACGGGGCGGAGATATTCGAGGAAGTAATACTGCCATTCGGTGTCAAAATCTTCATAGGGCCGCTCTGTTGCCCCGAGGTCCCGGGTGGGAAGGGCAACGCCCGGGTGGCCCGGCGAATAAGACCGACCTTCCCGAAACCAACTCGTCAGGCGATTCATGGCCGCTTCGTACGCTTCCGGGCCGTATCGGCTTTCTTCATAAAGATAGGAGCTGTAATCCGCCAGCCCTTCATCCATCCACGGCGTCAGCCCTTCGTAATCGCCCACGGCGCTATACCACCACAGATGGGCGAGTTCGTGGGCCGTCCACCGGTCGGCGTCCTGCTCGGGCATCTGCCCGTTCCACAGGTCAACGTCGATCAGCGCTAAATTTGGCAGCTCCTGGGCGAAGGTGGTGCCGGGCGGAGTCTCCACCAAGGCCACCGCCTGGGTCGGCAAGGGGCCAAATCGGGCGCGGTAAAGGTTCAAGGCCGCCGTTGCCGTGGCTTCAAGTGCAACGCGGTGTTCCGGGGCGAGGAGGCCGAGGTGGACCGTCAAGCCGTCAGCCAAAGTCAGGGTTGTGTCCTGGTACCCCGCCGACCCCACCAGGGCAAAATTGCGCAGGGCGCGTCCGTCCATCTTGACGGTGACCGTCCCATCACCCGAGGGCACGGCGCTTTGCGCCGGGGCAGAGGCGTACCAAGTCATCCCCTTCGGTGCCGTCCATGTGACCCGGTAGTCCGCGGTGTCGACGATATAGGGTTCACCGAATCCCTTGGACGGAGGTGGAGTGATCCAACCTGTTTGATCCAGGGATGCGAGGATGGGATACCAATAGGCGAGAATCCATACCCCGTCCCGCTCCCCGTAACGGGTCCCGCCGCTGGGGATGTCTGTGGTAAACTCCAGGGTCAGCCGTTTGGAAGTCCCGGACCCGACTTGTATCAGCAGTTGTTCCCCCAGCACCTGATAGGGGACGCTCTTTCCATCTCGGTATACCCCGTGAACCTGAATGCCGCCGGGATTTAGGGGATAGAGATAGAAGTGGACCGGGCTCGGCAAGGGCTCCCGCCATTCCACGGTTTCTCGGCCGCGGATCTGATGTTGTTGAGGGTCTAACTTGGCCTCGATCTCATAGGTGATGGGTGAAGCGGTCTGCGGCTTTCCGGGAGCGACATCCCGGGCAGCGGGCTCCTCCCGGGAGGCAAAGGCCTTGGCCCATTCGCTTTCAAAGGTCCTATGCGCGTAATGCGCGGCGGCTGCAGCCAATTGAACCCAGGAGCGTTCGGGATAAGCGGCGGTCTTGACCACCAGGGACGTGGATCCCAGGGCGATCAAGAGGGCTAAAGCGACGCCGATCCACCTCCGCACCCCGACCACCTCCGTACCCGAAATTCATCTCGAATATCGAACCCGTCACTTGATAGATTCATATCGTATGGGTCGCTTCCTGCCTGGGCGTGCTTTTGGAGACGGCTTTGTCGTGCTATAGTTAAAGGTGGAGAGTGATCGTAGGGAGGCGGACCGGGTGGAACGGGAATTAGCCATGGAATTGGTTCGGGTGACCGAGGTGGCCGCCCTGGCCTCGGCGCGGTGGATGGGCACCGGCAAGAAGATGGAGGCCGATGACGCCGCCACCACGGCGATGCGCCGCATGTTTGACACGGTGAACATGAACGGTATTGTGGTGATCGGTGAAGGGGAGATGGACGAGGCCCCGATGTTGTATATCGGGGAACACCTCGGAACCGGGAGCGCCCCGGAGGTCGATGTGGCTGTGGATCCCTTGGAGGGCACGAACATCGTCGCCAAGGGATTGTGGAACGCCATTACGGTGGTGGCAGCGGCGCCCCGGGGAACCCTGCTGCACGCCCCGGACATGTACATGGAGAAGATCGCCGCGGGCCCCCGGGCCAAAGGAAGGATCCACCTGGATGCCACGGTGAAAGAGAATTTGATGGAAGTCGCCAAAGCCAATGATAAACATATCAGTGAAGTGGTGGCCATCCTGCTCGATCGCCCGCGCCACGAATCCTTGATTGAAGAGATCCGCAGTGCCGGCGCGCGGATTAAACTCATCACCGACGGAGATGTCGCGGCAGCCATCAATACGGCTTTCGAGGAAGTCGGAGTGGACATCATGTTCGGGACCGGCGGAGCTCCGGAGGGGGTCCTGGCTGCCGCCGCGTTAAAATGTCTGGGCGGTGAGTTCCAAGGACGCCTGGTTCCCCAGGACGATGCCGAGCGGGAACGCTGTCGGACGATGGGGATCGGTGATCCCCGGAAGGTGCTAACCCTGGAAGATTTGGTGCGCGGGGACGATGCGATCTTTGCCGCCACCGGGGTCACCGAAGGGGAATTGCTTCACGGCGTGCGGTTTTTGTCGAAAAACACGGCCAAGACACACTCGCTGGTCATGCGTGCGAGAACGGGCACCGTCCGGTTCATTGAAGCGAGACACCGGTTGGACCGCAAACCTCATCTCGTTCTTCGCTGATGGCCGGCTGCCGGTTTGGCACCGGCCCCAACTGCCTCCTTCCATTCCACCTTCCTGATAAGGTTTCACCGTTTCGAAGCTCGCCGTTTGTTCAACGTTGGCCGGGTTCCCGGGCCGGGCCAGGTTATGCATGAAATTATCCGAAATGCAGGTGACAGCATTTGCACATTGGGGAATTGGAATCGAAAAAACTCACCGAGTTGTATAAGCTGGCGAAAGAATACCAAATTCAGCATTATGGCCAGATGAAGAAAAAAGAATTGATTTTTGCCATCTTGAAAGCGCTGGCCGAACGGGACGGGTTCATGTTTGCCGAGGGCGTATTGGAGATCATGCCCGATGGCTACGGATTTCTGCGGCCCATCGGCTATCTGCCCAGCAACGAGGACATCTATGTGGCCGCTTCCCAGATTCGCCGGTTTGACTTGCGGACCGGGGACCGAGTGTCGGGAAAGGTTCGGCCGCCCAAGGACAACGAGCGGTATTTCGGTTTGCTGCACGTCGAGGCGGTGAATGGCACGAGCCCGGAAGCTGCCGCGGAACGGCTGCATTTTGCCGCGCTGACCCCGCTTTTTCCGAATAAAAAGCTCATCTTGGAAACGACTCCGGACCGGCTGTCGGCGCGAATCATCGACCTGATCGCTCCGGTGGGGCTCGGCCAGCGGGGGCTGATCGTCGCGCCGCCCAAAGCCGGGAAGACCCTTCTTCTCAAAGAGATCGCCAACAGCATCGGCACCAACTATCCGGAGATCGAGTTGTTTATTCTGCTGATAGACGAGCGGCCGGAAGAAGTGACCGATATGCAGCGTTCTGTCAAGGGCGAAGTGGTGGCCTCGACCTTTGACGAAGTGCCCGACAATCATATTAAGGTGGCCGAGCTGGTTCTGGAACGCGCCCAGCGCCTGGTGGAGCACAAGCGGGACGTGGTCATTCTCCTGGACAGCATTACCCGCCTCGCCCGGGCGTACAATTTGGTCATTCCCCCGAGTGGCCGCACTCTGTCCGGCGGAATCGACCCCGCCGCGTTCCACCGGCCCAAACGCTTTTTCGGAGCCGCCCGGAACATCGAGGAAGGCGGCAGCCTGACCATCCTCGCCACAGCC
This sequence comes from Kyrpidia spormannii, assembly GCF_002804065.1. Lineage (NCBI taxonomy): Bacteria > Bacillati > Bacillota > Bacilli > Caryophanales > Alicyclobacillaceae > Kyrpidia > Kyrpidia spormannii. The sequence goes on along the minus strand of NZ_CP024955.1, from coordinate 3,291,379 downwards.
CTCATCGACACCGGATCTCGAATGGACGATGTGATCTACGAAGAATTCAAGGGAACCGGCAATATGGAACTTCACCTCGATCGGCGCCTGGCCGAAAAGCGGATTTTCCCGGCCATCGACATCCGGCGCTCGGGCACCCGGCGGGAAGAGTTGCTCCTCACCCCGGAGCAACTGGACCGCCTTTGGGCCATGCGGCGGGCCATGAGTGATACCCCGGACTTCACCGAACTATTCCTGAAGAAACTGAAAGAGACAAAGACAAACGCCGAGTTTCTGGCTACGCTGGATGTGCGGGAGCGCAGTGCCCGGGCTTAAAGGGGGCCTTAGACTTTTCCAGACCTCCCGCGACCGCCCCGAAGATTGCGAACGGGTTTCATCGCCTCAGCGAATTCCCCTGGCCATTCGCCAGGTGAGCAAGATCTCTTTGGCTGCACGGTAAACCCCAGCTTCTCCGGCGGCAATGGCTTCATCCAATGTGCACGGTCCGGGTACCGCGCTAAAACAGGCCGCGGGCCCGATCCGGCGAAGCTCATCATATCCAGGCCCCAGTCCACCGGACAAAATCACGACCGGCACACCCAGGGAAGCGGCGATCTCCAGTACGCCCATTGGCGTTTTTCCGCGGGCGGTCTGGTGGTCCGTATTTCCTTCTCCTGTCAGGACCAAATCTGCGTCCCGCACTCGGTCGGGAAGCTTGACCGCTTCGGCCACCAAGCCCACGCCGCGTTCCAGGGAGGCGCCGAGCCCGGCCACTAGACCGGCCCCGAGTCCTCCCGCCGCGCCTGCCCCCGGCAGATCCAGGACGCTCCGCCCGGTGGCGGCCTCAAGCAACCGGCCAAAATGTTCCAGAGCCTCGTCCAACGTCCGTACCAGTTCGGGAGTGGCGCCTTTCTGTGGGCCGAATATTGCGCTGGCGCCCTGGGGGCCGATCAAGGGATTGTCCACGTCGCAGGCGGCCCGGACCCGTACGCCAGCCAGCCGGGGATCCAGGTGTTGAAGATCGACCCGGGCTGCCCGGGCCAGGGCGAGACCGCCGGGAGGGAGATCCTGGCCTTCCGCATCGACGATCCGGGCTCCCAAAGCCTGCAACATACCCGCGCCGGCATCGTTGGTCGCCGACCCCCCCAGGCCGATCAAGAGTGTATCACATCCTTCGTCCAGAGCTGCCCGGATTAACTCGCCGGTACCGAAGGTGGACGCCCGGCCGGGATCCCGCCGATCCTTTGGGATCAAGGGCAGCCCCGACGCTTGGGCCATCTCGATCACCGCCGTGCGGCTGTCCCCGAGGATGGCGAAGGTGGCTTCAACCGGGGCGCCGAGCGGGCCCGTCACCCGGGTTTGCACGCGCCGGCCCCCCGTCGCGGCTGCCAGTGCGTCTACCGTGCCTTCGCCGCCATCGGCCATGGGGATCTCCTCCACCTGGGCGTCTGGGAACACCTCCCGGGCCGCCCTTGCCATGGCCGCCGCCACCTTCACGGCGCTTAGACTACCTTTATACGAATCTGGAGCAATCACAATTTTCATACACGATCACCCTTTCTGCACGGTGAGGCGCTGGAGCCCGGCCTCCGCGGATTTTGTTCAGCATGAGAATAACGGGTTGAAGTGGAAGAACAAGAGTTTTCCGGCAAAAGATGCGAAGAATTCGCCTTTGTTCCAAGCCGTAACGTGTTGGCCGTCCCTTCTTCATGATACAATAAAATTGCAGGGTGCCGCGGACCCAATGCCTTTGGTGCCCTCAGCCCAAGCAAGGGGGATGAGTGAATGATGTACGGATATGGACCTGGTGTCGGACCGGGCACAGATTGGGGGTGGTGGCCGATGGGCATGTTTGGCATGATGGGACTTGGCTTTCTCCTGTGGATTATCATTGTGGGCTTGGTGATCTGGTTTATCGTTTTCTTGGTCAGGCGGTACGGTGGACACGCCGCTCCCGGGGGCGGGTGGTCCGGCGACCGGGCGGAACAGGTGCTGCGCGAGCGCTACGCCCGGGGAGAGATCGACCGAGAAACCTTTGCCAATATGATGAAAGACCTCCAAGAGCATCGGCCAAAATGGTGAGGGGCGGCGGGCGAACTTTCCATTGCGATCTACGGTGCGATGGCGATATAATGTACCTTGGCGCTTTCGTTTTGTGCGGAGGTGTCCGAGGAAGGCAGGTGAGTGTTCGTGAAGGCTGGAATTCATCCGGAGTTTAAGATTACAAAAGTGACGTGTGCCTGCGGGGAAACTTTTGAGACCGGCTCGGTAAAAGAGAACCTGCGGGTGGAGATCTGCTCGAAATGCCATCCGTTTTTCACCGGCAAGCAGAAGTTTGTCGACACCGGCGGGCGCGTCGAGCGGTTTAAGAAGAAATACAACATGTGAATGGCCATGCGGCATTCCGCCGATGAGCCGGCTCCCCGGATCGCTTCCGGAAGGATGGGAGTCGGCTTTGTTGTTTCAATCCTTTCTCACCTGGGCACATTAAAGCCGAGGTGAGGAGGTGACGCGATGAGGCAGAGGCGGAGAAATTGGCGGAGCGGTGCCGCTGCGGCGGTGGGGGCGGTCCTGGTGATCGCGGGATGCGGGATCGGGCAGCCCGGTGCCGGGGCCCAACCCCCCGCCGCGCCGAAGATGGACCGGTCGCGGATCGATGTGGACGGCGACGGGGACCGCAACCGTTGGGCACACGGACAAGACGTCCTGAACCCGCCGGTTAGTCTGGGGACCCTGCCATCTCCCCGCTCCGGTGCGGGTGTGGCTGGCGGAGAGGCGGCTTTGGCCGACCGATTGGCGGATGTGGCCTCTTCGGTACCCGGGGTGCAGTCGGCGGCGGCAGTGGTCCGGAATCACCGGGCTTTCATTGGAATTCGCGTATCCATGCCCATTCGGGACGCCGAGCGCACGGAGCAAGTGAAAACCGAGATTCGCCAGCGGCTTCTGATCACGGCGCCGGTCATCAACGAGGCGCATATCACCGAAGACCGGACCTTGCTGCGGCAGATTGAAGACGTGGCCGACGCCGTGCGGGCGGGAAGACCGGTGAGCGATTTTCAGTCGAGGATCGACCAGTGGCAGCGACAGATTCCTGCGGTCAAGCCCAAACTCGAACCCCCCGCGCCCTCCCCGGCCAGGAATTCGGTCAACACACCGCCCACTCCGGCACCTCCCTTTCGAGGCCCGTGACCCCGGACTCAAAACGTGAACATGCACAATCAAAGCCACCGGCGTCGGTGGCTTTGTAACGTTTATCGGCTGATGGACCGTCCGCCAGGCCCCGAAGCCGTGCGAAACCGCGGCCAAAAGGCCTTGAGGTGACAGCGGATCGTCGTCCGGATCGTCTCTGCGGGGAAAGATTCAAGAGCGTTGTAGCGGGCAAGCCCGTCGTACACCGCCTGCACCAACTCCCGGGTGCGGGCCGGAGATTCCCCCAGTTCCGGTGCCAACTCCTTGGCCCATTCATCAAGTTCTGCCTGTTTCACCCTACTCACCCCCGAATCGAAACACCGATCCCCATTGTACAACCAATTGACCGGGGACGAAAGAGGAAAATCCCGCATTTTCGCCTCCTTCGGTTTTCCCGGCCAGGGAATTCCTTTATAATGTTAGAATGGTATCGTTTATGTGCGGCTGGGCGATACGGTCAAGGAGGAATGACCATGTGGGACAAACTTCAGGCGATCGAGGAACGCTATGAGGATCTGAGCCGCCGCCTGTGCGACCCCGACGTCCTGGCCGATCCGGAGAAACTGCGGACCTATTCCAAGGAACAGGCCGATCTCGAAGAGACCGTTCAAACGTACCGGGAGTATAAACAGGTGGTTTCCGCTCTCCGCGAGGCCAAAGAGATGTTTGAGGAGCGCCTGGACGAGGAGATGCGGGAATGGGTGAAATCGGAGATTGCCGCCCTGGGGCATCGGCGGGAAGAGCTGGAGGCCAAACTCCAGATTCTTCTTTTGCCCAGGGACCCCAACGACGATAAAAATGTCATCGTGGAGATCCGCGGCGCCGCCGGCGGCGAGGAGGCCTCTTTGTTCGCCGCCGACCTGTTTCGCATGTACACCCGATATGCGGAGCGCCAAGGATGGCGGGTGGAGATGATCGATTCTCACCCCACCGATCTTGGAGGCTTCAAAGAAGTGGTCTTCAGCGTTCAGGGCCGGGGGGCTTACAGCCGGTTAAAATTTGAAAGCGGGGCCCACCGGGTCCAGCGGGTGCCCACCACCGAATCCGGAGGCCGCATCCACACGTCCACGGCCACCGTGGCCGTCATGCCCGAGGTGGAAGAGGTCGAGGTGGAGATCCACGAGAAGGATCTTCGCATCGATACATTTTGTTCCACGGGTCCGGGGGGACAGAGCGTAAACACCACCCAGTCCGCGGTGCGGATCACCCACCTTCCCACCGGCATCGTCGTGTCCTGCCAAGATGAGAAATCCCAGCTCAAAAACCGGGAGAAAGCCATGCGGGTCCTCCGGGCGCGGTTGTACGAAAAATATCACCGGGAGCAGCAGGAGGAGCTGGCCCAAACCCGTAAAAGCCTGGTGGGCACCGGGGACCGCAGCGAGCGGATTCGCACGTATAATTTTCCCCAGAATCGCGTCACCGACCACCGCATCGGCCTGACCCTCCACCGCCTTGACGCCGTGCTCGACGGCGATTTGGACGAGATCATCCACGCCTTGATCGCCGCGGATCGAGTGGAGAAATTATCCATTGCCCAGTGAGGAACCTCCCCGTGACTGTTCACGAAGCATTGAAGGCGGCCGTGGCGCAGTTGCGAAAAGCCGGGGTGGAGGATGCTCGGTTGAGCGCCGAGGTGCTCATCCAGCGGGTGCTGGGCGTGGGCAAAGCGTATCTCTACGCTCATCCGGACCGGGTGCTCACCCCGGAAGAGGAGCGGCGGATTGCCGAAGGTGTCAGCCGCCGGGCCCGTCGGGAGCCCCTGCAGTACATCACCGGGGTGGTGGAGTTTTACGGGTTGGAACTCGAAGTCGGCCCCGAGGTCCTCATTCCCCGCCCGGAGACCGAAGGGCTGGTGGAGCGGGTTCTGGGGTGGCGCTCCATGTGGGAACGCCCGCTGATCGCCGATGTGGGTACAGGCAGCGGCGCCCTGGCTGTGGCCCTGGCTCACCACTGGCCCGGGGTCCGGATCGTTGGCATCGACGTATCACCCGGGGCGTTTCAGGTGGCTTCCCGGAATATATGGCGGCACGGGGTGGCGGATCGGGTCACCCTGGTACAAGGGGATCTCCTCTTCCCGTTGCTCGACCATAAGCAGCGAGCGGATATCGTCGTCTCCAATCCTCCGTATATTCCGTCCGCGGAGATTGAGGGCCTGCAGCCCGAGGTGGCCCGTTTCGAACCCCGGGCGGCCTTGGACGGAGGCGGGGACGGCCTGGCGGTGTATCGGCGCCTCTTCTCCCAGTTGCCCGAAGTTCTCGCCCGTCCGGGCGCCGTGGCGGTGGAGGTGGGGGCGGACCAAGCCGGAGAGGTGCGCCGCCTTCTGGAGGAGAGCCTTCGTCACGTGGCGGGCGGCGCCGCTGATGTCCAGATGGAAACGGGGACAGACCGGGACCTGGCGGGCATCGAACGGGTGGTCTGGGGCCGCTTCTCATAACGGCTTCTCTATCAGAATGCAATCATAGGTTTGCAAGGTTTAAGATTTCTCCCCGCCGGCCATACTGCTGGTACGACAGCAGCGGTGAGGCGGGGGGATGAGCCGTGGAAGAGCAAGAACAGCAACCGAAACGTCCCCGGCCGTGGGCGGTGTGGCTGTGGCGGGTCATGGTCGGCCCTTTGGCCTTGGCGCTTACACTGGGGGTGGGGTGGATCGGGGCTTTGCTTCCCGATCGGTCTTGGAGGCCCCAAGAAGGGCCCAGCGGGGTTCCGGTGACCGCTGCCCCGGGCGCCTTTACCCCAGGGGCACATCCCGCCGGGACCGCCTTCTCGACGGGTGGACAACTCCCCCCTCTGGACGCGCCGGGCGGGGCGGGAGGCAGCGACGGGGCCGTTATTCCAATCCCGAATCAGGCGATCCGCCTGCGGATCATCGCCAACAGCGATCGCCCCGAAGACCAGGCGGTCAAACTGAAGGTTCGGGACAAGATCATCCAACTGGTGTCCGATCACCTGAAGGGCGTGACCACCGCCGACGAGGCCCGGGCCCGGCTTCGCGCCCTGGTGCCCCAGGCGGAGGCGATCGCCCAGGAAGAGGTCCGGGCTGCGGGGTTCCACTACCCGGTGCGGGCGGATTTTGGAATGGTGCCCTTTCCGACGAAAATCTACGGGGATCAGGTGTACCCCGCCGGTCGTTACGAAGCTTTGCGGATCACGTTGGGAAGTGGCCTGGGGACCAATTGGTGGTGTGTGCTCTTTCCGCCCCTGTGCTTCGTCGATTTGACGAACGGCGACGCGGTTCCCACGTTCCACGAAAAGGGGAACGTCACCACCGTGGAGTTGCCCGGTGTCGATGGTCATAAACAGCCGGTGGTCCTAAGGTGGTTTATTGTTGAGCTCATCATGAAAATCGTGGAATGGTTCCGGCATCTATGGTGATGGGGGCTTGAAAATGGAAACCAAGTGGATGCGTGTGGCCGCGGCCCTGGACGATCCGGAAGGGTTGAAAAACGATCCGGCTATCCTCGAGGCCGCTGCTTTTTTGTCCCGGGGAGAAACGGTGGCATTTCCCACCGAGACGGTCTACGGGCTCGGGGCTGACGCCTTGGATCCCGCGGCGGTTGACAAAATCTACGTCGCAAAGGGCCGCCCCGGGGATAATCCGCTCATCGTACACATTGCCGAAAAGCGGCAAGTGGATGACCTGGCCAAAGAGATTTTCCCGGCGGCCGAGCGGTTGATGGAAGCGTTTTGGCCGGGTCCACTGACCGTCGTTCTCCCCGCGGCGAACCGGGTGCCCCGGCGCACCACCGGGGGCCTGGATACGGTGGCCATCCGCATGCCCGCCCATCCTGTGGCGGCCGCCATCCTGCGGGTCGCCGGGATTCCGGTGGCGGCGCCCAGCGCCAACCGCTCGGGCCGCCCCAGCCCCACCACGGCCAAGGACGTGTGGGAGGATTTGGCCGGGCGCATTCCCCTCCTGGTGGACGGCGGAGCGGCGGGGATCGGCGTGGAATCCACGGTCATCGGATGGCCCCAGGGCCGGCCGGTGATTCTGCGGCCGGGGGGCATCAGTCCCGAAGAGCTGCAGGACGTGCTGGGGGAGCCGGTGGAACTGGACGCCTCCTGGAAAGCTTCCGTCGACCGCCCTCTGGCTCCGGGGATGAAATACCGGCACTATGCCCCCAAGGGGCAGTTGTATCTCCTGCGGGGCGATCTGGATACCGCCCGGGCGGAGATCGTGCGCCGGGCGACGGACGACCACGCCGCCGGCCGCCGGGTGGGGGTGTTGACCACCGCCGAAGGGCGGACTGCGTATCCCCCTTTCTGCGAGGTGGTGGCCTGCGGCACCCGCCGGGACCTGGCCACGGTGGCGGCCGGCCTCTTCTCGGCCCTCCGGTTTTTCGATCACCGGGGATGTGAGGTGATCTACGCCGAACCGTTTCCTCCGGAAGGCATCGGCTGGGCCATCCTCAACCGCCTGATCAAGGCGGCGGGGCACCGGGTGATTCAAGTACCCCGGGCGACATGAAGGGCGGCCATTCCGATGGCAAAAGGGACAGTTTTATCAAGGTGGTCCTCACTCCATAATTCCCCCTTGCAGGACTTGCGGGCGGCCCCGCCGTGGCCCCGTGATGTCTAACCTTCGGCGTGTCCGCATAGACATGGTCCCAGACGGGCGGGACGGCCCCGACCGATGCGGACGAAGGGATGACGGCTATGGCGGAGGTTGGGTACGGGATCGGCATGGTGCCGGAGGAGTGGGCCACCTTGTTTTTGCTGGCGGTGGCCTTGGGGTTGGATGCCTTCTCGGTGGGGCTGGGCGTGGGGTTGACCAAACCTCGCCCGGCGGAGATTCTGCGAGCCAGCGCCGCGGTGGGCGTCCTCCACGTGGCTTTTCCTATGGCGGGTCTCAGCTTCGGCATGAATCTCCACTATGCCATCGGCGATGTGGCCCAATGGCTCGGATCTGTGGTTCTCATCGTGATCGGAGGCCACATGATTTGGCATTCCATGCGGGAAAAAGCGGAGGATTGGATGCGGTCCGGGGTCAGCTACGGCTGGCTTTTGTACGCCTTCGGGGTCAGTCTTGACAGCTTGACGGCGGGCTTCGGGCTGGGGTTATTCAATGTGAATCCCTGGGGCGCCGCGGCCCTTTTTGGCGTTTTCGGGGCCCTGTTGTCCGCGGCGGGGCTGATCGTGGGGCAGCGGGTGGGCAGGTGGCTCGGAGGATACAGTGAAGCCGTGGGCGGGGCCCTGCTCATCGCCGTGGGTTGCCATTTTCTGTTGTAGAGGGGGCCCCGGCGGTGGATCCGGTGTTGTGGATCAGTCTATGGTCTGGGATGGCCACGCCTCTCGGGGGGTTGTTAATTTTGTCTCTCGGGGAGCGGGCCCGGCGGTGGTTGGCGCTGTGCCTCGGAATTGCCGGAGGAATAATGGCGTCGGTGGTGGGGATCGACCTGTTGCCCTCAGCGCTTCGCCACGGGGGGCCGGCGGCTTTTTGGGGCGGGGGCCTGGCGGGGGTCGCTTTTATGAGTGTGCTGCGCCGCGCGGTGGAGCGCGGGATGGACGGATGGAAAGGCGATTTCGAGCAGAAACACCTCATGAGGTTGGGCTGGTTTCTCGCCTTTGCCATCGCCCTTCACGACCTGCCCGAGGGACTGGCCATCGTGGCCGGTGAGCGGGTGGCGCCCTCTTTGGGAGCGGTGTTGGCTTTGGCCATCGCCCTCCACAACGTTCCCGAGGGGATGAGCATCGCCCTGCCCCTTCGCATGGCCGGCCTATCGCCGCTCATGGTGACGGCGGTGACCGTGGCAGCCGGGCTTGTCACACCCTTGGGGACGTGGATGGGGATGAACCTGTTTCAGGCCGGTCCCGCCGGGGTCTCCTACGCCCTGGCCTTTGCCGGGGGGGCCATGGCTTATGTGGTGGCCCGGGACATTCTGCCCGAGGCCCTGGAAGAGGACTGGAGGGAAACCTTTGCCGGCATTGTGGTGGGGGCGCTGGTGATTCATTTTGCCGCCCGGTTACATATGTGAAGGTGCCGATAGGATGCTCAGCGGCCCAGCGCTCGCTCGTTGTCCTCCCGTCGGTATCAGAAGGGCGATCAGAAGGGCGAAGGCGATCGGCTCACCGCGTCAACACGTGCAACGACACGGCGGCACTGTCTCCTTCCAAAAAGCCGCCGGCGTTTTGCGTCAAGCCGGTCCGGGCACCCTCCACTTGGCGCGCCCCCGCCTCGCCCCGCAACTGCCAAACGATCTCAGCGAGCTGGGCGAGCCCGGTGGCTCCCACCGGGTGTCCCCTAGCGATCAGCCCGCCACCGGGGTTGACGGGCACTGAGCCTCCCAGGGCGGTGTCCCCGGACTCCACCAGCCTGGCCCCTTCCCCGGGGCTGCACAGCCCCAACTGTTCATAAGCCCACAGTTCCCCGGGAGCTGCCGCGTCGTGGACTTCGAGCACATCTAAGTCCCGGGGACCGAGTCCGGCCTGGGCATAGACGCGTTCCGCAGCCCGCTCCACATTGCTCCTCTTCTTCTCGGTCCCGCCCGAGGCCGGACCGGTCAGGGCGGAGAGTACCACGGAACCGGCGACAAAGACCGGCCGGCTCGTCCAGCGCCGCGCCGTCTTCTCCCGGGCGACGATCGCTGCCGCCGCACCATCACTCAAGGGCGAACACATCAGCAGGCGCAAGGGGTCGCTGACGACCCGGGAGGCCATGACACTCTCTACCGTCTGCGGCACCTGATACTGGGCGTAAGGATTGAGAGCCCCGTGACGGCTGTTCTTCGCGGCGATTGAAGCGAAGATCTCGACGGGCGTCCCGTATAACTCCATGTGGCGCCGGGCTTCCTCGGCGTAATAGTCCATGAACATGCTCTGCCGGCTCCGACCCCCACCGCCTGGAAACGCCCAGAGAGATTCTACGTCTGTTGCACCCTCGAAAGCGCGAAAAGTCCGGTCCTTATCCGGATGGATCATCTTTTCGACGCCGAGGACCAGCACTGTGTCGTACATTCCCGAGAGGACCGACAGACAGGCCAGATGAAACGCCGTCGACCCGCTGGCGCAGGCGTTCTCCACATTGAACATGGGAATCCCGGCCAACTCGGTGCCCGAGAGGAAGACCTGGCCGCGCACGCTCTCCTGTCTCCAGATGGCGCCGGCCATAGCATTGGACACGAACGCCGCCTCAATTGCCAACTCACGAATCCCCGCGTCTTCCAGGGCCGCCCGCGTCGCTTCCCGGGCCAACTCCTTCAAGCTCCGCTCCGGCTGCTTGCCGAACCGGGTCATGCCAACGCCGACCACTACCACTCGGTTCATTTCCGCTTCCTCCTTGCGCTCACTTCAGTTGACCTGCCGGTCGCGCCCGGACCAATAGGGCTCGCGCAGCGCTTTTTTGTCGATCTTGCCGTAGGGCGTCAGCGGAAGGGCCTCGACGAACCGGACTTCCTTAGGCCGTTTGTAGGCAGACAACTCCTTCCGGCAATGCTCGAGGATGCTCTCTTCGGTCACTTCCACCCCCCCTTGGGGTACAATGATCGCCATGACCGCCTCCCCCCAGTCGGGATGCGGCACGCCGATCACTGCCACCTGGGCCACTCCAGGGTGCCGCTGAATGGCGTTTTCCACCTCCGTGGTGTAGACGTTCATGCCTCCACTGATGATCATGTCTTTCTTCCGGTCCAGAAGATACACGTACCCCTCTTCGTCCATCATCCCGACGTCTCCGGTGTGCAACCACCCGTCCCGCAGGGCTTCCGCCGTCTTTTCCGGTTGGTTATGGTATCCCACCATCGTGTAAAGGGTACGGGCCGCGATTTCGCCTTCCACCCCGCGCGGCACCTCGTTGCCGTGTTCGTCGACGATTTTGACTATGCTCATTGCCACGGGCTGGCCGCAACTGCGCAGCCGGTGGACGCCCTCCGGGTCGGTGCGGTGATCCTCTTTTTTCAGGCGCGTGATGAAATTGGGCGCCTCGCTCTGACCGTACAGTTGCATGAATACCGGACCGAAAATCTCCAAACCCTGTTTAAGTCGTTCCGCGGTAATCGGCGCCGCGCCGTACACAATGGTCCGCAGGGACCGGAGATCATAGGTTCGGCCGCCGATCTGGTCCATCACCCGGTAGATCATTGTCGGCACCATGAACGTGAGGGTGATTTTGTTCTGTTCAATCCGATCCAGGACCAATTGGGGGTCAAATTTTCGTTCAATATAGTGGGCCGCCCCTTTGATCAAGCCGGCCAAAAGCACCATCCCCGCGCTGTGCGGCAGGGGCGACATCAAGAGGATCCGCTCGTCGTCCTGCAATCCCATCTCCATGATGTGGGAGAACAGATTGAGCACAATATTCTCTTGGGTGTGAACCACCCCTTTGGGCAGACCGGTGGTGCCGCCGGTGTAGATGATCAGGGCCATATCCTCAGGTGAGACGTCCACCCCGATATCTTCCTCTGTTTCATGGGCTTGAAACACTTCCCAAGATATGAACCCGTCGGGACACTGCTCCTCGGGGGCGACGCCCACCACCGTCTTCAGATCCGGCAGATCACGGCGGATCTTTTGGACGACGTCGAAGAAATTGGGCCCGACCACGGCCAGCTCGGCTCCGGAATCTTTCAGGATATACGCGATTTCTTTTTCGCCAAGCATGTCGTTGAGGGGCACCTTGGTGCCGCCGGCGAACGTCAGGCCCAGATCGCTGATCACAAATTCCGGGCAATTGGACATCATCAGGGCGACGCGCCGGTTCGGCCCGACCCCGCGGCGGGCCATCGCCCGGGCCACCCGCAGGGCGGCCCGATGGAGGGTATCGTAGGTGAGAGTCTGTCCTCCGAAGACGATGGCCGGCCGGTCGCCGTGGATCGGTAACACACGGCGAAACAAGCTCCGCAAGGTCGACAATTCACGATCCATGTTGCAAACCTCCCATTTTCATTTCATGCGTCACTTTGCCCCGCGCAAGGCATGAAGGCGGTTCAGCACATGTTCCGGATGGGCGTCGGCGGGAACGACCCCGTATCCCGGCCCCCGGTCGGTAGCTTCGGGCAGAGGTCCGGGCTCTTTCCAGAAGTCCCGATTCAGTCCGCCCGCGGCCGCCAAGCCTTGTTCCCAGAGAGCGGCCATCCCGTCCCACGAGACTGAGGGAAAGAGGGCGAAATCCACCTCCCTGCCCACCGGCAGAGCAACCGCCTCTCCGTGCCACCGGACGCCCTTGAGCCATTGGTAGTGATCCGCAACATTCCAAACGGGTTGATAGAGCGACCACAGTCCGCCAACCTTTTCCGAGTCCGTTTCATCCTCATCCAGCACAAGGGCAAAAATGCGGTAACCAGAAAACGCGCGCAGGCAATCGGCCACATACATCGCCGCAGCGTCAATCTCGTCCTCCTCCGGATCGACGGCCCCTCCCGCCCCGGTCCGCTTCCTCGCTTCCGAGAGCCACCGCCTGGGGGAGTCTGTGACGAGGGCTGTGGGGTGCCCCGGGAACAAAGACTCCAACCCCGACAACACCTCGCCCACGACCCGCCTCGGCTCCTCCAGGCCAAGAAGTTTCTTGCAGACAAAGGTCGTCGACTTTCCTTGCCACGGAGCCGCAATCTCCGGATGGGAGTCGAGCCATCCCATAAAAAAGGAGGATATCGGTACGCTCAGCACATCCGATTGGAGCAGCCGCTGCCCCTGGCTGTATACAGACAGAAATTGCACCGGGTCTGTCCACAACCCTCCCCTTCCGCCGGCGAACAACCGCTCAGCGTATTCCACAAAATCGATCCAGATCCCGCCGCCGCCGAACCATTCCGCAGCCACAGCCGTTCCCTCCCGTCTCCCGGCCGAGCCACTCAGGCCTCGGCCCGCAGGCGGGTGAGACGGGCTTCCAGTTCGGCGATTCGCACATCCTTCGGATCCGGCAGATAGATCGATTGAATGGCGTCCGCCGCCATCTTCACCTGAGGCGACCCGGCATATACCACCTTCGGATCTCCCCAACACCCGTACCAGGGCAGGTGAGCCGGTGGTTCCTCGGTGACCCACTCCCGGACGAATTCTCCAAAAGGAACCCCCCTCCGGAGGCGCGCCCGGCGTTCCTCCTCCCGCGCCCGCTCTGTGGCTTCCCGATCCAGCACCAAAGTGTCCGGATCATACACCACCCGGTAGATGTCCCGGGCGACCTCGACGGAAATCAATCCTTCTTCCAGATCCTTCATGACCAACTCCGGATCCCGTTCCAGCACATCCCCGTAACCGCCGCCGGCTCCCTGGGTCAAGATGTAGAGCTCACCTTCCTGGACGAGTTCAAACTGCAAACCGCGATGGTGGGTGCTGTAGGAAGCCTCTTCAAAAGGACGCTCGTTGAGCATGTCCTCCATGGTGTAACGCATGTTCTCGGGCGCCTCCTGCATCTTGCGGAACACATTGACGCCTTTGATCTTGGCGAGGGGATAGGCCGGACACCCGTACCCGCCGAACAGCCCGTAGATGCTCGGGTATTTGGACCCGATTGTGGTGGACATCAGGCCCCAGTATGGCGTGTCCTTGACCGCCACCATCATTTGGTAGCCGTGTCCCCCTCGATATTTGCCGAATCCCTGGTTGTCTTTCATGATCCGCCGGGACAACTGGATCATCGGAATCTCTTCCTCGATCAACTCCTGTTCACCCTGTTCCGCCATGGCGGCAAACAGCGGAGCGATGGCGTGCTCGCCGTCTGCATCCTCCCTGGCGCCTCCCGGCATCCCGTTGAGGTCCGCGCAGAGATTACCGACAATCTCGCCGTTCTGCGTAATCCCGCCGTAGAGGAATGTCGCGATCATGTTGTACCAGGGGGCCAATACTTTCGTGTACTTCTCCGGTGAACTGTACAAAAACTTTGCGAGGCAGAGTTGGGCTGCCGTGAACAGCGGAAAGATCGTCATCATGCTCTGGGCATTTGGCGCCTCATAGGAACAGTCAAAAATAGTCTTGGGGGTAACGGTGAATTTCATAGGCGCCACCACCGCCTGGTTGCGCGGCATATCCGGCCAGATGAAGCTGAGGAATAGCTGGGCGATGACCCCTTTGGCGCCGACAATAATCGTATTGTTCGACCGATTGGCGAACTCCGGAGCCGATCCGGACAGGTTAAAATGCAGTTCGTCCCCCTTTTTCGTCACTTCCAAATTGGTTTTGATCAGGATGTTCTCACGCAAAGTCCCGTCGGCAACCGCCATGGCCCGCACCGTGCCGTCAGGCCATTGGCGCAGGCGCCGCTTGACCTCCTCCACCGTATCGTCGAGGGTCTTGCGCAAAGTGGCGATGATGGCGTCCACTCCGTAGTCGGCGATCGCCTCCTCAATCCGCTGCTTCATGCGCATACAAGCCGACAGTTTCGCCTTCATATCCTGCAACTGGAGCTTCGGCTCGCGGACGGAGTTCTGCAAAAACGTCACCAAATCTTTTTTGAGCGTGTAATTTTCGGCTACTTTAAAAGGCGACATCATCAGTCCTTCCATGAACTTCGACTCGGCCGCGGAGGGGATCCCGCCCGGTTCGACAGCCCCGTTTTCCCCCTCGTGAACGACCGCCACCGCCCAGGCGACAAGCTCTCCACCGTAGAACACCGGCAACATCAGGCTGTGGTCGGCATTGTGAATACCACCGTAGCGGGCGTCGTTGTGCATGAAAGCGTCTCCGGGCCGGATACCCACGGTCGGCTCGTCCTTCCAATATTGGTAGGTGTATTTCACCGCGTACTGGGCCGTGGTGGAAAAGGCCAGGACGCCCCCGGAACTGGCCAAGGACAAATCGCCGCTGGTGGTGTAAATTCCCGTAATCAAATCGCCCCATTTCGCCCCCGGTGCGGCACCGATCTGTTCCAGCATCTCGAAGGACTCACTGGCGGCGGCCTGAAGTTTGCTGCGCACGATGCTGATGACGGGATCCGGCACGCGCTCAATCGCTGCCCGCTCCCTCTCGGTGATCGGCGCCAGGCCGTGGTCGTACATGATCGCCGGATCGGGCCCCAAAAACAACGTGGTACCCTTCAAAAATTGTTCGACCAGTTCCCGTTCCTGCTGATCGTTGTCGTGCGGGGTGAACATGAACACCACTCCTCCTTGTAAACCTTGTCTCGGATTCTTCCTCACGCCCGCAGGATCCACGCCGAACCCTGCGCTCCCATCACCAACCGCCAGCCCGTCTCCACCAGATATGTAGTCCGCGGAGACTCGACGAGGGCGGGACCCTCTACGATCGAACCGGGGGACAATTGCCCGACGTCGTACACCGCCGTCTGCACCATCCCGTCCAACCCCGTGAAATGACAGGGACGGACCTTGACCGGCTCGACGGCGACACGGCCGGACGCCCCACCGGGTTTTCGGAAGGGGATGGTCTCGAGTTCCACATAGGCTATGACGCGGATGGTGTTAATCCGAATGCCGGCTTCCGGCGACTGGCTGCCTTCTCCGAACCGTTCGCCGTAATTCTTGCTGAAAGCGGCGATGAGGTTCATCACGTCCCGGACGTTGTTCAGGCGCGTGGTGGGGCAGACCACCGAGGTCTCGGTCCGCTGATTGCCGTACCGCATATCCAGCTCCAGGCGGAAGCGGATATCCTCTTCATTCATCCCCTGGCGCAGCAGATCTTCCCTCCCGGCGTCTTCCAACTCCGCCACCAATGCGTTGAATCGGTCGTATTGGTCGAACAGCTTCCGCGTGTTGGAGTCGTAGATGTGGATGAACACATTCCGCTCGTGAATGTGCAACTGGTTCATCAGTCCGGCCCCAACGGCGGAGAAAATCGAACTGAACGGCGGAACCAGAATTTTGTCGATACCGAGCACCCCGGCGATGCCGCAAGCATGCAGAGGCCCGTTCCCCCCGTAGGCCAACAAAGTAAAATCCTTTGGGTCATACCCTTTGACCCCGAGCTCCTGAAACATGGCGTGGGCCATGTTTGTGTCCACTTTCTGTTTGATCTGTTTGGCCGCCTCGATCACGGAAATCCCCAGTTCCTCGCAAAGGTATTCCCGCACGGCGAACTCGGCCCGCCGCCGGTTGAGCTTCACGGTACCGCCGGCGTAGTGGTCCGGGTCCAGGTATCCCAACAAAAGATCGGCGTCGGTGACCGTGGGGTACATACCGCCGCGGTCGTAACAGGCAGGCCCCGGGTCGGAGCCGGCGCTTTCCGGCCCCACCTCAATCGAATTGAAAATCTGGTTGTACCGGGCGATCGATCCGCCTCCGGCCCCGATGATCTTGAGGTGGAGCATTGGCACGTTGACCAACCAACGGTCGATCACCGGATTGAACTCGTAGAATTTGATCCCCCCGCCGACCACCAGACCAATGTCGCAACTGGTTCCGCCGATGTCCATGGCGATCAGCTTCCCGGTGTCAAATTCCTCACTCAGCCTCTCCGCCACGTTGATGCCCGATGTGGGCCCGGAGTGGATCGTTTGTAAAGCGTGGGTGGAGTTGAGCTGGGCCATCCCGCCGGTGTTATGGACCACCAGCATCGGCTTGGTGTATCCGTACTCTTTCAGCGTCATCTCAAGAGCGCTCAGGGCATGGTACATCTGATCGTGCAGATAGGCGTCGAGGATGGCCGACGTGGCCCGGCCGTATTCCCCTTTACGCCCAACCACCCGGTGGGACAGGATCACAGGGATGGCTCCGAGCATGTGCGACGGATATTCCTCGAGCAAAATCTCTTCCACCCGTTTCTCGTGAACCGGATTGACCACGGAATTGACCAGCGCCACGACAAACGCTTGGGCGCCCCGGTCCACTAGGCGCCGGATCTGGAGCCGCAGATGTTCCTCGTCCAGGGGCATGAGCACCTGCCCTTTATAATCCACCCGCTCCCGCACCCCGGCGATCATGGTGGGGGGCACGAGGGGATCCGGTCTCCGGGCCGCCGGAAGGTCCTGCTGTTCCTTGGGCGTCAGCCCCTCCCCATACCCCCGGCCCCGGCTCAGGGGCACGGAACTTTCGTACCCGGCGGTGGTCAGGAGCCCCACCTTCGGCCCCTTGCGCTCCAGCAAGGCGTTGGTGCCGAGGGTCGTGGCGTAGCGGACCGAATCGACCTGGGACAGCACCGTCCGGACGTCCAGCCCCAGCTCGTCGCAAGCCCGGTCCAGAGCTTCCATGAATCCCAGGGCCAGATTGTGATGGGTGGTGAGGGCCTTGGCCTCCACTTGCTTTGCGTCCCATACGAGAAAACAGTCCGTAAAGGTTCCGCCGATGTCGACACTGATGCGCTTCATACTCGCGACTCCTTTCCGCCGTTCAGCCACCGGGCTTTTAACGCGTCGATATCGAACTGCATGTCGTAGACGGGGGGGTGCCCCGGCGGCAAGTATTCAACCTCAACCATCGTCCCGCACCCCGGACAGTAATACTCCACGATCCGCACCCAATCGGGGTCTGGGGCAAAGCTATACGCGTACCGGTCGGGATCCAGGATCGGGCGGTGGATCTCCCGCGGATCCCGGGCATACACCAAGAGTCCCTCTTTATAATTGGACCGGGCGGGAGCGAGGATCTGCCCGCATTTGCGGCAGCACCACGTCTCCTCCTTCAGGTCGATCGCCAGATATTCCGTCATCGCCACCTTCATCGTTGACTCCCCCTTTCGTAGCGCATAAACAGATCTCTGTTCTCGTTGACGCGAAAATTCCAACCCTCCGCTACCCGGCAGGTGAACAGTTTGTCCTCAATCAGCGCGGGCCCATGGCCCGAAGCCCCCGGTTCCAGGTCCTCGAATCGGTACACCGGCACCTCCAGCACCTGTCCCGACGGCTGCAAGATCGACTGATGCCGGGAGGCCTCCGGCTTGTATTCCCCTAGATCCCCGCTCGGTTGGAAGGTGAAATGGCGAATCGGTTTGACGACCTTCAGGTGCAAACGCCCCGGCTTGTCACGCCGATCGGGGCGGGAGGCGATCTCCTCAAGCGGGACCACTTCATACCCGTCGTCTCCTCCATATCGCGCGTCCATCTCCAGCCGGCATTCGTCGAGGTCGAACCCTTCCGCGAACATGTCGCGCCTAGCCCGCTCCCGTAACTCCGAGACCTTCTCTTCTAGGCCCGCGGCGTCCCGACTCCGCAACACCGTCTCGTATTCGTGGGCGATGTCGCTGAAACTGATGCCGAAAGCACTAAACACCGCCGCCAGACGCGGGACGATGACGGTCCGGATGCCGACCGCCTCCGCAACGCCACAGGCACTCATCGGGCCGGCGCCTCCAAATGCGAGAAGGGTGGTCTCGGCAGGATTCTCTACGTATTGCGACAAACCCTCTGCAATTTTCGCGATATAGGCTCTCTCCATAGCGAGGAGGGCCTCCTCCAGTCCCAAGCCGAGCGGAGCGGCGATCTTTTCTTCCACGGCGCGCCGGGCGCGGCTGTTGTCAAGGACCATGTTGCCGCCGAAATACGAATGGGCGTCAAGGATGCCCATCAAAAGGTAGGCGTCGGTGATCGTCGCCTCCTGTCCGCCCCGCGCGAAACACGCCGGTCCCGGGGCGGCCCCCACACTGTCCGGACCGACCCGGATCCGCCCTCCCTCCGCGCGGAACACCGAGCTCCCACCCGCCCCCACGCTGATCAGATCGCTCAGGGGGAAGGAGGTGCGGATGCCCTCGATCTCACCTCGGACCATCTCTTTGACTCCGCCGTCCCGGACCAGGCCGATGTCGGTAGTGGTGCCGCCAATGTCCATGGTCAGGAGTACCGGCAACCGGTAATGACGTGCTAGTGCCCGTGCCCCTTCCATGCCGCCCCGGGGTCCCGAACCGTAGGTCTTGATGGCCGTGGTTTTGGCAACCCGGGCGGAATTTCCGTCATTGTGAAAAATCAACAGCGGGTTTTTTATTCGGTGATTCCTGAGAAAATTTTCGGCATTATATAAGAACCTCTCCATCACCGGGTGGAGGAACGAATTGATCAGCGCGCTCCAGGTTCGCGTCCGGTCGTCTTCGTCATCGGCCAATTCGTGAGAAAAGAGGACCGGAACAGCTCCGAGCAGGTGACGCGGATACTTCTCCAGGACAATCCGTTTGATTCTTCGTTCTTCAACGTCGCGCGTCGGACCGTCCATGCTCACCACGAGCCGGTTCGCCCCTTGGGACAACAGTCGGTTGACAGCCCGGACCACGGAACGTTCTAGGACCGGTTCCTCTTGCGCCGGATCAACGCCGGCGACCCGCTCGCCGACCATCACCTCGAGCATATCTCTTTCGGTCTGCCTCTCGGCGAGAAACGCCGGATCCGCTCCTTCGCGCAGAATGAGGCCGAGCCGCGGCCCTTTTTTCTGTACGATGGCATTGGTGCCGGCGGTGGTTGAATAGCGGATGTAGTCCGTCTCCTTCAACAGCCGGGCAATGTCCTCGTTCCCATACAGGGCTGTGGACCCAGATTTCAGGACTTCAATGAAACACTTGGTTAGATCAAAAGGGGTAGTCAGGGTCTTAGCCCGGACCACCTCCGACTCACGGAGAATGCAAATATCCGTGAAAGTGCCGCCGTTGTCAATATTGATCAACAAACTCATCGTTCCATCTCCTTTCTGCGGCCCCGGGCGATCACCTAATCAATAAGCAAGAAGGATGCCAGGTCACGCAGACAGCCATTGGACCGATAACCCCCGTGATCAACACGGGAAACAACTCCGGCCGGTTGCCCCTAAGAGAAAACCCTCAACATGTGACAAGATGGACACATTGTGACAATGTGACAATGTGACGCCGATAAAAGGGGAGCCGCAAACCCATTGTGGCCAATTTTCAGAGGTGGTAGAATGATAGTGTTTTATCCGCGTTTGACGGAGAAAACCAGTCACAGCTTCGGGGGAAATAGCAATCGCCGTTAAGGAGGGAAAATCATTGTGGGTGACGCCTTGGTGGTCAAAAGATTCGACGAGTTCCATCAACTTGATCGAAAACTGCTGCAAGCGTGGGAACAGTTTATGTGCGGCGGTTTTCTGCCGGATCAACACCGCCCGGTGATCGCCTCTTCCTGGGAACGGTGTGCAAGCCTACAGGTCGATCCTTTAAAATATCTGGCCGACTTGATCCCCCAGGAAGATCTGTTACTGGAAAAAAAGGAGCAGAATTATCTTTTGTTGAGTACTGCTAAACCGTATATCGAAGAATTGTTTCGCTATTTTTGCGACGAGCCCTTTGCCATTGTTCTTTCCGACCCGGAGGGAGTGTTGATCGACGGTCGGTACAATCGGCGCGTGTTCGGCAAGTTGGAACGGCAACGTTTCCTCCCGGGTTCAAACTGGAGCGAACAATCAGCAGGAACCAACGCAGTGGGCACTGCGCTGGCTGAGGGACAACCGGTGCAGGTTTTCTCGGCGGAACATTTCTGTCAAGGATGGCACAACTGGGTGTGTTCCGCCTCGCCGATCCGAGACCCCTACACCCGCCAAATCATCGGGGTGCTCGACATGACCGGGGAAAAGGAACTGGTCCAGGCTCACGACCTGTATCTGATCACCAGCCAGGTTTATAAACTCGAACAGGCCCTGGTCTCCCACCTGCGGGAACAGAACCTCCTTTCCCTTCAGGCGCTGTTGGATGCCATGCACGATCCGTTCATCCTCTTCGATAACGATGGCCGGGTGATCCGCCTCAATGATCCTGCCAAATTTTTGTTGCGTATGGAACTGGGAAAACCCCTGTTCCCTGCTTTGGATCCGCCCGTGCATCCGGTCCTGGGCGAGTTATCCCAGAAGGGTATGGAGACAACCTACCGGCAGGAGAACGGCGTCCAATGGCGGGTTCGAATTCTCCCATACCGATTCGGGACCCGGATGATGGGGGGCATCGCTGTCTTTCACCGCCTGACGGCGGCCAGGCAAAGCCAGGCAACGGCGCTGACCCGCTATCGATTCGACCACCTGGTTACCGGCGACCCCAACATGTTGCAACTCATCGAACTTGCAAAAAAGTCAGCTTTCTATGAAAAGACGATTCTGATCACCGGGGAAACGGGAACGGGCAAAGAAGTGCTTGCCCAATCGATTCACGCGTATGGCCCCCGGCGCAATGGTCCCTTCGTGGCGGTGAACTGTGGCGCGATTCCAAAAGATTTGATCGCCAGCGAACTGTTCGGATATGAAGGAGGTGCTTTTACCGGAGCGAAATCGGAGGGGAAACAAGGAAAGTTTGTCGCCGCCGACGGGGGTACTATTTTTCTCGATGAGATCGGCGAACTTCCTCTCGATGTCCAGGCCTATCTGCTCCGGGTGCTGGAAGAGAGGGTCGTCGTACCGGTGGGCGGCACTCGAGCCATTCCCGTTGACGTGAGGGTCATCGCCGCCACCCACCGCAATTTGAAAGAAATGGTTAGAATGGGGAAATTTCGAGAGGACCTCTACTATCGCATTCATGTCATCACGCTGACGATCCCCCCTCTGCGGGAACGCCGGGGAGATATCCCCCTCCTTGTCCGGCATTTTATCAAGCAGTCGTCCGGCATGGGCGAAACGTGCATCGATGAGGAAGCGATGCAGGCCCTTTCGGCTTACCCCTGGCCTGGAAACATCCGCCAATTGAAAAACACCATCGAGCAGGCGCTGTTTCACGCCGATCACGGGCAGATCCGGTGGTGCGATTTACCTGCGGAAGTGCGGGGCCGCGGACCGATTCCCGCATCCGGCGGGAAGAGAGCCCTCCCTCGCCGGCGGCGATCCACCGCTCTGGACAGGCTCACTTTGGAGGAGGCTCTGCGCCGGACCCGGGGCAATATCAGCGAGACCGCACGGCTGCTGTCTGTCTCGCGGATGACGATTTATCGGAAAATCGAGGAGTTTAGAATTGATATTGAGAATTAAGACAAAGAAGCCGGGATGTCCCCAGTGCTGTCCACCCCCGCCCGGGCTTCCTAACTTCACTTCATGCCACCCTGGCGCCAGTCGTGTTCCGCTGGGCCGAAACCTCTGACACCCTCTTCACCCTGACCTCCCCGTTGTGCTGCGGTTCTCCGGATCGGTATACTAAGGGCAAATCTGTCCCGGGAGCTATTGAGGTCGGCGCTGGATGCGCATCGCCGGGCGGCGGAAATCCACGGGATGCGAATCGGGACACGAAGAGGACGGAGAGTTGAAGATGCGGATCTTGTTTGTCTGCACAGGCAACACCTGCCGAAGCCCCATGGCGGCCGCTCTGCTGCGCCGTCTGGCCAAGCAGCGGGGATATTCCCTCGAGGTCCGGTCGGCGGGCCTGGCGGCGGTCCCCGGGTTGCCGGCGTCGGAGCACGCCCGGGAGGCCCTCCGACGTCGCGGGGTGGAAGATGTGGAGGATCACCGCAGCCGAAGTGTGGCGCAAGAGGATGTGGAGTGGGCGGACGTGGTGCTGACCATGACTGAGGGGCATAAACGGATGATGCACGCCCGGTTTCCCTCGGCAGTCAGTAAAGTTTTCACTCTCAACGAATACGCCTGGCCCGGGGAGAACGCCAAGGACATCGCCGACCCCTTTGGAGGGGATGTGGAGGAATACACGCGCTGTCTGGAAGAAATCGAGAAGGCGCTCACGGCGCTCATGGATCGATTGACCCGGGAGACGGATGGCACCCAGGCAGAGCATCGAGACGGAGAGGCGGGTGGCAATACAGAGGACGCCGGGAATGGCGGGCCGCCGCGAAATGCCCGGGAGGATGCAGAGGACACCAAGGGCGGTCCTTCGGATGCACCGGGTGGGCAGTTTCCACCGACACCGCGGGCGGCTGACAACGATTGATCAATCACGACCCGTGTGAGAAGATGGCCTTCCTGGCCGGGGTGCTAGACACCCCGTTTTTTATTGCCCCAAAAATGTACTTGTCGCATTGGAATATAAGACATATAATAGGGCCCAAGGATTTTTACATTTTTCCGATTGGAGGGCTTTGAAATGATCTCGGTCATCGTCCTCGGCCTGCTCTGCGGGGTGCTGCTCGGATTTGTGCTCCAGCGGGGCCGATTTTGCTGGGTCAGCGCCTACAGGGACGTGTACGTTCTCGGGGACACCCGGCTGTTTGTCGCCACCATGGTGGCCATTGCCGTGCAAAGCATTGGCGTATACGCGTTGGCCGCTCTGGGAGCCATCCGGATTGACCCGGTTCCCTTCACGTGGGTGGGGGCCATCGTGGGCGGTTTCATCTTCGGCATCGGTATCGTGATGGCCGGGGGCTGCGCCACGGGTACGTGGTACCGGGTGGGAGAGGGACTGATCGGCAGTTGGATCGCCCTGTTTGGCTACATGCTCGGTGCGGCGGTGATGAAATACGGCGCCCTGAAGCCGGTGTATGGCCGCCTCACGGCGGCGAAAGGGCCGGATTCTTTCGTTTATCAAAGTCTTGGCGTCTCCCCATGGGTGCTCATCGCCGCCTTCGCCCTGGTGACGGCCTGGGCGGTGCGATGGCATTTGCGCCGGGAAGGCGGGCCCATTCCGGGGCTACCGGCAAAAAGGCGCGGTCTCAATCATCTATTGTTCGAGCGGCGTTGGCACCCCTTCGTCACGGGCATCCTGGTGGGGCTGATCGCCATTCTGGCCTGGCCCCTCAGTGAAGCCACCGGGCGGATCTACGGCCTCGGCATCACCACGCCGTCGGCGAATCTCCTTCGCTATTTGGTCACTGGCGATCTAAAGTCCTTAGATTGGGGCGTATTCTTGGTCCTCGGGATCGCCTTGGGCTCGTTTCTCGCGGCAAAAGGCAGCGGGGAGTTTCGCTGGCGGGTCCCTCCGGCGAAAACGGCTATCATCAACCTCGTCGGCGGTCTCCTCATGGGGTTTGGGGCAGGGCTGGCCGGGGGATGCAGTATCGGGAATGGCCTGGTGAACACCTCTCTCTGGTCTTGGGAAGGATGGGTGGCCACGCCGGCCATGATCCTTGGCACCTGGTTCGCTGCGTATTTTGCCGTGGTGCGTCCCATGCGGGCGGCGGGCGCCCCGAGCCGGGGTGCGGCCCTTCGTCAGGGCGCGTGATCGGGCCCGGAACGACATAGGGAGGTGAGGAAAATGACCCATCATTTACAAGTTCTCGGCTATGTTTGTCCCTTTCCGGTGGTGGAGGCCGAAAAGGCCATGGCAAACCTGGCTCCCGGCGATGAACTGGTGATCGACTTCGACTGCACCCAGGCCACCGAAAGTCTCCCCCGTTGGGCCATGCAGCACGGCCATCGGGTGACGGCGTTCGAGCAAACCGGAGACGCCCAGTGGCGCATCCGAATCCAAAAGCGAGCTGAGGGTTGTGTTGATACTCCTTCCCGCCCTCCCGGCCCGGCCTCGTCGCCCCCGGGAGGGCAAATTTTTTCGCGCGGAAATGAGCCCGTTGGCCGCGGGGCTGTGCGCCCTTGGCTGCGCGACGCTGCACCCTTGGCCGGCCAAGATCGAAGAACGGCCTTACCCCACGAGGTTCCGGTTGCCCTTTTTTCCTGCCAAAGGATAGAATAAAGGGGGAAATGGAGGGAGAGCCGTGAACGTGGCCATCGCCGCCGACCACGGCGGTTTCGCGCTGAAAGAGCATTTGAAAACCGTACTGGAAGACTTGGGGATCCCCTACACGGATTTCGGCTGCCACAGCGAGGCGTCGGTGGACTACCCGGACTTTGCCGTGCCCGTGGCGGAGGCCGTGGCGAGGGGGGAGTACACCCGGGGGGTGTTGATCTGCGGCACGGGTCTTGGCATGGCCATCACCGCCAACAAAATCCCCGGAATCCGGGCGGTGACGGTACACGATACCTTTTCTGCCAAGGCCACTCGCCTTCACAACGACAGCAATGTGCTGACTATGGGCGGGCGCGTGATCGGGCCCGGGTTGGCCGGGGAGGTCCTGCGGGTGTGGCTGGAGACGCCTTTTGAGGGCGGCCGTCATCAACGGCGGTTGGACAAGATCGCCGCTGTCGAGGAGCACCGGCCTGAGCTCCGGGCGGAGGCGGGGGATCCGGCGTGTCCGAACTGTTAAAGGAGCCCGTGCCCGAGGATTTGATTCGTAAAGTGTATGACCAGACCCTGGCCGCCGTGGAGGAGTTGGCCCAGGTATCGGGGCTCAACGACGGGACGCTCCTGGTGGTCGGGGCGAGCAGCAGTGAGATCGCCGGGCGGCGCATCGGAACGGCTGGGTCCCTGGAGATCGGTCGGGCGGTGGCCCGGGCCCTGCGGGAGATTCGTCAGCGTTTCGGGGTGTCCATCGCCGTCCAGGGGTGCGAGCACATCAACCGCGCCCTGGTGGTGGAACGGGAAACGGCGGAGCGCTTCGGGCTGGAGGAGGTGCGGGTGGTCCCGGTCCCCGAGGCGGGGGGAGCCGTGGCTTCGGCAGCCTTTCGCCTCTGGAAAGATCCGGTGTGCGTTGAGGCGGTGCGGGCCCACGCCGGCATTGACATCGGCGACACGCTGATCGGCATGCACCTGCGCCCGGTGGCGGTCCCGGTTCGCCTCAAAACGGACCGGGTGGGAGCGGCCCGGGTGGTGGCGGCCAAAACCCGTCCAAAGTATGTGGGAGGTCCCCGAGCCAGGTACAGCCTGGACGAAGGGTGAGCCAGGAAGGAGAGACGCGTTTGTGAGCCATTTGCGACTGATCGACCCGGAAGTGGCCGAGGCGATCGAAAAAGAACTGAATCGCCAGCGAAACAAGATCGAACTCATCGCCTCGGAGAATTTTGTCAGCCGAGCCGTGCTGGAAGCGATGGGCACGGTACTTACCAATAAATACGCCGAGGGGTACCCGGGCAAACGCTATTACGGCGGATGCGAGTACGTGGACATCGTGGAGAACCTCGCCCGGGAACGGGCGAAAGAATTGTTTGGGGCGGAACATGCCAACGTCCAGCCCCATTCCGGCGCCCAGGCCAATACGGCCGTGTATTTTGCCCTTCTTCAGCCGGGCGACACGGTGCTCGGAATGAACCTCTCCCACGGCGGACACCTGACCCACGGCAGTCCGGTGAACATCTCCGGGAAACTGTATCATTTTGTCCCTTACGGCGTGGACGAGCACACCCAGCAGATCGATTACGAACACGTCGCCCGCCTGGCCCGGGAGCACCGGCCGAAGATGATCGTCGCCGGGGCCAGCGCCTATCCGCGGATCATCGATTTTCCGAAACTCCGGGAGATTGCCGACGAGGTCGGGGCGTATCTGATGGTGGATATGGCTCACATTGCGGGACTCGTGGCCACAGGGCACCATCCCAATCCCGTCCCTTACGCCGACGTGGTGACCAGCACCACCCATAAGACGCTTCGGGGGCCCCGGGGCGGACTCATCCTGTGCAAGGAGCGCTTCGCCAAAGACATCGATAAAGCCATTTTCCCCGGTATCCAGGGCGGGCCCCTTATGCACATCATCGCCGCCAAGGCGGTGGCCTTCGGAGAGGCGCTCCGGCCGGAGTTCCGGGACTACAGCCAGGCGGTGGTGGACAACGCCCAGGCTTTGGCAAAGGCGCTGATCGATCGCGGGTTTAACCTGGTGTCCGGCGGGACCGACAATCATATGATGCTGGTGGATGTCCGGAATTTGCGCCTCACGGGCCGGGAGGCGGAACGGCTGCTGGACGAGGTCGGGGTGACGGTGAACAAAAACACCATCCCCTTTGATCCGGAAAGCCCCTTTGTGACCAGCGGAATTCGGATCGGGACCCCGGCGGTGACCACCCGGGGCATGGGGACGGCCGCGATGGAGACGATCGCGGAAATCATCGATCTGACCCTGCGCCACCAGGATGAACAGCCGGCCATCAACCGGGCGATGTCCCTGGTTCGGGGGCTTTGCGAGGAGTTTCCGCTCTACCAAAGCGTGGAAGCGCACTGAGCGAGGGGACGGCCGTGGGGCGAGTTCACGTTTTGGACCATCCATTGATTCAACATAAGTTGACGCTGATTCGCGATAAAAACACCGGGACGAAGGAGTTTCGGGAGCTCCTGGAGGAAGTGGCCATGCTCATGGCCTACGAAATCACCCGGGATCTACCCTTGGAGGAGACGGTGGTGGAAACCCCTCTGGGCCCGGCCAGGGCCCAGGTCCTCTCCGGGCGGAAACTGGGCGTGGTGCCCATACTGCGGGCGGGGCTGGGCATGGTGGAAGGCGTTCTGAAACTGATCCCCGCCGCCAAGGTCGGCCATATCGGCCTTTACCGCGACCCGGACACTCTTCAACCCGTGGAATATTATTGCAAATTGCCCACCGACGTCACGGAGCGGGAGCTCATCGTCATCGATCCGATGCTCGCCACCGGCGGCTCGGCCTCGGCCGCGATCCGGTTCATCAAGGAGAGGGGCGCCCGGCACATCAAGTTGATGTGTCTCATCGCCGCCCCCGAGGGCGTTCAGCGGGTCCAGTCGGATCATCCTGAAGTGGATCTGTACACCGCGGCAGTGGACGAACGTTTGAACGATCACGGCTACATCGTGCCGGGCCTTGGCGACGCCGGCGATCGGCTGTATGGCACAAAATGACCCGGCGTTTTGGAGGGCCATAAACCTCGGCCAAGGGGCTGGGCGGAGGCCGGCCAAGTGGACGGGTGGGGCTTCGGCTCGGGAAGGGAGAGGGAGAGATCATGGTGGACGTAGTGATTACTTCAGCAGTGCGCACCGCCGTCGGAACTTTTCAAGGGGCACTGTCCCGGGTGCCGGCGCCGGAACTGGGTGCGGCGGTACTCAAAGAGGCGGCGGCCCGGGGCGGGGTGGACCCCGAAAGGCTCGACGAAGTCATTATGGGCAACGTCCTTCAGGCCGGCCTGGGGCAAAACCCCGCCCGCCAAGCGGCGATGAAGGCGGGCATTCCCCAAGAAGTCCCATCCATGACTATCAACAAGGTCTGCGGCTCCGGACTTAAAGCGGTGATGCTCGCTGCCCAGGCGATCAGGGCCGGGGATGCCGAGATGCTTTTGGCCGGCGGCATGGAGAATATGAGCCGGGCGCCCTATCTCACCGAGGGGGCGCGAAGCGGTCTGCGCATGGGCCACGCCGAACTGGTGGATTCGATGATCAAAGACGGGCTCTGGTGCGCCTTCACCGACGTGCACATGGGGATCACGGCGGAGAATGTGGCGGAGCGCTACGGACTCACCCGGGAGGAGCAAGACGCCTTCGCTCTGCGCAGCCAGCAGCGGGCGGCGGCGGCCATTGCCGAGGGCCGCTTCAAGGACGAGATCGTCCCAGTGGAGATCCGGGGGCGGAAAGGGGAGGTCTCCGTTTTTGACACGGACGAACACCCCCGGCCGTCGACCACCGCGGAAGCCCTGGCGAAGCTCCGCCCGGCCTTCAAAAAGGACGGCACCGTCACGGCGGGCAACGCCTCGGGGCTCAACGACGGCGCGGCAGCCCTGGCGGTGATGAGCGCGGCCCGGGCAACGGAATCGGGCGCGAAACCCTTGGTCCGGGTCGTCTCCTATGCCTCGGCGGGCCTCGACCCTGCGGTGATGGGGCTGGGGCCGATTTATGCGACACGCAAAGCCCTGGACCGGGCAGGGCTTACCATGGCGGACATCGGACTGGTGGAGGCCAATGAAGCCTTTGCTGCTCAGTCCCTGGCCGTGGCCCGGGAGCTCAACATTCCGGATGAGATTCTCAATGTCAACGGCGGAGCCATCGCCTTGGGCCACCCCATCGGCGCCAGTGGAGCCCGGATCCTGGTCACCCTCATCCACGAAATGAAGCGCCGGGGCGTACGTTATGGTTTGGCCACGCTGTGTATCGGAGGAGGCCAAGGGGCGGCGATGATCGTGGAAAACGTCCGGTGACCGGAGTACTCCGACCAAGCCGATCTCCAGGCATTTCCGGAAATCTGAACAAATCGTGAGGATTTTCGGCCAAAGCCGCGGCACGTCCCGTTTCCGTACAGGTTTCGTTGACAACCGTACAGCGTTTTGTGTACTATGGGGCTGGGAATAGGGCGTTTCACGGTGGGATACACCTGTTGCGCAGCGTGAAACCACCAGCGGCCCTAGATCGCGTGAATTCGGCAGGGCCTGGGAGCCGGAACCGCCCGAATGGGCGGTTTTTTTCGGGCTGTATGCCACGGGCGGCGAACGCCTGCGGACTCACCCGCGGCCCGGGGCCCTCCTCGGAGGGATGGAGATGGCGCGGGGCCAAGGGGAATCCGGGGGTGACGACCCGAGGCCCGAAAGGGGGCGGGGGTCAGAGGAACGCCGGTCCTGGCGGGCTTTCGCCCTCGTTTCGGGGATTGGCGTGGAGCTCGCGGCCGCCGTTCTGGCCGGGGTATATCTCGGACGCTGGTTGGACCGTCTTTGGGGAACGTCGCCGTGGATGTTGCTCGTCGGGGTGCTCCTGGGGCTGGCCGCGGGGATCCTCGGTGTCGTGCATTTGGTGCAGACGGTGATGGGGGGCACCTCGCGGGATGGCCGGTGAGATGGGGGAATTCGAAACTCGGGTGCGGCGCGCCGTACGGAACACCCTGTACGCCACGGCGGCTTTTGTACTGCTCTGGGGCGCGGCGCCCGCGGCTTGGCGTCCGCTGGCCGCAGGACTTGCCGTAGGATCTTTCGTCGGCGTGTATTACCTGATCAGCGCCGCCCGACAAGCCCGGCAAGCCGGTGCGGTGGCGGTGGAGCACGCCAGGGTGCGCCCGGGATTCGCGGCGGTCTCCAGGATCGCCGCCGTCCTCTTGATGGTCCTTCTGCTCAGCCGGCACCCAGAGTGGGCCAATCCTTTGGCCGCTTTGGCGGCGGTCTGGATCGGTCCGGCCCTCGCCCTTGGGGACCACGTGCGTGCTCTGAGGCGCGACAAATCCTAATCTCAGGCTGGTTCGGCCCGAAAGGGGGGAAACGAAGCGGTGGAAGGTGCGCATCCGATTCTTGTGCTGTGGGGAATGAAGTTCAATCTCGCCACCATCGGGATGTCGCTCTTGATGATGATCATTGTGGCGGTGCTCGCCAGGATGGGGACAAGCCGGATGAGCATGCGCAGCCCGACGGGAATGCAGAATGTCCTGGAATGGTTGTACGGATTTGTCCGGGGCCTGGCCACAGACATGATGAGCGAAAAACAGGCCGACAAGTTCGTTCCTCTGGCGCTGACGCTCATTATCTACATTTTTATCTCCAACATGAGCGATATGCCGTTCAACATCACAACTGCACATCCCAACGGCATCCCCGGACTCGGGGTTGAACCCGGGCAGTCTGTCAATTGGTGGGTGGCGCCGACGGCGAACATGAGCGTGACCATGGCCATGTCCCTGATGGTCATTTTGCTCAGCCACTATCTGGGACTACGGCGTCCGGGTGCCTATTTCAAACATTATTTTGAACCGTTCTTCATCTTCCTCCCCATCAATATCTTGGAGGAAGTCGCGAAATTTCTGACGCTTGGTTTGCGGTTATACGGCAATATTTTCGCGGGGGAAGTGTTGATCTCCGTTTTGCTCGGAATCCCCATGGCCTTCGGTTGGTTGCCCATCGGAAACGTCCCGACGTTGATCATCTGGATCGCGTACAGTATCTTCGTCGGTACGATCCAATCCTTCGTTTTCACGGTGTTGACTCTGGTGTACATTTCACAAAAATTGCCTCACGAAGCTCATTGACCGGAGAGACGGTCGGTTCGTGGGGGGAGATTTCGAAGGGAGTGTCCACTGAATGAATTTGTTCGGTATCGCTGCAGCGATTGCGTTCGGGTTGGCGGCCGTGGGTGCCGGTATCGGCAACGGCCTCGTCATCAGCCGTACCATCGAAGGAATCGCCCGGCAGCCGGAAGCCCGGGGCATGCTGCAAACCCAGATGTTTATCGGCATCGGCTTGGTTGAGGCGTTGCCGGTCATCTCGCTGGTGATGGGCTTCCTGCTGTTCGGACGCAGCTGAGGAGCGGGCCGTCGGGCGGGGCAACGGGCCCTGCCTTCCTTTTGTCCGGTCGAAGGGAGTGAACCAAGCAGATGGAGTTTGAGCTCGGTACGGCCCTCGTTCAACTCATCGCCTTTTTGATCTTGTTGTGGTTCCTTTCCAAGTTTGCGTGGAAACCACTGGTCAAGATGTTGAACGATCGTCGGGAATATATCGAGAATCAACTGTCCTCCGCCGAACGCGAGCGGGAAGAGGCGGAGCGGGTTCTGGAGGAGCACCGGGCGCTGGTGGAAAAGGCCCGGCAGGACGCGCACGAGTGGATGGAGAACGCCCGGCGCACCAGTGAGCGCCAGGCGGCGGAGATCCTCGCTGCGGCCGAGACCGAGGCCAGGCGCATCAAGGAAGAAGCCTTGGCCGAGATCCAGAGCGAGAAGGAAAAAGCCCTGGCGGAACTCCGGGATCAGGTCGGCGAGCTGTCGGTGATGTTGGCCGGGCGCATCCTGGCCAAGGAACTGGATGCGAAGAGCCACCGGGAACTGGTGGACCGGGCCCTAGCGGAGATGGGGGATCGGGTATGAGGGACGGCACCGTCGCAAAACGCTATGCCATCGCCCTTTTTGAGGCCGCCCGGGACAAATCGGACGTGCAGACCATCGAGAAGGAATTGGGCTCGGTGCTCGAGGTGTGGAAGACGGAGCCGAAACTGGTGGAGTTCCTCCACCATCCCAGCGTGTCCAGAGATGTGAAAAAACGCACCATAGCCCGGGTGTTCGGGGATCGGGTCTCCGGGCTCATGTTGAATTTTCTCTACGTCTTGCTCGATCATCGGCGACAGGATGACTTGCCGCAGATAGTGGGAGAGTACCGCGGGCGGGTGGACGAGGCCCTGGGGCGAATCCATGCGGAGGTCGAGACTGCCCTCCCGGTTTCCGAGGAGGAGGCGCAGAAACTCAGGAGCCGATTGGCGCAAAAGACCGGCAAAGACGTCTCGATGCGGCTGGAGGTCAACCCGGCCCTCATTGGCGGAGCGCGGCTTAGGGTCGGCGATCGGGTGTGGGACGCGAGTATTCTGGGACGTCTTGAGCGGTTCCGTGGACAGCTCAAGCAGATCCAAGCCCGGTGAATAGGGGGGATTGCGCGGATGAGCATTCGTCCGGAAGAGATCAGCGCGCTCATCAAGCAACAGATTGAAAACTACGATGCCGAACTCGAAGTGTACGACGTCGGCACCGTGATCTACGTCGGCGACGGGATCGCCCGGATTCACGGACTGGCCAACGCCATGGCCGGAGAGCTCCTGGAGTTTCCAAACGGCCAGATGGGCATGGCTCTCAACCTCGAAGAGGACAATGTCGGTTGTATCGTCCTCGGAACGGTGGAGGGGATTAAAGAGGGGGACCAGGTAAAACGCACCGGCCGCATTGTTGAGGTGCCCGTCGGGGAGGCCCTGATCGGCCGGGTCGTCAACCCCCTGGGACAGCCCCTGGACGGCCGGGGTCCGGTCGAAACCAAGGAGTTTCGGCCCGTGGAATCCCCGGCACCGGGGGTTATCGACCGCAAATCGGTGCACGAGCCTCTCCAGACGGGGATCAAAGCCATTGACGCCATGGTGCCCATCGGGCGGGGCCAGCGGGAGCTGATCATCGGCGACCGCCAGACCGGGAAAACGGCCATCGCCATCGACACCATCATCAATCAAAAAGGGCAGAATGTCGTCTGCATCTACGTGGCCATCGGCCAGAAGCAGTCCACCGTCGCCCAGGTCGTGGAGACCCTGCGCAAGCACGGGGCCATGGAGTACACCATCGTGGTCGTAGCTTCGGCCTCTGATCCGGCGCCGCTGCTGTATTTGGCGCCCTATGCCGGCTGCGCCATGGGTGAATACTTCATGTACAACGGCGGCCACGCCCTTTGCGTGTACGACGACCTGTCGAAGCAGGCCGCGGCCTACCGGGAATTGTCTCTGCTCCTACGCCGGCCGCCGGGCCGTGAAGCGTATCCCGGTGACGTCTTCTATCTGCATTCCCGGCTTCTGGAGCGGGCGGCGAAACTGAGCGACGAGCGGGGCGGCGGTTCTTTGACGGCGCTGCCGTTCATTGAAACCCAGGCTGGCGACGTGTCGGCCTACAT
The DNA here is from genome assembly GCF_002804065.1 of Kyrpidia spormannii. Taxonomy (NCBI): domain Bacteria; kingdom Bacillati; phylum Bacillota; class Bacilli; order Caryophanales; family Alicyclobacillaceae; genus Kyrpidia; species Kyrpidia spormannii. The sequence goes on along the minus strand of NZ_CP024955.1, from coordinate 3,258,371 downwards.
CCCGACGAACGTCATCTCCATCACCGACGGTCAAATCTTCCTGGAGTCCGACCTGTTCTACGCCGGGCAAAGGCCGGCGGTCAACTCCGGAATTTCGGTCTCCCGGGTAGGCGGCAGCGCCCAGATCAAGGCCATGAAAAAAGTGGCCGGGACCCTGCGCTTGGATTTGGCAGAATATCGGGACCTGCAGGCCTTTACCCAGTTCGGTTCGGATTTGGACAAGGCCACTCTGGCCCGGCTGACCCGGGGCGAGCGGACCATGGAGATTCTGAAACAGCCGCAGTACCAGCCCATGCCTGTTGAACGCCAGGTGGTGAGCCTGTGGACGGCGGTCAACGGATACCTGGACGACATTCCGGTGACGGCGGTGCGGCGGTTTGAGACGGAGTTTCTGAGCTTTGTCGACTCCACCTACCCGCAGATTTATAAATCGATCCTTGAGAGCCGGGATCTGACTGAGGAAACGGTCAACCTGCTCAAAGAGGCGGTCACCAAATTCAAAGAGTCCTTCGCGGCTTAGGCGGGTGACGGAAGATGGCGCAGAATGCGCGGGATATCCGCAGGCGGATTCGCAGCGTGAAAAGTACGGAACAAATCACCAAGGCGATGGAGATGGTGGCGGCGGCCAAACTCCGCCGGGCCCAGGAACGTGTGCACCTCGCCCGCCCCTACGCCCGCAAGATGGAGGAGGTCATCGGCAGCATCGCCAAGGCGGGGGATGTGCGCCACCCCATGATGGTTAAGCGCCCGGTGCGCAAATCCGGGTACGTGGTCATCACCGCAGACCGGGGGTTGGCGGGTGCGTACAACGCCAACATCATCCGCGTCACCCTGGAAGCCATCCGGGGGAAAGCCAAGAACGAGTATACGATTATCGCCGTTGGCCGCCGGGGCCGGGACTTTTTCAAGAAACGGGATTTTCCCGTGGCCGAAGAGATCACCGGCCTCTCCGATTACCCCACTTATGCGGACATCAAGAGGGTGGCCGGGGCGGCGGTCAAGATGTACGAGGAAGAGGTCTACGACGAACTGTTCCTGGTGTACAACCAGTTTATCAATCCGGTGCAGCAGACCCCCGTGGTCAAAAAAATCCTTCCTCTCGAGGACGTCGGCGGGGAGGCCGAAGGGCACCGGCTCCATTATGAATACGAGCCTTCCGCGGAGGCGGTGCTGGAAACCTTACTGCCCAAGTACGCAGAAACACTGATCTTCAGCGCACTGCTCGATGCGAAAGCCAGCGAACACGGGGCGCGGATGACCGCCATGGGCAACGCGTCGGACAACGCCGCCGAAATGATCGACACGCTGACCCTGGCCCTGAACAGGGCGCGGCAAGCGGCGATCACTCTGCAGATCTCCGAGATCGTCGGCGGCGCCGAAGCTCTGAAGTAGGCGGATGTGCCCGGGATGACCGGATTGGAGGGAAAAATGCACATGAACGTTGGACATGTGGTCCAGGTGATGGGACCGGTTGTCGACGTGGCGTTCCCCGAGGGGCAACTGCCGGAGTTGAACAACGCCCTCACCATTCGTTATGAAGCGAAGAATCCCGGCGAGCGGGACATCGATTTGACCTGTGAAGTGGCCGTTCACCTCGGGGATAATGTGGTGCGGACGGTCGCCATGTCCTCTACCGACGGATTGGTTCGGGGAATGGAGGTCGTGGATACCGGACGGCCCATCGCGGTGCCGGTTGGGGAGGCGACCCTGGGGCGGATTTTCAACGTCCTGGGCCAGCCCATTGACGAGCAGGGGCCCGTCGCGACGGAATTGACCCATCCGATTCACCGGCCGGCCCCGAGTTTCGAGGAACAATCCACCAAGGTGGAGATCTTCGAGACGGGCATCAAAGTGGTGGATTTGCTCGCTCCGTACATCAAGGGCGGGAAGGTCGGCCTGTTCGGGGGCGCCGGGGTCGGCAAGACGGTGCTCATTCAGGAGCTGATCCACAACATCGCGAAACAGCACGGCGGCTTTTCGGTGTTTGCGGGGGTCGGCGAGCGCACCCGGGAAGGAAACGACCTGTATCACGAGATGCGGGAGTCCGGGGTTATCGACAAGACCGTCATGGTGTTCGGCCAGATGAACGAACCCCCCGGCGCCCGCATGCGGGTGGGCCTTACAGGCCTGACCTTTGCGGAGTATTTCCGGGACGTTGAGGGCCGGGACGTGCTGCTGTTTATCGACAACATTTTCCGATTCGTGCAGGCCGGATCCGAGGTGTCGGCCCTGCTTGGGCGGATGCCCAGCGCCGTGGGATACCAGCCCACCCTGGCCACGGAGATGGGGCAATTGCAGGAGCGCATCACCTCGACGAAAAAAGGATCGATCACCTCGATCCAGGCGATCTACGTGCCGGCGGACGACTACACCGACCCGGCGCCGGCGACGACCTTCGCCCACCTCGATGCCACCACAAACCTGGAGCGGAAGATCTCCGAGCTCGGCATCTACCCGGCGGTGGATCCCTTGGCTTCGACCTCCCGGGCCCTGTCTCCGGATGTGGTGGGCCAGGAGCACTACGATGTGGCCCGGGGCGTGCAACAGGTGTTGCAGCGCTATCGGGAACTGCAAGATATTATCGCCATCCTCGGTATGGACGAGTTGACGGACGAGGATAAGCTCACCGTGGCCCGGGCCCGGAAGATCCAAAACTTCCTGTCCCAGCCCTTCCACGTGGCCGAACAGTTCACCGGCACCCCCGGGGTGTATGTTCCGGTGAAGGAGACGGTGCGCAGCTTCAAGGAGATTCTCGAAGGTCGCCACGACGAGATCCCGGAAAGCCTCTTCCGCTACGCGGGCACCATCGACGATGTGGTGGAGCGGTTCAAAAAGGAGCGGGGCTGATCGATGAGCACCACGATTCTGGACATCGTGACGCCGGAGCGGACCGTGTACAGCCGGCCCGTGGAGATGGTGATCCTCCGGGGAGCCGAGGGCGATCTGGGCATTCTCCCCGGACACATGCCGCTTGTCACCACTCTGCCCATCGGCCTCGTGCGGATCAAGGAAGAGGGGCGGTGGTCGCTGGTGGCGCTCAGCGGCGGGTTTCTCGAAGTTCGGCCGGACCGGGTGACGGTGCTGGCCGAGGCGGCGGAGCTGCCCGAGGAGATCGACGTGGTCCGGGCCGAGCGCGCCCGGGAGCGGGCCGAGCGGCGTTTGGCGGAGAAAGGGCGCCCCGACATCGACTACGTCCGGGCGGAATTGGCTCTCAAACGGGCGTTGAATCGGCTGCGGGCTGCGGAGGAAGCGAAAGTTTCCCTGCGCTGAGCCAGGCCAACCGCCGGCTGCAAGAGCATACCGCGCACGGGAAGGCCCGGAGGGGGTCTTCCCGCTCTTTTTGCCCCCCTATCAGGGGTCTGCTATAATGAATGACGGACGGCGGCGGCCCGTCGACCGGAGGTGAGGCCGGGGCCCGAAGGCAGCCGCCGAGCCGAAGGCGGGAGGGTTGCCCGTGACGGCGTACTGGAATTCGTATCTTTTTGTCGTGATTTTCATCGTTCTCGCCATCGCCCTTCCGGTGGGGGCCTTGACGCTGGGCAAGTGGCTTCGGCCCACTCATCCGTTCCGGGAGAAGCTGGAGCCCTATGAGAGCGGCGTGGAGCCGGTGGGGGACGCGCGGGTCCAATATCACGCGCGTTATTACCTCTTTGCCCTTCTATTTGTGGTATTCGATGTCGAAATCCTTTTCTTGTACCCTTGGGCGGTGGCGTTTCACGAACTCGGTTTATTCGGGTTGGTGGAGGCGCTGATTTTTATGGCCATGTTGGTCATCGGCCTGGTGTACGCCTGGCGAAAGAAGGTGCTGGAATGGAAATGAATCCGGTACCGGGCTCGCGGCCGGCGGGCCGGGTGGAATTCGAAGGTTTCAGTGACGAGGAATCCGCCGAACTCACCCGTGCGGGGGTGTTGGTCAGCACCATCGAACAGTTGAAAGCCTGGGCCCGGGCGAACTCCCTGTGGCCCCTTACCTTTGGGTTGGCCTGCTGCGCCATCGAGATGATGGGAACCGGGGCGTCCCATTATGATCTTGACCGATTCGGCATTATCTTTCGCGCCTCGCCTCGGCAGTCCGACGTCATGATCGTCGCCGGAACGGTGACCAAGAAGATGGGACCGCTTCTCCGCCGGCTCTACGACCAAATGCCGGATCCAAAATGGGTCGTGGCCATGGGCAGCTGCGCCACGGCGGGCGGGCCCTACGTACGTTCCTACGCCGTGATGAAGGGCGTCGACCAAGTGGTTCCCGTGGATGTGTACATCCCGGGTTGCCCCCCCTCGCCGCCTGCTCTGATCTACGGGTTGAATAAACTGCAGGAGAAGATTCGCATGGAGGCGAGGAGAAAGGTGGGGCGGGCATGACCGAGGACAGACGGGAGGAGCAGGATTCGGGTAGGAAAGAATCGCAGGCGAAGGATGCGAGCCCCGGGGAGCGGGGGCAGGCTGAAGGGACAGAGGCCGGGCCTCCGGATATCCAAGGGGAGGACCGAGTACCTCCAAGCCGCGGGGGCGAGAAGAACGCCGCCTCCAGCGAGGCGGTGGCGGAGAACGTCGATGCTCCCCGGACGGTGCCGCCGACGGGGGGACACCCCGGGGCGAAACACGCGGGTGCAGACGGTGGCGCGGCCAAGCCGGAGGGGGCGAAACCCGCAGCAAAGGCGGCCGGGAAAAAACCGGCGGCTCCAAAGCCTCCGGACCCCCGCGAAGCTCCGGCGAAAGCCCTGTTGGAGGACGTGCTCGGGCGGATTCAGGAACGCTATCCCGATGCGGTTGAGGCAGGGGAAGTGAAAAAATTCACTCCTATGCTCCTCATCAAAAGGGAATCCTGGCGAGAGGTGGCGGCTTATCTCAAGGAGGGGGACGGGCTTGGCTTTCGTTATTTGGAGGCCATCGCCGGCACGGATTACCCAAAGGAAGGCTACATAGAGGTGACAGCCTTTCTGACTCGGATTCCCGAAGCCACCATGGTGGGGATCAAAGTCCGTGCGCCCCGGGAAGCGCCGGTGGTTCCCTCTTTGGTCCCGGTATTCCCGGGAGCGAATTGGGATGAGCGGGAAATCTATGACCTGCTCGGCGTGACCTTTGCCGACCATCCAGATTTGCGGCGGATCATGATGCCCGACGATTGGCACGGTCATCCGCTGCGCAAGGACTATTCCCCGTTTGATTGAGGTGGGGTGAACAATGGCGGATACGCGAACGGAAGAAATGCTGATGAATGTCGGCCCCCAGCACCCATCCACCCACGGGGTGCTTCGGGTGGTCGTAAAACTGGACGGGGAAACGATCGTCGATGCGGCTCCGGTAATCGGCTACCTGCACCGGGGGACGGAAAAATTGGCGGAGGATCTGCAATACACCCAGATCATTCCCTACACCGACCGCATGGATTATTTGGCGGCGATGCTCAATAATTACGCCCTGGTCCACGCCGTCGAGGAGGCCATGGACCTGGAGATTCCCGAACGGGCGGAGTACCTCCGGGTCATCGTCATGGAGCTCAACCGCATCGCCTCGCACTTGCTCTTTATCGGCACGTATCTGCTCGACCTCGGGGCCATGAGTCCCTTTTTGTATGCATTTCAAGACCGGGAGCGGATCGTGCAGCTGTTCAACGAGATCAGCGGGGCGAGGTTAACTTACAATTATATGAGGATCGGCGGTGTGAAATGGGATGCGCCCCCGGGCTGGATCGACAAGGTTCGGGAGTTTGTGCCCCACATGCGGGAGAGCTTGAAGATGCTCGACGACCTGATCACCGGCAACGAGATCTTTCTCAACCGCGTCCGGGGCATCGGCGCCTATGATGCGGACACGGCCATCGCCTACTCGTTGTCCGGAGTGAATTTGCGTTGTACCGGACTGAAATGGGATCTTCGAAAAAATCGGCCCTATTCTGTCTACGACCGTTTTGAGTTCGAGATTCCCGTGGGCGAGAACGGCGACTGTTATGACCGGTACATCTTGCATCTGCGGGAGATGGAGCAATCCCTTCGCATTGTGGAGCAAGCCTGCGAGCAGATTCCCGACGGTCCGGTGATGGGCAAAGCGCCGAAATTCGTTCGGCCTCCCGCCGGTGAGTACTACAGCGGCATCGAAGGGGCCCGGGGCGAGCTCGGGGTGTATTTTGTCAGCGATGGAAAGGATAAGCCTTACCGGCTGAAATTCCGCCGGCCCTCCTTTGTGAATCTGCAGTTGCTGCCTTCCTTGCTCAAAGGGCAGAACATGGCCAATCTGATCGCGATACTGGGCGCGGTGGATATCGTCCTCGGGGAGGTGGATTGTTGATATGATCGCCTTCTTCGATTGGGTCAACCAAGCCCTAAGCGCCGGAACGGTGCTCAAAATGATCGTCGGCGGCGTGATCGTCCTGCTGTTTTGTCTGCTGGTGGTGGCCTACATGATCTATTTCGAACGGAAGGTCATCGGGTGGATGCAGCTGCGGATCGGGCCGAACCGGGTGGGGCCCCTGGGGCTCTTTCAGTCCTTTGCCGACATCCTGAAGCTTTTGATCAAAGAGGACATCGTGCCGAGAGAGGCGGACAAACCGCTTTTTCTCATCGCGCCGATCATCGCCTTTATCCCGAGCTTTGTGGTCGTGGCCGCCATTCCCTGGTCGGCGAGCCATGTGTTTACCGCGGATCTCGCCGTGGCGCTGCTCTATTATCTCGCCCTGTCGTCCATCACCATCGTCGGCATTATGCTGGGCGGTTGGGCGTCCAACAACAAATACTCTCTTCTCGGCGGAATGCGCTCTGCCGCCCAGATGATCAGCTATGAGATCCCCCTGGGGATGTCTCTGCTCGGGGTCATCCTTTTGGCCGGATCTCTCAACATCGCCGATATCGTTACAGCCCAGCAGCGGTTCATGTGGTACATCGTGCCGCAGTTCCTGGGCTTCTGCGTGTTTATCGTCGCGGCCACGGCGGAGCTCAACCGAACGCCCTTCGATCTGCCGGAGGCCGAATCCGAACTTGTGGCGGGGTATCATACCGAATACTCCGGGTTTCGGTTCGCCTTTTACATGCTCGCGGAGTATATGTATGTGTTCGCCATCTCCACCCTTGGGGCCACTTTGTTCCTCGGCGGCTGGTCGGGTCCAATTCTCCCCGGGTGGCTGTGGTTCGCCATCAAAGTGATGGCTTTCGTCTTTTTCTTCTTCTGGCTTCGGGCGACCATGCCCCGGATCCGGGTCGACCAGTTGATGAGCTTCAGTTGGAAGTTTCTCTTGCCCCTGGCGCTCGTCAACATCGTTTTGACCAGCGTCATTAAATATTGGGTGAACGCGGGGTGAGATCATGTTCGGCTTTCTCAAGGGCTTGGCGGTTACCATCAGCCAACTGCCAAAAAAGAAGGTGACCCTGCAGTATCCCGACGTCCGGCCCCAGTGGCCCGAACGCTTCCGGGGGATTCACCAGCTCAGCGTCGAGCGGTGTATCGTCTGTGGGCAGTGCGCCCGCATCTGCCCGACGAGCTGCATCTCGTTGTCCGGGACCCGGGGCGAAGATCGGAAACTGCACCTGGACACTTTCGATATCAGCTTCGAAATCTGTATTCTCTGCGACCTGTGTACCGAGGTGTGTCCCACCGAGGCGATCAAGATGACCGACGAGTTCGAGCTGGCCGCCTACAGCCGGGATCAGCTGTACAAGAATATGGAATGGCTGCATGAGAACTATCTCCGCCACGACGGGGCGAAAGAGCTTCAGGAAGCCGAGCGCCCTGCCGCCCTGGTCGGGAAAGCGGGTGAGGGCCGTGACTAACTGGTTTGGCGGGCTCGCCTGGACCGGGCAGACGGTGGCCTTTTTCGTGCTTGCTGTCGTCGTCGTGTTGGCGGCGGTGATGCTGTTGCAATTCCGCAAGGTCATGTACATGGCCTTGTCCATTGGCCTCGTTTTCCTGGGCATGGCGGGCATGTACGTCCTGCTCGGGGCGGATTTTCTCGCTTTTGCCCAAATCCTGATTTACGCCGGGGCCATCACGATCCTGATGCTCTTTGCCATCATGTTGACCCGGCACGATGAAGTGGAGGAAGAGGAACGGGCTGGCCTGCGGCAATGGTTGGCGGGTTTGGGGGCGGTGGCCTTGGGGGCCGCGATGCTTTGGGCGATCCGCACCACGACCTGGCCGGCAGCCCCGGCCCAGCCCCCGTGGCCGGCCCGAAACAGCGTCACCGCTTTGGCGGAGACGCTTTTCACCAGCTACGTGGTGCCTTTTGAACTGGTGTCGGTACTGCTCACCGTGGCCCTTGTGGGCGCGGTGATCCTGGCGAGAAAGGGGGACTAGCGGATGGCGCCGATCGGATCCTTTCTGGCTTTGGCGGCGATTCTGTTTTGTATCGGGCTGTACGGGGCGCTGACCAAGCGCAACATCATCATCGTCCTGTTGTCCATCGAGCTGATGCTCAACGCCGCCAACCTGAACCTGATCGCCTTTTCCCGCCTCGGGGCCAGTGCCAATGTGGCCGGGCAGGTGTTCGGTCTGTTCAGCATGACCGTAGCAGCGGCGGAAGTGGCCGTGGGCTTGGCCATCTTGATCGCCCTGTACCGCAACCGCAACAGCAGCGACGTGCGGGACATGAACCTGATGAAATGGTGACTCCATCCATTAATAGGGAGCTGCCGATAACACCGATGGGAAAAGGGTGATGGTATGATCGCGCATGCCTGGCTCGTGCCCGCTGTCCCCTTGATCGGGTACCTTCTGCTTCTCGCCATGGGGCGCCGGGTGCACGAGGGGGTCGCTGCGAGTATCGGCGTGGTGGCCACCCTGATCTCCCTGGTCCTTTCGCTGATGATTTTTGGCGATGTGGCCCGGGGAGGTGGACAACCGCCGTACCTCTGGAACTGGCTGACCTTCGGACCGGGTCCGGCCCATACCTGGCACGTGGGGTTCGAAGTCAACCCGCTGAACGCTTTGATGCTCGTGGTCGTCAGCTTTGTCAGCACCCTGGTCCTGCTGTTCTCCAGGGGATATATGCACGGCGATCCCCGGTTCGGGGTGTTTTATCAGTACCTGTTGCTCTTTGTCTTCTCGATGCTCGGCCTGGTGATCTCACCGAATTTCCTTCAGTTGTACGTGTTTTGGGAGCTGGTCGGGCTGTGCTCGTATCTGCTGGTGGGCTTCTGGTATTACAAGCCGGAGGCCGCGGCGGCGGCGAAAAAATCTTTTGTCGTCACCCGTCTCGGCGATGTCGGGCTCTTGGCGGGGATCATCCTGCTCTATCTGGCGACGGGATCCTTTGATTACGAAGACATTGCCCGAGCCGTCCAGTCCGGGAATCTCCAGGTCGGCTGGATCAGCGCCCAGGGCATGGCGACCTTGGGAGCCTTATTGATTTTCTTCGGAGCCGTGGGAAAATCCGCCCAGTTCCCCCTCCACGTCTGGCTGCCGGACGCCATGGAAGGCCCCACCCCGGTGTCGGCCCTCATTCACGCGGCGACCATGGTGGCGGCCGGGGTGTACTTGGTGGCCCGGGCGTTTCCCTTGTTCGCCTTTTCACCGGCGGCCTTGCACGTGGTGGCGTATATCGGGGGGATCACCGCAATTCTCGGGGCGGCCATCGGCCTGACCCAGCGGGACATCAAGCGGGTCATCGCTTATTCCACCATCAGCCAGCTGGGGTACATGATGATGGGGCTGGGGGTGGCGGCCTATACCGCCGGCGTTTTCCACCTTTTCACTCACGCCTTTTTCAAGGCGCTCTTGTTCCTGGCGGCGGGAAGTGTCATCCATGCCGTGGACACCCAAGATCTCGACAAGATGGGCGGGCTCTGGCGGCGGATGCCGATGACGGCCTGGACCTTCCTGTTCGGTGCCCTGGCTTTGTCCGGCATACCTCCCTTCGCGGGGTTCTGGTCCAAGGATGACATCCTGGCCGCGACCCTGGCGGCGGGACAGCCGGTGCTCTACGTCCTTGGCACCGTGGCGGCGTTTTTTACTGCCTTCTACATCTTCCGGGTGTTCTTCCTGACCTTCACCGGCCGCTACCGGGGTGAGCGGATTCCCCGGGAGAGCGGGTGGGTTATGACGCTGCCCTTGATGATTCTCGCCCTGATGGCCCTGGGGGCCGGGGTGGCTGGCGCGCCTTTTGCGGGTCTTCCTTTGGAGCGATTCCTCGGGGAACCGACCGGGGCCATGGCGGTGTCGGCGGGTCCGGGGGTTATGGCTTTATCCACGGTGGTGGGCCTGCTGGGAATCGGTTTGGCCTGGCTGATGTACGGAAAAAAGTCGGTTTCCGCCAAAGCCTGGAGCCGGGCGTTGTCCCCCCTTTACAACCTGTCTTTTCACAAATTCTATTTTGACGAGTTGTATCAGGCGGTGATTGTCCGCCCGGCCTTTGGCCTTGGCCGGGTGTTCGACTGGGTGGACCGGTGGATCATCGACGGGATCGTCACCGTGATCGGGGGCGGCACTAAGGCGGCCTCATCAGGCCTGCGTCGAATCCAGACCGGTCAAGTTCAGACCTATGGGCTGATTACCCTGCTCGGGATCGTCGCTCTCATCGCCGTGTCCTGGTCGTTGTTGTGGGGGGTGCATTCCTGATGCATGCGGCCGTGTTGTGGATCGTTCTCATCCCGCTGGCAGCCGGTCTCACCAGTTGGCTCGCTCCGAAAAACAATTCGTCCATACCCCGGGCTGCGGCGCTCCTGGGAAGTCTCATCTCAGCCGCGCTGGTTGGGGTGGTCTATCTGGGGTATGATCCGGCGGCGGGAGGCGTGCAGTTTGCCTTCACTAAAACCTGGTTCACCATCGGCGATGCCCTGGCGGACATTCCGGTGCAGGTGACTTTGGGCTTTGGAGCGGACGGGCTCTCCCTGCCCCTTCTCGCCCTCACCGGGGTGGTCGGATTTGCTGCGGCGTGGGCCTCCAAAGGTGTCCGCACCCGGGCCAACGAGTATTACGGTTGGCTCATGATCCTCCTGGCCGCCTTGTACGGGGTGTTCGCCGCCACGGATCTGTTCCTGCTCTTTTTCTTCCTGGAACTCACCCTGGTGCCGATGTACTTTTTGATCGGGATCTGGGGTGGGGAGGAGCGGAAAAAGGCGGCGACGAAATTTCTGATATACCGGGGGATGTCCAGTATCGGCCTGGTGGTGGCGTTCTTTGGGATTGCCTACCTGTCCGGGAAAGTTGGCGGAGGCATGACCTTTGACATCACCTCCCTCACCCAGCAGCTTCACAGCGGCGGAGCGGCGGCCGGGCTGGCGCCGGTGGCCGGAGCGTTGTTCTTGTTGCTGTTTGCCGCTATCCTGGTGGAAGAGGCGTTGGTGCCTTTTCACACGTGGCTTCCTTTTGTACACAGTCAAGCTCCGGCGGCGGTCAATATGCTGCTCGGCGGCGTGGTGGTGAAGACCGGCGCGTACTTATTTCTCCGGGTGGCCGGGGGGATGATGCCCGCCATGGTGGCCCGGTACGCCCTGCTGGTGGCGGTGGTCGGCGTCATCAACATTCTGTGGGCCGGACTCATCGCCTTTGTCCAAGGGGACTGGCGGCGGCTCCTGGCTTATACGACCATCAGCCACATGGGCGTCTTTCTTTTGGCCGCAGCTTCCATGACGCCAGCGGGCCTCCAGGGGGCTTTGTTTGTGGCGGTCTCCTCCGGGTTGCTCACGGCACTGCTTTTCGCCGGGGTCGGCATTATCGGAGAGCGGGCGGGCACCGTGGAGATGGCGGCCCTGGGCGGGCTGTCCAAGCCCATGCCTTACGTCTCCGGGCTGTTGTTGACGGGGGCGCTCGGCTCCCTGGGGTTGCCGGGAATGGGCCAGTTCGTGGGAGAGATTCTCTCTTTTAGCGGATCCTTTTCGGTGTTCCCGCGACTTTCCGCTTTCGGCATCATCGGGATCCTCCTGGCGGCGGTGTACCTGTTGTGGGCCATTCAGCGCACCACCTTTGGTCCGACCCCCGCGACCAAGGAAGGCCTTCGGGACGGGACGCCGGGTGAAGTGCTCCCAATGGTTCTGCTGCTGATCGCCGTTATCGGCGTCGGCGTATTCCCCGCGGTGATCGGCCAGACCGCAGGTGGCACTTTGGCTGCCCTGGCTGCGGGAATCGGGGGGTGATGGGGGATGTCGACGATACTGCAAGGGTTAACTTGGAGTCAAGTCTGGTGGGTCATGGGGCCGGAGATCGTGCTGATCGCCGGAGGGTTTGTTCTCATGCTCCTCGATGCGATTTTGCCGCCCGGTGTGAAGAGGGCGACAGTTGCCAACGGTCTCGGGGTCGTCGCTCTGGCCTGGGCGGGTGTGCTCGTCCTTCGCCGCTTTGGCCAAACGGCGTCCTTGGGGCCCGGGAGCTATGTGCTCGACGATTACGCCCTCGTCTTCAAGCTGTTGTTTATCGGCATCACGTTTTTGATCCTGCTCCTGTCCGTGGATGAGCACGGCCAGATTGACGTGGCCCGGGGAGAATATACGTACCTGTTGCTTTTCGCGACGGTGGGAGCCATGGTCATGGCTTCGTCGGTGGATTTGGTCACCCTCTTCGTGGGGTTAGAGATTCTTTCGGTTTCTTCCTATATATTGGTGGGCGTCCGAAAGACCTCGAAATCGGCCGAAGGAGCGATGAAATACCTGGTCCTCGGGGCTATTGCCACTGCCTGTGTGCTCTTCGGTATGTCTTACATCTACGGCGTCACCGGCACCACGAACCTCGCCGAAGCGGGGTACGCCCTGTACCTGGCCTGGGACAGCTACCGGGCCATTGTGGTGATCGGGATGCTTTTGATGCTGGTGGGATTCTCGGTCAAAATCTCAGTGGTGCCTTTTCACATGTGGGCGCCGGATGTATACGAAGGGGCCCCGACGCCGATCACCGCCTTCCTGGCCGCAGCGTCGAAGGCGGCGGGCTTTGCCATGCTGATCCGGGTGTTTCTGTACGGGTTTGCCAGCCATTTTCCAGAATGGGGCGGGCTGTGGATCGGCATCGCGGCGGTTACCATGGTGGTGGGGAATCTTCTCGCCATCGTCCAGCGCAACGTCAAGCGGATGCTCGCCTATTCAAGCATTGGGCAAGCCGGGTACCTGCTGGTTCCCTTCGCCGCTTTGACGGGGGCCTATCACGGCGGCAATTTGCTCCAGGGCGTATCGGCGCTCTACTTTTATCTCGCCGCCTACGCCCTGATGACGGCGGGCGCCTTTGCGGTCCTCACCGTCGTGGCGCACCACGCCCGGTCCGAGGATGTGGACGCCTTTACCGGGCTCTTTCGCCGGTCCCCGCTTTTGGCCGGGGCGATGACCGTTTTTCTCACGGCCATGGCGGGGATGCCCTTGACGTCGGGATTCACGGGCAAATTTTTCATCGCCCTCGGGGCGATCAACACCGGGTACTACTGGCTGGCGGGGCTGATGTTTCTCACCAGCGTGATGGCTTTCGCGTACTATTTTGGCTTAATCAGGCGCATGTATCTTCAAGAACCCTACGGGCCGCCCGAGCTGTGGGGGACGCCGGCCACCGTCGCCCTGGTGGTGGCCATCGCCTTGGTCGGGACCATCGGTCTTGGGGTGGCACCGGGGGTGATGATGCACAGCCTGCCGAGTTTGAATTGGTTTGGGCAATAGGGGGGGATGGAGGGTGGAACCGAGCACCGCAGAACAGTCGTTGGCCAGGCAGCCGGTGTGGAAGGCCTTGTGGATCGTATCCCTGGGTCACTTCCTGAACGACACCATGACCACCCTGGTCCCTTCATTGCTGCCGTTATTTCAAAGCCACCTCGGACTGAGTTATATCGAGCTGGGCGTGCTCGTCCTTGTCGCCAACGTGACGTCCTCAATGGTGCAACCGATCATTGGCGCCTGGACGGATCGGCACCCCAAGGCATGGCTGCTCCCCGCCGGGGAGTTCGTCGTGGGTGCCGGTGCGGCGGCCATGGGGTTCGCGCCGAGTTACGGATGGTTGTTGGTTCTGGTGGCGCTGCTCGGCGCGGGCTCGGCCGCGTTTCACCCCGAGGCCAGCCGGGCGGCCCACCTGGCGGCCGGGGTTCAGAAGGGCACCGCCCAATCAATTTTCCAGGTGGGGGGCAATGCCGGGCAGGCCATCGCCCCTCTGGTCGTGAGTCTCTTGTTTGTCCACACCGGCCTTCATGGCAGCATTTGGCTGCTGGTACCGGCGATGCTCGCCGCCGGGGCGCTGGCGACCATCGTGCCTTGGTACGGGGCCAAGGCCAAGGTCAAAGCCCCCCGGGTGGTGCGCACCGCGGGCGGGACGGGTGCGGCCTGGGCGGTCGTTCTTCTGCTCGTGGTCGTGACCTTTCGATCGTGGATGCAGGCCGGGCTGTCCGGTTTTCTGCCCTTGTACTACGTAAACGTCCGGGGTCTGTCCACCTCCGTGGCGGAGGTCTACACCGCCCTGTTCCTTCTGGCCGGGGCGTTGGGGACTTTTATCGGCGGCCCCCTGTCGGACCGCATCGGGAAGCGCCGGTTGATCCTCATCTCCATGGCCGGGGCCATTCCCTTTTCCCTGGTTCTGCCCTATGCCCACGGCATATGGGCGGCGGTGGACGTGGTGCTCCTGGGCTTTATCGTCCTGTCCACCTTCGCGGTCACCGTCGTCTTTGGCCAGGAGCTGATGCCTGGGCGCATCGGCCTCGTGTCCGGGCTGATGATCGGTTTGGCGGTGGGCATGGGGGGCGTCGGCGCCTCCTTGGCGGGGTATGTGGCCGACCGGTTTGGCATCACCACGGCCATCGAGATCCTCGCGGTTCTGCCCCTGCTGGCCGCAGTGCTCGCCTGGTGGCTACCTGAAGACCGGCCCCTCTCGCCTCGGGGCCGACCGGCGACAAAACCCCACCACTAGAGAAAAATGGCGAGAGCCCCGGACTGAGGTCCGGAGCTCCCGCGTCCCATCGCTGCCACTTTTCAGTAGGCGACAGCCTGCGCCGCAGCACCGCCCCCCGCGCCGCCGTAGCCGTGGGGCACAATCAGGAAGAACAGGACAAAGATGATCAGGAACACGACGGCCCAGCGGGTGGCGGGACCAAAGACACCGTACATTGCGCTTCCTCCTCATTCCTTCAGTTTTTGGGGAGTACCCGTATATAATCAATGCTCCTTTGCTGGCTGGCGTAAGGGACACCTGGCCGGAGGACAGAAAATGGGCCGATTCCACCGCCCACGAGAGGGGGAGTGCCGGTATGCCCTTGGATCTTTTGCCTTCGCCCGGAGCCTCGGGCGCCCTGGCCGTATTGCTTCTTCTTTTTGCCCTGGTCATCGCCTGGTATGCTTTAGGCCAGGTGAAATGGGGGATTTTCCTGAAAGACGGCGGCAGTCCCCAGGCAAAGGTGCTGCGGTTGCTTCTCGCCATCGCGCTGGCCTGGACGCTCGTCCAATTCATCAGTGCCTATATGTTCGCCTGGCGTATGCTGAAAAATCTGTTTACCGGTTGACTGGAGCGGCTCTTTCTTCAGGCCGATTGGCTATAAAATCCCCGCCTCCCGTCCACACTGTGGATAAGGGAGGGGAAGCCATTATGCGAAAAATCGGTTTTCTGGGTTTGGCGGTTTGTGCGGTGGTGGCGTGGATTTCCTTGTATACCGGCCAGTTCACCATGGCGCAGTCTGTGGCTCCCACGGCGTTCTTGGAGAAAGCGTTTGCGGCCACCGGCGCCCGGGTGGAAGGATACGGGGTTCATCATTGGTCCATCCTGAATCATGAACTGATGTCCACTGATCAACTGAAACGAATGGCGGCAAAACTCAATGCCACCTTGCAACTCCGCGACACTCGGGAGTGGGTTTACGACCAAGGCGATCAGCGGGTCTTCCAGCTCCAGGGCTGGTGGCCGGGCGGAACCTCGGGCGTGCTGGTCCTCACGTCCCTCAAAACGGATTCCCAGCCGGACACGACCCTGGTGCTCCGGGTTGAGCATACCGGACCGGGCACCGACGGCCTGGCGGCGGCCTACGACCGGGTCAAACAGACGGTTGAATCCGCCGGCCAGACCCCTCGAATTGACTCTTGTCTATACGGAAGCCTCAGTGTTAGAATGAGCGAGACAGAGCGCCAAAACCGGATTGCTCAGGCGTTGGCTTCGGTCCGGGCCAAGGAGGTCGAAGCCCTGCGCTCGCCTCAGGTGACCAGCGTCTCTGCCTATTCCCCCCAAACGAAAGACTACATACTGACGGGCAGCAAAAAGATGAATCTGCAGATCGCTGTACACGATGACGCGTACGAGAACAAGACCCGGGTAGTGGTGGGGACTCCGATCGTCACCGTGGAGTATTAGGACGGAGGTAACAACCATTGGCGACCATTCTCGTGCAAGGCGGTCGACCCCTCAAGGGGACGGTCCGGGTAAGCGGGGCGAAAAACGCCTCCCTTCCCATTCTGGCGGCGTCGCTGTTGGCCGTGGAGGGCCGGTGCGTGGTTGAAGATGTACCGTTCCTCCGGGACGTCGATTGCATGTGTGACATGATCCAGGCGCTTGGGGTCGATGTCCAGCGCGAGCCTGGAGGCGTGGTCCGGCTCAATGCCGAGGAGGTTTCCCACACGGAAGCTCCTTACGAGTTGGTTCGCCGGATGCGCGCCTCCTTTGTTGTGATGGGTCCGCTCCTCGCCCGATTTGGACATGCCCGGGTGGCCCTGCCCGGCGGGTGCGCCATCGGGGCCAGGCCGGTGGATCAGCATATCAAAGGATTCGAAGCCCTGGGCGCCGAAGTCACCGTGGAGCACGGCTATGTCGAGGCCCGGGCTCCCCGGGGTCGCCTGCGGGGCAATCGGGTGTACCTCGACATCCCAAGTGTTGGAGCGACCCAAAACATCATGATGGCGGCCGCCCTGGCAGACGGGCTGACGATCATCGAGAATGCGGCCAAAGAACCGGAGATTGTTGATCTGGCCAATTTTATCAACAAAATGGGCGGCCGGGTCCGGGGGGCCGGCACGGACGTCATCCGGGTGGAGGGCGTGGATCGGTTGCGGGGGGTGGAGCACACGGTCATCCCCGATCGAATCGAAGCCGGCACCTTTTTGTTGGCCGGTGCGATTACCGGCGGAGAGATCTATGTCGAGGGTGCCATCAGCACGCACTTGAAGCCCTTGCTGGCGAAGCTCAAAGAAACTGGGGTTCACGTCGAGGACGATGTGAACGGGATTTTTGTGGCGGGGGGCCCCGGACAGCGTGCCCTGGACATCAAGACGCACTATTATCCCGGTTTCCCGACAGACATGCAGGCGCAGATCATGGCGCTGCTCACGATCATTCCCGGGACCAGCATGGTCACGGAAACGGTGTTTGAGAACCGCTTCATGCACGTGGCCGAACTCCAGCGCATGGGGGCGGACATCCGGGTGGAAGGGCGGACTGCGGTGATCGAAGGGGTGCCAAAACTCACCGGCGCCCGGGTGAATTCGACAGACCTGCGGGCGGGTGCCGCCCTGCTGTTAGCAGGCCTGGCTGCTGAAGGGGAAACAGAAGTGCACGGCGTCCACCACATCGACCGAGGATACGTAGATATCGTCGGGAAACTCCACGCCCTCGGGGCGGCGATCAAGCGGGTGGAGTGACGGCGCTGGAAGAGCCGGGGGCACCGGCATCATCACCGGTATCACCCGGGGCCCAGAGCTCCTTTCTCCGCGCCCGTCCGGCCGGTGGGGCGTGGACGCCCTGCGCCCGCGGTCACCCAGGTGCCTGTATCCGGCCCGGGATGGACAAAGCCGATATCAACGACCCCAGGGGCAACGTCCCGGCCCAGGCCGTCCACCAGCACCTCGGTGCGGCCAAGGGGCCGGGAAGACCACCAGAGCCTGGCGTGGTCCCACGCCTTTCGCAACCCCACCCACTGTTCACCGGGTCCCCACCACCCGGCCAGATCTTCCGCTCCGAAAAGCGGATGGCTCAGTTGAATGGCCCGGCCGTCCGGGCGAACGGCCCACAAAGAGGCCGGCCTCCATCGCTCCTGGATCCACGGATGGGCAAAAGCGCGAACCACCAACCACCCCTGAGCCTGGGGATCCGACGACGCCCGGCGGTCCGTTGCCGTTTCCGGCGTCAGGATGACGGGTCGGTCCACCGACGAAACCGCTCCTTCAGGCAGCTTCCAAGCCAGGAATTCCCCCTCAAAGGCTTCAGAACGGCCCTCTGTTCGATGCCCGGATTCTCGACGACGATCCGTCAAAAAACCGATCCACAGGCGTCGATCCTGTATGGTCCAACCCGCGAATTCGAGGGGGGAGCCCAGTCGCGCCTGCCAGACCACAAGGGGAATCGCGGATCGGTCGGTAAAGCTGATGAGGCCCCGGTGGAGAGCCCGGCGGGAATCCGGGGCATCCCGCACCACCAAAGCCACCGCTTCACCACCCGGGGACGGATAGATCCCCTCCACCCCCCAGACCGGCCACCCGGACCGGCCGGGTGCCTGGGATCCTTGAGCCGCAGAAGGCGTTTGATCGTCGTATACGCGAATCCCTTCCGCCCTCTTCGGCTCATGCAGTTTATGCCGCACAGCCGTGGATTCCTGCTGATCCTCGACCATGCGCAATGGAAGTTCTCCCCATACCTTGGGCGTTCCTCCCCGCCACTTCACTTCCAGGATGCGAACCGCCTGTCGCCTGACCGGCGTTCCTGCGGCTCCCGCGGCTTTGCCGAGGGCCGGAGAGGGAAAGATGCCATTCGTTGTTGCTGCCGACGCCTCATGCCCGCCTTTTCCCGGGGAGTCCCCCGGTTTTTGCTCGGTGTCCCGGGTGCCCGCATCGGGGCCCGGCCGCCCGGGTGGGCTTTCAGGCTTCCGGGGAGCGATGGGGGTTGTGGGCTTCGGCGGGGCCGGGACGGACCAAGCCGGGGTGGCCACGTAGAGCCGGTTGCCATCGGAGCTCCAAGCAAACCGTTCCGCTTCCGGGGCGGCCAGGCTCCAATCGCTGGGGCCTTCCGGACCGCAGGGGATCACCCACAAAGCCCCGGAACGAATGTAGCCAAGCCGTCCGCCCGTAGGCGACCAGGCCATATCGGGACTCACTCGATCCTTGGCCAGGAGCCATCCTTTCCTGCCGTCCGGGGTGGTCAGCCACAGAGAGCCCTCGGATCTGTGAACGGCGAGAAACCGGCCGTCGGGTGAAAAAATCGCCCGGTCTGCCCCTTCAGTTTTGGGAACTGGCGCGAACCGACCTTCCGCCTGCAGCACCCAGACGGCCCCTTCCCGGATGACCGACACCAACGGCCTCTGGGGCTTTTGTGCCTCGACAGGTCCCACCGCTTCGGCATCTGGGGACAAAGCCGGGAACACCCCTCCGACGAGGCACAAGAAAAGCACCCATCCCGCCCAGTGGCCCCTTGACCGACGCGGGGAGGGGGCGGGAGAGAACGGGTGCCGACAGACAGCGTTCCACTGGAGCGACATAGGCGAACACTCCCACTGATGACAGTTAGCGCTAGTGTTCACCTGGTCCGGGATTTTTATGAACTCGGTGAGCCGGCCCCCTCCTGGGACGGGGCCGATTCTGCCGCAACGGCCGTCCCCGCGGAAGCGAGACGCGCATCGTTGCCTTCCCCTTGGGAAAGCCTGGCCACGGTCTCCGCCGCCCGGGCGATCTGCCCCAGGGATGCGGCCAGCTCTTCGGCGGCACTGGCTTGGGATTCGGTGTACTGACTGGAGGTCTGAATGTCTGTGACCATGCGCTCCACGGCGGCACGGATCTGGGACAGGCTGTCCTCGATCTCTTTGGAGGCGGACTGACTGCGTTGGGCCAGGCGCCGGATCTCGTCGGCGACCACGGCAAAGCCCCGGCCGGATTCTCCCGCCCGGGCCGCTTCAATGGCGGCGTTGAGCCCCAAGAGGTTCGACTGGGCCGCGACTTCGTGGATAAAGGAGAGCACCCCGGAAGTCAGCTGGATCCGCTCCTGGGCCAAAGCGGCGTGCTGGCTCATGTCGTCATTGGCCGAAGCCACCTCCGCTGCGGAACGGGACAACGATTCCGCATTGGCGGACAATTGTTCGACAAGTGCAGAAAGTTCGTGCGCTTGCGTGCGCAGCTCATCCTCCCGGGTGGTCAACACATTCAACGCCACGGCCCCGACGAACTCCCCGGACTCAAACAGCGGCACGGCCACGGCGTAGTAAGAAAATCCGAACAACTCCTTGTCGATCCGGGCCGCCACCCGCTGCTGGGTCTGCACGGCTCTGTTGATCGTCAAGTAGAATTGACCCCGGTTTGGCACTGAATTTTGACCCCCCTCAGAAAACGGAAGTCATTGCTTGCCATGTCGTGTCGTCACTCAGGGTTCATCGTCGTCGGCCGTTGTCCCAACGGGCCGAGTGTATCGGCCCTGGCCGCTCCGTCAAGGGACGCTTCGCTCGCCCAAGGGCGCCCTTGACCTCGCGGCTGCGGGCCGATGGGGGGCCCTTAGGGGACAACGGCCACGTGTGCGTGTCGCACACGCACGGACAACATGGGGTACCAAGTCCGCCGGGCTGGTGATTAGGCGGAGGCATCGGCCTTGAGCTTGTCCTTCATCCGGTAACTGTGACCCTGAATGTGAAAAATGTGACTGTGATGCACCAGACGATCAATGATGGCGGCAGAAGCAATTGTATCGCCAAACACCTTGTCCCACTCGTCAAAAGGCATGTTGGTCGTCAGGATGATTGATCCCGTCTCATAGCGCTTGCTGACGAGCTGGAAAAAGAGGTTCGCCCGTTGCTTGTCCATGGGCATGTAGCCCAACTCGTCGATGATCAGCAGGTGGTAGCGGCTCAGCGACGCCAGCTTTTGGGGCGTGGAACGATCCGCTAAACTGGCATACAAGAGATCCGCCAGTTCAGAGGCGGTGAAAAACGCGACCCGGAGTCTGGCCGTGCACGCTTTGACCCCAAGGGCAATCGCTAAGTGCGTTTTTCCAACCCCTGGAGGACCTAGGAAAATAACGTTTTCTTTTCGGTGGATAAAGCCGAGTTCTCCCAATTCCCGAATCTCCGCGGCATGGAGCGAAGGTTGAAACGAGAAATCGAACTCCTCCAATGTACAGATCCGCGGGAATCGCGCCAGATGAATCTTCGTGGCAATGGACCGGTTGGTCTTCTGCAACACTTCCGCTTCCACGAGCCGCGTGAGAAAAGCTTGGTAAGTCAGCTTCATTTTCACCGCGTTCTCAATTTCCCGTTCCACCACCTCCCGCATATACGGCAGTTGGAGCGTTTTGAGATGTTGTTTCAGGGTCTCCATCGCATCTTCGGTCACGGGAACTCCCCCTTGTTAATGCAACAGTTGACTGTAGTAGGACAACGGGCGAATGGTGTCGGCGCGCCGAGATAACGCCTGGACCTCGACGTTTCTCGAAGAGGCGGCCGGTTTTGTCGGGTAGTTGGCCAGCAGTTTCAACACGACCTTCTCGTCCGTGGCTCCGTAAGCCAAGGCCTCCTTCAGGGCCATTTCAATAGACTCGTCGCTATAGGTGCTGCGCATGTCCAGGATGCGGGCGGCATGGTACCGAGCGTTGTGGGCATACCGACGGGTGAGCCCTTGGTAGAATGCCGCACCGCTGGGAAACACCTCGCAGAATCGCTGACGAACCGAGACACGCTCCCGGTGAGGCGCCTGGTGTTCGGGCAGCGTGTGGATCGAGCCGGTGTCTCTCGATTTGACGTGCCGACACAAGAAGGTGCCGTCTGGGCCGTACATCTCGACATATGCCCCCCTGGGTTGCGTCACCCACACCTCCCGGCCGAGGTAGGAGGGCGGGACCGAGTATTCCACGTGATCGACGGAGATGTATCCGTCTCTGCTGACGCGGCGCAAGACGCGCACACTGTCGACATACCTGCGCTCGGGGAGGGGCCGTAAAGCCGCCCGGTCCGCCTCAAACCGCTCCAACGGGGTTTGTCCCAACCGGCGGTGCACCCGCTGATTCTCCGATTCGTCAAAGGACTTCCCTTGGGTAATGAGGTCCTCAAAGTCTTTGAACTCCGTCCCTTTGAGGAAATGCTGTTCCAGCATATAGAAGGCCCGTTCCACTTTCCCCTTCGTTTGGGCGCGGTACGGGGCGCATGCATACGGGTCCATCCGGTACAGTCCCATGACCTTGAGAAATTCCGGGTGGTACCGTACAGCTCCATCCGGCCGATGATCCACGACCATTTGACCGGCATTGTCGATCAGCACCCTCTCAGGCACACCGCCAAAGTGGCGAATCCCGCACTCCAGAGCTTCCAGGACCGTCTCCAGCGTTTGATTCAGCGCAAAGTGCGTGTATCGCATTCGACTATAACTGAGAATGTAACGGTACGCGTATACCTTGACCTCCTTGCCTCCTATCTTTACTGAGTACTCCGACCAGTCGAACTGGGCTTGTTCACCTGGAGCCGTCTCCATCCGCTGAACCCGCACTTCGGTGTGCGGCTGTTCTTTCTTCAGCCGCTGCAGACACCGGTGAACCGCAGAAAGTGAACCTTGGTACCCCATCTTCTGCAACTCCGCATAGATTCGTGTTCCGATCAATTGTTTTTCCACGTACATCTGTCGAATGTGCTCCAGGAATGGGTCTGTTGCCCGAGCCGACGGCTTCTTTCGCACATACTTGGGTGGATCGTCTCCCCGCAAGGCACGACGCACAGTGTTGCGCGAAATTCCCAGTTGCCGCGCAATCGCCTTAATACTGACACCGCGGGCATGGAGTGCTCGAATCGCAGTCCAATCCTCGATAGAGATCAACCCTTTCTCCCCCGCTCCCACTCAGATTAGTAGGAGCGTACCAGTCTATCTGGTGGGGGTCAATTTTCACTGACGATCTGGGGTCCATTTTCAGTGTATATCAACAGGCTCGGTAGATCGCCGTCCCCGGATACCGTTCCAGGGGATCTCCGACCTGGATCGGAATCGGCAGATCCGGATGTGGACAAATCGCGATGAATTTTTCCCTGTCGGTCATGGTCAACATGGACGCCTGGCGTTGCAACTGTTGAATCACGGGCGCTGCCGCCATGACAGATTCCAAAATCCCCACTTCTTTCACCTCCTCCCATAACCTTCATCAGCTGAGAAGCAGAATCCTCTTCATGTGCCTGGGCGCAACCCTCAGGGCCCCACGCTCGCGGTGGTATAGTCCCGGTGCCGAATGCATAAAAACCAACATGAACCGCCCGGTGCGAATTGCCCTCTTCACCCACGGCCAACCGAGTTGCCCCGCCTGCGCCTGAACTGCAAGGGAGTGAATGTTATTGAAGCGCTTTTCTTGGACAGCCCTGCTGCCTGTGATCCTCGCCTTTCTCGTCCCGACGGCCGCCGTGATCGCCCTCCGCCCGGGGCCGGCCGCCCTCCCCGCGGCTGATCCCGGGCCGGTGATCCGCGTGTACCGGGCCGCGACCCATTCGGTGACTCCCATGCCCCTGGAAGACTATGTCGCCGGGGTCGTCGCGGCAGAAATGCCGGCGAATTTTCACATGGAGGCGCTCAAAGCCCAGGCCGTGGCCGCCCGCACAAACGCCGTCCGGACCCTGGCCCATCCCGGCCGGGCCACCGGAGGGGCGGATATCACCGACGACCATACCCGGGATCAAGCGTTTCTTTCTCCCGACGATCTTCGCCGCCGGTGGGGATCGCAGTTTACGGCCAAATTCAACCGCATCCAGCAGGCGGTGAAGGAAACGGCGGGCCAAATCCTCGTCTACGGGGGCCAGCCCATTGACGCGACCTTTTTCTCCACGAGCAACGGCTATACGGCCAGCGCCCAGGAGGTGTGGGGAAAAAACCTCCCCTATCTTCAGTCAGTCCCATCTCCCTGGGACGCCTCGGTGGCCCCGCGATTTCAGGACACGAAAACGGTGTCCATTAAAGACTTGGCGGCGGCTTTACACCTGACAGCCGTGCCCGCCACCCCGGGAGGCTCCTTTATTCAAGTCCTCGGGGAGAGCCCGACCCATCGCATCACCCAGCTTCGCGTCGGGGACCGGGTGGTGAGCGGCAACGATTTTCGCACAGCTGTGGGGCTCAATTCCACATCCTTCACCTGGACGGTCTCCGGCGGCGAGGTGACCTTTCGAACGACGGGCTACGGCCACGGAGTCGGCATGAGCCAGTACGGCGCCGAAGCCCTGGCACGGCAGGGGAAAACGGCGGAGGAAATTTTACAGTACTACTATCGAGGGATCCAAGTGGTGCCTTGGTCCAAAACCTTGGTTCTGGCGGCGGCCAAAAGGCCGAACCCTTAAAAATCTCATAAATTCCTGGGCTCGCTTGGTATATTTCACCTCATCCCCGGCGAGAATGGCCTACTGAGGTGATGAAGGTGAAACAAGAAGACCCGCATTTTGAGCATTCCCGGGATACGGAACCGGGCGAGCCCGACAAGGGTCAGGAATCGGACGCACCGGTGGGTGGGCAGGCGGAACCCGGGGAGAGGATGGCCGCCGAGGGGACGCCGGTCGGCCCTGGGGAACGTACGTGGCGAAATATTCTGCGGACACGGTGGTTCTACCCAGCCATTTATTTGACGGCCGCCGTCCTAATCATCGCCCTCATGTACGCCAAAACTGCCCAGGTCTGGCCTTTTGCCCATGAGACGCCGGCGCCGGCGCCGAACTCCACCGCCCTTGACAACAACAATCCTCCGGCAGTTCCCGTGGGAGCGCAGCCGGGGTTCATCTGGCCGGCAGATCCTTCCGCCCAGGTCAGCGTTTCGATGAAGAATTTTGACGACACCCTCAGCAAAGACGCCCAGGCGGCGGCACTGGTGAAATTCGACAACAGCTACTATCCGCATCACGGTATTGACCTTTCGGCCCAGAACGGAAAGCCGTTCCAAGTTCTGGCCGCTGCGGCGGGGAAGGTCAGCAAGGTGGAAGATGACCCGCTGATGGGTAAAGTGGTGGAGATAGCGGCAGATAACGGGTATACGCTGTACTACGCATCCCTTGCGGATGTGTCCGTCAAACCCGGCGAATCGGTGACCCAGGGGCAACCCATCGGCACCTCGGGTCTCAACAAGTTCGAAGCGGCGGACAAGAACCACGTGCATTTGGAGATCAAGAAAGATGGTCAAGATGTGAATCCGGAAACCTTGCTTCCCAAACCCGGAACTCCGTAACCTGGAGCCGGGGAATTGCGGGGGCGGCCGCCGAGGTCGCTTCCCTTTTTTTGTGTGCGGACTTCGTCCCGGGCGAGAACCTCCCCCGGGGGGTTTGTCAACCTCCGGGAGTGGGCGTGAGCCCGTCTTCCCCCCACGCGCTTCAGATGTCGACAGCTTAGGCATAGCAACCCCCTCCCCGCATAGAATGTAACAGACATTTTGAGATGTGGGGAGGCGAAGGGCGTGCACGATTACATCCGCGAGCGCACGATCAAAATCGGCGAGTATATCGTCGAGACACGCAACACCGTGCGCACGATCGCCCGAGAATTCGGCGTATCCAAGAGTACCGTGCACAAAGATCTGACCGAGCGCCTGCCGGAGATCAACCCGGAGTTGGCCAGCCGAGTCAAAGAGATCCTGGAATATCACAAGTCGATTCGGCACCTGCGGGGCGGGGAGGCCACGAAGAATAAATACCGCAACGGCCAGAGTTCATCCCCCCAGACGATGGTGAACACGCTGTTATGACACCGCCGGCCATGCCGGCGAAAACGGGAGTGGCAGGACGACTTGCCTTGCATCCGTCCGCCGTCGTCGCCACTTCTGTTCGCAGGTCCCGGGACAAGGCTGACGAGGCTGACAAAGGTTTCCGGCGACTCGGGATGACGATGCCCCCCACATCCTGGTCACTGAGTCGCACCGGGTTTGCAGAGCGGACTCCGGTCCGGAGTGCAGGCCCGGGATCTGCCGCCAGCAACCGCGGGAAAGTTTGCGACGACAGGCAGGAATCGCACCGGCGCCGGACGCATCTTAAGGAAGCAAGGTGTTCGCAGCGAGGCGATACATACGGGGCGAAAGGGGAATCGGCGGATGATTCGTGGCCTCTATATTGCGGCGTCTGGGATGATCGCCCAGCAGCGCCGGGAGGAGATCGTGGCGAATAACCTCGTCAACGCCTCCACGCCGGGGTACAAGCAGGACGAGCCCTCCCTGCGAACCTTTGGCGATTTGTTTCTGCGCCGGCTGGGAAGCCCGGCCTCCGACATCTCCCTCCCCCTCGCTCCCGGGGTCGGGCCACTCAACCTGGGGGCGACGATGGAGGACGCGCCGCCCCGGTTTACGCCGGGCCCCTTGGTGGAGACGAAGCGCAACCAGGATTTTGCCTTGATCGATCCGCCGGGGAGGCAAAGCCGGCCCGGCGGGGTGGAGGCTTTTTTTGCGGTGGAGGGCCCGAACGGGCAGGTTCTGCTCACCCGGGACGGGCAGTTTATCGAAGGGCCGAACGGGCAGTTGTATACCGGGGATGGATATCGGGTGCTGGCGGCGGGGCCGAACGGTCAAGTGATCCCGGGCTCTTCGGTGGCGTTGGACGCTTCGGGGGCGGTGCACACCTACGATGGGACCGGGGCGGAAGTGTTCGGAGGCTTGGCGGTGGTGGACGCGCCGGTGGCCGCGCTCCAGAAACAAGGCACGGGCGTCTATGTGCTCACACCGGGCGCGGCGGGCGGGTTGGTTCCCTCGTTCGCCCAGGTGCGCCAAGGGTTCTTGGAGCAGTCGAACGTGGACCCCGGTCAGACGATGGTCCAGATGATCGACGTTGTCCGAGCCTATGAGGCGAACCAAAAGGTCATTCACACCGTGGACCAGAGCATGGACAAGCTGGTCAACCAGGTCGGGCGGGTAAACGCGTAATTTTCGCGGGACGGGTAATGGCCCCGTGCCAAAAACTGTTGAACCGGGAGAACGTAGAAGGGGGTTCGGAGGATGAGGGTGCTGTGGACCGGCGCATCGGGGATGAGCGCCGCGAGCCATTGGGTGAACGCCATGGCGAACGATGCGGCAAACATAAACACCACGGGGTACAAAAGCGAGGATCTCGCTTTCTCAGATTTATTGGCCGTTCATTACGCTCCGGGGGTTCGGATCCCCGCCCCGGACACGCCGCCGGGGCTGCCGGTGGGAAGCGGGGTTCGGGCGGCGGCCCGGGTATCCGACTGGAGCCAGGGGCCGCTGCAAGAGACGGGGCGAAAGTTGGACGTCGCCTGGGAAGGGGAAGGATTTTTCGTCGTATCTGGGCCCGAGGGCATCCGCTACACCCGGGATGGGTCTTTTCAAGTGTCGGTGGATCCCGCAGGTCAAGCCACTCTCGTGACGGCGGACGGCCACGTCGTACTGGATGAATACGGAGCGCCCATCGATTTGACCGGGGTGGATCTCTCGACCCTCGCCATTGGGCCGGACGGGCGAATCACAGGGTCTGTGGCAGGGACGCCAACAGATATTGCCGTGCTCGGTCGGGTGGTGTTCGATCACCCCCAGCGGTTGATCAAGGCTGGGAACAATCTTTACGACGCCGGCACCGAGGTCCCCCTCACCCCGGCGGACGTCCCGGATCCTTTGCGCTTTGGACGGTTGCGGCAAGGGTATCTGGAGGCCTCGAATGTGGATCTCACCGATGTGATGACCAAACTCATGGAGGCGGAGCGCTTGTACGCCCTCAGTGCCCGGGCGGTGCTCACCGCGGATCAGATGATGAGCATGGCGAACAATCTGCGGGGCTAACCGGGATACTTGGGATTTTGGGGATGCAATTTCATTGCCGGGCCTGTCACGGGGCAGTATAATGATGTTTGGATTGTTTCGAGGAGGTCACCCCGTGAACATACCCAACGCCCTCACCATCGTCCGGTTTATGCTCATCCCGGTGTATGTAATCGTGTTTTTTTCGCCTCGGCCCTGGAATATGGAAGGCGCCTTAGTAGTGCTCATGATGGCCGGGCTGACGGATGTACTCGACGGGTATTGGGCGAGGCGGCATCGCCAGGTGACGGAGCTGGGGATCATGCTGGACCCCTTGGCGGACAAGCTGATGATGGTGGCGGTTCTCGTTTCCTTCGTGGTCGACGGCCGGGTGCAGTGGTGGATGGCCGGGCTTTTGGCCTTGCGGGAGGTTGCGATGATCGTCAGCGCCGGGGTGCTCCACCGCCGGGGCAAGAAGATCATTCCCGCGATGATTTGGGGAAAGGCGACCACTGTTTTGTACTACATCACCGTGGTGGCTGTTCTGTTCGAGTGGCCGGTGATGACGGAGCTGTTGTGGTTGACGGTGGGGTTCTCGTTTTTGACGAGCTTTATTTATTTGTCGAAGATTCGCGAAGTGAACCAATCCTCCGCATGATCCGCCGCCGGGCCGGATTATGTACCGGAGCACCGTCCCCGGAAAGGGAAGGTGCTTTTTATGTCAACGCCCGGTTCCGCGGAAGTGAGGGCGGTACGACTAGTGTGGGCCGCTGGCCCCCCCTCATGCGCTGCCGAGGCCCCCGGATGTTCGGGAATGGGTGGTTCTCCGTCTAGCCCCTGGAGGTGACACACATTGCTTCATACTGAGCAGATTCAACAAATCCTGCCGCACCGGCCGCCGTTTTTGCTGGTGGATTGCATTCTGGAGGTGGAACCCGGCGTCCGGGCGGTGGGGATCAAGAACGTCACCGTCAACGAACCGTTTTTTGTCGGGCATTTTCCCCAATACGCTGTGATGCCCGGCGTGTTGATCGTGGAAGCCCTGGCCCAAACCGGTGCTGTAGCGATCCTTTCCGCCGATGCTTATCGGGGGAAGATCGGCTTTTTTGCCGGGATCGACCGCTTCCGGTTCCGGCAGCAGGTCCGGCCCGGGGATCAGCTGCGCCTGGAGGTCCAGATGACCCGCTTGAAAGGGTCGGTGGGCAAGGGCGAAGGCCGGGCCCTGGTAGGAGACCGGGTTGTGGCCGAGGGTGAGTTGATGTTTGCGGTGGGAGATCCCCCCGCGGAATGAGCGAGGGCCGGAGGGCCGCCCAGGTGGCCGCCCGGCCCGCTGCGTGTTCAGGCCCCTTTTATCCTCTTTTTTATCTTCCCCAGTCGTGCCCCAACTTTTTCAAGGCTCGACGCAGGTGATATGTGACGCTCTGGCGGGCGACCCCTTCTTGTTTGGCCAGTGCCGACAAGGGCAGCCCGCTCAGGAGGCCGGCGAGAACCCGGCGTTCCCGGGGCGCGAGTCCCGCCAGGAGCAGCCGGATTTCCGCCTCCAGAAAGGGCTCGGCCCATCGGGGGTCCCGAAGCAGCGCAAAGATGTCCCCGGGTCCCCCATCCTCCGCTTGCCCTCCAGAGCTCGCCCGTTTTTGCGTCTCCCGAGATGTCCGCCTCACCAGGGTCCACAGCCGGTGGTGAAATTTTCGGGCGAAGAAAGCCGGGAAGGGCACTCCGCGGTCGGGATCCCATATCTGGAGCACCTCAAGGTAAATCAGGGCCGCTTCCCCTTCGGCGTCTTCCCGATCGATGTTTTGGTATTTCCTTGCGACCATGGCGGCCAGGGGCCGCAGGTGAAGCCAGAGCTCCGCCACAGCAGCCGGGCGTCCGGCCCGGGCTTCGATCAGCAGATCCGGTGGAATGGGTGGAATCATCTGTCCAGTCCTTTCCCCGGAGGCCTCCGGTGGATATTGCGCGCATCTTGAGGATAGAACGCGCAATCCCCGGGGTCAGGCTGTCAGTTTCCACAACTTGGCGGGGGAGAGGGCGCTGAATTTTTACAAGTGAAGAATGACTTTTTAAAAATGGATAATGAAGAGGCGAACCACTCTTAATAGCTAGACAAGTATTGAGTATTTCGTTATGGTTTTATTGATAATATTTCATTCAAGTAAAGGGGGTCTCATCGAACATGCAGTTTTTGGATTTGGGTCGGGAGGTCTGGGAACTCGGGGCGTTCTGGCCGGTCTACAACCAAATGGGAGATGTCACCCTTGTCCTCTGGAAGAATGGCGAATTCGACCTCCTTCCCACCTCCGCTTCCCGGCTGCTCAAGAGTCTGGCCGCCTCTCTGGCGGTGGATCTGCGACAAGTGCGCGAAATTTATGGCCGGGAGGTGGCCAGAAAGTTGCTGGTGCCCCTGGCGCTCCACGATCAATTTCTGCTGGTGCCCCTCAAGGTTCGCACCGCCGTCATCCCCGGAGATGAAGTCTATGGGTATTTTGATCTTTCCTGTATTCAAGGTCTTCAGGTATCGGCGGAAGGGGTCACGGAACTCATTGTCGCCGGGTGCATTATTTCTCTGAGGCAGAGGCTTCGCTCGGTGGAGGAACAGTTGAATCGCGCCCGGCACATCGAGTGGTTGTATCAACTGCGCATGGTGGAACGGCGGTTGCCGATTTGGCTGGGGCGGCCCCGGGGAACGGAGCAGGTCCCGCCGGCGGAGCTTCGCCGGATTCACCCTTCGGGGGAATTGGAGCCGGAGAAATCCCCCGATAAGGCGGAAGGGACCCGGGCTGCCCCGTCCACCTCGTCCAACCAGACCTCCTCCTCGAATCGGAGGTCCACCTGACCGCCGGTGGCGTCCGCCGCCACAGATTGGCATTCGTGTTCGCGGCCTCGGGGAACGTAGACGGTGAGCCGAACGTCTTCGGCGAACACCGGCTCCTCCCGGGGCCAGCCGCGTTGGGCCAGGCGATGGTCCAGTTTGCCGAAGGCGGGGTAGGGGATGCGGATTCGGACCCGGACATAGGGGCGGCGGCTGAGAATGCCGGCCGCCCGCACCGCCTCGGAGGCCGCATGCCCGTAGGCCCGGACCAGTCCCCCGGCCCCGAGCAGGACCCCGCCAAAATACCGGGTGACCACCACGAGGGTGTCCCGCAGGTTCATGTGGTGCAAAACTTCGAGGATCGGGCGCCCGGCGGTGCCGGCAGGTTCCCCGTCGTCGCTGGAGCGCTGGATCTCGGAATGGGGGCCGATGGTGTAGGCGTAACAGTTGTGGGTGGCATCCCAGTGCTTCCGCCGGATCGCCTCCAGGAGGGAGACGGCTTCCTCTTCGCTGGCCACCGGAGCCGCCCGGCCAATGAACCGGGATTTCTTGATGACAATCTCCACCTCGCTTTGTCGCCCGACTGTTTGATAAGTTTCCACGAATCCTCCCCCTCCCACCGCCCGCGACATACCGTATTGCGGGTTCCGCTTTTTTACCCAGGATGACACGGAAAATCCGCAAAGTCAAAGGCAGCTTGACATGGATTCCGCCCTCCTACCATAATAATGTTGTGTGAAACAGGGTACCGGGTAGGGTATAATGCCGAGGCCTGCCCGGAAGGCCAGGGAGGTGACGGAAGGTTTCGGTTCGTCCGAAGCGCAGCTCGGGGAGATCTCCGAAGGGGTGACCGGTGCTTTCGCCCCGACTTGCATCTTGGACGGTTCATCGGCAGAAAGGTGGTAGGTATGAAAACGTGGGTGAAGGGTGTGCTGTTCCTCGGCGTCCCCCTGGGAGGGTTCCTCCTGGTCCTGAGCGGTGTCCTCGTACATAAGATTCCTCCAGGCACCGCCGAACGGGCCCCCGCGAGCATCAGCGGGGTCAAGGTGGCCGCGGTGGAACAATCGGCGGACCACACCGGTGTCACGGTGCCCGGCACCGTGGTCGCCGACGGGACCTCCCAGGTCGCCAGCAAAATCATGGCCTCGGTGCAGCAGGTGTTGGTGAAGGAGGGGGATTTTGTCAAGCAAGGCCAGACCTTGGTGGTCCTGAATCCGGAACCCTTGGCGGCGGCTGTCAAACAAGCCCAGGCGGGCAGTGCCCAGGCCCAGGCCGGAGTTCAGGCGGCCCAGTCGGTTCAGGCGCAGATCGACGAGGCGATCCGGCAATCCCAGGCCAGTCTACAAGCGGCCCAGGCGAACCTTCAGGGCGCTCAATCAGATTTTGAACGCACCCAATCGCTGTACGAAGCCGGTGCGGCGAGCCGCCAGGATTACGATCACGCCCAGACGCGCTACCAGGCGGCAAAGGCTCAGTATGACCAAGCCCAGGCCGCCCTTCAGGGGGCTCTGGCCCAGAAGGCGGAAGCCCAGGCCCGGCTCGGTGAAGCCCAAGCGGCCTTGGGTCAGGCCCAGGCTTCGGTCCAGGCGGCGTCCGCCAATCTGAGCGACACCGTCCTGAAAGCGCCCTTTGACGGGTTCGTGACCTCGAAGACGGTGAATGAAGGAGACATGGCGAGCCCTGGGATGCCTCTCCTGACGGTGGAAAAAGGGCCCTTCGCCCTGGAGGTCTATGCCGAAGAGAAACTGGCCGCGGCCATGAAAATCGGTGATACCGTCTCGGTGCACATTCCGGCTTTGAACCGGTCGGTTACCGGGACGGTGTACGAGATCACTCCCCGGATCGATCCCGCCAGCCGGACTTTTAAAATGAAGATACGCCTTCCCGGCGATGTGGAGGTGCGGCCGGGAATGTTTGGCGAGGCGGTCCTCGGCACCGGCGGGCCGAACGACAAGATTTTCATCCCGAAGGCGGCGGTGGTGCGCTGGTCGCAATTCACAGGGGTGTATACGGTGGATAACCAGAACCGGGCCCATCTTCGTTATGTATCATTGGGTCGGGAATCCGGGGATCAGGTCGAGGTGCTGAGCGGGCTGAACCCCGGTGAACGGATCGTCGTCTCCGGCGTGGATCGGGTGAGCGACGGGGCGGAAGTGAGGACCGGCTCATGAAGATCGGCCTCTCGGGCAGAATCGCCAAGGCATTCATCAATTCTAAGATCACGCCGCTTTTGGTGCTGGCCGCGCTGTTGATGGGCGTGCTGGCGGTGCTGAACACGCCCCGGGAAGAAGAACCCCAGATCTCCGTGCCGATGATCGATATTTTCGTCCCTTATCCCGGTGCCACGGCGAAAGACGTGGAGGACCGGGTGACGAAAGTTCTCGAAAAGAAGCTCTGGAAGATCAAAGGGGTCGAGTATATCTATTCTACATCCCAGCCCGGTCAGGCGCTGATCACGCTTCGGTACTATGTTGGTACCGACCTGAACGACGCGGTGGTCCGCACCTATAACGAAGTGATGTCCAACATGGATGAGGTTCCCCCCGGCGTGGGCCAGCCCTTGGTCAAGCCGATGACCATCGACGATGTGCCCATCGTCTCGGTGACCCTGTGGAGCAACAAGCTCAACGACTACGATTTGCGGCGGATCACTGCGGTGGTGGCCGACGAGGTCAACCGGGTGGAAAACGTCGCCAAGGTCCAGGTGATCGGCGGCCGGGAGCGGCAAGTCCGGGTGGAGGTCGATCCCACCCGGTTGGCGGCCTACGGGATTTCGCCGCTGACACTGGAAAGGACGCTCCAGAGCGGGAACCAGTCCCTGGACGCCGGCCAGTTCGCCGAGGCGAACAAGCAGTTCAAGGTCAAAGCCGGGACGTATCTGGTGGATCCCGAACAGGTCAAGAACTTGGTGGTCGGGGTTTATGAGCAGCGCCCGGTGTTTCTGAAAGACGTGGCCACGGTGACGGACGGACCTTCCGAGGTCAATCAGTACGTCCTCTTTGGGACCGGGCCCCGGGCGGCGGACAAAGGCGTGACCGAGCCCCCCGGGCGCATCTTCCCCGCAGTGACCATCTCCGTCTCGAAAAAGCCCGGGACCAATGCGGTCTGGGTGGCGAACGACGTCATCAAGAAGGTGGATGATCTCAAGGGCAAGGTCATCCCTTCGGACGTGCAGGTCACGGTGACCCGGGATTACGGAGAGACGGCGATGGAAAAGGCCAATGAGCTGATCGATCACCTGCTCATCGCCACGGCGTCGGTGATCCTGCTCATCGGGGTGGTGCTCGGAATCCGGGAGGCCATCGTGGTGGGCATCGCGGTGCCCGTGACCCTGGCGCTGGCTTTGTTCCTGAGTTACATGCACGGGTACACCCTGAACCGGGTGACGCTTTTTGCTTTGATCTTTGCCATCGGGATCCTGGTGGACGACGCCATTGTCGTCGTGGAGAATATGCACCGGTGGTTCCGGATGCGAACGCTCAAGCCCTTGGATGCGGCGGTCCATTCGGTGGACGAGGTGGGAAATCCCACGATCCTCGCGACTTTTACGGTCATTGCCGTGTTGATTCCCATGGCTTTCGTTCGCGGGCTCATGGGGCCGTATATGGCGCCGATTCCCATCAACGCCTCGATTGCGATGTTTTTCTCGCTGCTCGTGGCTTTTATCGTCACGCCCTGGTTTGGGCTGCGGCTGCTGAAGCGGGATGAGCCGAAGGCGGCGGTCCCGGCGGCGGCCGGTGTGGGCGGCGGGGATGAGGGTACGGTGGCCGTGGGACCGGCGTCGTCGCCGGGGGGTGCGCCAGGTGTGGGGATGTCGACGGGAGGCGCGTCCGAAGACGGCCCCGGGGCCGAAGGGGGACGCTCTGGCAACGGGGATCACGTCGGCAACGGGTATCACGTCGGCGAAGAGCACGGCGGCCGGGTCTCCCGGATGTACGCGGGTGTGCTCATGGCCATGGTGCACAGCCGCAAGAAGCGCAACCTGTTCTTCCTCGCGGTGGTGCTCCTGCTCTTCGCGTCATTGATCTTGTTTTACACGAAGGCCGTCGCGATGAAGATGCTGCCGTTTGATAACAAGAGCGAATTTCAGGTGGTCATCGACATGCCCCGGGGGACGACCCTGGAACAAACGGCGGCGGCCACCAAGGCCATCGGGGATTATCTGTCGACGGTCAATGAGGTCACCGATTACGAAATGTACATCGGGACCGCGTCGCCCTTTAATTTTAACGGCTTGGTCCGCCACTACTACCTGCGCCAAGGCCCGGACGTGGCCGACATTCAGGTGAATCTGGTGGCCAAGGGCGAGCGGCAGCAGCAGAGCCACGATATCGCGAAACGCATTCGGCCGGCGGTACAGGCCATCGGGGAGAAATACGGCGCCAACGTTAAGGTGGTGGAGGTGCCGCCGGGGCCGCCGGTCCAGGATACCCTGGTGCTCGAGGTCTATAGCAACGATCCCGCCGACCAGTACGCCGCGGTCCAGCAGGCGGCGGAGATTTTCAAGAAGACGCCCGGCGTGGTGGACGTGGACACGTCTCTGCAGGCGCCTCAGACCCAGTATTCGTTTACGCTGACCGACCAAGCCCGGCTCAACGGCATCACGGACCAGGAAGTGGCCCAGACGCTGCAAATGATGTTGGCCGGGGCCCAGGTGGGGTTGGTGCATCCGCCTCACGAGCTGGAGCCGGTGAAAATCTGGCTGCAACCGCCCCGGGACCGTCGGTCGAGCTTGGATGAGCTGAAGAGCATCCAGGTGCCGACGCCCTCCGGGAAGCTGATTCCTTTGGGCGAGGTGGCGAATATTCAACAGGAGACGGCGGAGCAGACGCTCTACCGGAAGAATCTCCAAAGCGTCGCCTACGTGTTCGGGGATGTGGCGGGGTATGAGGAGAGCCCGGCTTACGATATCGCCAAGATGTGGAACGCCGTGAGCCAGATTCATGTGCCGAGCGGCGCGAAGGTGGAGCAGTACCTGACCCATCAGCCTTGGCTGGAAAATGGCGTCAAGGTGAAATGGGACGGGGAATGGCAGATCACCTACGAGGTGTTCCGGGACCTCGGATTGGCCTTCGGGGTGGCGCTGGTGGTGATGTACCTTCTGGTGGTCGCCTGGTTCCAGTCCTTTATCACACCTCTGGTGATTATGGCGCCGATTCCGCTCACCATGATCGGGGTGGTGCCGGGACACTGGCTTTTTGGGGCCTTTTTCACGGCCACGTCGATGATCGGGGTGATCGCCCTGGCCGGCATTATCGTGCGGAACTCGATCTTGCTGGTGGAGTTCGCCGAGCGCCGGCGCAAGGAAGGCGAGGATCTGGATGCGGCGGTGGTGACCGCCGGGGTCGTCCGTTCGAAGCCGATCCTCCTCACCGCGGCGGCGGTGGTGGTGGGGGCGTTTGTCATCCTGTTCGACCCGATCTTCCAGGGGCTCGCCATCTCGCTGATGTTTGGGACGATCGCTTCAACGGTGTTGACGTTGTTCGTGATCCCGGTTTTGTATTATGCGGTGGAGATCCGCCGGGCCAAGGCGCGGATGCGGAAAGAAGCGAAGGCCAGGGCGAGGGCGAACGCGTGAGGCGCGTGGCGGGTTGACATAAGGGGAGGGTGATGGATATGTTCGTCGAGTCCGGAAAGGGTTCCCTCATCCGGATTGTCGCTGGGGTGTTCATTTTGATCGGAGCGGGACTGTCGCTTTGGGTGCATCCCCACTGGGTGTATTTTGACGCCTTTGTCGGGTTGATGCTGATCATCTCGGCCCTGACCGGGTTTTGCCCGATGTATTATATTCTGCGGGCTTTGGGGATCAAAGACGCCCAGTGTACGGTGAGACGGGTGGGGCGGTAAAAGAAGGGTTTCGGATGGG
Source organism: Kyrpidia spormannii (assembly GCF_002804065.1). Classification (NCBI taxonomy): domain Bacteria; kingdom Bacillati; phylum Bacillota; class Bacilli; order Caryophanales; family Alicyclobacillaceae; genus Kyrpidia; species Kyrpidia spormannii. The sequence continues at coordinate 3,222,183 of NZ_CP024955.1, read as the reverse complement.
CGGTCGGGGAATGAGGAGATCGGCCGCCGAACCGATGAGAGCGCGGGGAGTTGTTGAGGCCCCGCGCTTTTTTTGCGGGTGCCGGCAGGTGGGAGATTGTGGATTGTAAAAGTGCGAGGAGGGTGTTGTGTCCGCCCTTTGATCGGACGGAGTGGCGGCTTTGTCCACGTGAAGTGGACAAGAGGTGGGGAATGGGAAAAGAGATCGGGCTATGATATGCTAATGGTAAACCGTTAATGTTCGGTTCGGGCATCGTGGTGAGAGAGGGTGAGCGACCTGGATTTTCCGATTCTTCTGGTGCACGATCCGGCGGAGGCATCGCCGGCCATTGCCGAAGGGGTGCGGTACATCGCCGAGGCGCTGGCGGCACAGGGTCTGGCCATTGTTAACGCCCGGGGTGAAGAGGAGGCGGAGCTGATCGTCAAAACCCGGCCGGAGCTCTCCTGTGTGCTGATGAGCTGGGACGATCCGGATCACGATCCCGGGGGCGGGCGGCGGATCGAACGGCTGATCCGTCTGGTGCGGGAGATCCAGGAGAGCCTGCCGATTTTTTTGTTGACAGAATCTTTGCGGGTGGACGAATTGCCCCACGAGGTGCTCCAAGAGACTTCGGGGTACGTATGGATCACCGAGGATAAGCCGGAGTTTTCCGCCGGGAGGATCGCCCGGGCGGCGGAGGGATATCGCAGGAGCCTGATGCCGCCATTTTTCCGGCGGCTGTACGATTATGTTAACGAGTTCAAGGACGCCTGGCACACGCCCGGGCACAGCGGCGGCCTGGCGTTCTTGAAATCTCCGGTGGGGAAGATTTTTTATGATTTTTACGGGCCGAACATTTTTCTGACCGATTTGTGCAGTTCGGTGCCGGAGATGGGATCGCTGCTGGAGCACCAGGGGGTGATCCGGGAGGCGGAGGACGAAGCCGCCGAGGCGCACGGGGCGGATCGGACATTTTTTGTGACCAATGGGACGACGATGAGCAACCAGATCGTACACCGGGCGCTGCTCAAGGCCGGGGATGTGGTGGTGGTGGACCGCAACTGCCACAAGTCGGTGATCAACGCCTGCATTATGACCGGGGCGATTCCGGTGTTTTTGCCGGCCCACCGCAACGGGCAGGGGATTATCGGGCCGGCCCGGTGGGAGGCGCTGGATCCCGAGGCGATCCGGGCCCGGGTGGCGGCCCATCCGCTGATGCGGCGAAAGGCGGGGGCGGTGGATCCCGGGGCTGCGGACGCTGCCGGAGGGGGCCGTGTGGGCAGCGGGGCGGCGGAGGCGGCTGCGGCGGCCGCGGCGGCCGGACGGGACGGTGTGGGCGTCGGCAACGGGTCGGCGGATTCGGAAACGGGTTTGGCCGCGGGTTCATCCGCGAGTTCGGCCCCGCGGGTGAAAATGGTGGTGATCACGAACTCCACGTACGACGGGGTGCTTTATAACGCCGAGCGGCTGTTGCGGCGGCTGGAGGGAGTTGCGGATTACATCCACATGGACGAGGCGTGGATTCCCTACGCGGCTTTTCACCCTCTCTACCGGCGGCACTACGGACTGTCCCCGGCCACCCGGCGGAAGGATTTGCCGACGGTGATTTCCACGGTGTCCACCCACAAGGTGCTGTCCGCCTTCTCTCAGGCCTCCATGATTCACATTCGCAACGGGCGCATGCCCATCGACGAGGATCGGTTCAATGAGGCGTTTATGATGCACACCTCCACGTCCCCCCAGTACGCGATCCTCGCCTCTTTAGACGTGGGCACCCGGATGATGATGGGCAAGGCGGGGGAGCGGTTGGTCCAGGAGGCGGTGGAGCGGGCGCTGGAGTTCCGCCGGCAGGTGTACAGCATCCACCGGGAGGCCGAGGGGCGGGGGGATTGGTGGTTCAACGTCTGGCAGCCGGAGACGGTGGAAGCGGTGTTTGCGGCGGCCGGGGATGTGCCGGGGGAAGGGCTGGGAGGCGATGAGAGGCGTGCGCTGGCCGGACTGGAGGGGCTGACCCGGAGTGATGCGCCCTGGCAGATCCGCGCTGGGGATCGGTGGCACGGGTTTGAGGGGGTGCCGGATGGTTTTGCGATGCTCGACCCCATCAAAGTGACGATCCTGACGCCGGGGGTGGACAGTGCCGGCCGGCCGGAAGCGACCGGAATCCCGGGTCCCCTGGTGGCGGCGTTCCTCCGGGATCACGGGGTGGTGGCGGAGAAGACCGGATTTTATACATTGTTGGTGCTGTTTACGATTGCCGCCAGTCGCAGCAAGTCGTCGACCCTGGTGTCGAAGTTGTACGCGTTCAAGCAGCTGTACGACAGCAATCGCCCGGTGAAAGAGGCGCTGCCCGAGGTGTACCGGGCGAACCCCGGGAGGTACCGGAGCCAGGGGGTCAAGGATTTGGCCCAGGAGATGCATGATTTTCTGCGGGAGGCTGAGATCGCCCGGGTGCAGGAGGAGATGTATGCGGTTCTGCCCGAAGCGGTCCTCACCCCCACCGAGGCATTTGGACGACTCGTGGACGGCGAGGTGGAGCTGGTGCCGCTGGAGGGGCTGCCCGGGCGGGTGTCGGCGGTCATCGGTTTGGTGTATCCGCCGGGGATACCCGTGATCGTGCCCGGGGAGCGGTTTGATGAGGGGTCGAAGGCGATCATCGAGTATCTGCGATTGTTTGAAGCCTGGGATAACCGGTTTCCGGGGTTTGAGATGGAAGTGCAGGGGGTGGTGAAGAACCGGGGGGCTGGGGACCGGGTGAACTATCGGATTTACTGCGTGCGGGATTGAGTGGAGGTGTGGAGGGTGGAAGAATATGGGCCGTCGAAAATCGAGGGGGGTGTTGTGTCCACCTTTTGAAAAACTACTAAGCAAAAATGTCTACGGTGAGGAGACATTCGGCCGAGTAATCGGAAAAGTTTTTCGCAACCGTCAAATCTCCGGGCGACGGGGGCGGTGATGGCCACCTGTTGTGCTATGGCGGGCGGGTCGCCGACGGGCGTGCATTTCATGCTACAATATGGATATGGAAAGAATTCGGAAGGGGAGGTGCGCATGGAGCACCAACCGAGCACGGCTGGTTTGGAACGGTGGGAGCGGATCGACGGCGTGATCTACGACATGACGCCGCCGCCAACGTCGGAGCACCAAAGGATCGTCGGCAACCTGTTTCGCGAAATCAGCGTCTATTTGAAGGGCAAGACGTGTACGGCATATCCGGCCCCCTTTGGAGTTTGGTTGGACACAGAGGATGACGGGAATTACGTGGAGCCGGACATCACAATCGTCTGTGACCCGAGCAAGATACAGCCGAAGGGTTGTGTAGGCGTTCCCGACATGGTGATCGAAGTCCTGAGTCCGGCCACAGCCAAGAAGGACAAGGCCGCCAAGCCGAGGGCGTATAAAGCCGCAGGCGTTCGTGAGTATTGGATCGCCGACCCATCGAACCAGATTGTTGAGGTACACGGGCTAGTCGACGACAACGTGTTCCCGACAGTCTACGGAAAGGACGACACGGTTGCGGTTGGTATTTTCGGGGACTTGCACATAAACCTGCAGGACATCTTTTAGCCCTTTTTTCGCATGTCATAATTTGTCGAATAGCGGCATCACCGGTGGCTCTGGGCGCGCTTTCTTGCCCCGGTCGGGTTTAATGATGGACAAGGGATCTGCGGGTAAGGAGGGGAGCGCAGTGCCTTCAGGACGAGAGTGCAGAAGTGGGGCAACAGCCTGGCCATACGCCTGCCTAGCGCCTTTGCCGAAAGCATTTCGATTCAACAGGGATCTGAGGTCGAACTCAGGCTGATAAACCGCACAATTACCGTGGTTCCGCGAAAGCGAAAACCGTCTTTAGAGGAGTTGCTGGCGAAGATCACCCCGGAAAACCGCCATGAGGCCATTGACTTGGGGACCGAAGGAAAGGAACTGCTTAAAAAATGCAAGGCCGGGGATATGGAAATGCAAGGGGTGGTGAAGGACCGGGGGACCGGGGGGGCCGGGGATCGGGTGAGCGATCATGTGCTGCGTGCGGGATTGAGTGGGGAGTGGCGGGTGGAAGACGATGGGTTGTCGAAAACTGAGGGGGTGTCGTGTCCACCTTTTGAAAAACTACCGAGTAAAAATGTCTACGCTAGGAAGACATTGGACAGAGTAATCGGAAATTTATATTCGAAAGAGGAACTTCACGACACGAATAGTGATTGCATATTGAAGTGTTTATTCGCCCATTAACGTCTGCGGAGCCTTCCTTTTTCAGGGTGGGCACGTCTGCCATGTTCGTCGATTCCTGATTCGTCAGTTCATGTGAGCTAAACGTTTATGGCTGCAGTAGCATGGCTCGCGATTAAGGTGCGACCCATTGCCAGAAAGCGCTCCAAAGGTCTTCTCTTCTTACAGATTATTGAGGATATCGACAAGAGTTCTTAGCATGAATGCGTTTGGCGTGTGCTCAGAGTGGGTGAGGGCATACCTGTAGAGACTCTTATGGCGGAATGCGAACGCGTCCGTGAAGAACTTTCATGGCCCGGCCGGCTGGTAACGAGTATGGAGCCCGTTTTGCAACCAGATGCGAATCAGTTATAATGACCACAGAGGTGGTCACCATGAAGATGATCAGTATTAAAGAGTTCCGCGATCACGCGACTCAACACCTGAAAACGTCTGAACCCATCATCATCATGCGCGGATCTACGCCCGCCGGAGTCTTCTTGCCTTGGGATGAGTCCATGTTGCCGCCTGACATCGTGAAAAAGGCCATGTATGAGCAACTGTCTCGCCAATTGCAGGAGCAACTGGAGAGGTTGCACGTATCCGAGCAGGAGGTCATGGCGGATTTTGAAGCCTATCGAAAAAATCGTGATTGATGCGAACGCTCTATTGTCCATCGTGATTGGCGGAAAGGCAGCTCAACGCATTGTCCTTCATTTAAAAGCTCCTGAACTATATGCGACGGTGCAGGCGTATTCCGAAGTTGAAAAGTATCTTCCCATCTTAGCTGAGCGGAAAAACCTTAACGAAAAACTGTTGTGGTCCGTATGGCGAATACTGCCGGTGGAGATCGTCGCTCCATCGACACTTGGACCAGCTTGGGAGAAGGCGTGGCATTGCCTGCACCAACGCGATCCCAACGATGTTCCTACGTTAGCTCTCGCGCTGGAACACGATTGGCCGATTTGGAGCCAGGACAAGGATTTCGAAGAGGCACAGGATGTGTGCAAAGTGTATTCCACAGCGGAGTTGCTGCGAATTCTGGATAGCTAAAGAACTTGGAGGTTAAAAATATATCTGCATAGACCATATTTTATAATAATATATATTCATGAAAGACACACAGTATCTCCCCATCGGCAAAGTGGCAAAAATGCTGGGACTGACCGTGCAGACGATCCGACGCTGGGACAGGGATGGAAAGATTCATTCCATTCGTTCGCCGGGGAACCACAGGTTGTTCGACGTCGAGGAGGTGAGGCGACTTTTGGGGAAACGGGCCGGGGACCGGACGGCGATCTACGCCCGGGTGTCTTCGGCCAAGCAAAAGGCGGACGGCAATCTCCAGCGGCAGCGGGAACGGCTGGAGCGGTATGCGGAAGAGCGCGGGTACGATGTGGTCCGGGTGTTTTCCGAACAGGCGTCGGGGGTGGGCGAGAACCGGAAACAACTGGCGGCCCTGCTCAAACTTGCGGAAGACGGGGAGATCGACCGGGTACTGATTGAATACCCGGACAGGCTGGCGCGGTTCGGATACCGGTATCTGGAACGGTTTTTCGAAAGCCACGGGGTGACGGTCGAGTCCACTCACAAGACCGAGCCCAAGACATCCCAGCAGGAGCTGGTGGAGGATCTGTTGACGATCATCACCGTGTTTTCAGCCCGGATGTACGGCAAGCGGTCGCAGGAGTTCCGGAAAAAGGTCCAAAAAGCCATGAACGAGATGGGAGGTGAGGACGCTGGCGACTGTCATCAGGGCGATCCGCATCGGGATTCACAGGGAGGTCCATCGGTGCAAGACGGAGGCGCTGGAGCGGACGAAGGATATCTATAACCAGGTGGTCGCCTTTTACATGGACTTTTTCGCGGCCCATCTGAACGTGTTGGACGAGCCGGTTCAGGTTCGGAAGAAGGACGGGTCTATCAAAGAACGAACGCGCACCAACCAGGAACTGTTGACCTTCGCGGAGTTTCACACCCTGGCGACCAAAGCCCACCCGAACCCGGGGTGGCCGCTCGACGAACACGTTCCGGCGGCCAGAGGAATGCCGACGGAGTTGCGGCGGGCGGCGATCAACCAGGCGATTGGCAAGGTGCGTTCCTGGTGGAGCCACCTGAAAACTTGGGAGGAAACAGCACCGGACCAGCGCGGGCGGGAACCACGACCCGGCGCACCGAACGAACCGGTGACGTTTTATGCGGGGATGGTCGAGCACCCCGCGTATGACCTAAACCCGCAGAAGAAAAAGCGGCATACGTTCATTATCCTGAAACTGCACACGGGGCAGAAGTGGGAAAAGGTGTCGCTGCCGGTGGTGGTTCATGCCCAGGCCGAATCGCTTCTCGCCGGGTCCGCCCTGGAGAAAGAACGCATCGCTCGGGAAAGGAAACGTTCAAAGACGGGCCAGGCCGGTTCCGGCGAAGAAAAAGGGGGCCGGACATGGGTGGCGAAATCCCTGACGGTGCACGGGAAGCGGGATAAACGGTATCCGGGCGGGGTGCGGTATGCGCTGCACATCCCGATGGAGAAATCCGTAGACAAACCCCGGAAGGCAGAGGAACAGCGCCGGGCAGACCCACAGATGCCGGTGGTTGCGGTGGACCTGGGCGTGGGCAGGCTGGCGGTGATGGGAGCGTTTGTGGAAGGGCGGCTGGCGACCACGAGGTTCGTGGACGGCAGAGCCCTGAACCATCGCCGGCACCGGCTGTTGACGGCAATCCACCGCAAGCGGGAGCAAAGCGGACGGCTCCAGCCGGGCGTCCAGGACAACGCGAACTTGTGGAACAAGATCCGGAACCTGGACGAGAACGCGGCCAAGCAGACGGCCGTAACCATTGTCCAATTCGCGATGGAGCACGGCGCAAGGGTGATCGTGTTCGAGCACCTGCGCCGGTACCGGCCGCCCAAGGAGAGGATGAGCAAAAGCGGGCGGAAGAACCACAAACGGGCGTATTGGTTGCGCGGACAGATCATGAAATGGGTCCGGGACTTGGCGTTTCGGGAAGGGATTCTGACGGTGGAGCGCAACCCGGCCTATACCTCCCAGGTCTGTCCGCACTGCAAGGTGCTCGGGGAACGCAACGGCTCACGGTTCACATGCAAGAACCCGAACCACCGGTACAGCGCGGACGCGGATTTTGTGGGGATGATGAACCTGTACAGGAAATGGACGAAGACATTCGTGTATCCCCGCAAAGGGGATGACCCAAAGCCAGAGGTTGCCTGAGGGCAAAATACCCCTCTGGTCTCGCGGGAGGCTAACCGCCTGGACGGGACAGGGATTCACGCCCCTGCCTTTCTCGAGTGCCCGTGTGGTACGGGATGGCCCTGAGCTTCTCTCTTCGGGGACCGGCTTGCCGATCTTAGGCGGTCGGATGCGGGAGGAAGCACACGCCGAGAAGCGCGCCCACCCCGGGGGCGGCTCCCTTCCGGATGGAAGGAGACACAGGTCAGGCCGACAGCGGTTTGTTGGATAGTTTTGATAAGATATCCCGGCAGCTGCTGATACCACGAGTCTCCAAGTACGTTTTCAGATGGCCGGGGGGTGGATCGTCGACGGGAAGGGAGAGAAGAGTGGGTGGCCATCCGGAGTTCTTTGGATGCTGCCGAGTTCGATAAGTTGTTTGATCCTGCCCTTTCCGGACCCGAAACAGATCAAACTCGACCTGACGACCAAGGACGCGGACGGGCGGGGTGTCTGGTCAAAAGTCTTCTTGCCCCGGGGCGGGTGGGTGAAGTTCCGGAAGTCCCGGCCCATCGACGGGACGATTCGGAACGCCACGGTGACGTGGCCGGTCGGGCGCTGGTAACCCAAACACGAGTGGAAAGGACGTTGCGGGATGCAGCAGGATCACGATTCACGCCAGCCGATTTTGCCTGAACGGTATGAGGTGATTGATGGCAGGGTGTACGACATGTCCCCTCCGCCGTCCGAGATTCACCAAAGAATTGTGACGAATCTGCTTCGGGAGTTCAGCATCTACCTGAAAGGGCGGGAATGTTTTGCCTATCCGGCCCCCTTTGGCGTGTGGTGGAAGGAGGACGACGATGAGCACGTGGAGCCGGATATTGCGGTCATCTGCGATCCGGGCAAAATTCGGCCGCAAGGTTGCGTGGGTGCTCCAGATCTCATCGTCGAAGTACTCGGCAAATCGACGGCGGAGAAGGACCGGAGCGTGAAAATGACAAAATACCGTATCGCCGGCGTCAGAGAGTACTGGATCGTCGATCCTGAGCACGAGACGGTGGAGGTCTATCACTGGGAGGACAATGTTTTTCAGCAGCCCGATGTGTACGGCGGGGATGGGGAAATACCGGTGCGCATCTTTGACGACCTCGTCATCAAATTGAGAGACGTGTTTTGAATGACAGCATTTGTCTGGAACCGAACCGGGAAAATATCCCGCGCAGGTGTAGCAGATGAACTCGACACAGGTGCGTGTCTTCGCGCCGGCCTCACTGAAGGGTTGAAAGGCTAGGGGAACTCGGGAGCGGGTCCGGTGGTCCTAGAGGTCATCGATGGACGGGTGTACGACACTTCACCTCCCCCGTTTGGGATTCACCAGAGCCATCGTGGCGAATCTGCTTCCGGAATTCAGGTAATGACTCGTTTGTGAAGGTGCCACTGAGTGATTGCGGGAGGTTGAATTTTTTGTTCCCATTGGGTACAGTAAATTCAGAGATAAACGCTGCTGTTCGCCGCAAGGGGGATGGCAGGTCAAGAACGGAGGCGGAGGATTGGCCGAATGGTCGTGCCAATTCTCCGCCTCTTCCATTGGGGGGGTTGTTCCCGTAGTGCGTGTGGCTGTATTTCTGGACCGAGAGACGGTCTCTCACTCTCGAGCTGGTTTGTCCCGCGCTTTGCTACGACTCGGACATTCTCCGGCTGTTAAAGCGATTTTTGGAAGACGTTCCGGTGCAAAGCCCGCGTTGCTTCGGGGATATTTTCATGCTACGATAAAGATGCACAAAATAAGGCCGCCGGTGTTGGCGACACCGACGGCCGCCCAGGAGCCCTTTCAGGGGCGGCTCCTCCGGTTTACGCGAAAAGACCGCTTGCCCGGTGCATCAGGGGCGGTCTTTTCTATTGGCGTTGATGATCGCGATGACGAGCATGGCTACATTGATGGCCACCATGAGTGCTTCAAATACGCTCACCGCACCACCTCCCTTCCCCCTGTGGAATCAGGGATCAGGGAGGGCCGCCCCTGATGGAGCCTTGTCCTGAGCCTCTTCATTATAGCCGGACAGCGGGCAATTTTCAGCAGCATCTTCTCCGGTTGTGGACTTTTAGCAAACCATCGCGTGCTGGATAAAGGGTCGCCCTGGGGAACCGCGCATCGTTTGAGGGGGCGATTACAGGTCGGCGCGCGTGTCCGGCCAAGGATTCGTAACCGGAACGCGGCAACGTTCTATGTCGCGTACGTTTCGCGTGACCACAACCAGGCCATGAACCCGGGCGGTGGCTGCAATGAGACTATCCATGACAGGGAGTGTTTCTCCTCGCCGCGCCGCGTCTCCACTGATTTCGCCCCAAGCCACCGCCACCTTTTGGTCGACGGGCAAGATGCGTCTCTGAAAACGCTGGGTTAAGTCGTCTTTCAACCACGCCTGCAATTGTTCTGCGCGACTGCGATCCAACAACTTACTCACACCGCGTTGCAGTTCTCCCAGGGTTAATACGCTCAAATACAGGTTTTCCTCATCCTGGTTCTCGACCCACCTCAGGACTGCGGGAGCGGGAGCCCTCTTGACCAGTTCAGAAATGACACAGGTGTCCAGTAAGTATTTCACAGTCCAGTCTCCCGCGGATGGTCCCGGACTCGTTCTACGTCCAGTTCAACCCCGACCAGAGGGGAATTTCGAAAAAATTCCACCAGACTGGCCTTTGGATGTGCTAAACGCTCATATTCCTGAACGGACACCACGACGACCGCGGGTTTCCCGCGCACCGTAATCATCTGCGGACCGTTCCGCATGGCCTTGTTCACAAGTTCACTGAGGCGATTTTTGGCATCCTGAAGCTGCCAGGTCTTGTCCATGACCATCCCTTCCCTCGCAAGATGGGTAAGCGCGAATTTAGCCAGACTGTCTAGCCATATTATAGTCTCAAATGCTGAACCAAGTGAACAGATACTCAATGCGCGGGCCCTGACAAATTTCCTGTTCCTGACCAGCAGTTACCTTCTCAGATTCGCCCGGTTGTCGAAGGAGCTTTTAGGCCTTGCCACGGGAAACCCATGGAAGGAGCTGAGTACATAGATGCCCTCTCTACCTTTTGCCAAACCGCAAGGGACATTGTGTCTGCGTGGACGGATGGAGGACAGTCTGGCTGCTTTACGTAAACGGGCTCTGTCCATGAGATGACATATTGCGGATGGCAATGTTTCGTGCTATTGTAAAAGTGCAAAAGATAAGGCCGTCGGTGGTCGGAGACCGATGGTCGCGCAAGAGCCTTTACAGGGGCGGCTCCTCCGCTTGAAGTGCCAAGGCCTTTATCCGGGTCGGTCATGGGCGGAGTTTTCTAGTGGTGTTGCTGATTGCGATTACGAGCAGGACTGAATTGATGGCTATTATGGTTCGATCACGCTCATCATGCCCCCTTTGTCTCTGGGATAAGGGATAGGGGAGAAAGCGACTCTGGCAAGAGACTTACTCTGTGCGTTTCCAAAACACCTAATGATTTCCAGATGTATTCAGTACGGTTTGTTTCTCCTTTGAGGTGGCAAACTTGTCAGCTGAGGAGATCGATATGCGCACGATTGTCACCGTGGGTGCAATAATACTTACGATCGTCATCATATTGCTTAATGATGGGACAAGCCTATCAAATGAGGCTAGGAGGACAGTTTTTGGAATTGTCCAACCCATTATGAATGCTTTTGCTGACCCAAATTCGTTTCAAGAGATCGATGCCAACAGGTACCTCGTTGATAACATGACTCGGATCATCAATTTGGGGCGCCATTATTACAAGTATCGATCCGAAGCAGCAGCGGCTATTGTAGTTATTATGGGGGTAATTCTTTTCATTTGGAGATACGTTATTTGGAAGCGCCGAGAATGAGGGCTAGTTCTAGTGCCCCTTCAGAAAACATAGTTGGATAAATCGGAAGGAATGTCCAGTTGTCTGTCGAATGATCATCCCAGGTGGTGATCATCATGTGCATCTTTGTCCGAGACCTGACACCTGAAGAGGGAAATAAACTTGTAAAGATTGCTCGCAAAGGATCCAACCCCGTTGAAGTGCGACGGGCTTTGGTCGTGTTGGCTTCCGCTCAAAAGATGAAGGTGCCGGAGATCTCCGAGTTGTATCATCTGTCTCAAGAGCACATTCGTCATATTATTCATGCCTTCAATCAGCACGGATTTGTGGCCTTAAAACCTCGGTACAGGGGCGGACGACCGCGGACCTTTACCGAAGAACAAAGAGCCGCGATCATTGAGTTGGCCCAGATCCCGCCAAACACCCTGGGTTTGCCCTTTACCCATTGGTCACTGTCCAAGCTCAAAGAGGAGGCCGAAAGGCGGGGCATCGTGATCTCCATTAGCATTGAGACTATCCGTGTCATTCTGGAGGAAGCCGACATCACCTACCAGCATACCAAGACATGGAAAGCCTCGAATGATCCTGACTTTGAGGTAAAAAAAACGAATCCAGTCGCTCTACCGGAATCCGCCCAAAGACGGACGGGTCATCTGCGTTGACGAGTTTGGACCGTTGTCCATTCAGCCGTTTTCCGGTTGCGGATGGTACCCGAAAAGTCGGCCCGATCGATTGCCGGCAACGTACCGCCGCACCCACGGGGTGAGGCACTTTTTTGCGGCTCTGGATCTGAAAGCGGATAAACTGTATGGGCACGTCTCATCCAGCAAGAAGCACCAGGACATACTGCGTTTTCTCAAGGTGCTCCGCCGGCGGTATCACCGGTCTGAACGGCTGTACGTGGTCTTGGACAATTTTTCACCTCACAAGCATCGTACTGTGACTGAGTGGGCTGCAGAAAACGATGTAGAACTGGTTTTTACACCGACCCAGGCATCATGGTTGAACCGAATCGAATGCCATTTTGCGCCGTTGCGATCGTTTGTGTTGCGTGGGAGTAACTATCGCCGCATTCTCGTCCCGGTCCATCACCGTCCCGCACTCTTCACACCGATACACCCGCTCCCAAAGCGGAAGGAATTCCTTGATCGCCCCACACCTGGAGCAGGTCTTGGAACTGGGATACATCCTGGGGGCCTGGACAAGACGGGACCCGTACCACTCGCATTTATACTGCAACTGCCGTCTCAACTCCGCCAGCCCCGCGTCGTAGATCGCCCGGGACAATCGCCGGTTCCGCCCCATCCCCGCCACATTCAGGTCTTCCACCACGACGGTGCCAAACGTGGTCGCCAGCCGGTGAGTCAGCTTGTGCATGGCGTCCAAGCGAATTCTCGCCACCCTCGCGTGGGCCCGGTTCAGCCGCCGACGGGTATCCTCCCAGTGTCGGCTTCTGCGTTTTCGCCGGACCAACTCCCGGTTCAACCGCGCGATCTTTCGCAATGCCTTGCGCAAGGGTTGCGGGTTCGGCACCTTCTCCCCCGTTGACAGGACCGCCAGGTGTTTCAGCCCGGCGTCCACTCCCACCACGTCCCGGGGGCGCTTCGGCCGCCCGGCGTCCCGCTCCACTTCGCAGGTGAAACTCACAAACCATCGCCCGCCTTCCCGGGAGACGGTCGCCGACAGGATCCGCGCCCGGTCACTTTGCACCCGCTCCAAGAGCGCCGTGGTCATCTCGTGCGTTCTCACCCGCCCGATCCGGGGCAAAACGACGTGGCTTTTGTCGTCCACCCGGATCGCTCCCGTCGTGAACCGCACCGATTCCCGACCCCGGCCCTTCTTCCGGAACTTCGGAAACCCCACCCGACGCCCCTTCCGCTTCCCGGACCGGCTGTCGAAAAACGCCTTCAGCCCCCGGGCCAGGCCGTCCAGCCCCGCCGAGTACGCTTCCTTGGAATTCTCCCGCCACCACGGGGCGACTTGTTCCTTCTGCCGGTTCCACTCCTTCCGAAGGGCGGCAAGGGTCCACGGCACTTCGACATCTTCGCCTCGTCCTCTGGCCTTCAAACGCTCTTTCACCAATGCCAGCCCCCAGTTAAAGGCAAACCGCCGGGCTCCGGTGTGGGAGGCCAGCATCCTCTCCTGATGCGGCGAAGGATCGAGTGCAAAGCGGTACGCCTGAAGCGCCTTCATGATTCTTTCCCGTCCTTTTTAGCGGCGGTCACAGCCCGCAAAGCCCGATTCCGTGCTCCCCGTCGGCCGCAGGGCCGCGCGCAGAACGATGTCATGACCTCGATCATGTTCCGGACCAGATCGTCGCGGGTCTCCCCGGCATCCACCACCACAATGTGACGGCCCTGAGCAGCCAGTGCAGATTCCAGGTACTCCACGCCAAACCTCGCCAGTCGATCCCGGTGTTCCACAATGATGGTCGTCACCCGCGCATCCGCCAAAATACGCCGGAGCTTTAGACATTTCCCGTTCATCCCCGATCCGACCTCCGTCACCACCTCGTCCACGACGAGATCTCGCTCGGTTGCCCACTGGGTGATTCGAGACACTTGCCTGTCCAAGTCACTCCTCTGGTCGTGAGAGGACACCCGGGCATACACGACCGTCCGGCCGCCTTCACGGGTCGGAGGGACATCCACCAGGATCGTACCGGATTCGGTCTGACGGGCAGGTACAGGCAGCTTGCCGTCTTTCCACCAACGCCAAGCGGTCATGCAGGAGATTCCTTGTTGCCTAGCCCAATCGGAGAGTTTCATGAGACGATTGTATAACAGAAACGTATGTTCGTCTATAGATGTTCACAAACTTCCAGGCTGTTGATCACCCCCTTTGTGCACAGCGCATAGAATAAGAAATAAGAAATAATATTTATGAATCGACAAACCGATCAACGGAAGGGGCGAAGTGACGAGTGAGACAAAGTAAAGTCACCAGCCACGGTCAGGTGACGATCCCGAAGTCGATCCGAGACGCAATTGGTCTCGAGGAGGGCGACTATGTGATATTTGAACGGGTACCCGAAGGTATTCTGCTGCGGCCAAAAAAGGTGCGACTCGTTGATCCGGATGATACGCTGTCTCTCGAAGATCAGGAAGGGTACAGCGTGGTCGGGAGCAGATCCAACTCGGGGAGTACGTGGAATGGAATGATTTACGGAAGGAGTTGGAGGAGTGAGTGAGTGGCGCGTGATTGTGTCGCGTGAGGCCGCCGCAACACTGTGGCGGCTCGACCGCAAGCAGAAAGAGCGTACAATCCGCGCCATCGATCGGATTGCCAAAGATCCAACACCAGGTCCAGGAAAAGATATCCGCCCCTCCAAGGAGTGTCCGGACTCTGTAGGATGCGTGTGGGTGACTGGCGCCTTATTTTCACGATCCGCACCGAGGAACGGATCATTGAGATTGTGGCTGTTCGTCCGCGGGGAGAAGCCTACCGACGGCTCTGAACCACCCGCAGACAATCCTGGACGGCATCTTCCCAACCACGGACATGGCCGAATGGCCGTGCCAATTCTCCGCCTCTTCCATTGGGGGGAGGGTGGTTCCCGTAGTGCGTGTGGCTGTATTTCTGGACCGAGTTGGCGGATAAGACTTCGAAGAAATGCGGGTCAAGCCCCGGCGGAATGCTCGGCGCTTTGCGGATGATGATTTCACAGTTTGACTCGTTGACCGTAAGCTTGACTTCGTCCCCCATGTGCAGGCCAAGAGCCCGCAGCGCATCCTTTGTGAACGTGATGCCGACGCTGCTGCCGATCTTCGTAACCTACCGGCGTACTTGGCGCAATGGGATCACCTCGGCATCGCGGATTTCCGGGCGCAGAACGTCTCCAGCAACTCCACTTGCCGTTCCAAATCCCCCTTCTGGTCGTGAGTGGAGGCCCGGGCATAGGCGAGAGTGATCCGCTCTTTCGGTTCCGGTTTCTTGCGGGCCCACCCGCGAAGGCTGGCCAGGTCGTACCGACGGTGCCCGCCCGGCGTCCGCTCCACCCGGATTTTTCCTTCCGCCTCCCAGCGGCGAAGGGTCTCCGGGGCAACTCCCAACTCTTTGGCGGCTCTACCAATGGAAACCTTCATGAGATAATATTACACAAAATGATGAGGAATATCAATCTTTATTAAGGTTTATGTGAGCAGTTGCGAGCCCCCGACAAAGGGTGCTCCTGTACTGAGAAAACACGGCTCGAACAGCGGATGACGTAGACATTTGTGCACTTGCCAATGCGGTACGAAAATAAGAAAATAAGAATATCCCAAAGTGAAGGAGTCGTGACGAATGGAGCGCATTATACATCCAACGGAACGCGGACAGGTAACTATCCCAAAAAATATCCGCGAAGCATTGCATATCTCTGCTGATACTCCGCTCGTTATTCGCCAAGAAGGGAGAAGGATCATCATCGAGCCAGTCTCCGGTCTAGAACTGCTTACTCGTCAACTCGAACACGAAGCGAAAACTCGAGGGATCTCACCGGAGGAATTGGTGGCGGAAGTGGAACGTGTCCGGCAAGAACTTTTTAACAAACGAACCGATGTGAAACAGTAAACATGACGCGACTCTGGTGCCTAGACACAAATGTTCTAGTTTCGGGACTGGTCTTCCAAGGTCCTGAGCACGTCCTCATCCGACAATTACAACATTACCGAGAACCCATATTGTGGCGGCGGATAAGACTTCGAAGAACTGCGGGTCAAGCCCCAGCGGAATGCTCGGCGCTTTGCGGATGATGATTTCACGGTTTGACTCGTTGACCGTAAGCTCGACCTCGTCCCCCATGTGCAGGCCAAGAGCCCGCAGCGCATCCTTTGTGAACGTGATGCCGACGCTGTTGCCGATCCTCGTGACCTTCCGGCGTACTTGGCGCAATGGGATCACCCCCGCATCGCGGATTTCCGAAGCTCATCCGCCAGTCGTTAAAACCGTTTATAACCGTTATACGTATCGATGTTAAGTTTGGTGGCGACAATACAGCGCGCTTGTTATCGCCCAATTTTGTTCTGACCAGTAATTTACAGGAGACCCCCCGACAAGGGCGTGCTTCTGTACTGAGGAAACAGGACTTGAACAGCGGATGACGTACTGCTGCGGGCGATGTTTCGTGCTACTGTAAATGTGTAAAAAATAAGGCCAACGGTGCGGGGGCGCCGATGGTCGCATAGGAGCGCTCACAAGGGCGGCTCCTCCGGATTAGGCGAAAAGACCGCCAACCCAGTGGCTCAGGGGCGGTCTTTTCTAGTGGTATTGATGATCGCGAAGACGAGTGCAGATGTGTCGACTGTGCGAACACTTTCACACAACGCCCTCTCCTTGGATGGGAGAAGGGCGTTCTTTTGTGCCGTGAACGATTGCACCATCCCTGGTTTCCGGGGCACGTGCGGAAGCCTCCGCGGGGCGTCTCCATACAGGTGCCGTCCTTGCCGCCGCAAACCCCGCTGCGGCTCCTACGATGTCTTTCCTTTTGCTCTCAGCCCTTCCGTCAGCAGTGCTGCGGCCAAGGGGGCCTGCTGTAGGGGGCTTACCGTGACGCGGGCGACGGCGGCCTGGCGCACCACGAGCGAGGAGCCTCTGCTGACAACCTGTTCCCCCACAAAATATCCCCGCGCCCACACCGCCGATGCCCTTCCCTCTTGCCAACGCCCTCCCGGTGGTCTACGATCGGAAGGGAATACGGCGCGAGGAGGCCTTGGGATGCGGGTGCTCACCATGATCGGCGCGGGGGAGTTCGGCGGCGCGGAACAGCACGTCTTCGACCTGCTGCGAAGCGTCAAGCGGGTGGAGCCGCGCCTGGCCGTCTTCTACGAGGGTGAGTTGGCCTCCCGCATGCGGGCGGTGGGGGTGCCGGTGCGGGTCTTGTCCCGCTCCCCCTGGCGGGCCATCGCCGAGGTGGTGGATTACGCCCGGGCTCAAAACATCGTCCTCCTTCACACTCACGGGGTCCGGGCCAACGTCATCGGCCGCCTGGCGGCCCGAAGAGCGGGCGTGCCGGTGGTTACCACCGTCCACAGCGTGCTTGCGACAGACTATCCCGACCCCCTCAAACGGTGGCTCTTCGTCGGCCTGGAGCACCTGACCCGGCGCCAGACCGACCGATTCATCTGCGTTTCCCGGGCCCTGCGGGACGACCTCGCCGCCGGGGGCATTCCTCTCGAACGTCTCACGGTGATCCACAACGGCATCGACACCTCCCGTTTTCATCCCGACGGCGACGCCGTGTCTCTCAACCTGCCCCGCCCGCTGATTGGCACCGTGGCTCGGATGCACGCCGCCAAGGGCTATGACGTGCTCCTCGATGCCGCCCGGGAGCTGGTCAAGGGGGGCTTTGTCGGCAGCTTTGTTTGGATTGGCGACGGTCCGCTCAAAACGCAGCTCGCCCGCCGCATCCAAGAGGCGGGACTGGAGGAGCGGGTGAGGATCGTCGGCTATCAACCAGACGTCGAGCGATGGCTGCGGGCGGTGGATATCGTTGTGCTCCCGTCTCTCTCCGAAGGCTTTGGCCTGGCGCTGCTTGAGGCTCTGGCGTGTGGCAAGCCGGTTGTGGCCAGCCGGGTGGGAGGCTTCGCCGAAGTGGGCGAGGGGTTGGCGGGAGTGCGCCTGGTGTCCCCGGGGGATCCCTATACCCTTGCCGCTGCGGTGGACGGCATGGTCCGGGAACGGGTGGTCCTCCCCGATCCGGACGCCGTGGCGAGCCTGTACTCGCTAGAGCGCATGGTGAGGAGCACCGAGGAGGTCTACGCCGAAATCCTGGCGAAAAGGTCCCTCTAAAAATCTTTCGCATAGAAACGATGATTTGTGAATTTGCGCCGGCCGGAAAAATGAACTAGACTGAGAGCACTCGCGGATCCGGAAGATTTCTGGGTGGGTGAGAAAGGAGAGACGCCGCCCTTTACCTTTGCCGGCGGACAGACTATAATAGCACTCGTGGGATTTTGGCTATTTTTCCCGCGGGAGATGGGGTGAAAAAAATCCTCTCCCCGGGGAACCTTTTCGAAGGTCTCGTCGTCAGTACTAGTGAAAGGCCCCAGGGGAGCGGGTTCCGGGTGAGGAAGTGAAGGCGAAGCCGCACATCGCGCCCCGGAGGGTTGAGCGCAGAGACCCCAAGGATTAGCATGTTCATGCGGGCCCGGTGCGATGCGCCCGGCCCACTACACGCCACTGAAGGGAGTGATGCGGCCCCGCAGGGCGGCGGATACATAACCAGCCTTTCTTCGATGATTGGAGTCGCGCACAGTGTCGTGCGCCTCGACCGAAGGGAAGAAAGCCGGCTGAGGATCTCCGGCCCGAGTGGGGACGACCATCCAGAAAAAGAACCACCTGCATCACGCCTCATTTCAGTAGACACACACGGGGGAGGAGAAACGAGGGTTATGAACAAAGGCAAAAAGGCTCTTGCAGTACTTTCCACCGCAGCTCTCTTCGGCACTACGCCGGCGGCTGTGGCGCTGCCCTTCTTGACCGCGACGGTGGCCCATGCGGCCGGAACGGCGACAGCGTTGGTCGTGCCGAATATTAATAGTTCTGTGCAAACTGCTGATTTGGGAACGGTTGATCTGTTCATTCCCAAAGGTGCTTTAGCGAGTGGTCAGGATAACCAAGTTACTCTTATGTTGCCAAACGGCTTTCAGTTTGACCCCGCCGTTGTGGGAACCAAGTGGCAAACGACCAATGTAAATGGTTCGCCGGGAAATGCGTCGGTTACCATGCTTGATGGTACAACAGCACCTACAATAACAACCAACGTGGCGGTTAATGGTGTAACGTATCCCGTCGGGTTACCCGCCAAGACTGGCAGCCGCAACACCCCAATCGTGCCAGCGCCATACGTGGATGTGGCGGTAGGGAATGCCATAAGTACTGACGCTACAGTAACGTGGGAAATCCCCAGTGCAACATTGCTGAAAGTTAAAGTGGTGTCAGGGACGCAATACGATGATGTGCACCTCCTTTTGCACCTGCCACAAGTCAACGTGACCGGACCCTCCGACGGTCCAGTTAACGCAACGCTGATTGCGCCTTCAAACAGCGCGCTGCCAACGGGTACTGTCGCCGTTGCTAATGTGGTATCTTCCGGAAAAGTCGACTTAGCAGCTACTGACACCCAGAGCAGCAGCGATGACTTCAAGTTTAACCTTGCCGTGAACGAGGAAGTTGCGGGATCCCTTAAGACGAGCACCAATGCGCTGAAATTGAAACTGCCCAGTGGATTTAAGTGGCATACAGATTCACAAAATGCGTCCGCAGCTCTGGTGTACGGCCAAGAGGCGAAGCCGCAAACTAATATGCAAATTCACGTTCAGGATCAAGACCTTTGGATCTCAACAACGGCTTCGACCACACAAGCTAGCGGTTGGCTAATTACAGGGTTGCATTTCTATGTTGATGACGAAACCGTGGCTCGAAACGGTGACGTAACGGTTCAGGTCACAGGTGCCTCCAGTACAAACGTATCGAGCTTGGTTGTCGGCCATTATGGTCAGGTTGGTTTTGAATCGTCTGTGGTGAGCAAGCCGACGCTCATCGCTGGCAAGAAGGAACAGATCATCGGCGACATCATCATTAAGGAAACTGTACCTGGTTCCTTCATTGATGGTCGTACCGTGACATTGCAATTGCCTGATGGAGCTCGGTGGGAGACTCCTTTCGAAAACAGTAAAGACCCAAACGGGAACTACGTTGGGTCAATCACCGCCACCAATGGTTTGGGGACTCCCCAAGTGCTTTATACGGACACCGACCGCAGGACCCTGAAACTGGTCATTAATGGAAGTTCAAACAAAAATTCCACCAACCCGGGTGAAATCGACCTGCGGAATATGCAGGTTGCTCTGCAGCCCGGATTCAGTGGGGATCTGACGATTCAGCTCGGTGGCAGCGAGGGTGTGACCGGGAACATCACGGTAGCTACCGTTCAGACGCCCATCTCTGTGAAGGCGGATACGACGCCCAGTGTGATCGTTGGCTCCGGCGGTCAGGCAATCGGTACAATTACACTGACCGAAAATGTGGCCGGCGGATTTGCTAAGAATTCCGATGTAGGCTCTGGTTACAACCAGGTCCACCTTGAACTGCCGTATGGTGTGCAATTCGATGGCACGCCCAAAGTTGAGGTCACCCAAGGCGACCTCCGGATCAAGGATATAACCGCCGGTCTCGGCAGTGACAACAAAGGCTACCTCGACTTCTATGTAGATGCCGAAAGTACGACGCCGAGCCAGATTACGATCTCGGATGCGAAGCTGAAGCTCGACCGCACGGTACCCCAAGGGAGCATTGTGCTGAAGGTCAAGGGTTCATCTGTGTCTTACACGGCCTATGCAAAAGATGCAAACCCAGACCTCAAGGGCGCGTATGCCGTGCAGACCTGGTATGACAACAACAAAACCGCTGCCAGCACGACGATTGCCAACGTCACCACTCCGGCACAGTCCGGCTCCAATGTGGCGACCTTCACCGTGGGTAGCAACAGCTACACGGTCAACGGTGTACAGCAGACCATGGACGTGGCTCCGTACCTCAAGAACGACGGCCGCGTGATGTTGCCGGTGCGGTTTGTGGCCAACGCCCTGGGGGTAACTGACGACCACATCGTCTGGAACGGTGCGGATAAATCCGTGACCATCTTCAAGGGCAACACGGTGGCGAAGATGACGGTGGGCAGCACCACCATGGTCGTCAATGGTGTGGCGGTCCAGATGGACGTGGCGCCGGAGTTGTACAACGATGGCCGCGTGATGCTCCCGATTCGCTGGATCGGCCAGGCGCTCGGCGCGCAACTGAGCTGGGATCAAAACACCCAGACGGTGACGGTGACCAGCCAACAATAATTTGTCGCTTGACAGTCGAAACAGATAGGTGGCTGAGGCTGCCGAAGGAGGGCCCCTTTATGGGGCCCTTCCCCTTCCAGGGGATACTTGGCGGCTCCAATCAACCACGCTTTGCGAAGACGCAGGAGTCCATTCGGCCGGTACGTTGCAGAACCGTAGCTCGGAATCATGTTTGGAAGGAGGGTCCTGGCGTGAAGTGGAAGCCCGTGGCTGTGCTGACGTTGACGGCGATGCTGGCCGGATCGGCTCCGGTGTTTGCGGCCGACGTGCAGGCGGAGCCGGTGCAGGTGGTGGTGAACGGCCAAGCCCAGCAATGGACGTCCATGCCCCGGTTGGTGGACGGCCAGGTTCTTGTACCCGCTGACCAATTGGCGAAACAATTCGGGGCACTGATTAAACAAGACGAAGGCTCTAAGACGGTTACCTTAACGAAGGGTTCTCAGAACGTAACCCTGACGGTTGGATCCAGTATGGCCTGGCGCGGTGGCAGCCAAGTTCCGTTGCCCACGGCTCCGGTTCTGTTGGACGGAGCAATCTTTGTCCCGCCAAATCCGGTTGCCCAGTGGCTGGGCGGGGACAGTGAGTGGATCGACGGCACGAAAACCCTGGTGTTGTCGACCCAGGGGGCCATCACCTCCGGGGTCTCTCCGGACACGACGAATGTCCCCTTGACCTACGAGAAAGCGCTGGAGCTGGCCTACGCCAATAGTTACAAGGTGAAGAATGCCCTGGAAGACATCACGCGGACCAGCAAGGTTCTGGACAAAGTCTCGGATAACGTGGAATTCGTGCCCGCCCGGGGCGGCGATACCACGACCACCCAGATCTATGCGGGGTATGCCCAGGCATCCATCGCTCACCAGATGTCCTTCCGGGCGTACACCATGGCCCAGGATGTGGTGACCTACGCCGTAAAACAGGCGTACAACGGTATCCTCCAAGCCGAGGCCCAGCAACAGGCGGCCGAAGCGGCCCTGAAAAACGCCCAGGTCCAGGCGAACATTGCCACGGTTGGCCATCAGTACGGGACTGTGAGCGACATCCAGTGGCAACAGGCCATGCAGGGGCTCCAAGCCGCGAAAGCCGGTCTTGAGGCGGCCAACAAGGCGGTAACCGACGCCTACCAGCGGCTCAACAGCCTGACGGGGCTCCCCACGGATGCCAAGTACCAGGTGGTGGACCAGCCCCAGGTCGACGATCTCAAAAACGTGGATCCCGAAGCCCAGGTGGCCCGGGTGACTTCGGACAGCCCGGCGATCTGGCAGGCCGAGCAACAGGTCAACCTCGCGAAGCTGCAGCTTGACCTGTACACCTTCAACGACAAAATGAACCCGGACCCGTATGAGGCGAAGCAGATCGATGTGCAAAAGGCGGCCAACACCGTTCAGGATCTGCAAGACCAACTTTCCCGCGCGGTGCGCTCCGCCTACAACGGGCTGCTCGAGCTCCGGGATCAGTATCAATCGCTCCAGTCCCAGCTCGCGGCCGCCGAGCAAAGCCTGAAGCTCGCCCAGATCCAGTACCAGTACGGGACCGGCATCCAGGCGGACGTGGTGGCGGCCCAGGCCAAGGTGGATCAATTGAAGCAGCAGCTCGCCAACACCGCGGCCCAGTTCGACAATCTCAAGATGGTTTTTGAGAAGCCCTGGGTGGCCGGCGGATCGGGGAGCACCTCCGGCACCTCGAGCGGCGGGTCCGCGGGTTGATCCGGCGGGGCCGGGGCATCCAACCTTTTCTGAACCACGCAACAGCCACACAACAATCCTTCCCAGATGATAAAAAGGCAAGAAATCCGGCGCAAAAGCCCCTCCCGTGGCCGGCCGCGACTTGTGGCCGGCGTCCTTTCTTTTTTCAAACTCTGTTCACGGTTGCCGCTTTGCGTTAATATAGAATACACCGAGATCGTTCGCACACTAACGATTTCGTGGAAGGAGGCGGTGGGAGCCTCGGCCATATCCGGAAATTGGGAACGACGAGTCTTTTTTTGTGCGTAAAGAATCATGTCGCTGGTGCCTGTGCGCTGCCGCAACGGCAAACCCGACAGAGAGAACGCCCACCCCGGGCTTGCGCCGGGCATCGGGCGAAGAAAGAGGGAGGGACCATTGACGCGGTCATGAAACGGAAGATCATCCTCATCATCCTCGTGATTGCGATCGTCCTCGGCGGCGGGGGCATCGGCGCCTATTACTGGTATCAGGCGTCGCATTATGTATCCACCGACGACGCACGGATCGACGGGGACATCTATCGCGTGATGCCCCGTACAGCCGGGAAGCTGATTTCCTTAAACATCCGCGAAGGGGACTACGTGGTCGCCGACCAGATCGTGGGCCAGCAGGATGTCAGCAATCTGCCGAACAGCCTGCTCGACAACGCCCTGCTCCGGGCGCCCGCCAGCGGGACGGTGATCAAGACCCTGGCCAAGGTGGGGGAGGTGGTTTCACCGGGACAACCGGTCGCGCTCATCGTCAACAAGAAGAATCTCTACGTGGAAGCGAACATCGAGGAGACGAACCTCGGGAAGATCCGTCTCGGCGAACCGGTGGATTTTACGGTGGACAGTTTTCCGGGCCTTCGTTTTACGGGTAGGGTGATGGACATCGGCCAGGCCACCAATTCAACTTTCTCGGCCATTCCGGCGCTCAACACCAGCGGCAACTTCACCAAGGTCACCCAGCGGATCCCGATCAAGATCAGCATTGACGACCAGCACGGGGCCGACCTGTCGCCGGGGATGAGCGCGGAGATCCGCATTCACATCAAAGGATAGGAGGGGGACGGGATGAAAAGAGGTCCGAAGAACCTTGGTTTGTTCATCGCCGCCTCTTCCGCGCTGCTGCTGTTGCTCTCCGGCTGCGGCTCCGGTGCCACATCGGCGCCGGCGGCGCTGACCGGGCCCGTGGTCCAGGTGTTCACCGTGGCCGGCGGCGGCCAGACGGTGACCGGCAAGGTGGCGGCGGCCGATTCCGTGCAGGTGTCCTCGAAATTGGGGGCAAGGGTGACGGCGGTTCATGTGACCGAGGGGTCCCGGGTACATAAGGGGCAGGTCCTGGTGGAGCTCGATCCCACCGACTATACCGCCGCTGTCAACCAGGCCCAGGCCGGGGTGGAACAGGCCCAGGCTGGACTCGCCGCCGCCCAGGCGAAGCTGGCCGACACCCTTGCCGGCGCCCGGGAGCAACAGATTCAACAGCTCCAGGCGGCGGTGGAGCAGGCTCAGGCGGCGTATGACACCGCCCAGGAGAACCTGACCCGCACGCAAAACCTGTTTAACGCCGGGGCCGCACCCCAGTCGGCGCTGGATCAGGCCCAGCTCGGGTTGGCCCAGGCCAAGGGGGCACTGGATCAGGCCAAAGCCCAGCTCAGTCTGGCCCAGGCCGGGGCCACGGCGAACACCATCGCGGCGCTGAAAGCCCAGGTCGACCAGGCCCGGGGGGCGGTGAACCAGGCCCAGGCCGCGCTGCAGGCGGCGCAGAATAACCTGGCGAACACGAAGATCACCGCGCCCATGGACGGAGTGGTCGCGTCGAAAAACATCAATCCGGGGGAGATGGCGGCCCCGGGGGTGCCCCTGATGACCCTGGTGAATCTCGACACGGTGAAGGTGGACGCCAGTGTGCCCCAGACCCTTTTGCCCGGGCTTCACACCGGCCAGACGGTGGCGGTGCACGTGGCCGAACTGGGGGATCAGATCTTCACCGGGACGATCACCTTCCTCAGCCCTGTGTCCGATCAAAACAACAACACCTTCCCGGTGGAAGTCACGGTGCCCAACTCGGGCGGCCAGCTCCGGGCGGGGATGGTGGCGGACGTGACCTTTGCCGGCGGCGAGGCCGGGGTGGAGATCCCGGTGAGCACCTTGGTCAAGCAGGGTGGCCAAACGGCAGTCTTCAAACTGGAAGGCGACAAGGCTCGTCGCGTGGCGGTGCAAGGGAAGCAGAAAGACAACAACTGGTTTATCGCCGCGTCCGGGGTGAACATCGGCGACAAGCTGGTCATTCAGCCCCCGGCCGACCTCAAAGACGGCGCCCAGGTCCAGGTGCAGGGAGGGAAGACCCCGTGAGCCGGGAGGACGTGGTCGCGCAGCCGGGCGGTCCAGGCGGCCCGGCGGCTGGCGCCGGGGATCGCCCGGGTCCCGGGGCCGGGTCCGGAGGGCCGGCCGCCCCCGATGAGGTCGTGGAGGCCCAGTGGCTGGCTCTGGTCGTCATCATCCTCGGGGCCTTTATGGCGATCCTCAACAACAGCCTGATTAACGTCGCCCTGCCCCAACTCGCGAATTTTTTCGGGGCCTCCACGGACCAGATCCAGTGGGTGCTGACCGGCTACACCCTGGCTTCGGCCATGGTGGTGCCCCTGAGTGGTTTTCTCGGTGACCGGTTCGGCTACAAAAAATCCTATTTGATCTCCGTTCTGCTCTTTGTCGCGGCGTCGTTTCTGTGCTCGGTCGCATGGAGCACTTCAGCCTTGATCGGTTTCCGGATTTTGCAGGGGTTGGCCGGCGGGACGCTGATGCCTCTCAGCATGACGATCATCTACAAGATCATTCCCAGGCACCAGATCGGCCTAGCGCTGGGAATCTGGGGGATCGCGTCCATGGCCGCGCCCGCCGTGGGCCCGACTTTTGGAGGCTACTTGATTCAATATTTTTCCTGGCACCTGCTGTTTCTGGTCAACGTACCCTTTGGACTGCTCGCCGCCCTATTCGGGATGATCCTGCTGCGGGAAACGCCGATCCAGAAAGACCTCGGTTTCGACACGGCGGGGTTCATCCTCTCCATGGTGGGCACCGGGACACTTTTGCTGGCGCTCAGCGACGGCCAAAAAGATGGCTGGGGGTCCTTTTACATTGTCAGTCTCTTCTTCATCGCCGTCTCCGCCCTGAGCCTTCTGGTCTGGGTGGAGCTCGGCACCGCCAAACCCCTAGTGGACCTGCGGCTGTTCAAGAACCCGACCTTCACCATCAGCACCATCACCTCCAGTCTCGTGATGGTGGGGCTGTTCGGAGGGGTGTTTCTGACACCTCTGTACTTGGAGAATATCCAGGGTCTGTCGGCGATGGACACGGGACTGCTCCTCATGCCCCAGGCTCTGGCCATGGCGCTGATGATGCCCGTCTCCGGCAAATTATTTGACAAGATAGGCCCGGTGCCTTTGGGGGTCGTGGGAGTGCTGCTCCTGGCCGCCATGACGTATCATCTGCACAATTTGGCCTTGGATACGCCGAATTCCTGGCTGACATGGGTCTTGGTCCTTCGGGGTTTGGGGATCGGTCTTTCGATGATGCCGTTGACCACCTCCGGGATGAACGCGCTGCCGCCCGATACAATCGGCCGGGCGTCCGGCCTCGGGAATATGGTGCGCCAAGTGAGCGCCTCCTTCGGCATCGCGGCGCTCACCACGATTCTCCAGCAGCGTTCGGCGGTGCAATTGTCCCGGATCAGTGACGGGGTGACCATCGACTCGGTGCCCTTCGCCCAGCTTCAGGCCCAGGTCAGTGCCGGTCTGGGCCAGGCCGGGCTGGATCCGGCGACAGCTGCGGGCGGAGCGTCGGCGGTCCTGGCGGGCCTCATCCAGAAGGAGGCGGTGACCCGGGCCGTCGCCGACACGTTCATGGTGGCGTCGATCCCGCTGTTCTGTGCCCTGCCGCTCATTTTCTTCCTGAGGAGCCGGCCGAAGGCCCAGCCGGCCCACACCGGTTCCCCTGCGGCTTCGGCCGCTCCGGCGAAGGCTGAAGGATGATGCACTTGGTGTCGTGCTCCACAGGATCTTCAAGAGTTTTTCACAACCCGTCGACAATCCGGCGATACAATGGCCTCAGATGCAGCCTCGCCCGCCTCGTCACGGAGGCGGCGCGGGGGTGCGGCGCCGCCGGCCTCTTGATCGGGTCGGGAGCGGAGCCCGGACCTTCGCCGGGCACCCGTTCGGGGCCGCGGGCGGCGCATCTCCGCTCGTGCATCGTCAGAGGTACGCCAATTCCGGGAAGAAAACCGTCCTCGAGGGAGGAGAATAATGAGACCACACCGCCTCGCACTCACGCTGGTTGCGGCCCTTGTCCTGGGCGCGCCCCTCGCGGGGTGCGCTGGGGGCAAGCCTGCCGCCACGCGCCAAGCTAAACCGATCCCCGTCGAAACTACAGTGGTCCGGATGGGGGATGTCGGGGGGAGCCTCACCCTGACCGGACAGGTCCAGGCGACCGCAGTGACCAAAGTGGCGCCAAAGCTATCCGGGAAAGTCGCCGCAGTCCTGGTGAAGGCCGGAGACGCGGTGGCCGCCGGACAAGCCCTGGCCAGGATCGACACCAGCGATCTGGAGCATCAGATTGCCCAACAGCAGGCGGCGCTCCAGGTCGCCGAGGCCCAACTGAACAAGGCCCGCTCGGATGCCCAAAACGGGTACACCCAGGCGAACTCTGCCTTGACCCAGGCCAAAGTGGCCCTGGATGATGCAAAGACTAATTATGAGCGCACGAAAAATCTGTTTGATGCCGGCGCGGCCTCCCAGCAGCAGCTCGATGCCGCATCGGTGACTCTGCAGACCAAACAGGCGGCGTATGACGCGGCGCTCCAACAGGTGCAGACCGCGGCTCCGGGGGGCAATCCGCTCAACCAGGATGGGATTAAAGTGGCCCAGGCCCAGGTGAATCAGGCCCAGACGGCCCTTGCCACCCTGCAGAGCCAGTTGGCCGAGGCCACGGTCACCTCGCCTGTTGCCGGGGTGGTGGCCTCCCGGGACGTAGAGCCCGGGGAGTTTGCCGGCCCGCAGTCGTCGGTGGTCACCATCGCACAGATCAATCCGGCCAAAGTAACGATCCAGGTGCCGGAGAACCGGATCAACGATCTCAAGGCCGGGATGTCCGTCAAGGTGCAGGTCCCGGCGGCGGGGATGGATGCGTCGGGCACCCTGTCGAGGATCGATCCGGTGGAGGATAATACCACAAAATCCTACGGCGCCGAGGTGGAGATCCCGAACGGGGACGGACGGCTCAAGCCCGGGATGGTGGCCCAGGTTACGATCGACGGGCTGACCCCGGCCCGGGGGCTGGTTATCCCGGCTTCGGCCATGGTGGAGACGCCGGATGGCCCGAAGGTCTTCACCGTGGAGAATAACACGGCCCACCAGCATTTGATCCAGGTCGGTGCGGTGGACAGCCAGCACGTCCAGGTCCTGAAAGGCCTCAAAGAAGGGGATGTGCTGGTCATCTCCGGCCAGGACCTGCTCGGCGAGGGCGCCGCGGTGACCATTGTGCAACCGGGTTCGGGCGGCGCCTCGGGCGGCAACGGGAGTCCCGGTGCGAGAACTCCGGGCGCCGCCGCAAACGGCGGGGTGAACAATTCTGGCGGCGCGGGCAGCCCGGTCAAGGGCGGCCACGCGCCCGGCGGGCCGGGTGCGTCTTCGCGCGGATCATCGGCCGGTGGCGCGACGTCGGCTGTCATGGGCGCCTCCTCCTCGGCATCCTGGGACGGGTGGGCCTCATGGGATCAAAGCAATCGGGCGCGAGGTAACCTGTCATGAAGATCGCGGATTTTTCGGTAGAACGTCCGGTCACGATCTCCATGATCATGGTGGTGCTGATCCTGCTCGGAAGCATCGCCTTGCCGCTGTTGCGGGTGGATCTCTACCCCACCCTCAGCATTCCGGTGGCGGTGGTGACGACGACCTGGAACGGAGCGTCCCCGGAAGAGATGGAGCAGCAGGTGAGTAAGCCCATCGAGGCCGCCATGGCGACGGTGCAGGGGGTCAGTGAGGTCGATTCCAGCTCCCGACAGGGCGGATCCTTGGTCGTGGTGCATTTCAACTATGGCGTCAATCTCGACCAGGCCATGCTCAACATGCGTGACAAACTGGATCGGGTGCGAAAGGCTTTGCCCGACGGGGCGGACACGCCCCAGGTGATGCGGCTGGACCCGAACAGCATGCCGATCTTGAGCATTGCAATGTCCGGCCCGATGGACCCTGTCGAGTTGCAGCGGTTGGCGTCGGATGTGGTGGAGCCCCGGCTGTCCCGGGTGAACGGGGTGGCTTCGGCCACGGTGAGCGGGGGGCGGCAGCGGCAGATCCAGGTGGTCCTGGATCCGGCCAAAATGCAGGCTTACGGGATCTCGATCAATCAGGTGCTTCAGGCCATTCAGGGGGACAATACGTCGGCGGATGCCGGAGTGGTGGACCAGGGCACCCGGCGGGTCACGGTGCGAGTGATCGGGGATTTTCAATCGGTCCAGGATCTTGGGGATGTGCCCATCCATCTCTCCGGGTCGCCGTCCGGCGCCGCTGGCCCGGGCTCTGCCGGGGACGTTCCCGGGGTTCCGGTCCTGCACCTGCGGGACATCGCCGACATCCAGGATACCTTCGCCGAGGTCACTCAGTCGGCCAGACTCGACGGGCAGCAGAGTGTGAGCATCGATGTGTACAAAGTGTCGGACGGCAACACCGTCCAGGTGTCGGACAACGTCCGGAAGGAGCTCGACACTTTGCAAAAGCTTTTGCCGCCGACGGTAAAACTCAGTGTCATTTCTGACCAGGCGACGTTTATCAAACAATCCATCGATACCGTTGTCAACCACACCCTGCTCGGGGCCCTGTTTTCGGTGGTGGTGCTCTATCTGTTTTTGCGCCGGGTGCGCACCACGCTGGTCATCGCCGTGGTGATCCCCATCTCGGTGATCAGCACCTTTTCGTTGCTCTATTTTAGCGGACAGACCATCAATGTGATCACTCTTGGGGGTCTGGCCTTGGGACTGGGGTCCCTCGTGGACTTCGCCGTGGTGGTGCTGGAAAGTATCTTCCGCCACCGGAGCGAGGGTGCCGGCCCCAAGGAAGCGGCGAAGGTGGGGACGGCGGAGGTGGGCACCGCCGTCATGGCATCGGCCCTGTCGCAGATTGCGGTGTTTTTGCCCATCGCTTTCACCCAGGGGTTGGCCCAGCAGTTGTTCGGCCCCCTTGCCCTGACGGTGAGCTTCTCCCATATCGCCGCATTGTTCGGCGCCCTTACGCTGGTGCCCATGCTGGCGGCGCGGTGGATTCCCGAGATGAACGAGGAGGAGGAACTTCGCCGGGCGGCCCGGTGGAACCCGGTGGCGGCCTTCGGCCGGGGGATTCAGACCCTGAATCGGGGGTACGGGCACCTGCTCCGCTGGGCGCTGGGACATCGCAAAACGGTGATTGCCGCGACCCTGGCACTCTTTGTGGCGAGTGTCGCCATGGTGCCCTTGATCGGATTCGAGCTGACGCCCACCGTGGACAACGGGCAGTTTCGGGTTTCCATTGAAACGGGCACGGGCACCAATCTGCAAACGACGGATCGGGTGGCGACCCAGGTCGAAACCGTTCTCCACAGGATTCCGGAGGTCGATCGGGTGTTCACCCAGCTCGGCGGCGGGGGGCAGATGGGCTTTGGCGCCGCCGCTTCCACCGACCGGGCGAACCTGCAGGTGGAACTCAAGCCTCTGGCCGAGCGGCACCGGTCCACCGAACAGGTGATGGAGCAACTCCGCCAGGAGGTGTCCCGCATTCCCGGCGCAAGAATCACCGTGAGCGCCGGGGCCGGGCCCCAGATTGGGGCGGGGGGCGCCCCCATTCAGGTTCAGATCTCCGGACCGGATGTCGCGGTGTTACAACA
Source organism: Kyrpidia spormannii (assembly GCF_002804065.1). NCBI lineage: Bacteria > Bacillati > Bacillota > Bacilli > Caryophanales > Alicyclobacillaceae > Kyrpidia > Kyrpidia spormannii. The sequence continues at coordinate 3,191,512 of NZ_CP024955.1, read as the reverse complement.
ACTGAGCGATGAGGTGCAAAAAGCGCTTTCCGCGGTGCCGGGCCTGCGGAATATCCAGAGCTCTCTGGACCGCCAGGTGCCGCAATTCCAAATCCTGGTCGACCGGCAGCGGGCGGCCCAGTACGGGCTGTCGGTGGGGAGCATTGTCTCCGCGGTGAGGACGGCGTCGGCGGGGAATGTGGCCACACAGTACCGGGCAGCGGATGCGTCCATCGACGTGCTGGTGAAATACCCGGACTCCTTCACCCGGCAGTATTCGAACCTCAGCCAGATCATGATCGCAACTCCCACCGGGGGCCAGGTGGCCCTGGGGGACGTGGCGAAGATCGTGCCGGGGGTGGGGCCGGCGACCATCACCCGGGTCAACCAGAACCGGACGGTCACCGTATCAGCGGAGTTGTTCAACGTGCCCCTGGGGAACGCCCAGCAGGCGGTGACGGCAAAGCTGCAGGAACTTCCGCTGCCCGACGGTTATACGGTGCAGCTCGGCGGCCAGGCCAATGACCTGAACGACTCGTTCCGGAGTCTCGGGTTGGCGATGCCTCTGGCCATCGTGTTCGTCTACATGGTCATGGCGAGTCAGTTCGAGTCCCTGTTCAGTCCCTTTATCATCATGTTCTCCCTGCCCCCGACTTTCATCGGGGCGGCTTTGGGGCTGGTGGTGACCCACCGGGCGCTGAGCATTGATGCGCTGACCGGCATGATCATGGTGATCGGGATCGTGGTGAACAACGCCATCGTGCTGGTGGACTATATCAACCAGTTACGCAAGCGGGGGTTGGCGCGCAACGACGCCATTGAGCAGGCGGGCCCGATCCGGCTGCGCCCGATCCTGATGACCACCGCCACCACGGTGTTGGCCATGCTGCCGTTGGTGATCGGATACGGCGAAGGGGCAGAGGCCCAGGCGCCCATGGCCACGGTGGTGGCCTTCGGGCTCACGGTGTCGACGCTGGTGACCCTGGTGCTGGTGCCTGTGGTGTACACCCTCTTTGACGATTTCGGCCACTGGATCCGGCGCCGGTTGGGGCGGGTTTTCGGCCGCCGGAAGCGGGAGGCCGAGGCGTGAGCCTTGGCGATGAAGCGGTTGTCGCCGGTCCGCGGGGACGGGCGGCGGCCGCTTTGTTGCTTCGGGGTGCCGCATGGGGCCGACCGGGCCCATCCACCCTTTACGGAGCTGGGAAAGTTCAATAGAATCGGTGGTGGATGAGGGGGGTGGGGGATGGCGGCGATAACCGGAGCGGTGAGAAATGCCGTGGTGTACGTGCTGGCCGCGGCGGCTGTGGTGGGGCTGTTGATCGGGTACAATATCGCCTCGGACCAGAACAAACAATTTCTCAAGACATTCCAGGCGTTTCAACAGTCCCAGACCCTGATGCAACAGCAGCAGTACGCCCAGGCGGAACCGCTGCTGAAGAAAGTGGTCGAGGCCCAGCCGCACAGCTTCATGGCGTTGTGGAACTATGGAATTTGCCAATTCGGACTGAAAAACTACGACTTGGCGGATCAATACTTCACCAAGGCGAGGGAGCAGCGGCCCTTTTTGCTGAACGACCAACTGTACGTGACCCAGTATGGAGAACTGCTGTACGCCAAAGGGGATCTCGCCCGGGCGAAGGAGTATCTGGAGCGCAGCGTGTCGCTGAACGGCGGCACCGATCTGGCGAAGGAAGCGAAGTCGTGGCTGGACAAGATCCAGGCGAAAGAAGCCCAGGCCCGGGCCAAGCCATAGAGGGCGGGGATCGGGCCCGGCCTTGGATAAGTCGACACGCGGGGACGTCAAGGGGCACGGCGTCGCGAGTACCCCGCATCAGCCGGAACGCGGATCGGGAAGAGGTGAAAAAGCGGGTGAGTCGTGCACTTCTCCGGTCGGTCCACTTGGAAACCCAACAAAAGGTGGACCGATGGGTTGCGGGAATTTTGATCGTTTTTGTGGCGCTGGCGCCTATTATCATGCGGGTGAAAGCGTTTCTGTTCATCAGCCCGGTGCTGTATCCCGGGGCGATGGGCACCGGCGGCAAGGGGGATGTGTTCAACTATTATAAATACGTCTTTCTGCTGGTTGTGACGGTGGTTGTGGCGGCCTTCTTTCTCTACAAAATGACCAAAGGGCGCTACGAGATCCGCCCGGGGTACATAAATCCGCCACTGGCCGTCGCCTTTGTGCTTTTCTTGGCTTCAGGCCTGGCCGCACCGTATATGTTCCTGGCCCTGGGGGGCGATCCCAGCCGATTTGAAGGGACTTTGACCTACCTGTGTTATTTTGCCCTTTTCCTCATTGCGGCGAATACGGAGTACACCGACCGGCGGGTGGAGCTGCTCATGTACGGTCTGGCGGTTCCGGTGGTGGTGAACGTCCTCATTTCGCTGATGTATTTTTATGGACACGACATGTTCCAAATCCCTTGGTTCCGGGCGTTGATCGTGCCGCCGGGGCCGGGGTCCGAACACACGACGGGGTATCTGGTCACCTCCCTGGCCAACCCGAACTATCTCAGCGGGTTTGCGGCGGTGACCACCGCCCTGTTTTGGGCCCGGGCGATGTGGGACGGCGGCCGGTGGTCCCGGTGGGTTGTCGACGTGGTGCTGGCGGTGATTTCTTTTGCCGCCGTTCTTGCCTCCACCTCCACCAGCGGATTCGCGACCTTGGTGGGCATCCTCGTGGTGTTGGCGGTGGCGGGCTTGCGGCTGCGCCCCCGGCGGGGGTGGCTAGGCTTTGCCGTGCCCCTGGTGGCTTTCGTTGGGGTGTTTGCCGTCATGAGTCCGCACAACCCGGCGGTGTGGGAGAACACCATCGGGACTTTTGTGAATCTCGGCGGATTGGAGCAGCGGGGGGCGCCGGGCGCCTCGGGTCTTTTAGAGGCGGGTTATCCACGGGCGGTGGCGGCGGAACAGGGGGCATCTCCGATGAAGGCGGGGTCCGCCCAGGCAGCCGGAGGTGAGGCGGCCGCGGGCCAGCCGGCCGGGGGGCCGAAGCCCAATGCTCCGGATGGTATCTACCTGCCTCCCGCCGAGACCGGAGCCGGGAGCGGACGGCTGTACATCTGGAAGTGGGCGGTGTCGATGATCGCCGACTCCCCTTGGCTGGGACACGGCATGGATACCTTCATGTTTTATTTTCCCCAGGACGATCCGGCCAAGAACAGCAATTTGCACGATTATAACATTATCGTGGACAAGCCCCACAACATGTATCTGGCCTGGGCTTTCGGGGCGGGGGTGCCGGCCCTTGTGGCGCTGCTCGCGTTGTTTGCGCTGCACGCCTGGCGCATGGTGGCCACGCTTTGGCGGCGGATCCTGCCCGGGCAGGCGGTGCGGTTGTTGGTGCCACTTTTCGCGGCCTGGGTGGCCTGGCTGGTGCAGGGTCTTGTCAACGACTCGGTGATCGGGCTTTCGGGGGTGGTGTGGGTCCTGTTCGGGGCGGCTGTGTCGATCCTCTTCCGGTACCGGCCGCGGACGGAGCCCGTCAAGGGGGGTAAACGGTGAACGAGCAGCAGATGGAGGATGTGGTGGATCTGAGGGATCTGCTGAGGGCACTGGGCCGGCAGATCCCGCTGATTGCCCTGGTAACGGCTGTGGTCGCCGTTCTGGGAGCCTGGGTGAGTTTTCGGGGGCAGCCGGCCCCCGCGCCTACATACACGGCCACGGCGGCGATCTACGTGCAGGTGACGCCCGGGGCGGCCGGCGGATCCGGGCCGGGCGGGCCCGGGGTGGCTGCGGGGTCGGCGGCGGACGCCGCCCAGGCGGTGGATGCGGTGCTGGGCAGTGATTTGGCCCTCATGCAGAGCCAGGCGTTTCAACAGGCGGTGGCCCGGGCGTACGCCGACGGGACGGCGGGCTCGGGAGGTGCGGGGGCTGCGCCTGGGGGTGTCGTCGGCGCCGGGGCGCTTCCGGACGGGGCGTCTTTGTCGGTGGCCCGGTCCGGCCACCTGTTCTCGATCACGGCGAAGGACCGCTCTGCAGAGGGGGCGACGACCCTGGCCGGGGCGGCCATTGATGTGCTCGGGGAGATGATGAAGCGCATTCCCCAGCCCCAGAGTTTGAGTGTGGTGAGTGCGCCGGTGGCTGTCGAACAGGCCCCTGCCGCAGTGTCCCACTCCTTGGCAAAGGTGACCGTGGCGGTGGTGCTCGGGCTGATCCTCGGGGCCGGGGCGGCGCTGGTCCGGGAGTACACGACTCCCATGGTGCGCACGGTCCCGGAGGTGGAGCGGCACTTGGGGGCGCGGGTGTTGTCCGCGGTCCGGCGGCCGGCGCCGGCGGTGGATGGCGCCGGCGCCTCCGGGGATGGGACCGCCGACGGGGCGCACCCGGGGTCCATCTACCGGGCGCTTCGGGTCAATGTGGCTTTTGCAGCCGGGGACCGTGTGCCCCGGGTGCTGGCGGTGGCGGGTTGTGTGCCCGGCGCTGACAGCCGGGTGACGGCGGCATCCCTGGCCCGGGTCGAGGCGGAAGCCGGCCGGAGGACGTTGTTTATCGATTGGACCGGATCCGGGGGGATGCCGGCGAACTGGCAGTCGAAAGTGCAGCCCACCGGCGTGGAGGGACTTGAGAGGCTCTGTGTGGGCGCCGGGGAGGAAAAGGGCGGCCCCGGGGTCGATGAGCAGATTGCTGCTTTAGTGGATGAGGCCCGGCGGGTTTACGATCAGGTGGTGATCGGAGGACCGGCTTTGCTGGGCACGGTGGAGGGGCGGATTTTCTGTCACGTGGCCGACGGGGTGCTGGTGGTTCTGAGCGGGGGGCAGGTCCGGAAGGAAGCGGTGGAAGAGGCGGCCCGGCTGCTCGACCTGGCCCGGGCCAGGGTGCTGGGCGCCGTGCTCTGGGATGCCGACGGGCCGGCTCGGGGCCGTTTGTTCGCCCGGGCGCGTGCAGTGGCGATGCCGGGCTGGCTGGAGCGCCCAGGCGTGAGATGAGGCTCCGGGCGGCGGGCGGGGTGCCCGGCCCGGGGCGCGGCGGAAGGCCTTGGCTCGCGGCGATCCTCCTGTTCGGGATCGCCCTGCGCCTGGGGTGGATCTGGGCGGTGAACACCCAGCCCATCTCGGATTTTTTGCATTATCACGATTTGGCCATGTCGCTGCTCCATCAGGGGCGCTATGAGATGCCCGAGGGGCTGGATTACATCAAAATGGACACGCCCTATGTGAAGACGGGGGTGCATTATCCCACAGCTTTCCGGCCGCCGGGTTACCCCTTTTTCCTCACGGCGGTTTATGCGGTTTATCCGTCGGTCCTGGCGGCGAAGCTGGCCAATGTGGCCCTGGACGGCCTGTGGATCTGGGCGGTGTACACCCTGGCGGCGGCGGCCGGAGGAAAGAGGGCCGGGCTTCTTGCGGCCGGAGTTGCCGCAGTGTTCCCCACCTCCGTGGCGTACAGCAGCGTGCTCGGGACCGAGACCCTGTCGGCGGCTCTGGTGACGGTGATCGCCGCTCTGCACGTTCGGGGTTTTGACCGGAGGCCGGCCGGGATGGCGGCCCTCGGCGCCCTGATGGGGGGGCTCGCCCTGGTCAAACCGTATTTTGCGGTGATGCCGGCGTTGTACGGGGCACTGCACTACCTGCGGGCCCGGGAGGAGAGGGGAGCGCCGGTGACGGCGCTTCGACACCCAGGGGCAGGGCCGCGGGGGTGGCTCAGGCCATGGACGGTGGGGACTGCCTGGCGGCGGGCGATCCTGGCGCTGGTGGTCAGCGGCGCGGCGGCGGCGGCAGTCGTCGCCCCGTGGACGGTCCGGAACGCCCTGGTGTTTCACCGGTTCATCCCCATCTCCACCAACGGAGATTTTGTCCTGTACATCAACAACAATGACGCCAACCGGGGCTGGTACCTGGATCCGCTGCAGGTGCCGAATTCGATTTTTAAGACCGATCGGGTTTTGGGGCCGGACGGGGTGTACGACGAGGCGGTGGCAATGGCCAGGGCCAAAGAGGAAGGGATGGCCTGGATCCGGGCGCATCCGCTGGGGTTTATCCGTCTGGGGATCGACCGGCTGAGTGTGAGTTATTTTAACCTCGCCGGGGATGTGGCGGACTGGTCGGTGGCTCCGGCCGAGCTGCGGATCGACCGGCGATGGGTGGAGCCGCTGTTGCAGGGGGCCCGGGCCGCGGCCCTGGTGGTGATCGGTGGCGGCTGGGTGTACGTGTTGGCGATGGGGCTGCGAAGGATCGCGGGGCTTCGGCTCGGGGCGGCGCATCGCGTGAATGTGCTCATGATTGCCTTCGTGACCGCCGTGATTTTCGCGTCCGAGGGGCAGCCGAGGTACCTGTTTCCGATCTATGGGTTTTGGATCGCCGGGGTGGCGTTTGTGGCGCATCGCGCGGCTTCTGATAAAACAGCCGAGGACCGGGGCTAGAACGGGAGGGCTTTGCGTGGAAGTTTCACTGTCGGGCTGGGGAAGGTACCCTGTGCAGCGGTGTCGGGTGTACCGTCCGGAATCCCTGCGGGCGCTGAAAGAGGTGGTGGTCTCCGGGGAGGAGAGGAGCGTCCTCGCCCGGGGGCTCGGGCGGGCGTACGGCGACGCGGCGCTGAACGAGGGGGCCGGGGTGATCCTGCAGACGAGGCGCAACCGGTTTCTCAACTTTGATGAGGCGGCGGGGGTGCTTCGGTGCGAGGCCGGGGTGTCTCTTGCGGAGATCCTCGATGTGTTTGTGCCCCGTGGGTATTTTTTGCCGGTGACGCCGGGCACCAAATTTGTCACCCTCGGCGGGGCGATCGCTTCGGACGTCCATGGGAAAAATCACCACAAGGACGGGTCGATTTCGAATTTTATCCTGGATTTCGATCTGCTCACGGCGGACGGAGAGATCGTTCGCTGCACCCCCCGGGAGAACGCCGACCTGTTCTGGGCCACGGTGGGGGGAATGGGGCTGACCGGGGTGATTCTTCGGGCATCGCTGCGGCTGGTGCCGATTTCCTCGTCATACCTGCGGGTGGATTATTTTAAGGCGAGAAATATTGATGAGGCCTTTGAGGTGTTCGAGGCGACGGATGAGCAGTACCAGTACTCGGTGGCATGGATTGACTGTTTGGCGGGCGGGCGGTCCCTGGGCCGGTCCGTGCTGATGCGGGGGAATCACGTACCGGCCGAGGCACTGCCGGAGAAGCTGAGGGGGGAGCCCCTGGCGACCGGGAAAAAGGGAAAGCTCGTCGTGCCTTTTGATTTTCCGTCGGTGACACTGAACTACGCATCGATTCGGGCGTTTAACGCGCTGTATTACCGGGTGTCGAAGGGGACCCCCGGGGTGGTGGTCCACTACGATCCTTTCTTTTATCCTCTGGATTCGGTGCTGCACTGGAACCGGCTGTACGGCAGGCGGGGGTTTTTGCAGTATCAGGTGGTGTTCCCCTTTGAGACGAGTCGGGAAGGGTTAATTGCCCTCCTGGAACGCCTGGCCAAGGACCGCCGGTCGTCCTTTTTGGCCGTGTTAAAACGCTTTGGGGCGGAAGGGCCGGGGCTGTTGTCTTTCCCCCGCCCGGGGTATACCCTGGCCCTGGACATCCCATTCCGGGACGCGGGTTTATTCGGTTTTTTGCGGGAGATGGACGAGTGGGTGCTGAGAATGGGCGGGCGGGTGTATTTGACGAAGGACGCGGAGTTGGCGCCGGAGATTTTTGAAGCGATGTATCCCAGGCTGGGGCAGTTTCGGGAGATCAAGGGGCGGATCGATCCGGAAAACCGGTTCTCATCCTCCCTGGCCCGGAGGTTGCGTGTGGTGGAGGGAGTCCAATGAAGACGGCGGTGGTGCTGGGGGCGACGTCGGGAATCGCCCGGGCCCTGGCCGGGGAGTTGGCCCGGGAGGGGTACGGGTTGATCTTGGCGGGAAGAGATCTGGAGGAGTTGGAGGCTCTGGCGGCGGACCTGGGGGTCCGGTACGGCACCCTGGCCCGGGCGCGGCGGTTTGACGCCCTGGATGAGAAGAGCCACCCGGCTTTTGTTGAGGAGTGCCTGGAAGAGGCGGTACGGGAGTTTGGCGGGGAGTTGGAAGGGGTGGTGCTGGCCTACGGGTACCTCGGGGACCAGAAGCGGGCCGAGCGGGATTTTGAAGAAGCGCGGCGGATCGTGGAGACGAATTTTGTCTCGTGCGTGTCAGTCCTCCACCCGTTTGCGGCACATATGGAACAGCGCGGGCGGGGTTGGCTGTGCGTGTTTTCGTCGGTGGCCGGGGACCGGGGGCGCCAGAGCAACTACATGTACGGGGCGGCGAAGGGGGGCTTGTCCTTGTTTCTGCAGGGGCTGAGGAACCGCTTGGCGAGGTCCGGGGTGCGGGTGCTGACGGTGAAGCCCGGGTTCGTGGATACGGCGATGACCTTCGGGAAGGAAGGGATGATGTTGGTGGCGAGCCCCGAAGCGGTGGCCCGGGGGGTGATGAAGGCGCTCAAGAAAGGGCGGGATGTGGTGTATGTGCCCGGATTCTGGCGCTGGATCATGGCCGGGGTGCGGGCGGTGCCCGAGCGGGTGTTTAAGAAGATGTCGCTGTAGTTCGGGCTGGGAGGGTCGGCGGTGACAGCGACCGGGATTTTGGGGCCGCCGGTGCCGATAAGGGTTGTGGGCTGGGGGGTTACGGATGAAATGGCTCGCTTTGGGACTGGGGATTGTGTTTAATGCCCTGGCCAATGTGTTGATGAAGGCGGCGGCGCAGCACGGCGGTGTCCTGGGCGGCGCTTCGGGGATGTCCGGGGCGTTCCCGGGTCTGGGGCAAGCCGCCGGGGGCGGGGCTGCGAGCCCCTTGGGATCCGGCGGGCTGGTGGGCGCGGTGCTTTCCCTGGTGACGAATGTGTATCTTCTGGCGGGGATCGTCAGTTTTGTGCTGGCCCTCGGAGCCTACACTTTTGCGTTGACGCGGTTTCAGCTGAGTGTGGCGTATCCGATGATGACGAGCCTGGGGCTGGTGCTTGTCGCCCTGGCGTCCATGGCGGTCTTTCGGGAGCCATTCACCTGGGCGAAGACGGTGGGGACGCTGCTGATCTTGGCCGGGGTGATCTTCGTGGCCCGCGGTTGAGGGGGGACGGGGGCGAGGCCTCGTCCTGAAGTGCGTCCCGGCGATGGGATTGCGCAGCAACTGTTCTACCCGGTAAAATAAAAGATAGCGAGGTGAAACATGGACATTGCGCGAAATTCAAACGACATTGTGGCGCGCCATTTGGCGGGGGCTGTTCCTCACGAAGTTCTGGAAGTGATCGGCATTCGCAATGCCTATGTCACCCGGGTCCTTGCGGCGGATTTGCCTCGGGTTGAAGTGTGGCAAGATTTTGCCGATATCCTGTTGGAATTGGAAGATGGGCGGTTGTTGCACCTGGAGTTCCAAACCACCAGAGAACCGAATCTGTACCGGTTTTTGCACTATGATGCGGCGATTGCGGAGAAATACCGGCGCAAGGTTCGAACTGTGGTGTTGTACACTGCAGATATTCCGTATGCGATGGAGGAGTTAGACGCCGGGACGATCCAATACCGTGTCGAGAATGTCTACCTGAACCGCATGGATGGCGATGGCGCTCTTGACACGATCATCCGCCATCTGGCGGTTGATGAGTGGTCGGAAACCGACCGGGTGCGGCTGGCTTTTACTTTTCATATGCGTTTTGAGAAGCGGACCCGGGATGAGGCTTTTTCGGAGATTGTGGGACTGATTCAACAGCTGCCGGATCGCCGTGAGCAGAATTATATCGCGGCCTTGATCCTCGGGTTTAGCGGTCGGGTTCTCACCAGTGAGCAAAAAGAGCGGCTCAAGGAGGTGTTGGGGATGACGGATTTGTTAAGAGAACTGTTGCACGACATGGAACAGGAAGTGCGGGAGAAGGCTCTAAAAGAAGGGCTAGAACAAGGGCTGCAACAAGGGCTAGAACAAGGGCTGCAACAAGGGCTGCAACAAGGGTTGCAACAAGGGTTGCAGCAAGGGGTGCACCAAGGGCTGAAGCAGGTTGCGGAGCGGATGCTCCGGAACGGCGCTGCGCTGGAATACGTGGTTAAAATGACGGGGTTGCCGAAATCCGAAGTGGAAGAAATTCAGCGAAATCTCACCTCCTAATTCGTGCTCGACATTTATCGTCGATCCTATGTGCAGCTCCGGGGCCTTGGGCATGGTCTGAGCCGATCCCCCGGGTTATTGTTTTCTCCAGTTTTTCACTTGTGCAAAGAAAAACTCCTCGGAAATTGTCCGTTCTTCCCTTTTGTTTGGCCGTAGAAATGGTTTATAATGCTTGAGATGGACTCGATGGTGCGCTGTCTGTGGCGTGCGGCCGCCCCAGGTGGATCCGCCCGCCGGAACACGATCCCCGAAACGACAAAGATCTCATCTATCCGATGCAGCCTATACACCGCTACGTACGCCAAAGGGGCCGCGAAACTACCATTTGTGGGTGAACAGGCTTGGAGACACGCGGATTGGGAACCCGTGAATCGCATCACGGGGATGACATGGAAAAACTGGCCAGGGTGTTGCAAGGGATGATCGGGTTTGGAAATTCCAGGGTCCGGCTGCAATACATGGTCGATCAAATGGCCGCGTTGCTCGGGGTGGCACTGGTTGGGATTTGGATGGAAGAGAAGACGGACCTCATTCCGGTGGCCGTGGGGGGGCGGGCGGCGGATTACGGCCGGGCCTTGGTGTTCAGCACCCGGGAAGATGTCCCCGGGGGCCAGGGGCCCAGCGGCCGGGCGTTCCGGGAGCGGCGCACGGTGTTGTATGATCCTCTCCGGGAGTCGGACCGGCACTGGCGGGAACTGCGCGAGCGCCACGTGCTGGGGACATCCCTGGCCGTGCCTCTCGTCTACGAACATCAAGTGTTCGGAGTCATCGGCCTTTACGTGACCCGGGGAAAATCCATCCAGCCCCGCATGCGCCACATGATGGAGATCCTCGCCCCGGTCCTCAGCATGATGATCAAAGACCAGCGGGACCGGATGCTCCTCGAAGAGCGGTCAAAGGGCTTGTCCACGCTGATTTCCGCCATTCAAGTTCTGGGGCGGGTGCAGTCCGAGGAGGAATTGATGATAGAGTTTGGGGATATCGCGATTCAAGTCCTCGGCGCCAATGGCGGCTATATCATCCTGTACGACAAGGAGGAACGCCCTTCTCTCAAAATGTTCGGTCTTCTCACGGGCTACGAGGAGGAGTTGGGGCCGCTGTTGATGCGACTGATACGGATGAACCCGCCCCGGGGGGACTGGCTGTCGGAGCCCTTTAGTTATCGAAAGCGCCGGGGACGGTACCGGGACATCCTGGAGCAACTGCAATTCCGCAGCGGGATCTCCGGGCAGTTGAGAGTGGACGGACAACTGGCCGGGGTCTTCACCCTCTGGAGCTACGAACCTGATTTTTTCAATAATAAGCAATATGTGCTGCGCGCTCTGGCCGAGGAGGTCTCCACAGCCCTGGAGCTGCTCCGGGTGCGCCGCCGGCTTATCGCCGGGGCGCAAACCGACCCCCTGACAGGCCTGGCCAACCGGACGGGCCTTCAGGAACGGCTCGACGAGCTGGTAGCAGAAGGCCGGCGGTACACCTGGCCCTTTCTGTTTGTCTTGCTCGACTTGGATCATTTTAAACAGATCAACGATACCCAGGGTCACCCAGAGGGCGATCGGCTGCTTCGGGTGGTGGCCGACCATCTGCGCCGGGCGGTCCGTCCCTTCGATGTTGCCTCGCGCCTTGGGGGGGACGAGTTCGCCCTGCTCTTGGCCCGTTGCAGTCCTCAGACCGAGGGGATTCAAAAGCGGTTGGCGGCCCTGCTCGGGGAGTTGTCCCGGGCTTTTGAGGGTCTGGGTGTGAGCGCCGGGGTGGCGGCCTTTCCCGACGATGGGGATGAATTCCGGGAGCTTTATCGGGCTGCAGACCAGCGGTTGTATGAAGCAAAACGCCGGGGCCGGGGGCAGATCGCCTGGCCGGACGAGGTTTTCCAGCCATTGTGAGGCCTCACCCGGCTCCTCGGGGATGAGGCCGGGCACGTTTTGCCCCTATCGCCCGATTGGCCGCGTCTTGGATTCGTGCATTCGTGCTATAATAATATTCAACCACACATTTCATGAGGTGATCGCCGGTGCCCACGATCAAGACCGTCGGCAACAATGGCCAAATCTCCCTCGGCAAAGAGTATGCGGGTAGGACCGTTCTGGTGGATGAGGTGGAACCCGGTGTTTGGATCATCAAGGTCGGACAATTCATTCCCGACAGTGAACGGTGGCTAATAGACAAGAAAGTTCAAAAGGATCTGGACGATGCTATCGAATGGGCCAAGAACCATCCCCCCGCGGAGACTTCCCTAGACGACTTGGAGAAAAGATTGCGCGATGAGTGACGCATGGATTCGTCTGGACTTGAACAACCCGGTTTTCCAGCGTTCATGGTTTGGTCTCCCCAAACGGGAGCAATGGGCCGTTCTTGGAACGTTGCGGAAACTGTCCGATATGACATGGGACCAAGCCTATCGAGATCATTCATACCCGCACTGGTCCGAACGGAGAACGGCTATACAGTTTTCGCATGGGAAAAGGATTCCGCGCCGTGGCGTACCGGGATGGATACTGGCTGCGCGTGTTGTCCCTCCACCCGGACCACGATTCTGCCTATCGTTAATGGCCTTGTCCAAACATTGGACAACGGAGCGTCCGCCCTGGCCGGTCTCAGTTCGATTCCGTGACGGCCCGGGCTGTCTCTAACGTCAGTCGCCCTTGTTTCCCAGGCCAACTGAATACGCCAGGGCCGTGACCGGCGAGACTGTGCGCTGAACTTATGATAGAATTCAGGCAGAGTGACCCCGCAGGGAGGAGAGATTGCATGGCGGAACGGTTTCGGGCATGGGTGGCGGATCAACAAGATGAATCTATTGCGCTGAATTTGGTGGAACGGGGTTGGGACGACCTGCCGCCGGGGGAGGTCACCGTTCGGGTGGCGTACTCCAGCGTCAATTACAAGGACGGGTTGGCGGTGATACCCACCGGACGGGTGGCCCGGAAGTATCCCCTGGTCCCTGGGATCGATCTGGCGGGAACGGTGGAGACCTCGACCGATAGGCGTTTTCGCGAAGGCGACGAGGTGGTCGTGACCGGCTATGATCTCGGGGTGTCCCACGACGGCGGGTTTGGTGAATACGCCCGTGTTCCGGCGGATTGGGTGGTGCCCCTGCCCACGGGCTTAAGCGTGAAAGAAGCGATGGTACTCGGGACCGCGGGGTTTACGGCGGGCCTCTCGGTGTATCGCCTGGAGCGATACGGACTTACGCCGGAACGGGGCCCGGTGCTGGTTACCGGGGCGTCGGGCGGCGTGGGCAGCGTGGCGGTGGCGATTCTCACCAAGCTGGGCTACACCGTGGCGGCCAGCACCGGGAAGGCGGAGGCCGAGGCGTATCTCCGGAGCATCGGGGCTTCCGAGGTGCTGAGCCGGGACGAGGTGTCGGCGGAGAGCCGCAAGGCGCTGGAGAAGGAGCGCTGGGCCGGGGCTGTGGATCCGGTGGGCGGCCGCACCCTGGCGTATCTGCTGCGCACGATGAAATACGGGGGAGCGGTGGCCTTGAGCGGGCTGACCGGCGGGTCGGCTTTGGAGACCACAGTGTTTCCTTTTATTCTTCGCGGGGTGAGCCTGCTCGGGATCGATTCGGCTTATTGCCCGATGGAGGAGCGCCGGGAGGTGTGGGAGCGGCTGGCAGGTCCGTGGAAGCCGGCGGGGCTGGCGGACATCGGGCAGGAGATCGCCATGGAAGACGTCCCGGCGACGTTGGAGGCGATTTTAAAAGGGAAAGTGAAGGGACGCACGGTGATTCGGATGGGGTGATTCCCCGGGACCAACGGGAATTTTCCATAATCCCCAAAATGCGGGCTGTAGACCGGCTAAGACAGGTGCCGGGGCTGCAGCCCGTTTTGTTTGTCCAAGGCGGCGGCGAAAGGCCGCGGACGGCCCCATGGGTGGAGGTGAAGGATTTTTCGTGGGAAGAGGGGGGTGATATAGTGGAACCTGGGCAAGTTCTGCCGCGAGGTTTGCAGATTCGGTACATAGGTAGAGAGATGGAGAGAGGAGAAACGGAAGATGGGGAAACTCGGACGGCGCTGGTTCGCGGGGGCGGCCGCGGTGTCGGCGCTGGTGATGGTGCCGGGGATCGTCCAGGCGGCGTGGCCGCAACCGACGGGCTGGCCGACGATTTTGTCGCAATCGGTGGATCCGGAGGTGGGGATCGCCCGGGGTGTGAAACTCCAAGATGCGGCGCTCTCTACGGACGCCGGGCCGCTGCGGATTCACCGGATCGAGGTGGATCTGACGGCTCCGCAGCTGCGGGTCCAGGCGGTGGCGGCGGGGGATAAGATCTTTGCCGGGCGGGGCGAGACGGTGAGTTCCATGGCGAATCGCACCGGGGCCGTGGCGGGGATCAACGGGGACTATTACGACATCGGCCAGACCTATGGTCCACTGAATATTCTGGTAGCGAATGGGCAACTGTACCGGAGTCCCATCGGCTGGGCGGCGCTGGCCATCGATGGGCAGAATCGGGCGTCCATCGTGCGGTTCCAGTGGAGTGGGCAAGTCATGGTGCTGCCGGGCGGGGACAATTCCGAAGCTTGGCAAAAGAGCGGGCAGAAGACTGAGGCCCCATCAGGGCAGAGCCAACCGTTGGCAGCGTTCAACAGTTTTCTGGGGGACCAGGGGATTTACCTATACGATGATAAATTCGGCTACTCTTTTCCGGCTCCCAATCCTGCCGCCCGCCGGGTGGCGGTGTATTTGACAAAAACGGCCGATCCGACGGTCTATACGGTGAGTTCAGTGGTGGAGGATTCGGCCGTTCCCCCTGTGCCGCCCGGACAAGCGGTGCTCATCGGGCATGAGCAGTGGGGGGATTGGTTGAAAGGGAACATGGCCCCAGGGGAAAAGATCCAGGTGGGATTGTACACGTCGCCGGATTGGCGGAGTTACCAGACGGTGATCGGCGGCGGGCCGATCTTGCTGAAGGGCGGGCAGGCCTATGCCGATCCCCAGGCGCCGAATCCCGGGGACAGTGGACGCAATCCCATCATTGCGGTGGGTTTGTCGGCGGACGGGCGCCGGATGGCCATGGTGGCGGTGGATGGCCGGCAGCCCGGGCGGAGTGTTGGGCTCACCCGGGCGGAGATGGCGTCGTATCTCCAGACGCTGGGCTACACGGATGCCATTGGGTTCGATTCGGGTGGATCGGTGGACATGGTGGCCCGCCTGCCGGGAAGCAGCGGGGTGTCTGTGGTGAATTCGCCGAGTGACGGGCATGAGCGTCCGGTGGCGGATGGGCTTTTCGTGTATAGTTCGCTGCCTCCGGAGCCGCCGGCGCCGCCAGAGCCGCCGCAGCCACCGGCGCCGCCGAGTGGGCAACAGCCGGGTGGCGGGGGTGGCCAGCCCGGGCAGCAACCGGGGAGTGGGCAACCGGGTCAGCAATCCGGGCAACAACCGGGCACCGGACAACCTGGACAGCCAGGCCAGCAACCCGGACAGAATCCTCATCCCTCTACGGGCACCCAGCCCGGGGGTGGCGGCTCAGTGACGTTGCCGGACGCGGGATCCCTGATTGCCGGCCGGCCCCTCGTGTGGCAGGAGACGGTGGCCGAGAGCCGGTCGGGGGATCGCCTCTCCGTTCAAGTCCTGGATGAAACCGCCGACCGGGTGCGCAGTGCCGATGCGGGGGTGTCGACCTTTGTCCTGCCTGTCCAGACGGACGCCCCGGCGGTGGATGTTCACATCCCGGTGGGGGTGTGGCAAGCGTTGGCAGATAAGACGGGTGACTCAGGGGTTGTCGTCCTTCAAATTCCTCTCGGGGCGTATCAGGTGCCGGTAAAGGCCGTGAAACCGGATTCGGGTGACAAAGAAATCTTGATCTCTGTGGCCCGGCCGGACGGAAGTGTGCCGGTTCAGGGGCTGGCGGATCAGACAGGCGGCACACCGGTCGCAGATGCCGTCGACTTTTCCGTCCGAGAAGTCCGCGCAGACGGCACCGCTGTGCCGGTGAGCGCCGGGAAGGCATATTTTCGGGCTCTGATCCCGCTCGGGCAAAATGCCGGAGGGTCGCAGGAGATGGGGGTGTTCACGTATGACGTCGCCCGCCGCGTCTGGGCACCGGTTCCTGCGCGGTTCGTGACCACAGGCCAAGGGCAGGCGGCCCTTGTGGCTCAGGTTTCGCCCGGGACTTATGTGGCCGTGCACGATCCCAAATCCTTTGTCGATATGAAGGGACACTGGGCGGAGGACCAGGTGGCGCGGCTGGCTGCCGCGGGCGTGATCGGCGGCGTGGATGGGCAGCATTTTGCGCCGGATCGGCCGGTGACCCGGGGGCAGTTTGCGGTGTTGTTGGTCCGGGCCTTGGGACTGGAGACGGTGCAAGCGAGACCGGCGGATTTTGCCGACGTGTCGGCCGACGCCTGGAACCGGCACGAAATCGATGTGGTGGCCCAGGAGGGGCTGATGTCCGGGGTGGGGGGCGGGCGGTTTGCTCCCGATGATCCCATGACCCGGGAGCAAATGATCGCGGTGCTCACCCGGGCGATGCGTCAGGTGAAAGGGGAGCTACCGTCCCCGGATACCACTGTGCTCACTCGTTTTTCCGATGGCGGCGAGGTGAGCAACTGGGCCCAGGGCGACGTGGCGGTGGCGGTTCAGACCGGAGTCGTGGTCGGGTCGGACGGGAAGCTGGAGCCCGGAAAGGTTTCGTCCCGGGCCGAGGCTGCCGCGATGCTGGGCAAAATGTTGAGGTTTGTGCAGTTGAGTGATTAACCGCGGGGCGGCATCCCTTCCACTACTGCCAAAAAGAGTTGCGCGGCCTTCCACGCGGCTTCAAAAGTGTACTCGAAACGCTGGATGGCCGCATCCCGAACAATAGGCGAATCCCCAGGCTCCGACAGGACGGTCTCTAATGAGTTCAGCGCCCGGAGGGCGGTTTTGAGGCGATTTCTGAGTCGCTCCACTGGATTCCCTCCTTCAGTACGCGTTGCACAAAAGCTGGATCCACCCGGGTGAGGTCCACCACGTCCACTCGGCGTGGGACGGTGGATTCTTCGAATCGCTCCCGGAGGGAAGCGATCCATTCCCGAGACAGCGGCCGGGAACTCCACAGCCCGATATCGATGTCCGAGGACCGCCGCTCCTCTCCCCTGGCCCAAGAGCCAAAAAGATACACGCGGACGTCTGTCCCGCGGACATGCTCGAGAGCGATGCGCCTGACTGTTTCCAGCAAGGCTGTTCGGTCCATCTGCCCGCCCCCTTCGTCCATCTTTGTGGAAAATTCTATCCTGCGACGGCTTGTTCCGCAAGGGCCGGTTGACGGCGGATGTACGATCGACGGGAGCGGGGCAGCCCGCGGGTATCGCCGGCGGCATCGATCCCGACGTGGGCGCCCAATATTTTCATCGATCTCCATAACATATCCATAATTGCTTGACCCGGTGTCCATATCCACCGGCTAGAATGAAAACGTGGCCGGGATACCGGCCTGCAAAAACCCCAAGCATCCAAGGAGGAGAAAACGATGAAAAAATCGCTTCTCTACAGTGCGTTGGCGTTGGCGGTGGCCGGAGGCGGGGCGGCGGCCGTCACTGCGGCTGCACCCTTCGCCGTGGCCGCGGCAGACACGGCGACGACCGCTTCCGGCAGCACCCAACCGGCTCAGGCGGAGCATCACCAGCCGTGGGGAGGTGTTCTGTCGACCGCGGCGCAGGTGCTCGGCGTCACGCCGCAACAACTGGCCCAGAATCTGCGGAGCGGCCAATCGATCGCCCAGGTGGCGCAAAGCAAGGGCGTCTCTGAGCAGCAGGTCATCGACGCCGTTGTGCAAAAGATCTCGGCGTCCATCGACCAGAAGGTCCAGTCCGGTAAATTGTCCCAGGACAAAGCGGCCCAGATGAAAGCCAATTTGTCCGCCCGCGTGAAGAACATCGTCGAACATGCCGGATCGTTGGAGGAAAAAGGGCATTCATTTGCCCGAGGCGGTATCGCCGACGCCGCGTCCATCCTCGGCATGACGCCTCAAGACTTGCTCGCGCAGCTTAAAACCGGCAAGTCCATTGCCGACGTGGCCCAGAGCAAAGGGATGAGCGAGGCGCAATTGATCGACGCGCTCATGAACAAAGAGAAGGACGCACTGACGAAGTTTGTCGAGCACAAGTGGGATGGGAACAAAGCGGAGGGAACGGCAGGCTCCGGCGAGGATTCCCAGGCGCCCGCAGCTTCTTCGAACTCCGGTTCATCGGCCGGTACCACAACCTCGTCGACGATGTGACGGCGTCACAGGCAACAAAGCTGACGTGGATTGCGCATGAATCTTTGACCTCCCCCGGGGTTTGAACGGCGATTCGCCCCCCTGCGGATATTCTGAAACCTACACCGGTGAAGGGCGGGGGCTCTGTGCCCCCCTCCTTCCCGTTTTCATAGATGGGTCGAGCAAAGATTCAAGAGCAGAGAGGAGGTTGTCGGCGTGAATGTCTTGGTCCTGGGGCGACGCACAGTGTTCTCTGTGTTCACCATTGTGTCGATGTTGGTCGCTATGTTGCCGACCATGGCTTTCGCGGCGGTTCCGTCGGATATTTCCGGCCACTGGGCGGAGCCCCAGATTGCGGACTGGGTGAATAAAGGATTGATCAAAGGGTACCCGGACGGCACCTTTAAACCGGACAACAATATTTCCCGC
Source organism: Kyrpidia spormannii (assembly GCF_002804065.1). Lineage (NCBI taxonomy): Bacteria > Bacillati > Bacillota > Bacilli > Caryophanales > Alicyclobacillaceae > Kyrpidia > Kyrpidia spormannii. Next base: position 3,172,891 of record NZ_CP024955.1, on the reverse strand, counting down.
GCTGAATTCATGGCTTTGGTCAACGGTGCTTTCGGATTTACGGCAAAGTCGGACATTGCCTACATAGACGTTCCGAATCATGCCTGGTTTTACGATGTGGTGGCCGAAGCGAAGGCCGCCGGATACATCAACGGGTATGACGACGGGACGATGAGACCGAACAGTCCCATTACCCGGGCCGAGGCGGCGGCGATCATCATGCAGGTGAAGAAGCTGACGGCGGATCCCGCGGCTGCGGACAAATTCACCGACGGGTCGGCGATTCCCTCTTGGAGCAAAGGGGCGATCGGCGCCGTTGCAGATGCGCAGATCATGAACGGCTATCCCGACGGGACGTTCCGCCCGGAGAGTCCGATCACCCGGGCGGAGGCGGTGGTGGCTCTGGATAAAGCGATGGCGGCGGCCGGTCAGTCGGGGAACGGGGGAACCTCGACGTTATCCGTGATCACGGCTTCGCTTGCCGCGGCCACGGTGGGGAGCGACTACTCGGCAAGCTTGCAGGCGAGCGGGGGTATGGCGCCCTACAGTTGGTCGCTCGTCGGCGGCAGTCTACCCGATGGGCTTACCCTGACCACCGACGGGACGATCAGCGGGACGCCGACCACAGCGGGCACGAGCACGTTCACGGTGCAGGTGATGGACAGTTCGGGCACGCCGCAGAGCGCGACGGCGGATCTCAGCATCACGGTGGATCCGGCCGCCCAGGCGCTGTCCATCAACACGCAGTCGCTGCCGAACGGCACGGTGGGGAGCGACTATGCGGCGAGTCTCGATGCGAGCGGGGGGACGTCGCCGTATACCTGGACTGTGGTGAACGGGTCGCTGCCTGATGGACTGACCTTGTCCAACGACGGGACGATCAGCGGGACACCGACCACAGCGGGCACGAGCACGTTCACGGTGCAGGTGACGGACAGTTCGGGCACGCCGCAGAGCGCGACGGCGGATCTCAGCATCACGGTGGATCCGGCCGCCCAGGCGCTGTCCATCAACACGCAGTCGCTGCCGAACGGCACGGTGGGGAGCGACTATGCGGCGAGTCTCGATGCGAGCGGGGGGACGTCACCGTATACCTGGACTGTGGTGAACGGGTCGCTGCCTGATGGACTGACCTTGTCCACCGACGGGACGATCAGCGGGACACCGACCACAGCGGACACCGTGACGTTCACGGTGCAGGCGACGGACAGCTCCGATCCTCCGCAAACGGCGACGGCCTCCTTGGGAATCACCGTGGATCCCGCCCCGGCGACGAGCGGCAACAGCGGCAGCTAGTCGGGAGTGCCGGACCGATCTTCGGGGACTGGCCCGCCGGGATGGGGCGGGGTCACACACGGGCCCGGGAGTTTTCCCGGGCCCTTTTTAGAGCCCGTTTTTCTTAACCGGTTGTTCGTGCCTCTCCGGGGAGGGTGTCGGTCGGCGCCGAGCCGCCGCACATTGTGGCCATTCTGTGCGTTCCGGGACAAACGGTTGATCGTCTCCCGGCGAACCGGTACAATAGATCTTGGAAATGCAGCCCCCTCAATGTGAAGCCATTTCAATCCATCTACAGTCATCGCCCGCACGGAGTAAAGTCGAGTCAAGACGAGTGATCCTCAGCGCGGAGCGTGCCCATCTTTGCGGTGTTTCTTTCGTTTTCTCTCATCTTTCGGCCTTTCCGTGTTCCTTGAGAAACCGGCCGCCGCATCCTCCCCATTTTAATGGGGGGTCAAGGCGGCCAAATCCTGAATCCTTGGAAACGTTTGTTTGTAACTCCTTCTATGGTACAATTAAACCATGGAAGGTGAAGAGAATGCCCTTGCTTAAAAATATAATCTCAACCAAACAGCGTATGAGAAGATTTATCACCGGCTCTCCGGAGATGATCCGCCGGACAGAAGAAATCTACCGGGCCGTCTTGGGGTTTTACCTGGGCGTGATCCATGACAATTTTGACAAACTGCCCGGGTGGGACCGGAATTCCGGAACAAGGGCGCTGGAAAAACTGACGGTCCGGACAGAGCCGCGCATGAACAGGAAAACCGGGAAACCATTCGGCGGCAATCCCAACCCGCCTTACCCGATTGATGCCGTCTGGCCGAAGTTTCCCGCATATTTGCGCCGGGCGATTATCTCCAAGGCGATCGGGATGGCGAAGAGCTGGCATTCCAACTACCAGCGGTGGCTCAGAAAAAAAGAAAGGATACAGGACAGAAACGAAAGACGTGTTGCCGAAGGCAAAAAACCAATCCTTTTCGACGAACACCCGCCGAAGTATCCGGCGGTGGGCAATGTGGGTATCACCTTTTACAAAGGCGACTTCAAGAATCTTTCGCTCAAAACCAACACGATTCAGCTAAAAGTCTGGGAAGCGACTGGCGGTTCATCACCGTGGAAGTGGAACCCACCAGTCATTCGAGGAAGCTCCATCTGGATGATTCTTGGGAGATGATGGTACCCACCGTTTATGAAAAAGAGGGTATCTTTTATCTGGTGACCGCCTTCGAGAAGAAGTCCAACGTGATGAAGTTTGCCGACTACTACCGGTCCAAGAACCCGAAGGTACTGGCCGCAGACCTGAACTTGGGCCGCAAGAACCGGGCGGTGTGCGCCTTGGTGGGGAAGGACGGTACGGTTCACAAAGTCAGGCACATCGGCCTGACGGCGTGTAACACGACGAATGTCCACCACCTGCTGGGGCTCATTGCTCGGAACGTGAGCGGCCTGGGAATCGTCCCAAAAGGACATCGGCCCTGCAAGAAGCTCTGGCGGAAGGTTCATGCGGCAAACGACAATTACGCCCACCACCTGAGCAAACGCCTGGTTGACCTTGCTGTGGAGTGGGATGCACGGGTCATTGTGTTCGAGAACTTGAAACACTTCAGGCCGGACAGAAACAGGCACGGTTCGACGAGGATGCGCCAGAGGGTGGGTTACTGGTTGCACCGGAGAGTCATGAAGTACACCGCGTACAAAGCAAAAGCACGGGGAATTTTGGTTGCTCTTATCTCTCCGAAGGACACCAGCACCCGGTGTTCGCTGTGCGGCTCGCTGGATACTTTAAGGGCCGGCAACATCTTGGCGTGTAGGAACTGCGGCACCGTTCACAACAGCCACGTGAATGCCGCCATTAACATCGGCATGGCCTGGTTCATCCGGGAGGAAAAGCGGTTTCGCCAGAAAACCGCCTAACCGTGTTGCGAAAGCCTGCGACTCCCGAAAGGGAGGGGTCGCCTGCGGGACGAGGTTCCCGGCAGGTGTCCGGGAATCCAGGAACCCGTCCAGCCTAAGGGGTCAGGAAAGCCTGGGTGGCAGCCCCGCTGCCGGATGCCGAGGCTTCTCCCGTGCCTATGGATGGATGCTCCCCACTTCAGTGGGGGGAGGATTCACAGTTTCGATGGTGATCGACGACAGCATCCACCGACTGTTGATTGCGGCATGAGTCGAACGTTGGTTTCGGACAAGACTCAACAGTCAGGAGTGAGGGGAATGAGAATCGCCATTGCCTGTCATTCGGGGCTGGGCGGCTCGGGTGCACTGGCGGTGGAACTCGCCAGGAGCTTGGCGCACAAAGGGCATGAAGTCCACGTGATTTCGGATGGTGTCCCTTTCCGGTTCGTGCGGCCCCATGAAAGGATGTTTCTTCACGTCGTGGAGCTTCCGCACCACCACGTGTTTCGCTATCCGCCGTTTGAGATGGCCTTGGCCGGGACGATGGCCGAGTTGATGAAGAAATATTTTTTCGATATCCTCCATGTTCATTATGTGGTCCCCTTTGCGATCAGCGCTTATCTCGCTCGGCAAATGGTCCCGGAGCACCCGGTGCCCGTCGTCACGACGCTGCACGGGACGGACATCACTCAGCTGAGCCGGGAGAAGGCCCTGTTTGCCCCCATTCGCCTGGGGCTTGAGAAAAGCGATGCCGTAACGGCGGTTTCGGCCAGTTTGGCGGAAGAGGCGATGCGGATCTTCTCCTTGAAAAAAGATATCACCGTGATTCATAACTATGTTGATGTTTCCCGATATATCCGACAGGAAGTGACAGAGCTGCGACGGCAGTATGCCGATCCGGATGAACCTCTATTGATGCATATTTCGAATTTTCGACCGGTAAAAAGGGTGCCGGATGTGGTGCGGGTGTTCGCCGGGGTCCGCCGCCGGCGCCGGGCCAAACTCGCCCTGGTGGGAGAAGGGCCGGGGGTGCCGGAGATACGCGCCTTAGTGAGGGAACTCGGGTTGGAAGAAGACGTGCATTTTCTCGGTAAGCAATCGGATGTGGAGACGGTGCTTTCCATGGCGGACGTCCTGCTCTTGCCTTCGGAACAAGAGGGTTTCGGGTTGGTGGCCGTTGAAGCCATGGCCTGCGAAACGCCGGTGGTGGCGAGCCGGGCAGGGGGACTTCCGGAGGTGGTCGTCCACGGAGAAACGGGTTTCCTGGCCGAGGTGGGGGATGTGTCGGCGATGGCGGATTATGTCAATCGGCTGCTCGACGACCCGGCCCTTCACCGGGATTTTGCGGCCAAGGGGCGGGATCGCGTCGAACGGTATTTTTCCTGCACCCATCAGGTGCAAAGATATGAAGAGTTGTACAGGCAGATTTTGGATGCCCAGGGGGCGGATGTCACGGATGCCGAACAGGCCGGCTGACCGGGCCGGCCTCGATAAGGCCGCAGATGTATCACTGCATGCCGGGTGTGTCTCGTTGCCGGAAAAGCCCCTTGTCGCTATTGGAAAATCTCGCTTAACCGGATAGTTAAATTTTCAAAGCACATCGACCGCAGGGTATCGTTTTTTCCGTAAACTTTGGGTTGATCCACTTCCTCCGTATTTACCAAGCCTTCACTTTTGTTTTACCACGCGCAGGGCCTTCTTTGGTACAATGATCGCGCAATCTTTGCCCCAATGAGTGGGCCAGAACACCCGGGAGCGGGAGTGGGCCGGGTGGGCGTGGGAGGTTTTGGATGATCGAGCTTCGGAGTGTGACGAAACGGTTCAAGCAAGTGACTGCTCTTCACGACGTGTCTTTTGATGTTCAGCGGGGTGAAGTGGTGGGGTTGATCGGGGAGAACGGCGCCGGCAAAACCACGACCCTTCGGCTGATCGCCACGGTGTTGCGCCCGACGGCCGGTTCGATCCGAGTGGCCGGGCTGGACACGGTCCGGCATCCCCGGGAGGTCAGGCGCAAAGTCGGGCTTCTCTTCGGCGGAGAAACGGGACTGTACGACCGGCTTACGGCCCGGGAGAACATCGCGTACTTCGGCCGGTTGTTTGGTCTTGATGACGGGGAGATTCACCGGCGCACCGAGGCTTTGGCCGAGCGGTTTGCGATGACGGAATATCTCGACCGGCGGGTGGGGGGATTCTCGAAGGGAATGCGGCAGAAAACGGTGATCGCCCGTTCGTTGATCCACCAGCCCGAGGTGGTGCTGCTGGACGAGCCCACTTCGGGGCTAGACATCACCTCCGCTGCTGCGATTCGGCAGCTGATCCGGGATTTTCAGAAAGAGGGCCGGACCGTGATTTTCTCCAGCCACATTTCGGGCGAAGTGGAGCGGCTGTGCGACCGCGTGTTGATTTTGCGCCGGGGTGGGCTGGAATTCGCTGGATCTATCGCCGAATTGTACCGTCGCACGGGGACGGAAGATCTGGATGCGGCTTTCGTCCGGGCGGCTGAAGGGGGGCTTGGTCGATGATCGGCGTGATCCTGCGAAAAGAGCTGCTCGATCTGTTCCGGGACCGCAAGACATGGATGGCCGCGGTGATTCTCCCCATCGTCCTGTGGCCGGCGCTGATCCTTTTGATGGTGAATCTTCAGGTCCAATCGGAGAATCAGGCCCGGCAGAACGTCCCCATCGCGATCCAGGGGCATCAGAGCCGGGTGGAGGAGGCCCTGTGGGCGGATGGCCACATCCAGATTGTGCAGCCTGCAGATCCTCTCGGGGCGTTGCGGGCCGGGGATGTGCGGGCGATTGTGCGGATCGACGATCAGTTTGACAACAAAATCGCCCACCGGCAAACGGCGACGGTGACGGTGGTGTATAACGCTTCGAACTCGAATTCCCAGGCGGCCTACGATCTGGTCAACCAGCGGCTTCAGGCTCTCAGGAAGCACCTGGAAGCGGAGCGGTTGTGGAGTTTGGGGTTGACCGAGCAGGCGGTGACACCCTTGGCGATCACCGGTGAGGACGCTTCGACTCAGGGACAGAAGGCCGGAAGTTTGCTGGGGTTTATCATCCCCCTCATGCTCATTCTGTCGACGGCCACCGGGGCGATGCCGGCGGCCACCGATTTTATGGCGGGGGAAAAAGAGCGGGGAACGTTGGAGGCGCTTCTCACCACGCCGGCGTCCGCCCGGTCGATTCTGCTGGGGAAAATGGCGGCCACGGCGGTGATGGGGGCATTTTCCGGGGTGATTTCGGTGGTCGTGATGATGGTGACGTTCTCCCGGCTTCCCGCCGCTGCGGGAGCGGCTGCGGGAACGGCGGGGGAGTTTGCCCGGTCGATTCTCACCGTGCTGACCCCGGGATTGGCGGTGGTGATGCTGATGATGATTCTGCTGGTGGCCCTGCTTTTTGCCGCGCTGATGTTGACGGTGAGTTCGTATGCCAAATCTTTTAAAGAGTCCCAGACTTATATGACGCCCTTTGTGCTCGTGGCGGCGGTGGCGGGGTATATGGTGATGTTTGCCGCGCCGGATGCATTGCCTGGCTGGTATTTTGTTGTGCCCTTCGTGAATGTGGCGGCTCTCATGAAGGAGTTGCTGTACGGGATTATGAACGCCGGGCACGCCGCTCTGGTGATCGGGAGCCTGGCGGTGTACACCGCCGGGGCGGTGGCCTTGTCGGCAGCGGCCTTCGGCCGGGAATCGTTGGTGGTGCGGGGGTGAGCCCGGGGTGGGGCCAGTGGGCCCGCCCCGGCCTCTTGTGGTGCGGCTCGGGAAGATCCAATCTTCGACACACGGCCATGGTATAATGGGCTCCGAACCGTCGATGATTCGAGGAGAGGGTGGTATGCCTGAGGGTACGCGATTCCGAAATACGGCTCTGGAGAGCCTCGTTCTCGGATTGATCTTATTGGCTGCCCTGGTGGTCCGGGCGTACTACATTCATACGGTGCCACAACCGCCCCTGTTTACCGATGCGAAGAATTATGACGAGACGGCGCTCCGCCTGCTTCATACCGGGGTCTTCAGTTACTGGGGGAATGGCCCCGATGCCTACGTCACCCCCGGATATCCGTTGTTTTTGGCCTTGGTGTACACGATCGCCGATTGGATCGGCGGGAATCGGCTCATGGATGCCCGGTATGCCCAGGCCCTGTTGTCGGTGGTCACGCTCCTTTGGATGTACCTGACTGTGCGCCGGCTCCAGGGGAGGGTGGCCGCTTTGCTCGCCGTCGTGCTCGGCGCGGTATATGTCAGCATGATTTGGGCGCCGGCGGCCATTCTCACCGAGACATTGTTCAACTTCTTTTTCGTTCTCTACCTGTACGTATTTTTGATCGCCATGCAGAAAGACGATTGGCGGTGGAGCGGCCTTGGCGGCGCCGTCCTCGGGTTGACGGCGCTGGTGCGGCCGACGCCGGCTCCCCTTGTGGTTCTGCTGCCGCTTTTGTATCATGGGCTGGTGGAGCGGAGGAGGCACATGTGGCGCCATCTCGGCGTTGCACTGGTGGCCTTTGCCATGGTGATGGCGCCGTGGTGGCTGAGAAATTTGCATACGTTTGGCCATCTGATCCTGTTCGCCACCGAGAGCGGCGATCCGATGTTCGCCGGCACCGATCCGTATTTTCGATTGGGGGACAAGCTGTACCAGACCGTCCCTCCCGGGGCGGATTTGACCCAGATGGCCAAGCAGCGCATCGTGGAGGGATTCACCCACGAACCCGTCTTGTACCTCCAATGGTTTACAACAGGAAAATGGTGGTATCTCTTTCGTCGACCCTGGGGATGGAATGAAAGTGAGGCGCTGATTACCGGGCATTTTTGGGAAGGCATGGATTCGCTGCACCTGCCCATCGTTTACGCCGGGTGGGCTTCGGTACTGCTCACGCCCTGGTGGCGGAACTTGCGGGTTCTTTCGTTCGTCCTGCTTATTCTCACCGGGATCCAACTGCTTTTTTTGCCCTTGGCCCGTTACGCGTTTCCCATGATGCCCATTCTAATCATGATGGCCTCGGTGGCGGTGATTCGCCTGCTCGGGCTCGTTTTTCGCCTTCGACGGCGGGGGGAAAAGGGTGACGTGCAAGATGCCGAAAGTCTTGGTGATTATCCCAGCTTATAACGAGGAAAAAACGGTTGGCCAGGTGGTCCGCCGGGCACTCGGTGCCCTGGAAGGCGTGGATGTGCTGGTGGTGGACGACGGTTCTCGGGATGCCACGGCGGATGTGGCGAGGAGGGCCGGGGCCCGGGTGTTGCGCTTGCCCTTTAACCTGGGGATCGGGGGGGCCATGCAGACGGGGTATCGCTACGCTTGGCGCCACGGCTACGACGTCGCGGTTCAGGTGGACGCCGACGGTCAGCACAACCCGGAAGACTTGCCGCAATTGCTCCGGGAGCTGTGGAGGGGGCGGGCGGATCTGATCGTCGGATCCCGGTATGTGGAGGAAACGGGGTATCGTTCCTCCCGGGCCCGGCGGGCGGGGATGATCGTGCTGGCCCGTCTGGTGAGCGGCATTCTCCATCAGGCGGTTTATGACACCACCAGCGGGTATCGGGTGGTGAACCGGGAGGGGATTCGCCTCTTTGCCGAGCAGTATCCCGCCGATTATCCGGAAGTGGAGGCCTTGGTACTGGCCCATTATCACGGGCTTTGTATCCGGGAAGTGGCGGTGAAGATGGAGGAGCGGAAAGCGGGGCGGTCTTCCATCACGCCGCTCCGGTCGGCCTATTATATGATCAAAGTGATTCTCGCCCTCATGATGAACGTTCTCCGCCGGCCCCGCCTGTCCCGGGAAAATCACGGTTGATCGAGGGGGCTGCGGGGATGGATGTCTATCAATTGGCCATTTTGTTTTCCGTCGGGTTTATCTTGATTGTGCTGGATTTGGTCCGTCGCCGGCGACTGAAGGAGAAATATTCGCTCCTTTGGATTTTTGTCGGGCTGTTGATGCTCGTGCTCTCGACCTTTCGATCCGCCATCGAACATATGGCGGCGTTTTTCCACGTGTATTACGCGCCTTCACTGTTATTCTTGGTCGGCCTCGTGTTTTGTTTTTCCCTGATCCTTCATGTGACGGTGGTTTTGTCCCGGCTGGAGGACCGGGTGGTGCGCCTGGCCCAGGAGGCGGCCATCCTGAGGGAGGAAATTGAACAGAAAGCCGTTGCCGAACGGGGGAACAAAGGGTGATCTACCTGCTGTTACTCTTCAATATCGTTTTATTGGTGGCCGGGCAGGTGTGTTTTAAAATCGGCCTGGGCCAGGTGGGCGGCCTTCATTTGAACAATGTGGCGGAGACGTTTTTCTCCCCCTGGATCCTCCTCGGTTTACTTCTCTATGTGGCGGCCACGGTGGCCTGGTTCGCCGTCCTCTCCCGGTTGTCCCTGAGCATCGCCTATCCCCTCCAGAGTTTGTCCTATGTCCTCGGGGTCCTGGCGGCGGCGTGGATTTTTCACGAGGCCGTGTCGCCGGTTCGCTGGCTCGGGGTGTTGGTGATTCTCGTGGGCGTGGCTCTGATCGCTCAGTCGTAGGGGGCAGGGCCCCGTGCGGCCCTGCGCCTCAGCCTCAGGTCTCCAGGGCCGCCCGCAGAAGATCCAGGGCTGCCTGGAGGTCGGTCAACTGCAGGAATCCCAGGCTTCCCCGGGTCTTGTAAACGGGGATGTCGATGCCGCCCACGAGAAGCCCGGATTCGCTCATCGCCAGGATTCCTCCGTCGGACGTGGCCTCGGGTGTGACGCCCGCTTGGTGGGGAATCCCCCGGGTTTCGGCCAGGTCCCACAGGCGCTGTTTCATCTCCGGCCGCACCACCAAAGACCGGTCCATGGCCCGGATCACCGGACCACCGCCGACCCGGAGGCCGCCCTTTGAGCTTCCTGGCGCCGCGTTGACGGCGGCCGTGCCGATGTCCAGAGCCCAGTCGAAAGCTTCCTCAAAGGCTGCGAGCCGCCCGGCCCGGGCTCCCACCGAGCGCTGGGCGCTGAACAGCAGGGTCACATCGTAGCGACCGCCCGCGAGCTGGTCCGCCAAAGCCGCGAGGACGATGGTTCCGGCCCGCCACGGAAGATTTGCGCCTACGGCGATCTCCCCGAGGATCTCTACCCGGGGGTCGATCACCCCCGGTTCACCAATGCCCACCGTTCCGGAAATGGGCACGACGAACAACGAGTGCCAATCGACGGCCTCGCCCTCGCCCTTGACCTCGGCGTCCACCAAGCCCGTGGCTCCGCTTTGAAAGCGGATTTTTTGGCCGGGCAGGTCCCGGGGCTGAATCGGCCCGATGGGTGCGATGCGCACCCGGCCATCGCCGTCGACGTGGGTGGCCAGGATGCCCGGTTGATCGAGGCCGGCGACGAGAAGGACCCGGCCTTTGGCCCCCGGGGTCCAAGTCCGGGCCAGGACATTGCCAAAAGGGTCCGTTTCACAGCGGTCGAGTTTTCCTCCCACCGCGCCCGTGACCCAGCGGCGAATCCCTTCTTCGAATCCGGCGGGGCCAAAGGCAGATGACGCTTCGGCGGTCATGCGGTTCCAGTCGGTCATGGTTCTTTCTCTCCTTCCTCCTCGGCGGCGGTGTTGTTTCCCTCTCGGCCCTCTCCAGAGGTCTGAGGGGGTTCTGGGCCCGGGCGGCCCGGGTGCGGGGGTACACCTGGGGACGGCCCGTTGCCCGGTGCAACCGGCGGATAAACCCGGTTTGCGAGTCGCAGCCCATCCAGCCGGTCCGGGTGGTTTTCCAGATCCCGAAGCAGGGCCTCGGTCAGGGCGATGGTGTTGGCGTAATCCGACAGGTCCACAATCTGCGCCGGACTGTGGATGTAGCGCACCGGCACCGAGATGGCTCCGGTGGGGATGCCCCGGCGGGTCAGGTGGATCGCTCCGGCGTCATTGGCCCCGGCCCCCGAGCGTCGCCACTGGTACGGGATTCCCCGGGCGTCGGCTACTTCCGCCATCCACCGGATGAGAGATTGGGGAGGGATGGTGGCGCGGTCGAGGAGGCTGATGGCCGGCCCTCGTCCCTGGACGGTTACGCTGTCCTCGTCCCGGGCGTCGGGAACATCAAAACAAAGGGTGCCTTCGATCACGAAGGCGAGGTCGGGATTGACGCGATAAGCGGCGGGGCCGGCCCCCCGCAGGCCAATTTCCTCCTGGACGGTGAAGACAAAGGTGGTCGGAAGCTGAAAAGACCGTTTCGCCAGTTCGGCGAGGACCGCACACCCCACCCGGTCATCGAAGGCTTTGCCTTTGGCTTTGCCCTGCCCGATCTGTTCGTACTCTGTGGCGAATACCGCGTAGTCGCCGATGTGCACCCGGCCCGATGCTTGATCGGCGTCCTTGGCGCCGATGTCGATGTACAGATCCTCAATGGCGATGGGTCGTTTGCGTTCTTCGGGTTTTTGCAAATGCACGGCCTTGGAGCCGATCACCCCCGGGAGGCCGGCGGGGCCCACCCGAACGGCTTTGGACACCAGCACCCGCTCGTCGATACCGCCGATGGCCCGGAATCGAAGGGTGCCCTCGTCATCGATGCGGACGATCATCAGGGCGACTTCGTCCATGTGGGCGGCCAACATCACCCGGGGACCTCCCTGTTCGGGACCGGTTTCCACGAATAAATTTCCCAGGGCATCGGTGTACATCCGCCGGGCGTGGGGGCGCAGCTCTTCGATGAGAACGTGTCTCACTTGGTCTTCAAACCCCGAGGGTCCCGGCGTTTCGCTCAAACGTCGAAGAAACACGAAAATCCCTCCACAACATCGCGGTTCAGGCCCTTCAGCCATCCCGCCAAGAGTTGTCCCGTACGGCGGATGTCTTGATACTGCACCGTCTCCACCGAGGTATGCATGTATCGGATCGGGATCCCCAGGGCGGCGGTGGGTATCCCTTCCCGGCACAGCTGCATCACTCGGGCGTCGGTCCCCGTGGCCCCCTGAGCGACGAGAATTTGATGGGGCAAGCCCGCGGCCTGGGTCGCGGCGGTGAGGGACCGGAACAGGGCCGGGTGGATGTTGGGGCCAAATTGAATCGCCGGGCCGTCCCCCATGCCCATCGTGCGCTCCGTCGACACCCCCGGGGACCGGGCGTGGCACACATCCACCGCCACAGCCAGATCCGGCCGGATCTGATAAGCCGCCGTCGCTGCCCCCCGAACTCCGACTTCTTCCTGCACCGTGGCGGCAAAAACCACGTCAACTTGGAGCGGATGAGAAGACAACTGGGCGATGCATTCGAAGACGGCCGCCACCGAGGCTCGATTGTCCACAGATTTTGCGGCGATGCGGTCGTCCAGAAGCCGCTGGGGGTGGCGGCGGATCGTCACCGGGTCCCCGGGCCGGACCCACTCCCGCACCTCCGATTCCGGCAGCCCGAGGTCGATGAACAGCCGATCTATGCCCGCCGCTTCTTTGCGCTCCTCGGGGGTGCTGAGGTGGGGTGGTTTGCTGCCGATGACTCCCGGAAAGGGCCGGCGCCCGTGAACCGTCACCTCGGCGGAGGGCAAGGTCCGCGGGTCCACGCCCCCGACGGGGACGAAGCGGAGGAAGCCCCCAGCTTCGATGTGCGAGACCATGAGGCCGATTTCATCCATGTGGGCGGTGATGAGGACGGTGGGGGGCCCGCCATCGCCGGCAGATGAGGCGGGCCGCCGGGCGAGGAGATTTCCCAGGGCATCTCGCTGCACGGTGAGTCCCGCCGCACTGAACCGCTCGCTGATCCACTCCGCGACGACGTCTTCGTGGCCGGAGGGACCATCGAGGGCCAGCAGCTGCAGAAAAGACTCGATTCCTTGCCAGTTTTTCACGTGCCTGTCCCTCCTTCCGGCATTGGCGTCCCTTCCGGTGGCGATTCTTCTCCATGTGGCGTCCCGGCGGACGACGGAGCCCCGTTCCGGCCCTTGGCGGCGGCCGGTTCGATGCAGCGCGGGTCGTCTACGCCGGCCGAGTTGACCAGGCGGGACACCTCATAGGCCTCGAAATCCTCGCCGGGCGGCCGGCGAAGCTGCCGGAGGAGGGCTTCGGGATCCTTGAGGCCGGGATCCAGCCACGGCTGTTCCAACTCCCGGGGGACGATGACGGGCATGCGGTCGTGGATGGACGCCAGAGAGGGCGCGGCGGCGGTGGTGAGAATCGTACAGGTGTGCAAGATTTTGCCCTCTGTGCCTTTCCAGGTTTCCCATAGGCCGGCAAACGCAAACACTTCCCGGGAGCGAAGGGTGCAGCGCATGGGGATTTTGCCGCCGGCCGTGGATTTCCATTCATAAAATCCGTCGGCGGGGATGAGGCAGCGGCGGTGGCGGATGGCTTCGCGAAAAGCGGGCTTGGTTGCGGCAGTCTCGATCCGGGCGTTGATCATCCGGTTCCCGATGGAGGGGTCTTTCGCCCAAGGGGGCACGAGCCCCCAGCGGAGATATCCGCCCCGGCGGACGCGTCCGTCGGAGATGATCGCCAGCACCGGCTGGGACGGGGCGATGTTATACCGGGGGGTGTACGTAAAATCTCCGGCGGTTTGGAAGCCGAACCGCTCGAACACCACTTGAAAATCGACGGTCAGGGTGTATCGTCCGCACATGAGGGTCACCTCGCTACGACCCATGATAGCAGGTTTGGGGGATGGCTGCATGCGGGGCTCACCCGTTCATCGGCGGCGGTCGCGTCACCGCCCTGACCCCGGAACCCGTCATGTCCGGGCAGGTCCGGAGGTTGCGGTGTCAGCGGGGGTGCTGAAGGACATTTTGATCCGGCTGCCGAATCTGTAAAGTAAGCTGTAAAAACCGACCCAGCTCCTCCGGGCGGTGCTGAGACAAACGGATTTCTTTATTTACTCAATGGCAGGAATGAATGAGGTGGGGGAGATCTTCCCGGGAAGAGTCGATTTTTTGCGTTTTCTCACCGATGTCCATTTTGCCTACCAACCCATCGTCCGGATGACCGACCATCGGAAGATAGGCTGCGAACTCCTCGTGCGCGGTCCCCTCGTAAAGGCACTGCGGGATCCGGAACACCTCTTTGCTCATGCACATACGCTGGATATTCTGCTGGAAACCGATTACTTGATCTTTCTCCAGGCCATGGCCCACCGTCCCCGCCGGGACCGCGCTTTCATCAACATCCTCGCACCGACGGTGGAGCGATTCGCCCTTCGCATTTATGAAGAGTTCGAGGATCTTGATCTGGACTACCTCGTTCTGGAACTGACCAACCGCCTGCCGCCCTCGGGGTGGACCGAGCTTGCCGAGATTTTTGAACCGCTGCGGGCCCGGGGTCTGTCTTTGGCTTTGGACGATGTGGGAGTAAGGCCGGCTGACATGGAAGCGGCCGCCCTTCTCCAACCGGATTTTATGAAAATTGACGTATCGTGCGTGGAACGTGTTGGGGCGGGTGAAGCCGGGCGCCACAAAGTGGAGCGCATCTGCCGGATGGCCGAGCGGATCGGGGCCCAGGTTGTGGCCAAGGGCGTGGAAACCGAGGAGCACGCCCGGATCCTGGCGGACCTGGGCGTGAGTCTGGGCCAGGGGTTTTTGTTTGGTAAACCGGAGGAACGGCGCATTGTGTATTATTGAGCGGGGGCCGGTTCGGGCGCTCCATGGAATGAAGGCCGGACACATCCCCGGGAGGACTCGGGGTTTGCCACCGCCAAGGCTTGCTGCAGCCATGGGAATGCGAGAAAAAAGAGGGTTACCCTGGATTTGGGTTTCCCTCTGGCCCTTTCCTCTCACGGCCCGAACGCTTCCGGATTACCTGCGGGTTGGATCGGGAACGGCCATGGCGTCTCGGCAACTGCGCGGCTGTCCCACGGGGCGTGGGAGTACAGCGTCAGTGTGAGCTGGAGTCTCGCCGGGCCGGATCCCGCTCCGACCGCGCCGCCTCCGGACCGAGTCCCCCCCTGGCCAAAATCGAGAGTATACTCGGTGATCCACACCAAACGGGGCATGGCCGTCAGCTCGTTCAGAAATGCCAGCAGGTTGGACCCTGTCCCCTCGGCGTCGACCGCGAGGGTCAGACTGTGGACGCCGGGCAGGGCGGCGGGCGGATTCCCCTCTTTTCCCTTGGTGGCCCCGGCATTTCCCTCCGCAGGAGCGGCCTGCCCCGACGCATTCCCCGAAGTCGTTCCTTTTGCCGCTGAACCTGTGGTGCTTCCGGCGGTCGATCCACTGGGCGTCGAAGGCACACCCGACGGCTGGGTGTTACCGTTTGGAGTTGACGCCGGGCGGTTTGCCGTATTTCCCGAGGCGGATGGAACGGAGGCGCTTCCAGAACCGTTGTTGCCAGAGGGTTGAAATCCCCCCGGATCTGGGGTGGGCGGGTTTGGGGTCACGCTGGTGATATGGACCCCCCAAGTCTTGGCTGCGTTGGTGAGATCGGCAAAAAAGCGCGCCATGTCCCAATTGGTCGGAATCTCCCGGGCGGGCAAAGACAGATCCGGGGCCGGCACGGGCCGGGCAACTTTTTGTTGCAACGCCTGCATCTGATCTTGCGCGTCCTTGAGACGGGCGGCCGCGGTCCGGGCCTCCCGGGTGGCGGAAAACGAGATATAGCCGAGAACCCCAAAGGTCACCAACAGGGCCGCGGAGATTACAATGAGCCAGCGATGAAAGGGATTAAGGGCTTGAAACTTTCTGGTGAATGTCATCGTTCTCCTCCTACCGTCCCAAGGTGACGCTAAAATCAAGAATGTACACCGCTAGTTGCGGTATTGTTTGGCCCGGAACCGACCCGGCCCCCTGAGTGTTCGCCCCATCCCCGGGTTGTGCGGCTCCGGAATCCTGCGGTTCAGGGAGAGGGCCCTCCGAAGCCTTGGCCACCCCGGGGCTCCAGGGCAGAAGGGAGGCCAGCCGCGCCAACCAAGTTTGGGGCGGGTCGCCCGAAGTCGGAAGGCTCGGAACAAAGCTTGTGGACCCGGGAGTGGGCCGCGATCCGCCTGATGATGGGACCGCTGGGGTTGGCCCTCCCGTGGGCGGTGTGGTGGACGGAACTCCCCCGGTCGGCATCGGCGGCACCGTTATCCCGACGGCCGCCGTCTGGCGAGCGACCGATTTGACCGTGACCGTAGCCACTTGAGCGTCGTTCTGGAGCGCCCGCAGATAGGTGGCCACCGATTCCAGATCAGGCAGTGATGCCTTTACCTCGTAGTTCGCTCCTCCCGTGTACTGCACGCTCAACAGTTCACTGCGGCCGGGCAGCAGGCTGGAGAGGAGATGTACCTCGGATTGAAAATCCGGTCGGGACGCGGCCCATTTTTGCAGGGCGTCGATCTGCCGGGTCAGCGTTTCCCTGCGCTGCTGTTCGGCCGCTTGGCGCTGCAGGGCGGGAAGGCGCGCCTCCAAATCCCGGTAACCGGCCTCGGTAGTCCTGGTTTGGACGACGGAACTGATCCACGTTCCGGCGGCCCAGAGATTGGCGATGGCCAACAGGCCGGCGGTTCCGGTGAGGACGGCCGTCCAAAGCGGGTGAACCGGCTCGGGTTTCGGTAAGAGATCAATCTTCATCCGGCACCATCCCCCTCAAGGCCGCCCCGAGGGCCGGCAGGTCGACGGGATTCCCGCTGGAATCCCGGGGTGTTTCTAACACTTCGACGGGCAGCGCCAGATGGGTGGACAGGCCCGCCGAAATTGCTTCGGCGTGGGGCACGTACCCCGCCAGCCACAGCCGGGTGACAGCGAGATCCTCCTGGCGCAAAGTGTACTGCAAAAACGAAAACAGTCGGTCAATCTGATACTGCAGATCGGCGGCGAAGGCGCTCAAGTTCGCTCCGGGCCGGCCCATGGCCATCCACGTGCCGGGGGCGGCAAGGCCGGTCCGCGCCGGGGCCGGTTCGATTCCAGAGCCTGTCGCCGATCCCGTCTCCCGCGCCCCGGGCTCGGCCTCCGGGTTCATGCTGCCTTCCTGCACCCCTGTCCCTCGGGTCTCGGCCGCAGCCCCGGCGGTGCCCACGGCCACTTCGGCTTGGGTCGGGGCCCCGGCGGCAGCGAATGTCGCCAGATCCGGCTGTCCCGGCACTCCCGATCCGCCCTGGAGTTCTTCGATCTCGGCGGGGCTGTATTCCAGGGGGTTGAGGTCCAACCAGCGGCTCAACAGCAACTGCCCTTTCACATAGAAATGCACGTCCACGGCGTCAGGGCCAAAATGCACCAGAAGCGTCCCCTGGTTGACAGTCTTTCCGAGGTTGCGCAGGACCCGCAAACTGGCCAGTCCCTTCACTTCGACAGCCCCCAAGGGAGTCTTCATCCGCCGGAAAACCTGTTCTAGTCGGTGCACCAATTCTCCGGGCGCCGCCGCCAACAGGACCGGCACGCCCTCCTCTAGGCTTTCATGGCCGTCGGGGTTCGGGAAACCCGGGGGATAATAGTCAAAATCAAACACCGGATCTGCGAAAGGCAGGTGGAGCTCATGGGAAAGTTGGAACTGGATCAGATTCCGCGCCTGCTTTCGACCGGTCCGGGGCAGCGTCACCGTGCGGAGCACCACCGCCGATGTCGGCAGGCACAGGGTTGGTCGGCCCGTCGCCAGGCCGGCATCCGTCAGCCGGCTGCGAAACAGATCGGTAAAGGCTATAATGTCCTTCACCCACCCGTTCTCGTACACTTGCGCCGGGAACGGGATGAGCACATGACCCACCACCGGAAACGGCCCTCGCCCGTCCACCCGGACCACCTCGACGACATGTTCGTGAAAACTCACCCCGACCCCCGAAGGGCCCATCAAAGAAAACCGCATCGGAATCCTCTCTTCTCTATGGAATGAGCCTTCTTATCTGGTTATTTGTCTCGTGAAACCGTCCGCCGTTAACCCGGGCCGACGCGACCCTCCCCTACCTTTACTCGGTGTGACGCTCCACGATCACCGGTTGGGGGATGTAGAGCTCCGGCCGCCGGCTTGGGTCGAAGTCGGCCATGAGGTCTGTGTCCTGGTAGTTGATCTTGATAGCGTTCAGGAAATGGAATTTGATTTGTTTCGCGGCGACACCGCCGTGTAATCCCATGAAAGCGCCACCGAACGTCACAGTTCCGTTGGGTGCGTAGATGTAACCGGTCACGCGATCCGGAGGAATGACATTCTGTAGAAGCCGCAGAATCCATTGCAATATGTACGAAATCTGGCTCAAGAGATCAATATCGATATGGATCCCCAAAAGGCCTAAAACGACGGACAGAATCCCATTGAGGATGTCTTCAATGATACGAAGTAACCAACCGATTATCTTGGAAAGATCACCCAGGACATTCTTCAAGACGTTGGGGATTTGATCCACGCCGATTAATACGTCCTTTTTGGCGACATAAATGGTGCGCTGAGCACTGTCCCCTTGTAAACCGATCAGATGAAGGTTGCCCTCCGAGATTATCGTTTTGGCACGCGGATTCCCGATCACGAACAGGTCAAGATTGGGATCTGTAAAATAAACGGTATCGGAAGCGATCCAAATGGGCCGCCACGACAGCAACTTCAAAATGGCTTGAACCCAGTCGAGGCCCGAAAGATCGGCCAAGAAACTTGGGAGATACACCGACCATGGGCCGATGCTCAGAAGAATACCGCGGATCTGCGCGTTGATCGTTTGTACATCCCCTGCTGCTCTTTTCTTCAGGCTCGCCACCATCTGCTCGTAAGTCGGATAAGCCAGTGGTGCCTCTAGCCGCGTAACTGGAACCCGGGAAGGGACATTTTGGAGATCCTGCCGGCCCTGAATCGGCGAGTTCGGACCCAATTCCACGGCCAAGGAGTTGGTCTGCAGTATCGGTGGAAGGGCCCGGCTATTACCCCAGCGAATGTCTGAGTTTGAATAGATACGTCCGTTGATGGTCAAATCCGGGTACAGGTTGACGAGATCCCGATCAAATTGAATTCCCCATCCGTCTTTCGACAACGCCGCCAATGCGTACCCAAAGAGCCCGCCCAAAAACTGCAAATCCACCGTGGCCACGATGGTCTTGCTGACATGGTCCGCGATCCCGGTAGACCGCACCTGGATCAGATGGGGATACGGCGGCACCTGGTTCGCCGACACCGGTTGCCCGTCCTCCCGCATATAGGTGGCCGTGACGGAGACACCCGGCTCGTTGACGGCATGCCGGTCGATCCAACCGCCGAGACTTCCCGGGTCATACGGGAAATCCGAGGACCTGTCGGCCGCCTGTTGCAATGCCGCCATGAATCGTTCGAGACCCGCCTCGGCCAGGCTGTAGGCCTGCTGCTGTCGTGCGGTGAGGCCGGTCTGCCGGGATTCGGCCAGCACCATCGTGCTCACCGCGGCGAGCAAGGTGAGCAGGATGACTGCCACCAACAGCACTGCCACCAAGGTAAACCCCGCCTGTTGGCGGCTCGTCCGCTGCCGGGTGTTTCGTTCTCCGATGCGTTTTGCAACCATGGCGACTCACCTCACGATCCATTGCAGCCGGGGCAAAGCGTGTGACCAAAGTCGAACTGTCCTGATTCCGGGTGCGCTGAACGGAATCCCTCGAACCCACCGATTGATCGCTGCGGGGTCGTACCGACTCGCAGACCGCGACCGTGTTCCGACCCGGACCGCTCCGATTACTCCGTGTGCCTTTCAATAACCACCGGCCGGGGGACGTACCACGGGATTTTTTGATCCAAGCCGTCCGTACTTTGTTGCAAGGAAGCCGACAGCCATCCCAAACCCAGAAAATGTATAGAGTCAAATACAATACGTTGCCCGATGATGGCCCCGATCAGCTGAAAAGAATGATCTCCACGGGCCGTCACAGTGCCGTTTGGTGCAAAGATATAACCAGGAATGATGCCCCCGGGGACCAACTTCGGCAGTCGAATGTCATTTCCATGGTGCAGAAGGTCCAGCAGACTCTGGATGAAGACATCGAAGGCAACCCCCAGGCTCTCCAAAAAGTCTGTGTCGAGTAGAACGTCCTTTTTTGCCACGTATAACGGCGGCGACGTCCCGTCGATAAACGCGTACACCGTGAGCTCCCCGTTCACCACCACCGTCTTGTGGGAAGGATTCCCGAGTACGATCACATCGGCATCGGGATCACTGAACATGAGAACCGGTTTACCCGGGTCGATGGGCGATATCTGGACGGACCCTCCGGTTTGGCAGAGATCCCACCACCCGCCCCACAGATCTTGAAACAAATAATGCGTTCCGCTGGATGCAAAGGTTTGGATGTTCCCGTTCCCATTTCCAGTCTGAAGGGCTGTCACTACGTCATCGAAGGATGGTAGGGCGAGCGGCGTGGTGAGCTTGCGAACCGTTATGCGATTGGGAAACCATCGTTCCGTACCCTTCAACGGCGAGTCCGGCCCAAGATCCAGGGTGCCGTTTTGGATCGTCAGAGCCGAAGGGATTTTCTGATTCGAATTGGTAACGGCCAGATCGGCATCCGTATAAATGGATCCGTACAGACTCAGCGACATATTTGCATCGAACTGAATCCCCGTGCCCGTTTGTGCCGTGGCAGCCAGCACATATCGAAAAATGTTACCGAGGTACTGAAGGTCCACGGTGGCGACGATGGTTTTCTGAACCCCTTGCGCGGTCCCGGTTGACCGGACCCGAATCAAGTGCGGGTACGGCGGGGTGGTCGACATAACGACCGCTCCGTTCTCGTCGACGTACACGGCTTGTACAGTAACCCCGGGGCCCTGAATCCCCCGAGCTTGAACCCACCCCGCCAGTGTCCCTGAATCATACGGGAACTGGCTCAGATCCCCCTGAGCAGCCGTCTGCAGGGCTGCCATAAACCGCTCAAGTCCCGTCTCGGCCAGGTTGTACGCCTGTTGCTGGCGCGCTGTGAGTCCGGTCTGCTTTGATTCGGCCAGCACGAGGGTGCTCACTGCGGAGAGAAGCGTGAGCAGAATCACCGCCACCAGGAGTACCGCCACCAGGGTAAACCCATCGTGTCGACGCTGGCCCGGGTGTTTGCCGTTTCCGTGCTTGCCGCGTTTCGGTCCCATGTAGCTGTAGCGCACGGTGACTCACCTCACTGCCCGGGAGACGACGGGATTCGGGGCAGGACGGAGATGGAATCTCTAAACGTTTGTTTCCCTTGGCCCGCGCTCATGGTGATCGTGAACACCCGGCCGTTCGCTCCCGGAGCTTGGGACACCTGAAACTGGGTAATCGGCTGAAACGTGTAGGTTGCCGTTCCACTGCCGGTGGCCTTTACTACCGTTACCGTCAGCGTTTGCACCCCATCCCATGCGGCCGTCATCCTGTCCCCCGAGCCCTGGGTAGCGGTAAGTGAACGGCCGTCCTGGGTGCGACTGACATCGCGGCTGTCCCGAATAAACCCGAGGATCACCGTCTCCGCATTGCGCACCGTCTGTTGCAGATGTCCCTGGATCTCGATCGCCCGTTCAGTCGTCGTTGCGTACTGGCGAACCGCGAACATGACACTGAGGACCAGCAGAGCAACCACGATGGCTGCGGTGATCTCGACCAACGTGAAACCCTCGCGTCCTCGAATCCTACTGACTTGCCCGTGATTTGGCATGGTCGTACTTCCCGAAAAATGACGTGATCTGATAGGTCTGCAACTGTCCCCGGCTTTGCCACGTGGTGGTCACCGTGATCTCCCACCCTGGCGGGCCACTTTGCGCGTACCCGTACGTGACTGTGGTGTTCATATTGGGGGATGCGGCGAAACCATTCGATGCCAAGTCGCCGGGCTGGACCTGCTTGGATTGGGCGGAGGTGTCCAACTTGCCCTGGGCATACTGGTCCATCAGCCACGCCCGGGTGGCCTCTATGGCTCGTTCCGACTGGGAAACGGCCTGGCTTCGGGTTCCGTCCTGCCGAACCCCCACATAAGCTGTCGTAAAATACCCCATGATTCCGACAAGCAGCGCCGCGGCGATGGCGAGCGAGGCCAAGGCTTCCACGAGCGAGAATCCCAGGTCTCGTTCCGACGGTTGGTTGAAACACCGAGATCGTTTCACCGTCATCGCCCCCGATTTCACAAAAACAGGCCGAAGTATGCTTTCATCAAAGTATCGCCGTACAGCCACGACAACAATGCCCCTCCGGCCAAAAACGGGCCGAATGGAATCCGGCGTTGCTCCCCGAGGCGATCCATTCGTTGCAAGACCAGTCCAACCGCAAGACCCGCGAGCGAGGCCGCGAACAAAGTCAGGACTGTGCCTGTGAGGCCGCTGAACGCCCCCAGGCCAACCATGAGCTTCACATCCCCGAGCCCCATGCCTTCTTTGCCGAAGAGAAGCGGACTCAACCAGTAGAGAGCAAAAAGCATCCCCGCCCCCAGGGCTGCCCCGCCCAGATACCACCACCACGGTTCCGGTCCCATCCACAGTCTGGCTCCGATCACCATGATCGCCAACGGATAAGTCAGTTCATCAGGGAGAATCTGCCACTCCAGATCAATGGCCGACAATGCGATCAAAAAGCTTATGACCACCAGCCCCAACGCCGTCTCCAGCGACCAACCGTACCGCCACGCGGCCAACCCCCATAACCCACCGGTCAAGGCTTCGACCAGCGGATATCGCAGGGAAACCGGCGCCCCGCAGTCCCGGCACCGCCCCCGCAGCCACACCCAACTCACCACCGGGATCAGATCCCGTGGGCGAATCCGGGCACCGCAGCGGGGACAGCGGGACGGCGGAAACATCACCGACTCCCCCCGGGGAAACCGGTAGGCCACCACGTTGAGAAAGGAGCCGACAATAAGGCCCAGAATCGTAACGACTACGGCTAGCCAATCTCCCCGCGCTTCCATGCCTCGTATTATGGGACGAGTGAATGTTCATTACTGCGTCGATGACTACGGTAGCACATTGGACAAAGTGAGACTATCGCCCGGTTTTGGGCCACTTATGGTAACGTTTTTGTCGGTTGTTGAGATCGAATAGGCATCAGTTTTCGTTGAATCCCAAGGATCAACTGGAGCTTTTGCCAGATATCCGTTAGTCACGAGGTCACCAACGTCCGTTGGAGCCGCACCTTTGTCCATAATGTAGCGCTGTGTCGCATCCGCAATGGTTCGCACATTTGCTTTGTCCGTGTTCACCCTAGCATTCTCAATCTGATTATTCACCACCACAAACCCCACGCCTGCCACGATAGCCAGAATCACGACCACCGCCAGCATTTCGATGAGGGTGAACCCGGCTTGACGCCGTCGCCGGATGGCCTGCGGCCGAGCCGGCTCCTTCTCTTCACGACGCACCGGTGCGATGTCCTGTGTCACCATGTGCTTCTCCTCCTCCCTTACCCCAAAAATGATTGTGAGATGAACCCGCCCTTCGGGATCGCACCTCGGGCGGGGCGCATGTTCTCATTCCGGTCGGACACGGGGCTCTTTGTCTGTCCCCGCTCCGCAGCTGTCCCGCCGCGGACCTCCGGGTGCCGCCGAATGTCCGTCCAGCCACCCCGTGACTCCATCCCGCTCCTGCACTCTACGAACCGACAAAATTCATCATCTGGAACATGGGCAGATAAACCGAAAGAATGATGAGTCCCACAATCACGGCCAAAAAAAGAATCATCATCGGTTCGAGTAAGGCCCCCAGCCGGGCCGCCATCTCCTGCACATCCGTCTCGTAAAAATCCGCCAGTTTATCCAACAGATCGTCCAATGTCCCGGTCTCTTCGCCCACGGCGATCATCTGCACCACCATCGGCGGGAACAGCCGGGGATACCGGCCGAGCACCTCAGCCACCGTCCGGCCGGACCGCAACCCTTCCTGGGCTTCGGTCAGCGCCTCTTGGTAAAGGACATTGCCCATCACCTTTTTTGCCAAATCCAACGCGTCCAAGATCGGCACCGCCGCCCGCACCAGGGTGGCGAAGGTGCGGCTGAACTGGGCCACGGCGTGCTTGCGGTTCAACCGGCCAAACACGGGCACCGCCAACGAGATTCGCCCCAGCCACCGCCTCCCGGCCGGAGTCCGCGCCCCGGCGATCCCGCCGCTCACCACCGCCGCCACCAGAGCCAGGGCCAGGTACCATCGCTCGGTCAGAAACCGGCTGAGCCCCAGAGTGATCCGGGTGGGCAAGGGCA
The DNA here is from genome assembly GCF_002804065.1 of Kyrpidia spormannii. Lineage (NCBI taxonomy): Bacteria > Bacillati > Bacillota > Bacilli > Caryophanales > Alicyclobacillaceae > Kyrpidia > Kyrpidia spormannii. The sequence goes on along the minus strand of NZ_CP024955.1, from coordinate 3,148,768 downwards.
GGGCCACCCCTTGCTGGGCGAAGGTTTGGGCGAAGGTCGGGATCACCGAGGTCAGCAGGAACACCGATACCCCCAGGGCGATCACCAACACTACCGTCGGATACGTCATCGCAGACATGATTTTCTGCGAGGTGGCCCGCTCCCGTTCGTAAAATTGAGCCGCCCGCTCCAGCATCAGGTCGAGCTGCCCGGAGAATTCTCCGGCGCCCACCATATTGATGAACAGGGGCGGAAATACCGCCTGGTGATTGGCGAACGCTTGCCGCAGGGCCGTGCCCTGGCGCACCTCCTCAGCCACCGCTTCGAGCGTTCGTTTCAATGTCCGGCTCTCGCTCTGGGCCGCCAGGATCTCCACCGACCGGGCCGCCGGGACACCGGCTCGCACCAAGGTGGCGAACTGGCGGCAGAACACCGCCAACGCCTGCACCTTGACCCGTCCTTCACCAAGACGCAGACCAAAGAACGCCGGCCGGTCACCTTTTGCGGCCCGTTCCGTCCCCGCCGGGCTCCGGACCTCCGGATCGGGGACCGCCCGGCTTCGGGGCGTCCCCGATCGCACGGCCTGTTCCGGACCCCGCCCACCAAGGCCCAGAGTCCGTGCCCGGCCCTCCGCCGCCGGGTCGATCCGCATGGGGAAGAGCCCCTGCCGTCGGAGATCGGCGGTGGCCGCCGCCGCATCCGCGGCCTCGATCTGCCCGCGCACCGCTTTTCCCGCTCGGTTGACCGCTTGGTACCGGAACAGCGCCATGCTCTTCCCCTCCCCCTTCATTGCAGGTAATAGGTTATCGCATTCTTTGGACCGTGAAATGAGCAAAACATAACATTTCACCATGCTTTTCGCCCGGCCGAATGTACCGGTTCAATCGGCCTCAGGCTGTCCAATCCGCCGGGATGCGCGGCCCGCCGGACGCCGCTGCTTCCCGGGGACGCAGCCACCCGGATGCCGCCGCTTCACGCACGCGGTCCACCGCTCCCACGGCATGCGTCCGGCCTGCCCCCGCTCCCTCTAGCCCTCATCCACAATCACCTGTAGCACTTCCTGGACCGTGGTCAGCCCCTTCACCGCTTTTTCCAATCCGTCCTGCATCAGCGGCACAAAGCCCTGCTGCTCGGCCGCCCGGCGGTACTCCGCCGCGGGCCGGCGGTCGGCGATCAGGGCGCGCACCTCCTCATTCACCGGCAACAGCTCGTGAACCGCCATCCGCCCCCGGTAGCCGGTGCGGTGACACGCCGTACATCCCCGCCCACGCTGGAGCGTCTCCACCGAAAACCCGTGGTCCGCCAGGAGCTCCGCCTCATCCGCCGCAGGCCGGTACGCTTCCCGGCATTCCGGGCAAATCCGCCGCACTAGCCGCTGGGCCACGACCCCCCGCAAGGTCGACGCGATCAGATAGGGCTCGACCCCCATATCGATCAGACGGGTGATACTCCCCGGCGCATCGTTGGTGTGCAACGTGGAAAGCACCAGGTGGCCGGTCAAGGCCGCCCGCACCGCGATTTCCGCCGTCTCTTCATCCCGGATCTCCCCAACCATGATGATGTTCGGGTCCTCCCGCAGAATTGAGCGCAATCCCACGGCGAAAGTGAGCCCCACCGTCTGGTTGACCTGCACCTGATTGACCCCGTCGATCTGGTACTCCACCGGATCCTCCACCGTGATGATGTTTTGCGATTCGGTGTTCAACTGGTGAAGGGCGGCGTACAACGTCGAGGTTTTGCCGCTTCCGGTGGGGCCCGTCACCAGGACGATCCCGTGGGGGGCTTGGATCATCGAGAGAAACGCCTCCCGGTTCCGCTCGGCAAATCCCAGATCCTCGATCCGGTTCACCGCATTGCGGACATCCAGCAGCCGCAGCACGATTTTCTCCCCAAAAATCGTCGGCAGGGTCGCCACCCGCACGTCCACGGGCCGCCCCCGCACCTTCAATTGGATGCGGCCGTCCTGGGGCAGCCGGTGTTCCGCGATGTTGAGATTGGCCATGATTTTCACCCGGGCGGTGAGCACCGGCTGAAGATGTTTCGGCAGCCGCATCTGGGTGTGCAGGACGCCGTCGATGCGAAAGCGCACCACCATCGCCTGCTGTTGCGGATCAAAATGGATGTCGCTGGCCCGCCCGTCCGCCGCTTGTTCGATCAATTGGTTGACCAGCCGCACGATGGGCGCATCCTCGGCCCGAACCTGCTCTTCGTCGATCTGCTCGGGCCGGACGTCCTTGAGGACCTCGGTCACCGATTGCTTCAGGCCGTAATACTGCTCCAACGCCCGATCCACGTCGTCGCGGGTGGCGATGACCGGGTCCACGTGCAGCCCGGTGGTCATCCGAATGTCGTCGATGGCAAAATAGTCCAACGGGTCCACCATGGCCACGGTCAGGCGGTTGCCCGACCGCTTCAGGGGAATGACCTTGTACCGCCGGGCCAACGTTTCGGGCACCAGCTCCAACGCCGCCGGATCCGCCTGAAACCGGTCTAGGTCCACATGGGGAATGCCCAGTTGGAACTCCATCACTTCGATCAATTGGTCCTCGGTGAGCACCCCGCTCTGGGTGAGCACCTCTCCCAGCCGGCGGCCGGTGATTTTCTGATCCTTGAGGGCTTGTTCGAGTTGCTCGGGAGTGATCAGGCCTGCTTCGATGAGCAGGTCCCCCAGTCGTTTCCGCGTCACGGGCGGTACCCCTCTTCCGCATACATGGGTCAATAGGTTTCGCGCCCGAGACTAGTGCGGCCGGTCATCGGCCGTTTACCCAATCCCGTCAAGGCGAAAGTGGCTGCCCGAAGGCGCGAAACTTGGATTATTAAACCGTATTCGCTCCGGGGATTCGGAAATCCTTCACGTCCGCTTTCCTTTAGGCAAATTTTCAAGATCCGGCCATATCGTTATAGAGAAGTCCTTTTTTCGCAGGGGAGAGAAGCGGTCGGTTCCGGTCCAAGATCCGTACCGGGGTGTATGGGGGGAGAATATCATGAGGGGACCGGCGCCGGAGGAGGATGGGAACACCGGAACATCGACAGCCTCGGTGGAAGCGGGGAAGGCGATCCATCCTCTTCCGGGACCTGTTTTTCTGCGCCGGTGGCTCACTTGACTCGAAAGAAGAGCCACTCGGTCCATCCATAGAGACTCAACAAACTGATGATCAGTCCGATGGGTATGACAAATGAGGTAATTTTCAGATATTCACCCCACGACACGGCAATGCCGTTTTTCTTCAAAATGAACATCCAGATTAGAGTTGCCAGTGTTCCCATCGGCGTGATCAGTGCCCCGACGTCGCTGCCGATAATGTTGGCCAGGTACGCGATCTGGAGGGTGTGGGTGTCCAATCCCATTTGTGTCAGGGCCAATGTCCCGATCATAACGGACGGCAAGTTATTGCACACATTTGACAATAAAGTTAAAAAACCTCCCATGACCAAACTGGCAGACAGATGATTCGAGGCCACCGGGCTGAGCAAATGTTCGACGATGATCATCACCAAGCCGGAATTGCGGAGGCCGTACACGATGACGTACATCGTGAAAGCAAACACCAGAATGTGCCAAGGGGTTTTCTTAATGATGTCCAATGCCCCGATTTTTTTGCGATACCATCTGACGGCGATCAAGAGCAAGGCTCCGACGATGGCAATCCATTCAATGGGAATTCCCAAACCTGAAAACAGAAAAAATCCCGCTCTGACGAAGATGACAATCGTAATGCAGATCCGGAACATCCACCAGTCGACCGGTTCACCGGCCTGTAGTTCGAGCTGATGAGGAGGATCCGGTGGCTGGACGGGATGATGGTGTTTCGGTTTTCGAGGGGGCGGCGGGGGCGGGGTGGGGTCGGGAGCAATTGAGATTTTATTTGGAATCTCTTTTCTGAAATACAGGTAAAGAAGCAGCGCGATCACCGCGATGCCGATCATGGAGGGGACGAACATCATGGCGGCATAGGTGTTCAAATCCAGACCTACAATTTTCAACGCGATCAGATTGGCCAGATTGCTGACGCCAATCGGTGCACTGGCGGCGGTGGCAACCAGTGCACCGGACAACAGATAGGGCATCTTCTGCTCTCGTTTGAGATGCAGAAGTGTCGTTATTTGTATGATGATGGGCGTGGTGATCAGAATACTGCCGTCGTTGTTAAAGAACATGGTCATCAAGAAACAGAGAAGATTGACATACCAGTACAACAGAACCCCCGAACCTCTCGCCCTCTCGACCAGGTTGAAAGCCACCCAGCGAAAAAAACCAATGCTTTGCAGGACAATCGACATGACAATCGTGGAGAGGATGGTGATCGAAGCTCCGTTGACAATCCCCAATATCCGGGTGATGTCTGTGAACGGAACCACACCCAGCAGAGAGATGAACACCGCTCCGACCGTTGTGGGGATTGCCTCGTTGATCCCATGGGGCCTCCACATAACGAACAGGACTGTCAGCAAGAATATCAAAAGGGTGAAGACTGCCGTCATGTCAAGCATCCGGATTCGCCTCATAACCATAAGAAACTGGAGCATCCATTTCCTGAGGCCTGATTGGTTCGGGTTGACGCGCAATGTTTGGCGGTTTCATCAGCCAATAGAGGATGCAGCCGGCCAGCACAATCACTATGGCGAACACCATCGAATCCTCCTCTCCTCCCTGGAATCAAACAGGCTTGTCATGGACCGGCTTTTTCTGAGGCGAGGAGAAGGGCTTCAAGCTTTTCAGCACCCTGTCGTCCTTTTTGCGGGCCTTCTTTTTTTGCCGTGAACCTTTGGCCTTAATGGGGGGAGTTTTTCTTCCTCAATGCTCTTGATATGATGGATTTGATAGAATATAAACGGCGGTTTGTCCTCCAACCTGGGGTGCTTTCTGTCGACGGGTTCCACGACCACATAATTCGACCGGATAGCCACCAGTTTACCTAAAATAGACTCCGGTCCTTTATTGATGCGCACCACTTTCCCAATCAACGAATGGAGAATGTGCAGGAGGCTTGGCGCGGAAATCTGGTGTTCCACTTGAATTGGTCCCCTTTCGTGTTTCGTTGCCCGTGATAGTGCATGAATACGCAGGTTGAACCGAGGTTGTACCACGCATTTGCCTTAATTTTGACAAGTTCCGCTGGTGTGGACGGGAGAATACAACAGTCGGCGGGTTGACAATCCCATTTGGGCGGGCCATGCTCGCAGCGATATGTTCACGGTGTGTTCGCAGAAAAGGAAGGGGGAACGAAACTTTCTTGAGGGCCGTGGGGATACGATGCTCGTGGTATTGAGGGCATGAGCGGGATGATTCCTGTGAACAGGTGGTGTTTCCGGTTCATTCCCCCAGCCGCCGGTGCAGGATCTCGATGGTGCGCCTGGCCGTCTCCAGGGCCAAATGCCGCATCTCGTCGGTCCCCGGCATCATGGCCGCCCGGGCTTCATCAAGGTGTTCACTGCAGGAAAGCAAAGTATGAATGAAGGTTTCTTCATCGGCGGCCTGGGTGGAACCGGCGCAAGGAATGCCGACCCGCCGGGAAAACCGCTCGATCTTCTGGTCATAAGAAAAAGCCACGGCGGGCACGGACAGGAGCGCCGCGAGAATGAGGGAGTGCAGGCGCATCCCCACCACCATATCGGCGGCTTTGATCACGTTGAGGATATCGAAAACCGTCAGGGGCGTCTCGATCACCGTGGAGCCGTGGCCCAAGCACCGGGCGATCTCTCTCGAAGGCCGGAGGTCCTTGGGGTGTTGCATGGGGAGAAACACCACGTGCCATCCCTTTTCGATGAGCCGCTTCAGCCCTTCGGCAAAGATCCTTTTATACGGAACTTTGGCGGTTGGCCACTCCCGCACGGAAACCACCGCCACCCGGGAGGTCGGCACCCGGTGTCGCTCCAGAATCGCCCGGCCCATCTCCGCGTCCACCAGGCTTGTATCGATGGCCATGGCCGGGTCGGCGGTCACCAAAAGGGGCGGCCGGGTGACGCCGGTACGCAGAAAATCGTCCCGGGATCCTTCATCCCGGACGGTGATCAGGTCGATATCGTTGAGGGTTCGCCGGATGAGCCATTTTGAGAGGGGGCGACGAACCGGGCCGAATCCCTGGGCGTAAAAAACGACCGGTTTGTCCAGCCATTTGGCCATCTGGACCACGCCGAGATAATAGAGAATACTTCGGGGGCTGGTCACGTCCTGCAGGAGGCCGCCCCCGCCCATGACCAGCATATCGGCCTTTTTGAGTTGCCGGATAATCGTCCACGGGTTCCACCGGTCGTAAGCCGGGATCCGAAACAGGGCCCGGGTGTGGCGGGGCTGATTGGAGAGCACCCGGCAGTGCACCGTCGGGTCATAGCGGCGCAGGGAGGTGATGATGCCGTGAAGGACGGCGTCATCACCGGCATTATGAAACCCGTAGTACCCGGCAATCAAAATGGTCGCCACAATCATGACCCTTCCTTCGAATTGTCCAATAAACAAGGACAAGTATACCAGCAATAGGTATCCGTGCAAAGGTTAGAGATAAGCTTTGGGCCGGCGGTCTTTGAGCACCGTCATCTTTTGCCGCACGTCCGCCACAATGCTTAAATCGAGATCCGCATACACAATCCCCGGCTTGGTCCCAGCCTCGGTCACCACCCGGCCCCAGGGGTCCACCGCCAGGGACCCGCCGGTGAACCGATCCCGGTCATTGCGCCCGACGATGTTCACGCCGATCACGAAGGCCTGATTCTCGATGGCCCGGGCGATGAGGAGAGTCCGCCAGTGATCGGCTCGCTGAACCGGCCACTCCGCGGGAAGGAAGAGGACCTCAGCGCCCTCCAGCACGTGGGCCCGGGCCAACTCGGGAAAGCGAAGATCGTAGCAAATCATCACCCCGGCCCGGGTCGAGTCCGGCGTGCCCGTTTCCCCCAAGGCGAAGGTGGCCCGGGTCTCCCCGGGGACCAGATAGCGGTCCTCGTCCATCAAGCCGATGAGGTGGATTTTGCGATAGAGGTTGACCAGCGTTCCGTCCGGCGCAAAGGTCAGCGCCGTATTCGACACCCCATCGGCGAATTCTATAGGAAACGATCCGCCGACCAGCCAAATCCCGTATTGCCGGGCCCACCGGCCGAGCAAGGTCGCTGTTTCACCGTCGATCTCCTCGGTGTGTTCGGAAAGATGGGCAAAATCATACCCGCACGTCCACATTTCCGGCAGGACGACGACATCGGCCCGGCGTCCCGCCGACTCCCGGACCATCGCTTCGGCCCGGGACCGGTTTCCGGCGCGGTCGCCTTGAACCACTTCCATTTGACAGAGCGCTACTCGCATGGTTACCCCTCGCTTCCTCCGTTCTGTTTCCATGATAACGATTCTTCGCCCGCTCTTCCACACGGGTGCGGGGTTTCAGATCGATCTCCCCCACAGCGCGAGGTTTCCGGTTTTGAGCGTCTGGCGGTCGCCTCAGTTCTCGCCGATGGTCGCGGTCGTCTGGCTTGCGGTATGATAGGAAGTGAAACGGCAGTTCGGCCAAAAGGCAGCGGAAAGGCGGAAGCGGCGCGTGTTCGATCGGTTTTGGGATGCCATTGATGCGGTGTATAGGTCGTACAACCGGGCCTCCTGGGCCCGAGCGGGTTTTCCCGGGGACAATAGCCGGGCGCCGGCGCCCGGGCGCTGGACTGGACCGGATGCCGAGCGGCGCCGGCCGGACTTGACGCGGAGGTTGTTGGATCGGCTGGGAGGGCCGGATCGCGGCACTCCGTCCGTCGTGGTGGCGGGCAGTAAGGGCAAGGGCTCCACGGCGCGGATGATTGCCGGCATTCTTCAGGCCCACGGTTTCCGAGTGGGGCTATTCACGGGTCCTCACCTCCTTCACCCGATGGAGCGGATCTCCATCAACGGAGTCCCCCTTCCCGAGGAAGATTTTGTCCACTGGATGGACGAGATTGACCCATTGGTCCAGGAGGTTGTCCAAGGAATTCGGCCCGACGAGTACATCGCCCCGGTGGGGATCTACCTGGCTGTGGCGCTGTGCGCTTTTCGGAAGGCGGGAACAGACATCGACGTACTCGAATGCGGTCGGGGGGCCCGGTTTGACGATGTGGCCCAGGTCCGCGCCCGGTGGGCGGCGGTGACCCCGGTGATGGAGGAACATTTGAAAGAACTCGGGCCGACCTTGGCGGATGTGGCCTGGCATAAAGCGGGGGCGATCCGGTCGGGCATGATGGCGGCTTTTGCCGGGCGCCAAGACCCTGAAGTTGCGGCACTGCTTCGCGGTGAAGCGAAAGCCCGGGGCGTGCCCCTTCGGATATTGGGGCAGGATTTTTTCGTGGAAGAGGTTCATCTCACTTCGAAGGGGTTGTGGGCGGCGCTCACAACCCCGGGGGGACGTCGAGTTGAAACCACCCTTCAAGCGGTGGGCGCGTTTCAGGCGGATAACGCGGCCCTCGCCGCAGCGGTGGCGGAGGGGATTCTGCAGGACCAAAGCCGGCGCGGCCGCAGGGGAGCGCTCTGGTCGGAGGTTCTGGCGGCAGAGGGCTTGCGGAAGGTGGTGCACCCCGGTCGGTGCCAGATCCTCTCCCGGAATCCTATGATCCTGGTGGACGGGGCGGTGACGGCCGCCAGCGCGGCCCAGATTCGGAAGTTGATTGAACGGTGGGGCAGCCGGGTGATCACCATCGCGGCGGTGCCATCGGACAAGGATTATCCGGGGGTGTACCGGGAGCTGGCGCCGGTGAGCGATGGCCTGGTTCTCACCCGGGCGGGCAACGGGTATTTCACGTATCCCCGGGAAGGGGCGGCGGTGGCCAGGAATTGGTACGCCCGGGTGGAAACGGCGCAGGATTTGGGGGAAGCGTGGCGAGTGGCGGAGAGGTGGTTGACGCAGAGCGGAAAGTGGCCGGCCAGAGCCGGGGTGGGCAGGCTGGCCGGGGGTGCCGGGGAGGCCGGGAGTGCGGGAGAGGCCGGGGTTGCTGGGCAGGCCGGGGCTGCTGGAGAACTCGGCGTGGCCAGGCATGCCGGGGAGCCCAGGGTTGGCACGCGTGCCCCGACGGCCGTCGGGCCACATTCGCTGGAGATAGAGCCCCCGGTTGAATGGGTGCTATCGGGTGAGAAGGGACACGAGGGTGAACGGGGGATCCTTTTAGTGGGAGCGCAGCCCTTTGTGGCGGAGGTGTTGTCGTTCTTGACAGGACGCTCACAACATGGTTCTATGATAAATGATTCGTACGCGAATGATAGCCCTGGCGGGGGAGGACCTGGGGATGCGAGATGAGCAAATCAGTGAACTGATCGATTTGATGCGGCGCACCATGCGGGAATTCAAACAGCGGGTGCATCAGGAGCTCCGGGAGTACGACCTCACGGTTCCGCAGATGTGGGTTCTGCGAACTCTTCACAAGGAAGGCACCCATTCCTTGGCGGAACTCAGCCGCCGGGTGGGCATGTCCACCAGTACAGCCAGCGGGATCGTTGATCGCCTGGTCCGCATGGGCCTGGTGAATCGGGTCCGGGACGAGCACGACCGGCGGGTGGTCTGGGTGAGCCTGAGTGAACAGGGCCGGGATTTGGTCGCAAAGGTCCCGGTTTTGCACATGGATTATTTTCGGACATTGTTGGAAAAAATGCCGTCGGAGGAAGCAGAGGGGCTGATTCGCCATCTCAAAACGTTGTTGACGATTATCGAGGAATCCCAAAAGGACGGACTCCGTTAAATTCATCGTATGCAAAGGATTTTGCACGTGGGGCAGACTAACGAGCGGAGATTCGGATGTGGGGAAGGAGTCCGACCGCCGATGAGACGACTCGTGCTGCTCAACCTGATCCTTTGGCTGGCTGTGGCCGCTGCGGCGGGGGCAGCCGGCTTCTTTTTCTGGGACAAAGCGCAATACATCCGCACGAATCAGGCCCAGGTGGGGGCGGACCTGGTGGTTATCAGCGCTCCGGAGGTGGGCAGGCTGACCCAGTGGTCGGCAAAGACAGGTGACCGGATTTCCGCAGGAGCGGTGCTGGGGACCCTCCAGCCCCTGGCCTCTATCCCGTCTTCGATGGCGGGGGCGGGATCCGCGTCGGGGGCGGGGGCCCCGTCGGGATCCGGGTCTGCCGGAATTGCCCCGGGAGCGGGTCAGGGGGCTGCAGGCAGGACGGCTGGGACAGCGCCGACGGCGCCGGCTGCCCCCGGCGGAAGAGCAACCGCCTTCGGGGCCGTGTCCGGCGCCTCGGCGGCTCGTGCGAACGCCACTTCGTCACCGGCCCTACAGGCCCTCGCCTCTCAAGTTGGCACCACGCATAATAGGGAGACCACGCGAAACCGATCTACCGTCCGCTCCCGGTCGGCGCCCGGCTCTCAGCCAGCTGCACGCCGCTCTCGGGTTCACACCGGCCTCCCGCCTGCCTCACCGCGCCCGGCTTCACCCAACACTGCGCCGCCGTCTGCGGCACCCGTGCCCGCTCTTCCTACGCCGGTGAACCTCACGAGTCCCATTGATGGCGTGGTGCTCTACACGGCCGCCATCCCCGGGGCGATATGGGTCCCGGGGTGGACCTTGGCCGTCGTGGCCGACCTCTCCAAACCCTTTGTGACCGCCTACATCGACGACAACATCCTAAAGAATCTGTCCGTGGGGAAAGACGTGGACGTGTTCCTGGACGCTTATCCCGGCACATCCTTTCCAGGGAAAGTGGTCCGCATCGCCGACGCCGCCGGATCCTTCGCCGCCCCGGAGCTGCCTTCCGCAGCCGGCACGAATCAAACCCGGCCGACTGAGCGGGTGCCGGTACGGATCGCCGTGGACGATTTTTCCGGAAAATATGTCGTACCGGGGATGAACGCGTCGGTTCGGATTCATCGGTAGAGAGATCAACCATTGGAAGGGGGACCAGCACCGGTGAAAGCTTCCCGCATTATCCTTTTCAACTTGATTGCCCTGGTGATCCTCGCCGCTTTGGTGCTCGGCGGTTACTACTATCTTTATCAGCGCTGGAACTATATCGCCACCGACGACGCCCGGGTGTGGGCGGATTTGGTGCCGGTCAGCCCCGCGGCTCCGGGCCGGTTGAGCGGTTGGAAGGGGACGGTGGGCCAGACCTTTAATCAAGGTGATACCATCGGTCAAATCGACGGTGCGGGGGACGCCGGCCGCATCACCGCCCCCATCAGCGGATCGATCATCCAGAGCAACGCCACGGACGGCCAAATCGTGTCCATCGGCCAGCCCCTGGCGACGATGGCGGACATGAAAAAGCTCTACATTCTCGCCAATATCGAAGAAACCCGCATTGCCGATGTCAATGTCGGGGCGGACGTGGATGTCACAGTTGATGCGGACCCCGGAGCCACCATCAAGGGCCGGGTGGATCAGGTCGGGCTCGCCGCCAACTCCGTCTTTTCATTGTTCCCTCAGCAAAATACCACGGGGAATTATACCCGGGTGGTGCAGCGGATCCCGGTGCGGATTTCCATGACGGCCTATGACCAGGATATTGTTCCGGGGATGAACGCCACCGTCCGGATTCACAAAAGTTGAGGGGGTGAGGGAGATGGACAATCCGTCCGAAAACGGCGGGACACGCGATTCCCGGCTCCCCACCGGCGAACCGAACACTGAGGCGGGGGCGGGTGCGGTATCGGGCCCCGGGGGCGCGGGGTTGGGGGCCCGGTTGCCCGAGGGGATGCGTTTTGGTCCCCTGATGGCGGTGCTCATGCTCGGGGTTTTTCTGGCCATTCTCAACCAAACGCTGTTGAATGTGGCGATCCCCCACATGATGAACGAGTTCAACGTGTCGGCGGACACGATCCAGTGGCTGATGACCGCCTACATGCTTGTCACCGGCGTACTGATCCCCATCTCCGCCTTTTTAATGGAAACCTTCGGGAGCAAAACGCTGTTCGTGGCGGCGATGGCCTTTTTTTCTGTGGGTTCCCTCATCTGCGGGGTCGCTACGGATTTTCCCCTGATGCTCATCGGGCGGATCGTTCAGGCCGTGGGCGGCGGAATTCTCATGCCCTTGGTGATGAACATTTTTCTCGCTCTCTTCCCCCCTGAAGCCCGGGGGCGGGCCATGGGATTTCTCGGGCTGGGGATGATTTTCGCACCGGCGGTGGGTCCCACCCTGTCCGGGTGGGTGGTGGAATACTACACGTGGAGGCTTTTGTTTTACGGGATGATTCCTCTAGGCATTCTGGTGATCCTGATGGGCATGGTGTACCTTCGGGACATCCCTCGCAAACACAGGCCCCCTTTAGATCTGTACGGCATGGTGATGTCGATCCTGGGTTTTGGCGCCCTCCTGTACGGGTTCAGTGAGGCCGGGTCCGGGGGGTGGGGGCAGACCCAAGTGATCGCCGGACTCGTCATCGGGGCGATCGGAGTGTTTCTCTTTGTGATGAGGGAGCTTTCCGTTGCCGAACCGATGCTCGACTTTCGGATCTTTCGCTATGACATGTTCGCCCTGAGCAGCCTGATCAACGCGATTATTACCATGGCTCTGTTCGCCGGCATGTTTCTTTTGCCGATCTATTTGCAGAATCTCCGGGGCTTTACCCCTCTCCAGGCCGGATTGCTGTTGCTTCCCGGGGCTCTGATCATGGGGGTCATGTCCCCGGTTTCCGGGGCTTTATTCGACCGGATTGGTCCCAGACCCCTGGCGGTGGTGGGGCTGATCATAACGGCGGTGACGACCTTCGAGTTCACCAAACTGACGACGCTAACCAGTTATAACCATATTCTGGCGCTCTACGTCATCCGGTCTTTTGGGATGTCCCTTCTCATGATGCCCATCATGACCGCCGGGCTGAACCAGTTGCCGATGGTGAAAAATAGCCACGGCACGGCCTTATCCAATACGGTTCGGCAGGTGGCCGGGGCCATTGGGACGGCGTTTCTGACGACCATGTTCACTACCCGGAACGATTTTCATCTTCGGATGTACCTCGACCCGATAAACCGATATGATCCCTTTGTGCAGCAGTCCTTGCAACAGATGGTTGGTGCGGCATCCTCGGCAGGTTTGCCGCCGGCCCAGGCCCAGGGGCCAGGGGTTGCAGGTTTGTACGGCAGTTTGGCCCAGCAGGCGGCGGTCCAAGGTATCGACGATGCCTTTTGGTGGGCGACGGGATTCACGGTGTTGGGGCTGCTGTTTAGCTTTTTCTTGCGGGATGTGCGCCGGGACCGTAAACGGGACGCCCGGGGCCCCGCGCCCGAAGGATCCCGTCCGGGGGAGGCGGGATTGGGAACTGAACCCGTTCCCTCCGGGCCGGCCCCATCGACTCCATCGGGATCCGGGGGACCGTCGCCCTCCGGATCCGGGTTGCAACCCGAGGGCGGGCAGGCGTAAGGCCATCACACTTTGCGACGGGCGACTCCCTTCCCCAGTCCCCGCTTCACCGTCGCCCATGCCCCTGTCGGGGTGGGTAGTTCTCCGGCGACCGGTCTTCCAGGGGCGACTGGGAGATCATTCCGGACCGCTGGAGGTTGATTTGCAGATCGTATTCCGCCCGGCATTTGGAGAACAGCTCCGGCCACCGCCGGGCCACGGAGCGCCAGAGTTCCGGATTTCTCCGGAACAGCCGGTTGCCGAACTGGGCGGCGTCCACATGTTTGGCCTTGAGGCGCTGGAGAGTCCGGTCCATCTCCGTCTCCATGTACTGGGCGACCTGCTGCCCCCATTCCCGCATCCGCTCCGGGGTCGGCGTTTCTCCTTCGCACACGGCGTCCACCTCCCCTTGGCCATAGCCCCGCACGCGAAACACCACTCCCGAAGGAGTCATGACGGGGTCGACATGCAGTTTGGTGTTGATCAGCCGGACCGAAAGGCGCTGGCTCGTCGACGAGGGACTGCCTCCAGGACATGGAATATGGATGAACGCTTGACCCGAGCGACCAAGGAGCCACATCAGACCTTGGCTCTCCCGGGCGGGCAAGAGGTCCACCAATTTTCCCCCTTGAAATAAACCGACACCCATGACCCTCGGCTCGTTATTGACCGGGTCGATCCAGGCCATGACCGGGGATTGGGACGGGCTGAGAAGGTCGTTCACGACCCGCAATTCGACGCTGGGCTCGGTGATCGAAGTGCGCAATTGTTGGTCTACTAGCTTGCGCAAGCCCCGGGCGTTGACCCGCTCGGGGCTCGTCTGGACGTCGAGCAGTTCCCGGGCGGTGCCGCTCGTGACCACAAACATTTGTGACCGGCGGAAGTTGCGCTCCCGCTCGATGTAATCCAAGGCCTGGTCGAAGCCCTTCTCGGCGTAACGGCGCCCGAAGACCACCACTGTATTGTGGGCCACGAAGGGCCGGCGCGGCAGTACGCGGTACAGCCGGTCTAAAGCTTCTTGAACCGTTTTTCCTCGTTGTTGATAATTGATAAACGCGCGTTTTCCGCTCGAATCGCTGCCGCCCATGGTTCCCTGGCCTTGCTCGCCCCCGATGGTTTGCCCGGTGGGGGAGAGGAGTTGGACGGTGACATCGACCCCGTTTTGCCCGGCATCGTCGATCCCCATGCCGATGACCAGGGCGAGGTCTGTCACTTCCACCCGATCCCAGCAGCCCGTGAGCACAATGGCGAAAAGAACGACGATGAGCCATCCACTCTTTTTTGGCCAGCCTCCTCCTGTCCTTTTCACAGCGGGTCCTCCTCGGCTGTCCCCGGCAGAGGACGAGGGATGTCCGCGCTGCGGGTGGGGTCCACCGTTTCGTACATCTTTGGGCGCTTTTTCATGTACCACCAAGGCGGTCGGCTAAAGGTGTCCTTGAGATCCTCCCACACCAGGGGGGCGATGGGAGTCATGTAAGGCACGCCAAAGGACCGCAGGGAAACCAAGTGGATCCACAGGATGAGCAGAGAAATGATGATGCCGTACAGTCCGAACAGCCCGGCCATGATCATCATGGGAAAACGCAGGAGCCGGAACGTGATGGCGATGTTGTAACTGGGGACCGTAAAGGACGCGATTCCCGTCAACGCTACGATGATGACCATGGCAGGCGATACGATGCCGGCGTTGACGGCCGCTTCGCCGATCACCAGGGCGCCGACGATGCTCACCGACTGGCCGACGGCCTTGGGCAGGCGGATACCGGCTTCCCGCAGGGCTTCGAAAGTCACTTCCATGATCAACGCCTCGACGACGGCGGGAAAGGGCACGCCTTCGTGGGAGGCGGTCAGGGTCATCAACAGGGTGGTCGGGATCATCTCTTGGTGATACGACAACAGTGCCACATAAGTGGCGGGCAAAAGCAAGGCGATCCAGAAATACATGTGCCGCAACAGGCGAACGGCCAGGGCCATACTGTACCGTTCAAAATAATCTTCCGGGGACTGCAGGAAGTTGACGAACAGAGCCGGGATGAGCAAGGCGTTGGGGCTGCCGTCCACGACGATCCCCACCCGCCCCTGCAAAGCCTCGGCGGCGAGGCGGTCCGGGCGCTCGGTGTATTCGATGGTGGGGAAAGGGGACAGGGGCGCATCGTCGATCAGCTCCTCGACGTATCCGGAGTCGAGGATGGAATCTACGTCGATCCGATTCAGGCGCTCCTGGCACTCTTTGACATGACCTGGTTTCACGATGCCCTGGATGTAGACCAGGGCGACCATAGTTTTCGACACCCGGCCCAGGGCCATATATTCCACTTTGACCCGGGGGCTTTTGAGCCTGCGGCGGATGAGTCCGAGGTTCATTTCCAGACTTTCGGTGAAAGCCTCCTGGGGGCCCCGGACTACCGCCTCCAACGTCGAACGTTCCACTGAGCGCCCCTGGAACTGCATGACATCCAGGACGATCGCCTGGGTGAATCCGTCCAGGCACAGAACCGCCGCCCCCTCCCCCACGGCGATATTGATTTCTTCCACACTGCTTACAAGCCGAAGAGAAGGGCTGCGCAAAGCCTGTTGGACATCTGTTACAGTTTCCGCCTTTTCCAGGGTGGTCAAGGGTTCAAGAATACTTTCTTGGGCCAGTTCTTTGCCGATCAACGTATAGATCCAGACGATGAATCCCCGCCGCCCGGCTGTCTGCACCCAGCGGAATTGGACGTCATCGCACTTTGTCCACATCTCTTGAATCTGTTGATAAAGCTGGTCGATCTCTGGGGATAAGCCCGCGGCCCCCTCCCCGCTGCCCTGGGGATCCGACCAGGAAACTTGTTTGTTTTTGCGATTCTTTCCGCGTCCCTCTCCGTTGCGTCGCACCATAGGATTTCCAACCTCGTTTGGGGGAATTTCCCGAGGAATATTGTTCCATGGGTTCAAGCAATTATGCGCCGCACAAAAAAGTGGACTTTCATTCCACCCTTCCGAATCCTTTGATCCCTATGTATAATGAAGACGAGCCGGTTGGCAGGCCATTTCCGTCGATTCCGGTGACGGTCTGTGGAGTTCGCGGTGCGGCTGGGTCCGGCCGGATGTCCGATCCCGTATCAAGGGAGGTTTACAGCTCATGAACGGCACCATGATGAACACTCCATTGGTGTTGCCCTCACTGCTCGAACGGGCGGGGACGTTTTATGGCAAGGTTGAAGTGGTCTCCCGATTGCCGGACCGCTCGTTGCACCGGTATCGGTATACGGATTTTTATCGCCGGGCCAAGCGGTTGGCCGAAGCCCTGCAAAAGGCCGGACTCCGCCGAGGAGACCGCGTTGCCACCCTGATGTGGAACCACTACGCCCACCTGGAAGCGTATTTTGGGATCCCGGCGGCGGGAGGGGTTCTGCACACGGTGAACCTCCGGCTTCACCCCGATGACATCGCCTTCATCATGAACCATGCCGAAGACCGGTTTTTGATCATCGATGACGTGCTGGTGCCGCTTTACGAACAGGTGAAGGGACGGGTCAATCTGGAGCGCGTTTTTGTCGTCTCCCTCACCGACGCCCCGGTTTCGTCGGAGTACGAAAAGTATGAGGACCTGTTGGCCACGGCCACGGGGGATTTTCATTATCCCCAATTGGAGGAGAACGAAGCGGCGGGGATGTGCTACACTTCGGGAACCACGGGCAGGCCGAAGGGCGTTCTTTATTCCCACCGGGCCATCGTGCTTCACTCCCTGGCCAGCGCCATGGCGGACACCTTGGCGATCTCCTGGCGAGACACGGCCACTCCGGTGGTCCCCATGTTTCACGCCAACGCTTGGGGCGTTCCTTTTGCAGCGGTCATGGTGGGAGCGAAGTTGGCGTTTCCCGGGCCTCACTTGGATCCGGTCAGCCTGTTGGACCTGTTTGCGGAGGAGCGGGTGACCTTTACCGCGGGGGTACCGACCATTTGGTTGGGGATTGTTCAGACCCTGGAAAAGGAGCCCGAACGGTGGAAACTGCAGCCCATGCGGATGGTGGTGGGCGGTTCGGCGGCGCCGGAAGGTCTGATCCGGGCTTTTGACCGGTTCGGCCTGCGGATTGTGCACGCCTGGGGGATGACGGAGACGACGCCCCTGGCGACGGTGAGCCACATCAAGCCGACCCTGGAAGGCCTGTCCGAGGACGAGCAGTACGCCCTCCGCGCCAAACAAGGGGTGCCGGTTCCCTTGATCGAAGCTCGGATCGTGGGGGATGCGGGGGAGGCCCCGTGGGATGGGCAAACCATGGGCGAACTCCAAGTGCGGGGCCCCTGGGTGGCGTCCAGCTACTACAAAATGCCCGAGAACGACAGTTTTACTCCGGACGGCTGGTTCCGGACCGGAGACGTGGCGACCATCGACCCGGAAGGCTACATGAAGATCACCGACCGGACGAAGGATTTGATCAAGTCCGGCGGCGAGTGGATCAGCTCGGTGGATCTTGAGAATGCCCTGATGGGCCACCCGGCGGTGGCGGAGGCGGCGGTGTTCGCGGTCCCCCATCCAAAATGGCAGGAGCGGCCTCTGGCGGCGGTGGTGCCAAAAGCCGGGATCCAGGTGACGGAGGAGGAGTTGCGGGCGTATCTGGAGCCCAAGTTTGCCAAATGGTGGCTGCCAGATGCCATCGTGTTTTTGGAGGAGATTCCCCGCACCTCGGCGGGCAAGTTTATGAAGGCGAAGTTGCGGGAGCAGTTTAAGCATTGGAACGATGAACGGGACCCGGGATCGCCGCATTCTTAATTGTGCCGGGTATAGATCGGTCGGGTGGTGCAGGTTCCTCCGCCTTGGGAAGTATGTCTCGTAACGGAAACATGGAAGGGGAGTCGATAAGATGGATGTCAAAGGATACAGTGCCATCGTGACGGGGGGAGCCTCGGGGCTCGGCGAGGCCACGGCGCGTAAACTGCACGAGCTCGGGGCCAAGGTGGTCATCGCGGATGTCAGTGACCGGGGCCAGGAGGTGGCCGAGTCCCTCGGGGAAGGCGCCCGGTTTGTCCGCACGGACGTCACGGATCCGGAATCGGTGCGCGCCACCGTGGCGGCGGCGAAGGAACTCGGTCCCCTGGGGGTTGCGGTGAACTGCGCGGGGATCGCCATCGCCGAGAAAGTGCTCGGCAAACAGGGGTCCCACGATCTCGATGCTTTCGCCCGGGTGATTCAGGTTAACCTGATTGGTACGTTCAATGTGTTGCGCTTGGCCGCCGAGGCCATGTCCCAGGGGGAGCCCAACGAGGACGGAGAACGCGGGGTGATCATCAACACCGCTTCGGTGGCCGCTTTTGAGGGGCAGATCGGTCAGGTGGCCTACAGCGCGTCCAAAGGCGGCGTGGTGGGGCTGACCCTGCCGGCGGCCCGGGATTTGGCCCGCTATGGCATTCGCGTCGTCAGCATCGCCCCGGGGATTTTTGATACCCGCATGCTGGCGGGTCTGCCGGAGCCGGCCCGAAAATCCCTCGGTCAGCAGGTGCCCTTCCCCAGCCGCCTGGGCCGTCCCGAAGAGTACGCGATGCTCGTGGCGTCCATTGTGGGCAATGCCATGATCAACGGCACCACCATCCGGCTGGACGGCGCGATTCGCATGGCGCCGCGATAATCGTTCGGCCCATTTCCCCCCGGTGGGCGGGGAGATGCGATCTGCGCCCGGCAACCAGTATCCGGTGGCAAGACTCTGCAAGAGCGGATGAAACCGCAGGTCCAGCACCGCAACCACGTCCGGGTCCGTCTTCACTCGGCAGGCAAGTGTCGTGACATCTTCATCCATGAACAAGTCACTCCCCTCGCCTTGTGGCGGGGAAGGAGAAAAAAACGGACTCTGTTGACATCGACGCCAGAATCCGGCTTATAAAAAAACTCAGCCCCCTTGGAAAATCCAAGGGGGCATAGCTTCGTGCTCCAGTTCGGAGAAAAAAGTCAAATTGTTCAAAAATCTCATGCCCAACGACATGCGTAAATAACTGCAGTTCCTGCCGTTAATATATCGCTCAACCGATGGTTCGTCAAACCCCTTTGGGCTCAATTTTTCATCGCCCCGTTTCTGTTTCGGCGAGGATTATCCTGACGTATTGAAAAGTTAACTCACATGTTACACGCTTTTTTCGGTTCGTTAACGACGGATACTTGTCAACAAGTTAGCATAAGGGTGCATCGGACAGCTGTTCAAAAGCGCGCCGTAGAACAGGATGCAAAATCAATCTGGGCAGGGAGGTTTACACAGTGCGCCAGGGCTTCAAAGAAGTGCGAAAACGGATACTCGCCTCAGGTATCGCGGTTCTTTTGTTGGCTTCCCTCACGGCTTGCGGTTCGCAGCAGGCGACATCGGACACCGGTTCCGCAGCTTCTGCGGGGAGCGCCGGACAGGCCGGCGGCAAACAGAACTGGCCGAAGGAACTGAATTATGGCTTGATTCCGGCGGAGGTCGCCGGCAACCTCGGAGATGTGGAGAGAAAATTTGCCGAAGACATGGGCAAAGCGTTGGGTATCAAAGTGAACGTCTACGTCGGTGACGACTACACATCGGTCATTGAAGCGATGCGTGCGAAGAAGGTGGATCTCGGGTATTTCGGTCCCTTCTCGTACATCATCGCCCACCAGGAGGCCGGCGCGGAACCCATCGCCTGTAAGGCCACGAGCAAAGAAAACGCCTTTTATCACAGCGAAATCGTCGTGCCCGCCGATTCCCCGGCGAAAACCATCGCCGACCTGAAGGGGAAAACTTTCCTGTACGCCGATCCGGCCTCCACGTCGGGACATCTGTTTCCCCAAGCCATGATCAGTGAGGAACTGAACATCCCGCCCGAGAAGGTGGACAGCTTTTTCTCGAACGTGTCCTACTCGGGCGGCCATGACAAGTCCATTATCGCCATCGCCCACCACCAGGCGGACGGAGCGGGGGTGTGCGACGTGTGTATCCAGCGCTTCATTGATGCGGGGATGGTGAAAGCATCCGATTTCCGCGTGATCAAAACCTCCGCACCGATCCCCCTCGATCCGTTGACCTACCGGAACGACCTGCCGCCGGACCTCGTGGCCAAAATCAAAGAGTTCGTGTTGAATTACGACAAACAGAATCCCGACTACTTCAAGAAGACCGGCACCAAGGCCTTCTACCCGATGACCGACGCCGATTACAAAATCGTTTACGACACGGCCAAGATTTTGCACATGACGCCCCAGGACATTCTGAAAAAGAAATAGGAAAGAGCGGTGTGAACCCATGGAACCCATTTTGCGGGTGGAGCACCTGAAAAAAGTGTATCCCGACGGCACCGAAGCTCTGCGGGAAGTGGATTTCACCGTCCATCCCGGCGAGTTTGTGGCGGTCATCGGCCCCAGCGGTTCGGGCAAAAGCACGTTGCTTCGTTGTGTGAATCGCCTCGTCGAACCGACCCAGGGCGCGGTGATCTTCAAAGGTGAAAACATCACCCGGGCCGGCGGCCGCCGGGTGAGGCGTCTCCGGCGAGAAATCGGGATGGTTTTCCAAAGCCACAATTTGATCCCGCGAGTCAGTGTCCTTCAAAACGTCCTGCACGGGAGACTGGGCTACAAGGACAGCCTCCGGGGAGCGCTGGGGATGTTCAGCGCCCAGGAAAAGGAGGACGCGCTGCGGATTTTGGAGCGCATGGGCTTATTGGAACAGGCGCACAAACGGGCGGACGAACTGTCCGGGGGGCAACAACAGCGGGTGGGCATCGCCCGGGCCTTGGCCCAAAAGCCCATCCTCATCCTGGCCGACGAGCCCATTGCCAACCTCGATCCGGCTACGTCGGAGAGCATCATGGATCATTTGCACACGATCTGCCGGGCGGATGGCATCACGTGCCTCGTCAATTTGCACCAGGTGGCTATGGCAAAAAAATACGCCACACGGATCATCGGGATTCACCGGGGCACCAAAGTCTTCGATGGTCCGCCCTCCAAACTGGACGACAGGATCATCGGGCAGATTTATTACCAGGAGAAAGCCGTGGTATGAACAAAGGCGGAGATGCCATTCGGATTGTCAAGCGCATGAAGCGAAACCAGGAATGGTTGATCGTGGCGGCCATCGCCTTCCTCACCGTGTGGTCGGCTGTCCAAACCGATTGGTCCGTCGTCCATTTGGTGCAGGGGTTCGGGGATATCTACGAACTGATTGCACACCATTTTCTCCCGCCCGACCTGTCGGTGCTGCCGAAGTTGATCAGGCCCACGCTGGAGACGGTGTACATGAGTTTTGTCGGCACCGTGACGGGGGCGCTGGTGGCGGTGGTCGGAGGGTTTATGGCGGCCCGGACCACGAACCCGTGGACGCCGCTGCGCCTGGCGGTGCGGGGATTGGCCTCGGTCCTGCGCAATCTTCCCACCCTGATCTGGGCGGTTTTCCTGGTGGCCGCCTTTGGTCTTGGCAACATGGTCGGGACCATGGCCATCGTTTTCTCTTCCATCGGGATTCTGGTTCGGGCCTACGCCGAGATCCTGGAGGAGATTGACGAGCGGCAGGTCGAAGCCCTGCGGGCCACCGGTGCGGGTTATGTGCAGACCCTGGGTCAGGCCGTGTGGCCCCAGGTTCTGCCGGGGTTTGCCGCATGGACGCTGTATATGATGGAGCTCAACATTCGCGCTTCCACCATCGTCGGGATGGTGGGAGGAGGCGGCATCGGGTTCGCCATCCAGAACGGCATGAAACTGTTTCAGTTTCAACAGGTCAGCGTGGCCATCGCGATCGTCCTGGTGTTGATCTGGGCCACGGAGTGGCTGACGGGGAAGATCAGGAGGAGAATCCTATGAGCGTCCAGGCCGAACGGCGGGAACAGATCTCCGCCCAAGTGGAGATGGCGAGGATTCCCGAGCAACCGCGGAAACGCCGGTCGTGGCTGTGGGTTGCTCTGGCGGTGAGCGGGTTCTACGTTTTTGCGCTGGTGCAGTTGCAGTTCGACTATGGCCGGATCGGAAAAGGGATCATGGAATTTTTCAAAAACTGGGGGAGAATGTTTCCCCCGGACCTGTCCGGGTGGCGGGATGTCGCTTCCGCCGCCATGGTGACGATCGAGACCGCCGTCGTCGGGACCGTGTTTTCGATCATTCTCTCCTTTTTCCTGGCGTTTCTCGCGGCGGACAACCTGACTCCGCATCCGGTCATCGGACGAAGTATCAAGGCCTTCGCGTCGTTTTTGCGCGCCGTGCCGATGCTCGTGTGGGCGCTGATCTTCATTGTGGCCGTGGGTATGGGGCCCTTTCCCGGCACCCTGGCCATCATGACCCACAGCGTGGGGATGCTGGTGAAGGTTTACGCTCAATCGGTGGAAGAGGTGGACAAGGGCATCCTGGAGGCGATGCGTTCCACCGGGGCGAATTGGGTGCAGATCGTTTGCCAGGGGGTGCTGCCCACGGTGCGGGGCTCGTTTCTGTCCTGGTCGGCTCTTCGCTTCGAATTGGACCTCGGCGACTCGGTGATTCTCGGGACGGTGGGAGCCGGCGGCATCGGCTGGGTCATCGAAGACAACATGCGGATGTATCTGTTCCAGCCCTCCTGTTTTGCGATGCTGGTTGTTTTCGCCCTGGTGTTCAGTGTGGAAGTCCTGACGAACCGACTCAAACTCCGGGTGAACCGGTTGGAGGGTTGAGGTCGCCGACCTGTCGCACGGCTAAAACGACGGCTGCGGCTGGGGAGGGAGGTGCGAAGATGGGTGAAGCGTTTCTGGCCAATCCCCGGGCGCCGATTTTGGGGGAGACTCCCCATGTCCATGAAACGGCGCAAATCATTCAAAGCGATCTGGGGCCGTGGACCAGCATCGGGCCGCGTTCGGTGATTGAACAGTCCACCATCGGCGACTATACCTACACGGCCGGGGATGTGCAGATTATTTACGCCAACGTGGGCAAATTCTGCTCGATCGCGTCCCACGTCCGATTAAATCCCAGCAACCACCCCATGTGGCGGGTCACTCAACACCACTGCACCTACCGCCGGGTGCAGTATGGGTTCGGCGAAGAGGATGACCGGGAGATTTTCGCCTGGCGCCAGGCTCATCCTGTGACGATCGGGCACGATGTCTGGATTGGACACAACGCCGTGGTGATGCCCGGCGTCACCATCGGAACCGGGGCGGTGGTGGGAGCCGGGGCGGTGGTGACCCAAGATGTCGAGCCCTACATGATCGTTGTCGGGGTGCCCGCCAAGCCGTTGCGGCCGCGGTTCCCCCGGGAGATTGCCGAGAAGCTCCTGGCGGTGGCCTGGTGGGATTGGACCCGGGAGCAGTTGGTGGAACGAATGCCGGATTTTAACGACCTGCAGGTTTTTTTGGAAAAATACGCCTGACAACGGACCGAAAATGGGGGAGCGGCTGTGCGATCGCGGCAGATTATTGCGGGGGGGACTGTTGTCACCCCATCGGAAATCATCGAAAACGGGACCGTCGTGATTGAAGACGGAAAAATCGTCGAAGTGGATGATGCGCCCCGGTCGCGCGGCGCGAACGCGGAATGGCATGATGCCCGGGGAGCCTGGGTGTTGCCCGGTCTGGTCGACACCCACAGCGACGCCATTGAACTGGAGCTGGAGCCCCGGCCGAACTGCACGCTTCCGCTGTCCATCTCCTTTGCCGAGTTGGAGCGGAAGCTCGCCGGCCAAGGCATCACCACCATCCACCACGCGCTGTGTTTGCTGGGCGACGAAGGGGAGAGTGTGCGCTCCAACGACCGGGTGGGTTCTCTGATCCGGGCGATTCGGCAACTGACCCGGGGGCGCCGGCTGATCCGGCATTACATCCATCTGCGATTTGAAATCACCAACCGATCGGCGGTGCCCCTGGTGGAACAACTGATCGAGGGAAAGGTCATCGACCTTCTGTCTTTTACGGATCACACGCCCGGCCAAGGCCAGTTTCGGGATTTTGAAGTCCAGGTGCGCCTGACCCGGGCCCGCGACGGGTTGAGCGATGAACAGGCGAGACAGCAGTTGAAGGCTCGGATGAACCTCCCAAAGATCGATCCATCGACCTTGGAGGACATTGCGGCGAAAGCCAGGAAACGGGGGATACCCATCGCGTCTCACGATGACGACAGCATCGAAAAGCTGGACATGGCGGAGAGTTGGCACGCGTCGATTTGTGAGTTTCCGGTTTCGCTTCCCGTCGCCATTGAGGCCAAGAGACGCGGTTTGCTTGTGGCCATGGGCGCCCCGAATGTCCTGTTGGGGCGGTCACACAGCAACAACGTGTCCGCTCTCGAAGCCCTGCGCCACGGCGCCGTGGACATCCTGTGTTCCGACTACTATCCGCCCTCGCTGATTCAGTCGGTGTTTGCGCTTTTCCGAAAGGGTTTTGATATGCGGCAGGCCGTCAACCTCGTGAGCTACCATCCGGCCCGGGCCCTGGGAATGGCCGAAGCGGTCGGTTCGATCTCCCCGGGAAAAGTGGCCGATGTGCTCATTGTGCGCGAGGACGAAGGGACTCCCGTCATTGAAAAAGTCTTTGTGGGCGGGGTGTTGGCTTGTCAGATGACCTACCAGGCCCGGGGTGTCCTGGAGGCGCTGTGAGCCGCCGCGTTGCTCGAACTTGTCTAGACATCTAGACCGAGGAGGTGCCGTGCGGTGATTCAGAAGCAGAATCGAATCCCTTACTACCTGCAGCTCGCGGATCATCTGATCGGTATGATTCAGCGGGGAGAACTGTCGGTCGGAGACAAAATTCCCTCGGAAATGACCTTGAGCAGGCGGTACCAGGTGAACCGCCACACGGTCCGCCAAGCGGTGGCTAAATTGACAAGCCTGGGATGGGTCACCACGGTCAAAGGTGTCGGTTCTTTCGTCAAGCAGCGGCCCATTGTTCCGTACGCCTTATCCCAGCATACCCGGTTCAGCGATGAAATCGACCGGCTGGGCAGGTCCCATCGGGGCCAGTTGATCTCCTGCGAACTGGATGTGGCCACCGAGTCGGAACGGAGACAATTGCTCTTGTCGGACAGCGCCAGGGTGTACCGATTGGAGATCGTTCGCTATGTCGATGACGAGCCCTTTTCGGTGGCCACCTCGACTTTGCCCGAAAACGCTGTTCCTAACTTGGGGAACCACCTGGACGATTTCCATTCTCTGTACGACATTCTTCAGACCCATTATCACTTTCGGCCGATTCGGGTTCGGTCCGTGATCCGCGCCATGTTCTGCACCGTTAAGGAGGCGATGTTCTTGCCCAAGGATAGCCCCATTCTGCAGATTGAAAGCTTGATGATCCATCCGGACGGATTCCCGGTGGAAGCGGCCAACACCCGGGTTCGCGGCGACATGAACGAGCTGACGGTGGAATTCCATCACGGGGTTGACGTGTTATGAATTCCGAACGGCGTACTCGTATTTTGCAAACGGTACCGATGGAGCGGCTGTCCGCGTGGGTGGACGAGGTTGGCCGACTCGGGGATGTCCGGTGGATCAAACCGGCCCGACCCGGGCTGGTGATGATGCGCGCCCGGGAAACGGTCCGGCAGGAAGAGTTTTATGTGGGAGAAATCCACGTCTGTGAAAGTACGGTATCGGTGGACGGCGAATGGGGATATGGAGTGGCCATGGGGAACCAGCCGGAACGGGCTGACGGTCTCGCGGTGTTGGACGCCGTTTTCCATTCATCCCAGGAAAAATGGAAATCTCTGGTCCGTGAAATAGAGGACTGGCTTGTCGCCGAGGAGGCCCGGCAGGAAGAGGCCTGGCGCAAAGAGTTCGCCCTCGTCCGTCGAAGTCGCGTGGATTTTGAAATGATGGATGAGGAGGACGGTGGACTAGATGGCCGAAGTACAATTTGACGAGGTTCGGTACACCCAGGTGCTGTTTCGCCAACTGTTGGATGCGATGGCGAGGCCGGGGAAACCGGTGGCCGTGGAACCCGCGCCCGGTGAACCGGGGCCTTGGGGGATCCCGAAATCTCGGGGGGACAGGTGCGTTTTGGGAATCGGCCTCACCCTGTTGGATCCGGAGACGACCTTTTGGCTCCCGGAGTCGGATCGGGGATTCGGAACCCTGCTGCAACGGCATACCCGGTCCCAAACGGCGTCGGTCGACCGGTGCGACT
Organism: Kyrpidia spormannii; assembly: GCF_002804065.1. Classification (NCBI taxonomy): domain Bacteria; kingdom Bacillati; phylum Bacillota; class Bacilli; order Caryophanales; family Alicyclobacillaceae; genus Kyrpidia; species Kyrpidia spormannii. Next base: position 3,122,466 of record NZ_CP024955.1, on the reverse strand, counting down.
TTGCGTTTGTCCACGGGGAGCAGCGGTTTCCCATCGAGCGCCTTCCCCGGGGGACGTTCACATATCCCGACCGGAGCGCCACGGTGGTCTGCCGGGTCCGTCGCTTTGCCCGGGAGCCGTTTCCGGCTGATCGGCTCATTCACATCACCCTGCGCGGGCCGGGCATCCCCGGGGAGCGGCGGCTGTACATCGACACCGTCCACGCTGACACTTTGGTGGCTTGGCGGGAGATCAACCGGGAGTTTCCGCTCGGGTTGGATTGGATCCTCGTGGACGAGTTCGGATTTGTTTGCGGCGTGCCCCGGAGCACATCATTGGAATGGGAGGTCCTGTAAATGGCATACGCGGCGGTGCGCGGCGGACGAAAGGCCATCCAGGAAGCGAATCGCCTGTTGGATTACTACCGCTTGAAAGGGGGCAGCGTTCCCATTGAGGTCCGCCAAATCCGCGACCAAATGAGGCTGGCCGTGGACCAGGTGATGGGGGAAGGCTCCCTCTATGATCCCGATCTCGCCGCCCTGGCCTTGAAACAGGCCGAGGGCGACACCCTGGAGGCCGCTTTTCTTCTGCGGGCGTTTCGTTCCACCGTTCCGCGGAACCAGTACTCCCTGGCGGTGGATACCTCCAGGATGCGGGTGATCCGCCGTATTTCCGCGGCGTTCAAAGATGTGCCGGGCGGGCAGTTTCTGGGCCCGACCCGGGATTACACCCAGAGGCTCCTTCGATTTGAATTGATGGAGGAAACCGAGGAGCGCGCCCGGGAGTTTCTCAAGAAATACGTGGAAGGCGATGAGTGGAAGGAACTCGAGGCCCAGGGGACGTTGGATTTCCCCAAAATGATCGATTGGCTCCGGGCGAAGGGCCTGTTGGAAAATCCGGATGCCGCCGAGGGGCAACGGGAGCCGGGGCCCATCGACGACATCACCCGGCGGTCCATCCGCTTTCCGGCGAGTCGGTCGATGCGGATGCAGGCATTGGCCCGGGGAGAAACCGGGGCGTTGTTGGCCTTCGCCTATTCCGTCGCCCGGGGGTACGGGGCCATTCACCCCACCCTCGGTGAACTGAGGGTCGGGTACGTGCCTGTGTTGGTCCCCCATCCGCTGCACAGCGGGGAAGTGGTCACCATTGGCGAGGTGTTGGTGACCGAGGCGGAGGTGGTGGCCAGGATGAGAGAACGAACGGACCGGTTGCAGGCCAAGTTTTCCTTGGGATATGGGCTGTGCTTTGGGCATAACGAAATCAAGGCCATCGCCATGGCCGCTCTGGACCGGGCCATGGTGTCCGAGAATCCCCAGGCTCCGGCCGAAGATGAGGAGTTTGTCTTGTACCACATCGACGGCATCGAATCGTCGGGATTTGTTGCCCATTGGAAACTCCCTCATTATGTCGATTTCCAAGCCGAGATGATTCGGGTGCGATCAATCCAACGGCAGAGGGGGCCCCGGGCGTGAACGGTGTATACAATTATGCGTTTATCGATGAGAACACAAAACGAGAGGTGCGCCGCAGCCTTCTGAAGGCGGTGGCCATTCCCGGATATCAGGTGCCCTTCGGTTCCCGGGAGCTTCCCATCGCCCGGGGGTGGGGCACCGGAGGTTTGCAAATCACCCTGGCCATCGTTGGGCCGTCCGACATCGTGAAGGTGATCGACCAGGGGGACGACGACAGCGTGAACGCCTGCAATCTGCGGGAACTCATCCACGACACCACCGGGGTGACCACCACCACCGATACCCGACGGGCCACCTTGATCCAAACCCGACACCGGATTCCCGAGGAAAAGCTGACCGATCGGCAAATCCTCGTTCTTCAAGTTCCCTATCCCGAGCCGCTGCGCTGGGTGGAACCCAGCGAACGGGAGACCCGCCGGATGCACGCGGAACGCGATTACAGCAAACTCTGGGTGTTTTTGTATGAGGATATCGTCCGATGGGGAGAGATCACTCTTTCGCATCGGTATCCGGTCATGGTCAACGGCCGGTATGTGATGGATCCGACGCCGATCCCCCGATTTGATGTGCCAAAACTGCACCGGGCCGAGACCCTGTTCCTGTTCGGAGCCGGCCGGGAGAAGCGGATCTACGCGATCCCGCCCCACACCGACGTCGTTCCTCTCCAATTCGAGGATTATGAATTTCGGGTCGAGGATTTTGACGGCCGCGTGTGTGCCCGGTGCGGCCAGGGGGGCACGTATTTGACCGAAGTCTTTGATCGGGAGACCGGGGAAGTCAGCTATTATTGTTCAGATACCAGTTACTGCTTAAAAAGGCAGAAGCGGAATCTGGGTCAATCGGTGGAGATCGGGGGGTCATGGTATGCATGAAGAGGAGCCGCTGCTCCGGGTGAGGGGGATGAGCAAAATCTATGGGCCGGGTTGTGAGAACTGTTTGCTTTTGACCGGCCCGGAAGTCGAGAGCAACCGCTGTCCGCGGTGCGGCTCGATCGTATCGTGCGGCGGCGTGAGTTTGGATGTGTACCCAGGAGAAATCCTCGGCGTCGTCGGGGAAAGCGGATCGGGGAAAAGCACCCTGATCAAAACCCTGTGCTTTGATGAGGAACCCACGGGCGGGGAGATGTTTCTTCGTGGCGTGGATGGGGGAAAGACCAATCTGTGGACGGTCAGCAAACAGAAGAAACGGTGGATCCGCAACCACCAGATGGGGGTGGTGTACCAGAATCCTCATCTGGGGCTGAGGCTCGATTTTTCCAGCGGGGGCAACATCGCCGAGAAACTGATTGCCGCGGATTGGTACCATGTGGGACGGATCCGGGAACGAGCCCGGGATCTGCTTGCAAAAACGGAAATTCCCATTGAGCGGATGGATGAGCCCCCCAAACGTTTCAGCGGCGGCATGCAGCAGCGGGTGCAAATCTCAAAAGCGTTGGCCAATGATCCCCCGCTGCTCCTGTTGGACGAGGTGACCACGGGGCTGGACGTGTCGGTGCAGGCGCAGATTTTGGATGTGATCCGGCAGCTTCAGCGGGATCTCGGCATCACGATGATCGTCGTGTCCCACGATTTTGGGGTCATTCGCATGTTGGCCGACCGGACCGTGGTCATGAAAAACGGCAGAATCGTGGAAGAGGGTTTGACAGATCAAATCATGGAAGACCCCCAACACGCGTATACCCAACTGTTGGTGAACTCCATGATTTGGTGAGGAGATGGAAAAATGGCTGTGATTCTCGACGTGAAGGGGCTCCACAAGATCTTTCGGATCCATCATACCGGGAAGACCATCGTCGGCGTGGGTGGAGTGCATTTTTCCCTTGAGGAAGGGGAATTCCTCGGCATCACCGGGAAGAGCGGATCGGGAAAATCCAGTTTGCTCAAGTGCATTTTTCGCACCTATCTACCCACCCGGGGGACCATGGTGTATTGCTCGGAACGTTATGGCGCCATTGATCTGGCCCAGGCGACCGAGCAACAGGTGATCGCCCTGCGCCGCCGGGAGATCGGCTATGCCTCGCAATTCTTGAATGTGCTGCCCAGGTTGACGGCCATGGAGGTGGTCGTGGGGAAGGCCCTGGAGGCCGGCGTCTCCCGGGATGCGGCGGAACGGGAGGCCCGGGAGATCCTGCGGCGTTTTCAATTGCCCGAGAAACTGTGGGATACGTATCCCCACACCTTCAGCGGCGGGGAGAAGCTCCGGCTGAATCTGGCCAAGGAAATGGTGAAACGTCCTCGGCTGTTTCTCCTGGATGAACCGACTGCGTCCCTGGACGAATCTTCGAAGCGGATTGTTCGCGATTTGCTCGGGGAGTTCAAACGGGCGGGCACCAGCATGATCGGGATTTTTCACGATCTCGATTTTATGGAACAAGTGGTGGATCGGGAGATCCGGATGAACGACGGGGTGATCGCCGGCGACATCCCCGCCTGACACAGGTTGTTTGACTCTCATCGGATTCGGCGGTGGGGGTTGGCCGTCGGCCATAATCGAGTCGGACGGGGGTGAGCAGGACGAATTTGTGGATGGAAGGCGGTGCCGTGGTGTTGGTGGACCGGGTCGTCGAGGCCGGACACAACCAGACCCGACGACCCAAAACGTGCACGTGTCGAACGGGCGGATCGTCGGTCTGTGCGCACCCGGGTTCCATCGAAGTCGGAAAACGGGCCGACCTCATTCTCGTGGAGCCTGCCGGGAATCATCCGGTGGTGCGGCGGACCATCGTCGGGGGATCCGTGGTCTACCGGGCCGATTATGCATAGAGGAGGGAGATCAGTCCATGGGCATCGTGGATTTGCACTGCCATACCCGGATGTCCGACAGTTCTCGGTCCATCGAAGAGGTGATCGCCCGGGCCAGGGAAGTCGGTGTCGACCATCTGGCGATCACCGATCATGACACCACTGCGGGCCTGCACCGGGCGATCGAAATCGGAAGAGCGCAGGGCGTCAACATCGTGCCGGGAATCGAGATTTCTGCGTATGATTTCGCCAGGGGCAGGCGGGCGCATCTTTTGGGCCTGTACGTCGAGCCGGGACACCCGGCCCTGGAAGCCTTTTGTCGCCCCATGCGGGAGCGCCGACATCGGGCCTCTTTTGAGATGGTCGGCAAACTGCAGCGGGCGGGGTATGAAATCACGTGGGAAGAGGTGCAGCGGTATGCCCGAGGGGGGACCGGCGTGTACAAGCAGCACATCATGCACGCCCTGATCGACCGCGGTTATGCGGAGTCGATCTACGGTCCGCTTTATAAGCGGTTGTTTTCCCGGGGAGAGAACGGTCAGGCGGGGATTGCATATACGCCGGTTGTGTATCTCGACGCCCGGGAGGCCATTGCGGCGATTCGGGCGGCGGGCGGGGTTCCCGTTCTGGCCCACCCGGGGCAGTTTGACAATTTTGCCGCGGTGGAGGAATGGGTTGAGGCCGGCCTGGCGGGGATCGAAGTTTATCATCCCTTGCACGGACCGGAGGAAGAGCGGCGGGCGAAGGAGCTCGCCCGGAGATTCGACCTCGTCATCACGGGAGGCTCGGATGATCACGGGTTTTACGGGGATCCGAGCCATACCCTCGGATGCAGGGATGCCGGGAAGGCGTGTATCGACGCTTTGCAAAAACGCCTTCGGGCGATTCGCGGCTGATGAATGTTGTATAGCCGGTAGCGGCCCTCGGCAACGCCTACTGGCAGGCCCAAGGTTTGATGGGTTTAACCGAACGTTACCGAAGGCTTTGTCAAAATTGGTGAATCGCCGGATGCGGACCTGCATGTTCGGCAGTGTGAGAGGACGGGGGCTAGCCGCCCCCTCCTACTCGATTCTCAGAGCTGGGCCGCTTGGGTCGGCTCCCGATCTCTCCCTGGAAGCGTTAGCGGTCTTCCTTCCGGTTGTCCACCCGCCCTTCCGGGGACATCGTCTGTGTACCGCGGCCCAGCGGTTGTTCCGGGGGCAGTGGGTGGTTTGCGCCGCCTGCCAGGCCGGGTTGGCCATCGGCGAGGGGAACACCTTTTTCTTGGCGACCGGGATGTCTTCCTCCGGAATTCGCCCGCCACTCCCGTCTGAATGTGCGAAGATCACCGTAGGTTTGTTCCAGTTCCCGGAGAATTTCCCGCTGGGTGGCCTCGATGCGGTCGAGGCGGCGATCCGCTTCCGCCCCCGCCCGCCGGATCACCCGATCCATTTCTTTTTCTAAATCTCCAAAACGGCCGAGGGTCTGTTCCCCGAGTCTGCGGGAGGTTTCCACGGTCTGTTCCACCGATCGCTGCCGCCCGTTATAACGCTCCTGTTCCTGTTGCAAAGTGTGCAGTTGCATCTGGATGTGATCCAGTCGTTCCTCTAAATGATCAAATCGATGATGAATGTCCCTTTTTGCGTCCTGGATGGTCCGCTGCAACTCCCAGATCAAAGTCGCCATCCGTTGCAAACTAACGGGTTCTTCCCCTTCCAACGCCGGGTTTCCTCCTTCCGTTCTAGAAATAAGGAAACGCTTCTTCCATTCTCATGTCAATGGTCAAATACCGTCTCGTAGCGCGGGGCCAGCGCTTGGAAGTCACCGAAGTGTCCAATGAAGAGGCTCAATTCTCATACACTTTGTCTGACGAAAAGATCGCGCCATTCTGATACGCTGATTCCAGAGGATCGGCAAAGAGGTGAGAGGCGTGGGAACGACGGTTCAGGAGATGCGGCTCAAAAATTTTATTGGCGGGATGTGGCAGGCATCTCAAACTGATCAAGTCTTGCCGGTGCCCAATCCGGCCACCGGGGAGCTTTTGGCAGAGGTGCCCCTGTCCACAGCTGCGGATGTGGACAGGGCGGTTCGGGCCGCCCGGGAGGCGTTTGAATCCTGGCGGGAAGTACCTGTGGTGGAGCGGGCCCGGGTGATGTTCCGGTGGCGGGAGCTTTTGGTCCAGCGGCTGGAGGAGCTGGCCCGCCTGGTGACCACCGAAAACGGCAAGACCCTGGGCGACGCCCGGGGCGAGGTGTGGCGCGGCATTGAAGTGGTGGAATTCGCGGCCGGGATGCCCACCCTCATGCAAGGGTACGTAAGTCCCCAGGTGTCCCGGGGGATCGACATGGAGATGGTCCGCTACCCCGTGGGTGTCGTGGCGGGCATCGTGCCCTTTAATTTTCCCATGATGGTGCCCATGTGGATGATGCCCATCGCCCTGGCGGCGGGGAATGCCTTCGTGTTGAAACCTTCGGAGCGGACCCCCTTGACTTCCATGCGATTGGTGGAGTTGGCCATGGAAGCCGGGATTCCCGAAGGGGTGCTCAATCTGGTTCACGGGGGCAAAGAGGTGGTGGACGCCCTCCTGACGCACCCCGGGGTGGATGCCGTTTCTTTTGTTGGCTCCCAGCCTGTAGCCGAGCACGTGTACCGGACGGCTGCGGCCGCGGGGAAACGGGTACAGGCTTTGGCCGGGGCGAAAAATCACCACATCGTGATGCCGGACGCGAATCTCGAAGGGGCGGTGCACGCCATCCGGAACTCTGGTTTCGGGTCGGCGGGTCAGCGCTGTATGGCCTGTAGTGTGGTGGTGGCGGTGGGATCGGTGGGTGATCCCTTGGTGGAGGCCTTGGTGGAAGCCGGGGACAGGATGCGGATCGGCAACGGCCTGGAGGAGGGGGTGGAGCTGGGGCCCTTGATTCGCGTCGAACACCGGGCCCGGGTGGTGGAGCGAATTCATCAGGGGCTGGCGGAAGGGGCGGTCATGGCCCGGGACGGCCGGGACGCCATGGAGCGGCTGCCCCAGGGGTTCTTCCTTGGGCCGACGATTCTGGACCGGGTGAATCCGGAGATGACGGTGGCTCGGGAAGAATTGTTCGCCCCGGTGCTGAGCGTCATTCGCGCGGACAGCTTGGAAGAGGCGATCGGGGTGGTGAATCGGTCCCGGTTCGGGAACTCGGCGGTGATCTACACCGAGAGCGGCGCGGCGGCCCGGATGTTCCGGGAGACGGTGCAAGCGGGGATGCTCGGCGTCAACGTCGGGGTGCCCGTGCCGATGGCCTTCTTCCCTTTCAGCGGCTGGAAAAATTCGTTTTATGGCGATCTGCACGCCACGGGGCGGGATGGGGTGGAATTTTACACAAGGAAGAAAATGGTGACTTCCCGCTGGTTCGGAGGCGGTCGGTGATGCGGGTAGGGGTGCCGAAGGAGATCAAGGAACGGGAGTTTCGGGTGGGGCTGACGCCGGCGGGGGTACGGGATCTGGTGGACGCCGGGCACGAGGTGGTGGTGGAATCCGGGGCCGGGGTCGGCAGCGGCATTGACGATGCGGAATACGTGCGGGCCGGTGGCCGCCTGGGCACGGCGGAAGAAGCGTGGGCCGCCGATCTGGTGGTCAAGGTCAAAGAGCCGCGGCCCGAAGAATACCGGTATTTTCGAGAAAATCTGATTCTGTTTACCTATCTGCACCTGGCCGCCGACCGGGAGCTGACCGAAGCGCTGCGGGATGCGGGCATGACGGCGGTGGCCTACGAAACGATCCAGGTGGATGGCGGCGGATTGCCCCTGCTCGCTCCCATGAGCGAGGTGGCTGGACGGATGGCGGTCCAGGTCGGGGCGAGGTTTTTGGAGAAGCCAAACGGCGGTGCCGGGGTGCTGCTCGGCGGCGTGCCGGGAGTGTTGCCGGCCCGGGTGGTGGTTGTGGGAGGGGGAACTGTAGGCACCCAGGCGGCGAAGATGGCGGCGGGGCTGGGGGCGGATGTGACGATTTTTGACATTGACGGCGGTCGGCTTCGGGCTCTGGATGATCTGTTCGGGGGCCGGGTGAAGACGGTGATGTCCAGCGCCTATGCCCTGGCCGAGGCGGTCAGGACGGCGGATCTGGTGATCGGGGCGGTTCTTATCCCCGGAGCCCGGGCGCCAAAATTGGTCACCCGGGAGATGGTGGCCCAGATGCGCCCGGGGGCGGTGATCGTCGACGTGGCGGTGGACCAGGGAGGTTGTGTGGAGACGGCGGACCGGGTGACCACCCATGATGATCCGGTGTATTCGGTGCACGGGGTGGTGCACTATGCGGTGGCCAACATGCCCGGGGCGGTGCCCCGGACGTCGACCTTTGCCCTGACGGGGGCGACGTTGCCTTATGTGTTAAAGCTGGCCAGAGGCGGGGTGAAGGCGGCCCTAGGCGATCGGCCGCTCCTTTGCGGAGTGAACGTGGCCCGGGGACGGGTGACCTGTCGGGGCGTGGCGGAAGCTTTTGGATTTCCCTGGACGGACCCCCGAAGGGTGCTGGAAGGCGCTGTGGCGGTGTAGTGTGCCGTCCGTCCAGCGGGCGGTGACGGCGCCTACTGTGGAGAATATGTGGATAAGGGTGCGGGTTGTCCACAAGATGAGGGCAGTTGTCCACAGCCGAAATGTGGATATGTGGATGAGCTGTGCATAACACCCGGGACGGATGACGCCGGGAAGAAGGAGTGGGAATGTTGGAACAAGAAACCCTGAGGGAGACGTCGGGACGTCCGAACCTTCCCGAAGGAAGGGAGACCCGGGAGTGGATCGAGAAAGATCGGCGGTATGTGTGGCATCATATTCAGCCTTATGTGGCCAGCCGGGATCCGATGGTGGTGGTCAAAGGAGACGGGGCATGGGTGGAGGATCTGGAGGGGAATCGGTATCTCGATGCCATGTCCGGGCTGTGGTGCGTCAACCTCGGGTATTCCCAGAAGGCGTTGGCCGAAGCGGCCTATCAGCAGCTTCTAGAGATGCCGTATTTTCCATTGACCCAGAGTCACTTGCCGGCCATTCGGTTGAGTGAAAAATTAAACGAGTGGTTGGGCGGGGATTATCGGGTATTTTACTCGAACAGCGGGTCTGAAGCCAATGAGGTGGCTTTTAAAATCGCCAGGCAGTATCACGCCCAGCGGGGGGAGCCCACCCGGTGGAAAATCCTCTCCCGATACCGGGCGTACCATGGGAATTCGGCGGGGGCCCTGGCGGCCACGGGCCAGGCGCAGCGCAAATATCGTTATGAGCCTTTGGCTCCGGGGTTCGTGCACGTTCCGCCGCCGTATTGTTACCGGTGTCCCTTTGGGCAGACCCACGGGTCCTGCGGAATTGAGTGCGCGTCCGCCATCGAGCAGGTGATCAACTGGGAGGAGCCGAAAACAGTGGCCGCGGTGATCATGGAACCGACCATCACCGGGGGTGGGGTCATCGCGCCGCCGCCCGAGTATCTCGGCCGGGTGCGGGAGATTTGTGACAAGTACGGGGTTTTGCTCATTATCGACGAGGTGATCTGTGGATTCGGCCGGTCCGGGCGGCGGTTCGGCCACCAGAACTACGGGGTGCAGCCGGACATCGTCACCATGGCGAAAGGCATCACCAGCGCATATCTGCCCCTTTCGGCCACGGCGGTGCGGGAGGAGCTCTTCGAGGCGTTTAAGGAGGATGAGCCCTATGCCCATTTCCGCCATGTGAACACCTTCGGCGGCAACGCCACCGCCTGCGCCTTGGCTGTACGAACGTTGGAACTGATGGATGAGCAGGGATATGTCAAACGGGCGGAGGAGTTGGGCGAGAGGCTGCGGGAGGCGCTCGAACCCTTGGCGGCGCACCCGAACGTCGGCGACCTGCGGTTCTTCGGTTTCATGGCGGGCATTGAGCTGGTGGCCGATAAAGCGACCAAAGAGCCGGCGCCCTCGGACTTTGTCGGCAAGGTTATCGCCGGCTGCAAGCGCCGGGGCGTGATCATCGGCAAGAACAGCGACACGGTTCCCCAGTTTAACAACGTTCTCACCATCGCGCCGCCCTTCGTGGTGACCGACGAGGAGGTGAGGTTGATCGCCACGGTGCTGGGTGAGGCGCTGGAGGAGGCGAGGGAGGGGTGAAGCCCCCACGATCTTATCGAGGAATATGTGTGTCATATAAAGTAACATAAAGACGTTATGTGTAGAATGATTGATTTTGTTTGTGATATAAAGTATCATAAATACGGGCAATTAAGTGCCAAGCCTCGTAATTGACTCACCGAAAGGGGCGGTCAGATGGCGATTTTAGTTACAGGCGGGTTTGGCTTTATCGGACAGACAGTTGTTCGGATGTTGCGAGACTACGGTAAAAAAGTGATCAGTGTCGACAGAAGGTTTATTGATCAGGATATATCTACGCCTTTGTTTCGATATTACCAAGCAGATATCAACGACGTAGGCCGTCTGATAGAGATTTGTCGGGAGGAGAACGTTGTTTCGGTCATTCATACGGCTGCTATCAGCCACCCCGTTGTATCGCGCGAAGTTCCGTATCAAACAGTCGTCACGAATGCCTTAGGAACCGCATCTGTTTTTGAAGCAGCACGGATTTGTGGCATCAAACGTGTGGTAAACTTCAGTTCCGAGTGTGTCTATGGTCATAACAGAGAGGTTGGAAAGGTATCCGAGATGGCTCCATTAGAGCCGACTACGCCCTATGGTGTCACCAAGATGTTTACAGAACATCTTGGGCGCGTGTATTCACAGTTGTATGGTATGGAGATCCCGTCGCTTCGACCGGGATGGGTCTACGGACCAGGGCAATTTATGCAATGCTATTTGAAGACATTGTTGCGCAATGCCATAGATGGGGTTCCAACACATGAACCAAGCGGCCGTGATTACCGGTTCCACTATGTCCATGTGGAAGATGTTGCCGAGGCAGCCATTCTTGCAGCCACTATTGATAGTGTGGGATCTGAAGCGTTCAATATTACTGCCGGCTTCCAAGTCAGCTTTGGGGAAGTGGTACAGGAAGTCAAGCGACTGTTTCCAGAAGCTGATATCGACATTGGACCGGGTACAATCGATTATCTGGATCAGAACGGCGAATTCGATATCACCAAGGCAAAGTCCATACTAGGCTATAGCCCAAAGTATGATTTGCGAACCGGTATTGAGACCTATGCAGCGTGGCTAAAGGAGCATGCTTTTTGATTCGTTCAGGCTCAACAACAACGTTATATCTCTTGCATAGTCGGTATAGAAAGGGGTGGTTATTGTGGCGACGTTCCAGAACAAATGGGTCATGATTACCGGTGCCGGGAGTGGGATCGGAAAGTCTGTGGCACTGACGTTTGCAGAAAAGGGTGCCAATGTGATTCTCAATGATCTACCGTCTCAGGCATCAGTTTATCAAGTGAAAGAACGGGTTGAGCGACATGGCGTCCAATGCCTAGTGAAACTCGGAGACGTGTCCAGTTCAGGAGAAGTTAACAAGCTGTTTGTGGGTATTGAACGCCTTGACATTCTAGTGAACAATGCTGGGTTCCTCAAAGAAAGTGTGTTTACTGAACTGTCGGACGATGAGTGGGATAAAATGGTTAAAGTTCATCTGTATGGCGCGTTTTATTGTGCCCGAGCAGCTGTAAAGTTGATGATGAAACAGAGAGCGGGACGCATTGTCAACATAGCATCAGACTTGGGGCAATTGGGATGTGAGCGACTGGCTCATTATTCAGCTGCAAAAGGCGGTGTGATAGCCTTGACAAAAAGTTTGGCTCGTGAACTAGCTCCTTACGGTATCCTTGTCAACGCTGTGGCGCCTGGAGGGACCCTGACACCACTGGTTGAGCGCCTTGGACCGGAATATGTCGCTGAAGAGTCCGCTAGATACCCGCTTAAGCGTTTGGGACGACCAGAAGAAATTGCGAACGTCGTTGCGTTCCTTGCATCTGATGATTCAAGTTTTATGACTGGGCAGGTTGTTGGCGTCAATGGCGGAGGCGTGATGTACGGTTAACTATGTCGTGCAGATCAAGCCGATCAGTCTTTAACATAAGCATCCTACTTACTTGAAATCTGCAGATTGCTTCAGGGAAGAGAGGTGTGTGATAGATGAGGTTCTCGGATTTTATCGGATATGATAAACACGGCGAAATCAAGGAGCTACCCACCACATTGCAGAAAGATAAACTCGGGACAACGGGAGTGTCTTTGGCTGCACTTGGATTTAATGCTCCAGCATGGGTTGCGGCCTCTTCCATGTCATTACTGTATGCAATCAATGGCACCGGCTCCCCACTCGCAATTCTAGTTGCATATATTTTCCCAATGCTGGTGCTAGCATTATCCCTGGTCTATCTAACTCGAAAAGCTCCAAGTGCTGGAGGGATATTTGCGTTCGCGACGAAATTTCTTCACCCAAAAATCGGGACTGTTCTCGGTTGGGCGTATGTCGTTATGTGTGCCACGGTAACACCTATGACGGCTGTCATTGGTGCTGAATATATACAGGCGTTGGTTCCTGCTTTGCAAGGCGTTCTTCAAGCTAAAATCATAGGGACGATTCTCGTCATCGTGTTTCTAGGAGTGTGTCTGCGGGGCATAGAAATGACGGCGCGCGCCGCTGGTACGTTCTTGGTGTTTGAAGTTGCCGTTGTGGTAGGCCTGGGGATCCTCGGTATTAGTCGACCACACGTCAATGTATCATTTCACGATTTATATTCAGTAACCGGGGCCGGCGGCTGGGCGGCATTAGCGAGTGGAGTCTTGTTTGGCCTATGGATGTTAGCGAATTTCGATTCCGCAATTAACCTAATTGAGGAGGCCAAGGTTCCTGTTCGTACCGTTCAACGCTCGTTAATCATCGTTCTGACAAGTGCTTTTGTAATCTATAGTGTTGCCGCGATTGGTTGGCAGATGGCTGTCCCTGTTGAGCGATTGGCCAAAATTGTGGAAAACGGAAACGGAGGCCCGATCGCAGCCGTTGCCCAGACCTATCTACCTAACTGGTTGAGTTGGATTGCTGTATTTGTGGTGATTACTTCTTCGTGTGCCGGTTTACAAATCTCGCTGACATCTGGGTCTCGAGCTGCCTATCGGATGAGTCGAGATAGGCATTTGCCTCCGGTTCTACACCGAACCAATAAGCATAAAGCTCCTTGGGTGGCGATGATGCTCGTCTCTGCCTATGCCATCGTTTTAGTGTGGCTTAAACCTTTGGCCGAACTCCAGTGGTACTATGACGTGGTTACAATTACTCTGGTGCTATCATATCTAACAGCATTAACGGCTTTTATCGTAGTTCAGTTTAGAGAAAGAAGACTCGGAACTGCTTTCACCTCTAGTATTCTTCCGGCGCTGTCTATCATTGTACTAGCGGACATTGGATATACCGCCGGGGCGAACCCATCGTCGCCTTCCGACCTCTATAATGCATGGTACATGGGGGCTCTGGTGATTGTTACAGGGTTGATGTGGGTCTGGTACGGTTCTCGGAAACGAAAAATAGACAAAGTTCCCGTCGAAGCGCCAGAATTAGAATTTCAGGAGGACTAGAATAGTGGGTGTTGATTGGATTCAAGGTTATCAGGCGACAGTTTCGTTCTGTTTCGATGTGGATGCGGAAGCCAGTTGGATTGGAAACCCGGAGAACCAGAGACGGCTGTCGTTGTTATCTGCCTCGGCGTTTGGTCGGCGTATAGGCGTACCAAGAATTCTACGCGTCCTGGATAACTACAACATCAAAGCTACATTCTTCATACCTGGATATACAGCTGAAATAGATCCAAATCTAGTCAAGACCATAGCTGAGTCCGGGCATGCGATCGGCTGTCATGGCTACTATCACGAGAGAACCGATGAACTTAGCTATGAACAAGAGGACGATATCCTAGCACGATCTAAAATGCAAATCAAATCCATAACTGGTATAACACCCCTCGGCTTTCGGGCACCGCTATGGGAGATCACGCCTCAAACGTTAAGCCTACTAGATAAACATAACTTCGGTTACGATTCCAGCTTAATGGGCCTGGATTATCCCTACGAAGTTAGAGTGCCTGATTCGAATAGGAATATTCTGGAGATACCTGTGACGTGGCTATTGGATGACTGGGAACAATTCGCTTATAGCGCGAAGCCAGCTGATGGCTACGTAATCGAAGAACCTGAGAAAGTGCTTCGTTTATGGCTGGCGGAGTTTGACGCCTTGTACACAGAAGGGGGAGCGTTCACTCTGACCATGCACCCTGAGATAATCGGTCGGGCCTCGCGCATTTCGATCTTAGATCGGTTAATTCAGCATATCAAGCAATATGACGGAGTGTTGATTTGCACATTAGATGATTTATACACCAATTGGAAGGCCGGTAACCTTTCGATCCCGACTTTTAACTACTGAACCTACTGAATACATCTTGGAGGGAATGCTCATGTCTCAGGATTGGAAGAGTGATGTCACCAAATTTCCGAGGTTTGAAGGTGTCCGGACCTTCATGCGTCTACCTTACGATCCAGAACCTAAAGGGGTAGATGTGGTAATTCTCGGGGCTCCGTTTGATACAACGGCTACTTTCCGAACTGGAGCGCGTTTCGGACCTGAAGCGGTTCGGCGGATATCTTCTCTTCTAAGACCCGCGCATGCCTACCATGCAGTTCGTCCGACAGATGTCCTTAAGATAGTGGATGGTGGGGATATCCCGGTTATTCCTGGAAACACTTTGAGAAGTTATGGATACATCACTGATGTAATACATTCTTGGGTCAACGAGGGGGCTATACCAATTACATTGGGTGGTGACCACGGTATTGCGTTAGCTGAACTGCGTGCTTTAGCTCAAGTGCACGGCCCCTTGGCTTTAATCCAATTCGATGCTCACCTAGATACCTGGGATGAGTATTGGGAAGAGAAATATACCCATGGTACCCCATTCCGCAGGGCTCTAGAAGAAGGGCTTCTAGACCCATTACGGTCTACCCAAATTGGCATAAGAGGAACTGTATACGATCCAACAGACATCGAAGAGGGGCGTTCGTTGGGTTTTGAGGTTCTTACCGCTGAGAAGGTTCGCGAAATCGGCCTTGAGCAAACAATACGCACGGCTATCGAGCGGGCCGGATCGGCCAAAACCTTTGTCTCGTTTGATGTCGATTTTCTAGACCCAGCATATGCGCCAGGAACTGGAACTCCGGAAATTGGCGGATTTACAACTTTTGAAGCTCAACAATTGCTTCGAAAACTTTACCCGCTCGATTTTGTTGGGTTTGATATTGTAGAGGTACTTCCTGCATTTGACCCTACAGAGACGACGGCACTTGCTGGCGCAACGGTTGCATTCGAGTTTCTATCCCTGGTAGCTTCCGGCAGGAAAGGGGCCTAATCGTCCTAAACGCTGCGCTGAATAATCATGAAGTGTTTGGAGGGAATGCATGGTGGCCTTGGATCTGATGGTGATAGTACTGTACTTTCTGGTCATGATACTTATAGGTATTAGGAGTGTGAGGATTTACCGGCATGAACGGGTGCTCCAGGAATGTGTCTGTTGCCCGAGCCGGCGGCTTCTTTCGGACATACTTCGGTGGATCGTTCCCCCCGTAAGGCACGACGCACAGTGTTGCGCGAAATTCCCGGTTGCCGGGCAGTCGCCTTAATCCTGACACCACGGGCTTGGAGTGCTCGAATCGCAGTCCAATCCTCGATAGAGATGAACCCTTTCTCCCCAGCTCCCACTCAAATTAGTAGGAGCGTACCAGTCTATCTGGTGGGGGTCAATTTTCACTGACGATCTGGGGTCCATTTTCAGTGTATATCAACAACTTGATCGAGGTCTTGACATCGTTCTGCGCGCGGCCCTGCGGCCGATCGGGAGCACGGAATTGGGCTTTGCGGGCTGCTGACCGCCGCAAAAAAGGATGGGAAGGAATCATGAAGGCGCTTCAGGCGTACCGCTTTGCGCTCGACCCTTCGCTGCATGATGACCACGGCGCTCTTGGAGCGGGTGCAAAGTGACCGGGCGCGGATTCTGTCGGCGACCGTCTCCCGGGAAGTCGGGCGGTGGTTTGTGAGTTTCACCTGCGAAGTGGAGCGGGACGCTGGGCAGCCGAAGCGCCCCCGGGACGTGGTGGGAGTGGACGCCGGGCTGAAACACCTGGCGGTCCTGTCCACGGGGGAGAAGGTGCCGAACCCGCGACCCTTGCGCAAGGCATTGCGAAAGATCGCGCGGTTGAACCGGGAGTTGGCCCGGCGAAAACGCAGAAGCCGACACTGGGAGGATACCCGTCGGCGTCTGAACCGGGCCCACGCGAGGGTGGCGAGAATTCGCTTGGACGCCATGCACAAGCTGACTCACCGGCTGGCGACCACGTTCGGCACCGTCGTGGTGGAAGACCTGAATGTGGCGGGGATGGGGCGGAACCGGCGATTGTCCCGGGCGATCTACGACGCGGGGCTGGCGGAGTTGAGACGGCAGTTGCAGTATAAATGCGAGTGGTACGGGTCCCGTCTCGTCCAGGCCCCCAGGATGTATCCCAGTTCCAAGACCTGCTCCAGGTGCGGGGCGATCAAGGAAATCCTTCCGCTTTGGGAACGGGTGTACCGGTGTGACGTATGCGGGACGGTGATGGACCGGGACGAGAATGCGGCGGGAATCTGGCGGCTCTTGCGGCCGCCGTCGCCGGGAGTGGACCGGAGACGAAAAACGCCCGTCGAGAGGATGTAACCGATTTTTCGCATATCGAAGAATGTCGAAACATGATGTTGATTATCTACCTATTTCGACAAGGTTCGACGTTATATCCACAAACCAAGGACCTCTCGGAGGATTCAGTTGTCGCTTGATGTCGAAAACCCGCCCGCCGAGAGGTCGATTACCCGCTTTCCGCCGGTGGCAAGGAAGCTTCCATCAAGAGGTTATCCGTCCGGATCCGAATCCACCGAAGAATCTGGATCCCCTTCTCGGTGAGTCCTTGAAGTTAATGGGTGACCGTCCCATCCGGCAGACCGCTCGATCACATGGGGTTAACCCGTCAAACTCTTTCAGTAATGTACGGGTGGTCGGAGAGCGAACTTCGCACCCGCGATCGCCAGTGCCGTTTGTTGATCCTCCCGCATCCCTTGGCGCACCCGGTGTTGAATGATCGCGTACACCAGCAGCCCCAACAGGAAGACGTAAGCTAAGGCCAACACGCGTTTGAGGGTCTTGACGAAGATCCCGTGCACAAAATAGGGCTGCTTCAAGGCCCGAAACAGGTTCTCGACCTCGATCTGGCCTTTGTAATCCCGCAGCAGATCGGCATCGTCGGCCCGACGCGTCCGTGGGACGTTACTGATCAGGACAAAGGTCCTCTCCCGCCGCCGTCGCTGTTTAATGGCCTCCGTGTCGGGTTCCACCGTGAAGTTCACCCGCCACCGAACCACCTCGACGCTCCCTGAGTCAGGATCGTGTTTTCGCGGGCGTCCCACCCGCCGTTTCACGGTCCTTTCCTGCACCACCTGGCCGGTGACATGATGAAATCCCCAGCGATTATGACGCCGCCACCAATCTTCCAAAGCCACCTTGGCGTCGGCTTCGCAGTGGTAGCTCAGCCGCTCCTGCTGGGCCACCGCCTTCTCAATCGCCTGAGCCTCCTCCGCCACAAGTTTCTCCAGTCGCCTGGCTTTGCGCTGATCGAGCGCCGAGGACTCCACCACCACAAACCGATAGGTCCTCCCGTACAACTCGTCTTCGAACCCCTGAATCCGGTAGCTCGCCGCCTCTTTCCCCGAGTGAGCCACCGAACCGACCTTGATCCACCGGCTCTCATCGGCAAACGCCTGGTCCTTGAGCGCCTCACACAGACGATACGTTTCCGGCATGCGGCTAATAAATCACCGCTTCTCGTAGGTGTTCAGGTTCTCCTGGGTAACAAAGGCCGAATCGGCTACGACAATCAGGGTATTCCAGACTTCCGGCGACAACAGTTCCGTGATGCGCTCTGTCCATGGCCCGTACCACGTCTTGTCACTCTGATTCCCGCTCATGACATCCGCGAATAAGGGAAGCCCTCTGTAGCTCCCGAGCCCAAAGAGAAACTGCTTGAGATCCGGACGCTAGTCTTTGCTGTGGGTCGTCCATCAGCGGTTCGGAACACAAACAGGCCCCGAAGGCGACGGTCTCGACCTTTCGGGGCTTATTTTCTTTCAGTGGAATCATTGTTGAGCCAAACGATATACAACGTGGAGCAAGACATTCGTACCTTTTTCAATATCTTCCCACGATGCCAGCTCATCTTCACAGTGACTCTTGCCTTCAACACACGGGATGAAAATCATAGCCGACGGGCATATCTCGTTCATGTATTTTGCATCATGTCCGATTCCGCCTCGGATTTTTCGGACGGGATAGCCTAGGAAGCTCGAGACTTCACATATTAATTCAACAAGACTCTTAGAAAAAACGGTGGGCTCCATATTCCACAGATCGACCACCGATACATCGACGCCCTTTTCTCTCCCGATGCTCATCAACAAATCTTTAACGGCTTGGACACCACGTTTTCGTATCAGGGAATCATAGTGGCGGATATCTACAGAAAACGTCACTTCGTCGGGAATCACATTGGGAGCCGATGAACGGGGCACAAATTTTCCAACCGTCAATAACAAGTCCTTGTCGGCCTGTGTGGCGACTTCCGCAATTGCTGATACCATGACGGAAGCGGCGATTAAAGCATCGCGTCGCATCGCCATCGGGGTTGACCCTGCGTGTCCGCGAACCCCGCGAACTGTAACCTCCAACCACGAAACACCGACGATTCCTTCTACTGCGCCGATGGGAACACGTTCCGTATCGAGGATCGGCCCCTGTTCGATGTGCAGTTCTACAAAATGTTGTACATTCTTTGCCCGATGAGGACTCTCTCCCCGGTAGCCGATACGGATCAATTCATCTTCAAACCGAACTCCATCAGCATCAACCCGGTCATAAATAAAAGATGAGCTAAACATTTGAGTGATACCGCCACTCCCCAACATGGGAGGACTGAAACGGGCACCTTCTTCTCCTGTAAAATTAACCATTTCCACTGGTCTCTTTGTCTGAATTCCAAGATCTTTAAATGTCCGCAAGACTTCCAGACTGGCCAAAACTCCCACGACGCCGTCAAAGCGTCCGCCTGCCGGCACCGAGTCCAAGTGAGAACCGATCAGAATAGCTCCGGCTTCAGGATCTGTTCCGGGCCGCCTTCCGTACAGATTCCCAAAATCGTCGATGCGGATTTCCAGTCCCGTTTCGATCATCCAGCGTTTGAGGAGATCCCGCGCGTCCTTATCCTCATCGGACAAGGCCAGTCTTGTTACCCCGCCGTTCGGCGTAGCCCCGATTTGAGCCATGTCTGTAATCGTTTTTTTCAACCGTTCACCATTAATTCTCATAACCCGGTTAGTCCCTCCGTCTTGTCTTGTACGCATAGGATTCGTGCGTTCCCATGGGAGTACAACTGGTAAAGTTTAACCCGTTATCCGAGGTAAGCTTTGGCAATCAGTTCATCCGTCAAGAGCTCGTGGGATGTACCCTGGTGAACAATTGAGCCGGTTTCTAGGACATATCCACGGTCGGCAATCATGAGAGCCATTCTGGCATTTTGCTCGACCATCAGGATCGTAACTCCCAACTTCCGAATCTCCGTGATGACATCGAAGACGCTGTCCACAACGGCCGGTGCGAGTCCCAAGGATGGTTCGTCCAATAACAAAAGCTTCGGCTTAGCCAACAAAGCCCGGGCTATAGCCAGCATTTGCTGTTCGCCGCCACTGAGCGTCCCGGCGTACTGCGATCTGCGGTCGCGAAGGACGGGAAATAAACTAAATATCCGTTCTAGATCATGAACAATCGCCTTTTTATCCCGTCTGATGTATGATCCGAGCCGCAAATTTTCCATCACGGTCAAGCGCCCAAAAATCCTGCGCCCTTCGGGGACATGGGCAATCCCTAACCGGACGATCCGGTCCGGGGAAAGTTCAAGGATATTTCGTCCCTCAAATTCGATGGATCCCGCGGACACCTTCTCCAGTCCCGAGATGGCTCTCAACAATGTTGACTTTCCTGCTCCGTTGGCCCCGATCAACGTAACAATTTCGCCGGGCCGAACCTCTATTGTTAGACCTCGGAGTGCACATGTCTTATGGTAGTAGACGTCAATCTCGTTAATTTTAAGCATGCTCCTTCTGCCTCCCGAGGTAGGCTTGAATCACCAATGGATCGGAGCGAATGGTATCAAAAGTTCCCGATCGCAACAGTTGACCGTAGTGGAGTACAGCGATTTCCTCACAGACCTCTTTCACAAGTTTCATATCATGTTCGATGAGAATGATCGTCTTGCCCTCGCGATTCAACCGCTTGATGACCTCAATCAGTTCTTTCGTCTCAATGGCGTTGAGCCCGGCAGCGGGTTCATCGAGAAAAATGAGGTCGGCGCCAGTTGCGACAGCTCGCACAATCTCAATCCGCCGCTGGATTCCTTGAGGTAATTCTTCCACAAGGGTGTCCGCTGTGGAGGCTAGTCCAAAGGAATCCAAGAGTTGCAAAGCTCGCTCCTTTACCTGCCTTTCCGCCTGCTTGAACGTACGTGTTATGAAAAAAGTTTGAACCAGACTGTATTGACATTGCCGATGGAAGGCAACGAGGATGTTTTCAAACACTGTACGGTCCATCAATAGACGAATATTTTGGAACGTCCTCGAGATCCCGAGTGCCGTAATTTTATGTGGTTTTTCGCCCGTGATATCCCGGCCTTTGAAAAAAATTCTCCCTTCACTCGGCTTATACAGACCTGTGATGATATTGAACAACGTGCTCTTTCCTGCACCGTTCGGACCGATCAATCCCAATATTTGGCCTGGATACACATTTAGGCTGACCTTGTTGACCGCCTTGACCCCTCCGAAGGACAGACTGACTCTGTCAATCCGCAAGATGGGTTCCACGTTTCAACCCCCTTCCTGCCGCTACATACCGTTGAAACAGGCCTCCCAGTCCTTTCGGCACAAACAGAACAATGAGGAGAATCAGGATCCCAAACATAAACATTTGATAAATGTCTAAAGACTGCAATGATTCATTCATCAAGGTGATGACTAGCGCGCTAACGACACATCCCCAAATACTGTTAACCCCTCCAATCAGCAGCATCACCAATACGTCAATGGACTTGTTGAGGGTGAACATTTCGGGACTCAAAAATCGGATGTAATGGGCATATAGGGCGCCTGACAGTCCGGCCACCATACAGCTCAACATGTATGCGAGAATCTTGTATGAAGCGGTGTTAATCCCCATTGCTCCCGCAGTGATTTCATCGAGGCGGATAGCGATAAAACCCCGTCCGAACTTGGAATCACGGAGCGTAACCAACAGGTAAATCGTGCCGATCACAAAAAGCAGCACCAGGTAGTAATAAGTCTGCTTGCTAGAGAGGTCGAGTCCGAACAGTCCCTCCGGCGCCTGAATGTTCGTGATGCCCATGGGCCCTCCTGTAATATCGACCCAATTGTTGATCAGCAAACGTACGATTTCTCCAAAGCCAAGCGTCGCGATGGCGAAGAAGTGGCCCTTTAACCGCAAAACCGGATATCCGATTGCCAAGCCGACCACCAAGCTGACCAGGCTTGCAACGAGGAAACCCAACCAGACCGGGACATGATGCAGGGACACCAGGGCAGACACATAAGCTCCTATGCCAAAGAAGGCGGCGTGTCCCATGGAGATCTGCCCCACAAACCCGGAGATCAGAAAAAGACTCAAAACCAACATGATATTGAACCCGGCCATGATCAGTGTGTGGATGAGATATTCATCTGGGACCGCGACCGGGAGAACCAAAGCGCCTCCCAACAACAACAGGACCAACATCCTCATCACACCTTTTCCTGAACATATGTTCCAAATATTCCATTCGGCTTAAACAACAGGACAAGGATCATCAGGATAAAGGACATGACATCTTTGTATTCGGATGAGATATAGCCCGCCGTGTAGGTTTCCATCAAACCCAATAGAAACCCGCCCGCAATGGCGCCTGCCACGTTACCTATGCCTCCCAATAACACGACCACGAACGCTTTTAGAGTGGCCGAAACTCCCATTGTCGGATAGACATTGAACATAGGCCCCAGCAAGACACCGGCGACAGCGGCGAGTCCGGCACCTAAAGCAAACGTTGCGGCAAGAATGCGGTTCAACCTGACCCCCATCAGAGCTGCAACTTCCGAATCAAGAGCTACCGCTCTCATTGCGATTCCAAGATTTGTTTTTTGGATGAGCAGGTACACCAAAACAATCAAACCGAGAGCAACCCCGACGACTAAGATCCGTTGGGCGTTCAGAGTAATACCGAACGCCCCGAACACAGTATTGGCTAAAGGAGACGGAAGAGGTCTCGGGTCGGGTCCCCACAGCAGTTGTACACCGTTTTGGAGAATGATCGAAATCCCGATGGAACTTACCAGTAGGTTGACACGACTGGATTTCTCTAAGGGA
Source organism: Kyrpidia spormannii (assembly GCF_002804065.1). Taxonomy (NCBI): domain Bacteria; kingdom Bacillati; phylum Bacillota; class Bacilli; order Caryophanales; family Alicyclobacillaceae; genus Kyrpidia; species Kyrpidia spormannii. The sequence goes on along the minus strand of NZ_CP024955.1, from coordinate 3,099,814 downwards.
CGAAAAGCGATTCGTTCCAAAAGCACCCCCAACAGCGCCACCACAATCATGGCGACAAGGATGGACAAGTAATACGGGACACCCAAGGTACCAACGCAGGCGACAGCGATAAATGCCCCGACCATATACAGGTCCCCGTGGGCAAAATTCACCATGTCCAACATGCCGAAGATCAGGGTTAATCCTAGGGCGATCAGTGTATAGCAGCTTCCCATAACTAAACCGTTTACTGTCTGTTGAAGGAACTCGTTCAAACCGCTTCCCCCTTTTCCAACCGGGAATTATTTCTTGGCGTTGTCGACGTCCGAGCCGATAACGACCCGTTTTCCTCCTGACCATTTGACAAAGAGCAGATGCTTGGAGGCTTGCCCTTTATCGTCAAAGGTTGTTGGTCCTTGAACACCAGGTAGATCTTTGATTTGTTTCATTCCCTTTTGAATGCCTTCTCGGTCAAATCCGCCTGTCTTCATGGCTGCAGCTAGAATGTAGACAGCTTCATAGCCACCGGCCGCGTACATGTCGGGGTCAACACCGTACTTCTTTTTGTAGGCTTCGACGAATGACTTCGAATCAGGGAAATACTGATAGGCGTCGGGTTCGAAGTAACTGCTGTGAATCATTCCTTCCTCTGCCCCTCCCGCCAATTCATGGAACTTGTTGTTTGTAAAGCCCCCCATTCCTAGGAACTGGGTTTTGACGCCGAGATCCCTGGCTTGTTTTACAATTTGGGCACCTTCAGTAATGAGACCGGCTATGAACGTTCCCTCTGCTCCGGAATTCTTTAATTTTGTCAGTTGGACGTAAAAGTCGGTGTCTCCCTGATTATAATATTCCTTCACAATGACACTTCCGCCCTTGGCCTTAACCTCATTTTCGAAGACCGTAGCCCCGGACCTCCCATAATCAGTGTTTTCCGCCAGAATTGCGAATTTGTGAAGGCCAAGGTTGGTCACAGCATAATCGGCGATAGCTTTCCCTTGCACTTTGTTAGGCAGAATGTTCCTGTACATGTAAGGGTTTCCTTGTTCAGTAACGGCATCGGCAGTGGATCCGGGAGTAATCTGGACAACCTTTTCACGTTTACTTACATCTTCGATAGCGAGAGTTACACTACTGTTGAAAGCCCCCAAGAGAGCGACGACTTTATCTTGGGTAATGAGTTTTTGCGCCGCACTCACCCCTTCAGCCGGTTTGCTTTTGTCATCTTGGAAAATAATGTCTAATTTGACGCCGTTGACTCCACCGTTTGCGTTAATTTCATCCCGAGCGAGTTCAATGGCATTTTTGAAACTTTGACCTTCGTAAGCGGAGCCGCCCGTTAGGGGAAAAATTGCCCCGATTTTGACCGACTTCTGAGCAGTTGCTCCCGTTCCGCATCCGGCCAAAAGACTTCCAATACACAGGGTGGCAACAATTTTAGACAACCAACGTTTTCGCACCATAAATCCTCCTTTACCAGATGTCTTACGTTCCAATTACTCAGATGCATTCGTGATGTTCTTTATCACGGGCACCCTCTTCTTGGATAAGAAATTTGGAACTGCTTTTTGAAGCAAGCAAATTCCGTGCCATATGGTGCGGGCGGTTCTTGAACTTGATCTGGCTAAACAATCAGGTGATGTTCTATGTGATACGTAGTGAAACGAAACTGGATCGAACCGAAAGTGATTCTTTGCACCGAGCGAAAAAACTATCTTTTCTCTGGTTGAAGGGGAAAAAGAACTGAAATTGAATCGAGGTGATGCAATTGCGGTTCGATTTTCATTTGACGTAGGTTTACATTTTAGATATAAGAATCCTTGTATCTCTTTTCAGGAGGCTCATCAAACATGCAGTGGACAGGACTGTACGACCACACCTGGTTTTTGAGAATCTTGGACTCTCTTACGGACGGGATCTTCATCGCAAATGGACAAGGAATCACGTTGTGGGTCAATCAGGCCAGTGCTAAAATCTGTGGTCTGTCTCGAGAAGAATTAATTGGAAAGTCGGTGTACGAGTTAGAGGAGAAGGGAATATTCAGTCCGTCCGTCACCCGTAAGGTGTTGCAAGAAAATCGTCCCATGAGTGTCGTTCAGACTATGAGGGACGGGCGGAAATATCTGGTGACCGGAACCGCTCTTTATAATGAATCTGGCGAGATCCAGTTGGTGATTGCCAACTCGCGTGATATTACAGAAGCCATAAATTTCCATCAACAGCTGGATGAATTGGAGGATTTGGTGAGGCACTACAGTCAAGAACTCAGAAAGATTCGTCTGGAGAAGCAACACGAAGAACGAGACCTCGTTGTGGGTAAAAGCAAAACCTTTCGAGATCTTACGGAACTTGTAGAGCGGGTTGCAGACATGGATGTCACGATCTTGATCACGGGCGAATCGGGTGTGGGTAAAAACGTCATCGCCAGAAGAATTCACGAATTGAGCCCCCGCTATAATCAACCTTTTCTGCAGTTGAACTGCAGCTCAATCCCTGAAGCACTGTTTGAATCGGAGCTGTTCGGATACAAAAAAGGAGCATTTACCGGCGCAAATCCCAATGGGAAAATCGGACTGGTCCAATTGGCCGATAAAGGAACCCTCTTTTTGGATGAAATTGGAGAGCTGCCGCTTCATGTGCAAGCCAAACTTTTGCATCTTCTTCAAGATAAACGATTTTTACCGATTGGAGCCGAAAAGCCCGTTACTGTGGACGTCCGAATCATTGCGGCAACCAACCGAGACCTTCAACAAATGGTTCAAGATGGAACTTTTCGGAAGGATCTATACTACCGCTTAAGCATCATCCCGATCCAAGTTCCCAGTCTGAGGGAACGCAAAGAGGATATTCTTCCATTGATCGATCATTTTACAGAAAAATTTAATAAAAAATATGGGGTCAAAAAACATTTTGAAGCAGGGGCCCTTGAAATCTTGCTGGATTACGAGTGGCCCGGCAACATACGTGAATTGGAGAATTGTATTGAACGATTGATTGCCATTTCAAAACATAACACCATACGTCCTGACGACCTACCGCCCGACCTCAGAGAAAGGTCTTCTCGAATCACATTCCCTCACCTCTCTGGCATGTCCCTGAGAGAGGCATTGGAGCAAGTCGAAAAGACATATCTGATCCACGCCTACCGCGAATATCAAAGTACGAGGAAAGCGGCGAAAGTATTGGGGATGAGTCAATCGTCCCTGGTTCGACGGTTGAAGAAATACGGAATTCGATAGTTGGCACATTTTTTGCTTTATAAAGCGTTGAGACCTGGGAGGTGAACAGCGTGGAAAGCACACTCATCAAACGAATTTCGTCTTGGATTGACGAGCATGGATCATCAGAGCTTACTTTTTTGGCGTCCCTGATACAAGAACCTAGTGTTCAGGGAAATGAGGCAGGTGCACAAAAGTCTATTGCAAAAAAATTTACGGAAATGGGGCTTACCGTTGATACCTGGTACCCGGATGCTGAAATTCTCGCCAAGCATCCGGTATTTCATTCTAACCGAACTTCATTTGACAGCAGTCCCAATGTAGTGGGAGTTTGGCAGGGGACCGGCGGCGGACGTTCTATCATTCTGAATGGTCATATAGACGTGGTGCCCGAGGGTGATCCTTCACAGTGGTCCGACGATCCCTTTTCCGGGTACATTGTTGACGGCAGGGTGTTTGGACGCGGGTCGTCCGATATGAAGGGGGGGATCTTTTCGGCGATATTGGCTGTCCGCAGCCTCCAGGCTCTGAACATTCGTCTTCGCGGGGATGTCATTCTTCAGAGTGTCGTGGAAGAAGAAAGCGGCGGTGCCGGTACTCTTTCCGCATTATTGCGGGGTTACCGAGCAGATGCCTGTTTGATTCCTGAACCCACCGACATGAGAATTTTTGTCTCCCAACAGGGGTCCATGTGGTTTCGCATCCGCGTTCCCGGGGTGTCCGCTCATGGCGGAACCCGTTATGAAGGCGTGAATGCCATTGAGAAAGGGATGTACCTGATACAAGGACTACAATTTTTGGAAAAGCAACGTAATGATAGGATGGACAATCCTCTTTACCGTCATTTCCAAATTCCTATACCGATTAACGTCGGGGTCTTTCATGCCGGCAAATGGCCTTCTTCAGTTCCGGACCATGCTGTCATCGAAGGACGTATCGGCGTAGGCCCTCATGAAACGTGGGATAGCGTTTGTCAAGAAATGGAAAGCTTCGTGCACGATTGGACGCAGCGAGACCCTTGGCTTCGGGAACATCCGCCCGCTATCGAATGGTTTGGCGCCCGCTGGATGCCCTCAGAAATCGATGTGTCCCATGAACTGACGACCTCGTTGGTCAACGGATTTAGACATGTGTTGGGTAGAGACCCAATAGTGGAGGGAGCCCCTTGGGCAACGGATGCGGGGTTGTTTACTCATGTTGGAAAGATTCCGTCAATCGTCTTTGGCCCGGGCACTACCCGATTGGCCCATTATCCGAATGAATCGGTGGCCATCCGAGACCTGTTCGACGCCGCCAAGGTCATGGCTGCGACCCTCATCGAGTGGTGCGGTGTGTCATCACCTCGATGAATCGAGGAGAGGGGGCGGCTAGCCCAGCCCCCTCCTCACATTCATGTAACGGGATTCGATTTAGGTATCTACTCTAGATGATATTTTAGTCATTACGAAACGGGGCCAGCCTCGTTCGACTATGTGCCAGGATAACCTGATGTAAGTCTTTAGTCCGAGGCAGCCCTTTTGATGGAGGTACGACATGTGGTAGGCAACCCCCGTATATCAGACTGCCGACCGTCGACGATGGACGGGCCTTCGGGCCCTGCTCTTTACTGAAAAACAAAAATTAGGGGCCGGATACTTGACAGTCTCGTTCAAATCAGATTTGGCAGAGAAGCTTCCCGTTCAAATGCATATGCAAACCGATAAAGATTGGCCTCATCCCAGGGACGACCGATCAGCTGTAACCCAATCGGCAATCCCGATTCCGAAAATCCGCACGGAATCGATAGACTCGGGAAGCCATTAAAATTCGTCGGACTTGTTAGACGAACAAGCGTGCTGAGGACAGGCTCTGTATTGTCTTTCATCTTTATTTCTCTCTGTTCGATATTCGGCGGCAAAATGGGAAGAGTGGGCGTTACGATGACATCGACATCGCTCAGAGCCCGGAGGAATGCGTGTTTGGCCTTATGCCTTTGTTGTTGGGCTAGTACATATTCATGTGCCTTGATCCGCTCGGCCCTCAAGAGACGTTCTTTTACTTCCCGGTCATATTGCTCAGGAAACTTTTCAAGTGTATCTTTGTGGACCGCAAACGCTTCACTGCTTAACGTCAGTCGTTGAGCCATGAATATGGTTTCGAGATTGGTGACGTCGATGACACGCACACGGGCACCTAAAGACTTGAAAATCTCTACAGCGTTTCTAACCTTCGAGTCTACTTCAGGATCCAGGTTGTCATAATAATAGGACGAGGGTACTCCGATCACGGTTCCCTGAATGCTTTGTCCTATCAGTCTGGTAAAATCTTCGTCTTTTGTCCTTTCGGAATACGGATCCCGTTCATCATATCCCGATAGAACATTTAACAAAACCGCATTATCAAGAACCGTTCGCGTCATGGGGCCTACATGGTCCATTGTCCAGCTCAGTGGGTACACACCATATTTGCTGACTCTCCCAAAGGTTGGCTTCATGCCCACAATCCCACAGCATGTGGCTGGTATGCGAATGGATCCCCCCGTATCTGTCCCCAGGGCTCCATAGCATAGAGCCGCAGCAACGGCTGCACCTGAACCGCTACTGGATCCGCCGGTTATTTTCGTAAGATCATATGGGTTCTTCACTGCACCAAAGTACGAACGGTCTCCAGTCGAACCGTACGCAAACTGATGGGTATTCAGTTTACCAATGATAATAGCGCCTGCTTGCTTCAGCTTCTCCACGACGCCAGCATCGTAATCAGGAATAAAATCTTTATAGATTTCAGATCCCATGGTGGTTCGAGCATTTTTTGTATAAATTACATCTTTTAAAGCAATTGGAATCCCATGCAGCGGGCCTTTCCAATGTCCTACAGCTATTTCTTTTTCTGTTTGCACGGCTGCTTGAAGTGCATCTTCGTAAAAGACGGTAATATAGGCATTTAGTTTTGCATTGATTGCATCGATTCGCTGCAGGAGTTGTTGAGTTACTTCTACGGGCGATAGTTCTTTTCTTTTTATCGCCGCTGATAAAGTTAGCAGATCCCATTGCAAAAAATGCTCGTGATTTGTCTTGCCCACTAGCATTGACTCCTTTCTGGTTGTTTTCTCGATTGTTTCTGATGCGGCCGAATGTTGAATAAGCAAATTCTGTGCCATTGGCTGGAGCTCGGTTGATGAGAATTTGGAGGTTCTATAATCTGGCATGAAATTTGCTTGTGGTGTGATGGACGGTACCAAAGTCCGGCGAGACGAGTTTGTGAGCACTCGAACCGTTGTTCTTGTAGCGTTTTTCGGGAGGGAACAGGATGTATATTCCAGAAGAATTTCACATGCGAAACAAAGATGTCATGATTCAATTCATACGCAAAAACAGTTTTGGAATTCTTTTCTCCCAGGTCAAAGGTCGTCCTTTTGCGACCCATTTACCGTTGTTGTTGGATCCGGATCGAAAAAAACTTTTCGGGCATCTCGCAAAGGCGAACCCGCATTGGCGCGAACTCGACAACACGGAAGTTCTAATCGTTTTTCAAGGACCTCATGCTTACATCTCACCTTCTTGGTACGTCGAGAAGCAGGCCGTTCCCACTTGGAACTATGTGGCCGTACACGTCTTCGGTAACTGCCAAATCGTCAGAGACGAGAAAAAACTGCATTGTCTTTTAAGGGAGATGGTCCGATTTTACGAACCGGACTCCCCACTTCTGGAGCGATTAGACGAGGAGTTCTATGTCAAATTGGAGAAGACTGTTGTTGGGATCGAAATCGAAATCACGGCGGTGGAGGGGAAGGCAAAGCTCAGTCAAAACAAGTCTCCAGAAACGGTCCGAGGCGTGATTGAGGGGCTGAACAACTCAAAGGATTACCAGGCTTGTGAAGTGGCCAACCTGATGCAGGTTCTTCTCGACACGATGGATAAGAAGTGACTCACGATCGGTAGCTCTGAGGGGGCTCTTTACGGTTTTGTCTGCAGAAGATTTTTTGGGATTATGATGTGTCCGTGAATCACAAAGAAGAGACTTTATGCAGATTCGTTGGATTTGCGGCTGGAACTGGTTTCGAAGGAAGCGGGAAGGGAGCTTTCGGCGGCTTTGGCGGGGTGTGACAAGGGGGCACCCCCGTCTTTTTTCTCCGTATTGGTGATGGAGTTGGTGGCCGGGCGGTGCACCGATACGTGGACTGGAGCGATCTGAATTTGGAGTACAAAATCGTCGCCCGGATCGACCAGCAAAGGCGCATCCAGTGCAACAAGTGCTATATCTCCTGCGAAGATGCGGCGCATCAGTGCATCGACCGGGTGCAGACGGCATCGGGTAACATGATGCTCGTCGTGGATGAATCCGAGTGTGTGGGATGCAACCTCTTCTTCGCCGTGCAGCAAATCCGCGGCATCGCTGACCTCCAGAACGTGCACCCATCGTACCGGGCGCCGTATGCCGCGTCCCCCCGGCTACCACTTTGGCCTCTTGAAAAATCGGACGACGAAGCACGTCTTTGGTGCGAAAGGGCTCTCCGACGGTCATGGGCTCTCCCCCTTCTCTGAACATATCAAACCGGGACCGATGCGTTCACGGATGCGGCGATTTTTCTCGGAATTCGAGTTGTGGTGTAGAATGAGAGGAAACGTAGGGTCGTCGCAGAACCGGGACGCGTCGCTGAGAAAGGGGAGCGGTGCATGGATATCGGAATTGTCTGCCGATCGAAAGCGGAACGGAAGCGAATCGAGAAAGCGCTGCAGGAAGCGGGGGAGGAAGCGTTCGTGGCGGTCTGTAAAGGCGACCGTTCTCCTCCGGGCGAGGAGGGGCCGGCAGAATCCTCGGCCACCCTTTGGCTGGTGCCCGAAGGCCGGACCGCCCCCGGGCCCGGAATGCCCGTCATCCTCGACCCTGGTTTATGGGAACGATCCGAATATTTGGCCGCCCTGTGCGGAGCGGTCCGGCGGATGGACTCCCTGTACCCGATGCTTGAGCAACAGCTGCAATTTTACCGGACAATCGTGGATCTGTCCCACGACGGCATTATCGGTGTGAACAACGAAGGCCGGGTGGTGGTGTTCAATCCGGCGGCCGGAGAGATCCTGGGAATACCCGTTCAAGAGGCCCTGGGAAAAATCATCACGGAATTCAACCCGGGTGCCGGACTTCCGCGGGTGCTGGAACGAAAGACCCCGGAAAAAGATGAGCTGCGTCAGGTCGGCGGCCGGACGGTGGTGGCGAACCGGGCTCCGATCATCCGGCGGGGAGAGCTGATCGGGGCTGTGTCCACGTTCCGTGATGTCACCCAGCTGCAGCAATACGAACAGTCGATTCGCCGCAAGCTGCATCACCGGGGGCTCGCGGCGAAATGGACTTTGGAAGATATGGTGGCGGAGTCTCCGGCCATGCGGGAGTTGGTGGAATTGGCCCGAAGGTACGCAGGAGTCGATTCCACGGTGCTTTTGATGGGAGAATCAGGAACGGGGAAAGAGATTTTGGCCCAGGGGATCCATTCCGCCAGCCGTCGCAGGGGCGGCCCCTTTGTGGCTCTCAATTGTGCGGCGGTACCGGAGACGCTGTTGGAAAGTGAGTTGTTCGGTTATGAAGAAGGGTCGTTCACCGGGGCGCGAAAAGGAGGCAAGCAGGGTCTGTTCGAACTGGCGCACGGAGGAACGCTGTTTCTCGATGAAATCGGGGAGCTGCCCATCGCTCTTCAGGCCCGGCTCCTGCGGGTGTTGCAGGAACGGGAGGTGATGCGCTTAGGCGGTACCCGGGTGATTCCCGTGGATGTGCGCATCATTGCCGCGACAAACCAGGATTTGACATCTCTCATGGAACGGGGCATGTTTCGCCGGGATCTCTTTTTTCGGCTGGCCGTGCTGGTATTGTCCGTTCCGCCGTTGCGGGAACGAACCGAGGACATTCCGCACCTGGTGCGGGCGTTCGTGCGGGAATGGATAGATGGGGGAGGCAAGCACATCCTCCCTCCGCCGGAGGAAGATTTGGAGCGCATGAAGGACTACCCGTGGCCCGGAAATGTGCGGGAATTGCGAAATCTGGTGGAACGGGCCATCGTCCTTTGTCACGCGGGACAGGCCCTTCGCCTGTTTCAGCCCGGGGTGTGGTTGCCGTTTCGGATGGAGGGGGCTCCGGCAAGGGACGCGGGTGACGTCGGCGGGGCTCCGGCCGCGAATGGTCCCGCCTGGGCCGAGACAATGCGTCCTAAGGTGGACAGCGGGAGTTCGGAGATTGTTCCGGGGGTATCGCGAGACCCCGGCGGGGAACAGCCGCCCAGCAATGCGATGCCGCCCATCTTCCCGGATCGCTACCGGGGAGGTCGGGACAGTGAGCGGGAGTGGGCCCACATTTGTCGGGTGCTGGAGGAAGAAGGGTGGCGCATCGGACGGGCCGCCAAGCGTTTGGGGATGCACCGGACAACGTTGTGGCGGAAGATTCGCCGGCATGGGGACGCGAACGGGCGGCCGGCGGAGCGGCGGGCAGACGGCCGCTAGCGCGCTGGGACACAGGGCCCCCTTCCAAGCCATGAAAGACAAGAGCGATGTATAATTCCGGTGCAATACTCCGATGCGTCATTCAGATTCGCCGACTGGCCTGAACCCGGGTATCTCCACGCTTTTCGGGGGGACTACTTGATCATCTGCAACCGGATGAAACAAGATGCAACATTCAGATGCCGGAACGGTCGGATATGCTGTTGCGGTAGGTTGCAATTTTTCCAGATTTGAATCGTGAATGACGGAAATCCGGCGTCCGTCCGGTGGTCCACGACTTTCCACCATTGGCATTGTTCTTGCTTGAGATGGGGCGTATCCATCGGTCGCATTCGATCCGGGTGCGGCCGTAGCGAAAGGGGGACTCTTGTGCGGACCCACCGCATCGCTGTGATCCCGGGGGACGGGATCGGACCGGAAGTCGTCCGGGAAGGCGTGAAAGTTCTGGAAGCGGCCACCACGCGTGCCGGGACGTTCCGCCTGGAATTCGACTGGCTTCCCTGGAATTGCTCGTATTATCGACGTCACGGCCGGATGATGCCGGAGGACGGCATTGAACAGTTGCGCGCCTATGACGGCATCTATCTCGGAGCCGTCGGGGACCCCTCGGTGCCCGATCACGTGTCGGTTTGGCAGCTGATTCTGCCCATCCGGAAAGCTTTCCAACAATATGTCAACCTGCGACCGGCCAAGCTCCTGGCCGGGTTGGAGAGCCCCCTTCGCCACAAGGAGGCCCGGGACCTCGATTTTGTCATCGTCCGGGAAAACACCGAAGGGGAATACTCGGATATCGGCGGACGGCTTCATCCCGGCACGCCGGTGGAGATGGCGGTGCAGACCAGTGTTTTCACCCGATACGGGATCGAACGGGTGGCCCGGTACGCCCTGTCTCTGGCCCGGAGGCGCCGGGGCCGTGTGGCCGTGGCCACCAAATCGAACGGGTTGGCGCACACGATGCCCTACTGGGACGAGGTGATCCGGAGTTGCCGGGTGGAGTTTCCCGATGTCGATGTGTCCTTTTATCACGTCGACGCCCTGAGTACGCTTTTTGTGCTGCGGCCGGAGACTCTGGACGTGGTTCTGGCCACCAATCTGTTCGGCGACATCCTCTCCGACCTCGGGGCGGCGGTGGTCGGGGGGCTGGGCGTGGCTCCGGCGGGGAACATCAACCCGGAAAAACGCTTCCCTTCGATGTTCGAGCCGGTGCACGGCTCGGCTCCGGACATCGCCGGCAAAGGCATCGCCAATCCGATTGCCGCCATCTGGAGCGGAGCCATGATGTTGGAGCATTTGGGATACCCGGAGCCGGCGGCGGAGGTGGTGCGGGCGATCGAACAGGTCTTGGCGGAGGGCCGGGTGCGGACCCGGGATTTGGGCGGTACGGCGAGCACCGAAGAGGTGGGGGACGCCGTCGTCCGCGCTCTGGAGCACCCGAGACCGGTTGGGGCGAGACCGCGGTGAAAGGAGGGAAGCAACCGGTGATTGCAGAACGCATGACCATCGCCGGCCGAGACGGTCTGCCGGTGTACGGGTTGTGGATCGACGGCAAAGCGGTGGAAGGGGCGGAGCCGGTTCTGGTGCGCAACAAATTCACCGGCGAGCCCATGGCCTGGGTGTGCACGGCTTCCCGGGAAGACGTGGACCGGGCGGTGGCGGCGGCGGAACGATCTTTCCGCAGCCGGCCGTTGTCGCCCTTCGAGCGGTACGAATGGCTCAGCGCCGCTGCGACGTGGATCCGGGCCCGCCGGGAGGAACTGGTGACCCTGTTGGTGGACGAGGTGGGCAAGCCCCACAAGGACACCGTGGTGGAGGTGGACCGGGCTTACCACGCCATGCTCCTGGCGGCCGAGGAGGCCAAGCGCATCGGGGGCGAGGTGCTTCCCGTGGACAGCATCCCGGGATCCGAACGCAAAATGGGTTTTGCAATCCGGGTGCCCCTGGGTGTCGTGGCGGGGATCACCCCCTTCAACTATCCGTTTTTGCTGGCGGTCCACAAAATCGCCCCGGCCCTGGCGGCGGGCAACGCCATCGTCATCAAACCCGCACCTCAAACTCCCATTTCCACCCTGGTGTTGGTCCAAGGGCTTGTGGAGTGCGGCGGGCCTCCCGGCCACATGGTGGGATTTGTGGGTTTCCGTTCTAGTCCTAAGCATTTTGTTCGGAAAACTGGTCGGCAACGAAAAAATCCTCGTTTTTGGGTTGGTATTACCAACACTTTCTGTGATTTGGATGGTCGCTTCCTCCTTAAAACACAAAATTAAGGAAAAAATCAAGGCATAGCCCGCCTTTGTGCGGGCTTTTTTCTTGTGCGCCCGGCATGGGCGTTGACTGGGTGGTGAAAGTCCACTGCAGGCGAGGCAGCACGAGTCTGCTAGCCAAAGGCAAGGGTGTCCATCGTGAGGTGGGATCCGAAGGAAGCTGGAGGCAAACCCACGGCCCGATGAACAAGAACCTCATACGAGGCTACGCCGTTCGGATGAGCTGGCAAGACACAGCGAAATCCAAAGGCTGCCAAAGGGCGGCGGAGTATATGAGGCGGGCGCGGGGGGAAGGTCAACGCTCTTACCCGGGGAGGCCTGCCGGATACGCCAGGGGACTGGCAACCCGGATCGAGAGGTTCGGTTGAACCGGCAGGAGTCAGCAGAGGGCATAGTACCCAGGAGGTCATGAACTCCGGGGGAAGGCCCGAACATCAAGACAGAGGTGAAACCGGTGCGTTCGCGAGAAGGACGAAGACAGCCGAAAACCCTGAACAGGGACTACCCACGGGAGGAAGTGGTGAAGCCACGGGGGACCGTGGGAGAGCCGAGCCCTTCTCCGGCACAAAGCGGAGCTTCACCTCGCGGAGAACAAGGTGACGGCCTGATGGAGAAGGTGGTGGCCAGGCAGAACATGCTGGCCGCCCTGAAGCGGGTGGAGCAGAACAAGGGTGCCCCCGGCGTGGACGGCATTCCCACGGAAAACCTCCGGGAACAGATCCGAGCCGAGTGGCCGCGCATCCGGGAAGAGCTGCTCACGGGGATCTACCGACCGCAGCCCGTGCGCCGGGTCGAAATCCCGAAACCCGGGGGAGGCAAGCGGATGCTGGGGATCCCCACCGTGATGGACCGCCTGATCCAGCAGGCACTTCTGCAGGTGCTGACGCCCATCTTTGACCCGCAATTTTCGGAGGCCAGCTACGGGTTCCGACCCGGAAGAAGGGCACACGAGGCGGTCAAGAAGGCGAGGCAGTATGTGGAAGAAGGATACGAATGGGCCGTGGACATGGACCTGGAAAAGTTCTTTGACCGAGTGAATCATGACATCCTGATGGCCCGGGTAGCCCGGAGGGTCACGGACAAACGAGTGCTCAAGGTCATTCGCCGGTACCTCCAGGCAGGGATCATGGTGAACGGAGTGGTCATGGAAAGAGAGGAAGGGACACCACAGGGCGGGCCGCTGAGTCCCCTGTTGGCGAATATCCTTCTGGATGACCTGGACAAAGAACTGGAAAAGAGAGGTCACAAGTTCGTCCGGTATGCGGATGATGCTAACATCTACGTTCGAAGCAAACGGGCGGGGGAGAGAGTCCTGGCCAGTGTCCGGACATTCCTGCAGGAGCGGCTAAGACTCAAACTCAACGAGCAGAAGAGCACGGTGGACCGACCGTGGAAACTGAAGTTTCTGGGATTCAGCATGTACAAACGCAAAGCCGGGGAAATCCGCATTCGCTTGGCCAGACAGTCGATCGAGCGGGTCAAGGCCAAGATCCGAACCCTCACGGCGAGGAACACACCGATCGCCATGGAGGAACGCATCCGGCGGCTGAACACGTATCTGGGCGGATGGATGGGATACTTTGCCCTGGCGGAGACGCCGAGCACCTTCGAAGAAATCGAAGGATGGATCCGGCGGAGGCTGCGGATGTGTCTCTGGAAACAGTGGAAACGGGTACGGACGCGATACCGTGAACTGCGCGCGCTAGGGCTGCCGGAGTGGGTCGTTCATCAATTTGCCAATGCCCGCAAAGGACCGTGGCGGATGGCCCATGGGCCGATGAATCGAGCCTTGGGGAACGCCTATTGGCAGGCCCAAGGACTCATGAGCTTAACCGAACGTTACCGAAGGCTTCGTCAATCTTGGTGAACCGCCGGATGCGGACCCGCATGTCCGGTGGTGTGAGAGGACGGGGGCTAGCCGCCCCCTCCTACTCGATGTGCGCCCGGCATGGGCGTTGACTGGGTGGTGAAAGTCCACTGCAGGCGAGGCAGCACGAGTCTGCTAGCCAAAGGCAAGGGTGTCCATCGTGAGGTGGGATCCGAAGGAAGCTGGAGGCAAACCCACGGCCCGATGAACAAGAACCTCATACGAGGCTACGCCGTTCGGATGAGCTGGCAAGACACAGCGAAATCCAAAGGCTGCCAAAGGGCGGCGGAGTATATGAGGCGGGCGCGGGGGGAAGGTCAACGCTCTTACCCGGGGAGGCCTGCCGGATACGCCAGGGGACTGGCAATCCGGATCGAGAGGTTCGGTTGAACCGGCAGGAGTCAGCAGAGGGCATAGTACCCAGGAGGTCATGAACTCCGGGGGAAGGCCCGAACATCAAGACAGAGGTGAAACCGGTGCGTTCGCGAGAAGGACGAAGACAGCCGAAAACCCTGAACAGGGACTACCCACGGGAGGAAGTGGTGAAGCCACGGGGGACCGTGGGAGAGCCGAGCCCTTCTCCGGCACAAAGCGGAGCTTCACCTCGCGGAGAACAAGGTGACGGCCTGATGGAGAAGGTGGTGGCCAGGCAGAACATGCTGGCCGCCCTGAAGCGGGTGGAGCAGAACAAGGGGGCTCCCGGCGTGGACGGCATTCCCACGGAAAACCTCCGGGAACAGATCCGAGCCGAGTGGTCGCGCATCCGGGAAGAGCTGCTCACGGGGATCTACCGACCGCAGCCCGTGCGCCGGGTCGAAATCCCGAAACCCGGGGGAGGCAAGCGGATGCTGGGGATCCCCACCGTGATGGACCGCCTGATCCAGCAGGCACTTCTGCAGGTGCTGACGCCCATCTTTGACCCGCAATTTTCGGAGGCCAGCTACGGGTTCCGACCCGGAAGAAGGGCACACGAGGCGGTCAAGAAGGCGAGGCAGTATGTGGAAGAAGGATACGAATGGGCCGTGGACATGGACCTGGAAAAGTTCTTTGACCGGGTGAATCATGACATCCTTATGGCCCGGGTAGCCCGGAAGGTCACGGACAAACGAGTGCTCAAGGTCATTCGCCGGTATCTCCAGGCAGGGATCATGGTGAATGGGGTGAAAAGAGGGGCCACAAGTTCGTCCGGTATGCGGATGACTGTGCGCCACGAATGCGACGAGCTAGGTGATGGCTCGAAGGCCATGCCGAATCGAAGATGAGGGCAGGCCCCTCGAAGTCGCCATGCAGGTGGAGGCTTCAAACCACCGTAAGCTGCTGTGGTCAAAAGCCATGGTAGTGAGCGTTACGGAAAAGGCGAGGCCAGACCTCGTCAGGTGCGTGCCGATGGAGACGAACACCAGTGAACCGCTGATAACGTGTCGAAAGCGTAGGGACGTCATCAAAACCGGGAGGTAGTCGTTAGCCCGGGATCAGTCTGGAGGAAACCTGCTTACTGTCCAGGCGGTGACCGGCATGAAGGCGGCGTGAACGCGGCACAGGCTTCGATTCGGAACGTGGGAACCTGCACTTCGATGCGAAGGGAAAACTCCAAGCGGAGGACCCGCAAGGACGAAAGTACCGATGCGAGGTGCAGGGGCGGAACAACCCGTAGTAGCGACGAAGCTTCGTAATGGAAGTGGAGTGAAGGGGTTGTGTTATCCAGTTTTGTGCAGAGGTCAACCGCAAGGGAGGAGCCAATGGACAAAACAAAGCCGTACAAAATCTCTAAACATGTGGTGCTTGAGGCGTTCCGACGAGTCAAGGCGAACCGGGGAGCGGCTGGGGTAGACGAGGAAAGCCTAGGGCAGTTTGAGGCCAATTTGAAAAACAACCTCTACAAGATTTGGAACCGGATGTCCTCCGGCAGCTATTTTCCTCCACCAGTCAAGGCAGTGGAAATACCCAAGAAAAACGGAGGAACAAGGATTCTTGGAGTACCCACGGTGGCGGACCGCGTCGCACAAATGGTCGTGAAGATGTACTTCGAGCCCAAAGTGGAGCCATACTTCCATGAGGACTCTTATGGCTACCGGCCAGGGAAGTCGGCAGCGGACGCGCTTGCGGTCACCCGGCAAAGATGTTGGCGATACGACTGGGTACTGGAGTTTGACATCAAGGGGCTGTTTGACAACATCGACCACGAGCTGCTGATGAAGGCTGTTCGTAAACACACGGATAACCCATGGGTGATTCTGTACATTGAAAGATGGCTGAAGGCACCGTTTCAGTTGTCGGATGGGACCGTGGTGGAGCGAACGAAGGGTACGCCGCAAGGCGGTGTAATCAGCCCGGTGCTGGCTAATCTGTTTCTTCATTACGCGTTTGACAAATGGATGGACAAGAACCATCCGGACAAACCGTTTGCCCGGTATGCTGATGACGCGGTAGCACACTGTAATAGCCTGGAAGGTGCGCAGAAGCTACGAGCCAGCTTGGAAAAGCGGTTCAAAGAATGCGGGCTTGAACTCCATCCGACCAAAACGCGTATCGTCTATTGCAAAGATGACGATCGACGTGGGGAGCACCCGGAAACGAAATTTGATTTTCTGGGGTACACGTTTCGACCGCGAAGGTCCAAGAACAGATATGGCAAGCATTTCATCAACTTCACCCCAGCGGTAAGCAACAAGGCGAAGAAGGCCATGCGGCAGACGATTCACGATTGGCGCATGCATCTGAAGCCGGACAAGACCCTTGAGGATCTGTCCAGGATGTTCAATCCCGTCATTAGGGGCTGGATCCAATACTATGGGCGCTTCTACAAATCGGAACTGTACTCTGTGCTCCGGCACATGAACCGAGCTTTGGTTCGCTGGGTACGACGCAAATACAAGAAGTTTGCTAGCCACCAGCGGCGGGCGACACACTGGCTCGGGAAAATCGCCAGGCGTGAACCGAAACTGTTCGTGCATTGGCAAATGGGGATTTTACCTTAGGCTAGATAACGGGAGCCGGATGAGCCGAGAGGTTCACGTCCGGTTCTGAGAGGGCCTCGGGGTGAAACTCCCCGGGGCTACTCACCGCAACATCTACGTCTGAAGCAAACGGGCGGGGGAGAGAGTCCTGGCGAGTGTCCGGAAATTCCTGCAGGAGCGGCTAAAAACTCAAACTCAACGAGCAGAAGAGCACGGTGGACCCACCGTGGAAACTCAAGTTTCTGGGATTCAGCATGTACAAACGCAAAGCCGGGGAAATCCGGATTCGCCTGGCCAGGCAGTCGATCGACCGGGTCAAGGCCAAGATCCGAGCCCTCACGGCGAGGACACACCGATCGCCATGGAGGAACGAATCCGACGGCTGAACACATATCTGGGCGGATGGATCGGATACTTTGCCCTGGCGGAAACGCCGAGCACCTTCGAAGAAATCGAAGGATGGATACGGCGGAGGCTGCGAATGTGTCTCTGGAGACAGTGGAAACGGGTACGGACGCGATATCGTGAACTGCGCGCACCGGGATTGCCGGAGTGGGTGGTGCACCAATTCGCCAACGCCCGCAAAGGGCCATGGCGAATGGCCCATGGGCCGATGAATCGAGTCCTGGGCAACGCCTACTGGCAGGCCCAAGGGTTGATGAGTTTAAGCGAACGTTACCGAAGGCTTCGTCAATCTTGGTGAACCGCCGGATGCGGACCCGCATGTCCGGTGGTGTGAGAGGACGGGGGCTAGCCGCTCCCTCCTACTCGATTTGCACGACCAAAACTCGAAAAAGGAGATGACGGGCATGGAAAAGAATGCTGTTCAAATCGAGGGAGAGTTGGCGAAACTCTTTCTGGAAGCAGTTCAGAACGGCCACGAAGGACAAGTCACCACACTTCATTGCGTCAGCTTATCGCCGGGAAGACAATTCGATCACCAGCCAGAAAACGAAGAAGCAAGTCCAAAGAAAGGGGACTTTTAAAGTGGCAAACTGGAAGGCGGTACCGTTCGATCTTGGCAACGGCGTACTTGAAGCGGAAGAAGCCTTCAAGCACACGTTGGTAGTCGGTGGTGCTGGAACAAGGAAAACCCACTTGCTCACATCTATCGCCAGCCAGCTCGTGAACGAACGGGCGGCCTGGAACGAGATCGGGTTCACGGTCATCGGCCTGGACCTGCCCAGCTACGTCGCCAAAATTTGCGAGGAAAACAAGATTCCCTTCTTGCATCTCGGGCGGTCGGTCGGGTTTAACCCACTTGCCGGATCGGCCGAGGTCTGGCGGCGAAAGCCCAACGGCAGGCCGCCCTATGTTCTTGTCGATACGGGATCGCCATATCGTTTCGATTTCTTGGCGCTCGAAATGGGCCGGCCGCACCGCTGCGGATTCCTTTTCCCGGCACAAACATTGCGCGATCAAAAAAAGATCTAATGCCCCTTCAGAGAACCTTGATCTTCTTTTGCTCACGTAGAAGTCTGGCATGCGGCTGTGCTTGTTTCGCCAACGCAGGTACGACCGAATCGCTGTGGCCAACGCCTCGTGATTGGGATAGTGACTCCCACGCAACACAAACGATCGCAACGGCGCAAAATGGCATTCGATTCGGTTCAACCATGAGGCCTGGGTCGGTGTAAAAACCAGTTCTACATTGTTTTCTGCAGCCCACTCAGTCACAGTACGATGCTTGTGAGGTGAAAAATTGTCCAAGACTACGTACAGCCGTTCAGAGCGGTGATACCGCCGGCGGAGCACCTTGAGAAAACGCAGAATATCCTGGTGCTTCTTGCTGGATGAGACGTGCCCATACAGCTTATCCGCTTTCAGATCCAGAGCTGCAAACAAGTGCCTCACCCCGTGGGTGCGACGGTACGTCGCCGGCAATCGATCGGGCCGGCTCTTCGGGTACCATCCGCAACCAGGAAACGGCTGAATGGACAACGGTCCAAACTCGTCAATGCAGATGACCCGTCCGTCTTTGGGCGGATTCCGGTAGGGTAGTGTCCCCGCAAGAGGTGTAATTTTGCCGAGTGCCCCTACCGTGACACCAGTCATTTCTGTAGCACGGACGTTGGTGCCAACAGAGTCGAGTTACCGGTGAGCTTGGCCATCGATTCCAGGCTGAAATACCGCCGTGCGACGATCCATTCCTCGTGTTGTTCCTGAAGGATCGCCCCTCCCAATCGAATCACGGCGTCTCGGTTCGGGAAAATACCTACAACATCCATTCGCCGGCCCAACTCTCGATTGAGCCGTTCCAACGGGTTCGTTGAACAGATTTGTCGCCAATACTCTCGTGGAAAGGCCATGTAGGCCAGCACGTCCTCCTCGGCTTCCTTGCAAGATCTCCATCGCCTTGGGAAATCGGCTCCGTAATTGGCTGACCACAAGCCGCAACTGTTCTCTGGCCGCCTCCTGGGTTGGTTGCGCAAAAACCGTGCGGACAATCGATGACACCATCCTTTGGGAAGACTTCGGGACCTGGCTCAGGACATTTCTCATCACATGGACCCTGCAGCGTTGCCATGTGGCTCCGACAAGGACTTGCTCGATGGCACAGCCCTGGATGCGCGTCACTGATGGCGAGCTTCACGCCTTTGAGTCCCCGTGTCACCAGACCACGCAGGAACATGAGCCAAAACGCTCCATCTTCCGTCGTTCCCAGGTCAAAGCCGAGCACTTCCCGTTCTCCGGTGCTCTTCACGCCGATGGCGATCACAAAGGCCATGCTCTGAACGCGTCCGTCTTCCCGCACCTTGGGGAACGTGGCATCCAGCCACACATAGGGGTACTCACCTTCCAATGGACGATTCTTAAAAGCGTGCACGACTTCGTCGAGTTGTTTGCAGATGCGGGAGACCTCGCTCTTGCTCATGCCGTTCAGGCCCAACGACTCCACCAACTCATCGACCTTGCGCGTACTGACACCATGGACGTATGCCTCTTGAACAACACTCAGAAGTGCCTTCTCAGCGCGCCGCCGCGACTCGAGGAGGGAGGGGAAATAGCTCCCCTTACGCAACTTGGGAATGTTGAGCTCAATCGTCCCCGGCCGGTTGTCCCACTCCCGAGTTCGGTAGCCGTTCCGATAGTTCTTGCTCTCCGGGGTTCTCTCAAATCGTCCTGCACCAATCAGTTGGCTCACTTCAGCATCCATGACGGCCTCGGCCAGGACCTTTAGACCCTCACGCAGAAAATCGACATCACCTTCTTCGACACAGATCTTGCGAAACCAGTTCAAAAGTGCGATCTTGTCCATAGAAGCCACCAGTGCCTCCTCTACGAAAGTTGTTCGGTGTCCACTTTAGTAGATGGCACTCGGTGGCTTTCTCGTCAATTCAGGCAGTGAATTTTACACCACCACTTGAGACTTTAACAAATAAAATGTCGAGAATTGTCGATATAATAGCCCCTTCTTACTATTGTCTAGATCCGGGGTTGGTGATAGGTTACATTATGTGCCAAACATCGACGGGGGGTGGGGACCTGAGAGGCTGAGAATAGATCGTTTGAGGCAGCAGTAGGCGCTTTGATGAAAATTTACCATTCTGAAAGCCCAGTGGTGAAATGTCAAGCGGGTTGATCGAAAAAAATGGATATAGGGAATAGTCGCATATCAGAAGGTGAGTGACTTTAACTAAACCCATGATGTTCGTCGAATTTTCAAGCAATATTTTTGGGCACAAAAATGGAAAATCCTGCCGGATGGAGGTGATTGAACATGAGTAAAAAGTTTGCTATCCTTGCCCTGGCAATTGTTTTAACCTTTACGGCGATTTCACCGGCCTTTGCAGCTGCGAATCAATATTCTCAGGTCAATAATCAAATCGCTACTGTTATTCCAGGTGTTGACAAGAATACTTCTGTTACGCCTCCTACTGAAGGAGTAACGCCGCAAGGGAAAGTAACCTGGACCATTAAAGCGATTAAAGAAGCCCTCAAAGCAAAAGCAAGCCAAGTTGATAGTGCGATTAAAAAAGCAATTGACTGGCTCCCAGTAAGCCAAAAAGTGAAAGATAACCTCGTTAAGATCATAAAAGTTGATGCAATTATCAAGGCTTTGGATGTGATCACCAATTTTAGTGGACAAGTAGAAGATGCACTTTCACAAGCGATTCAATATCTTGGAATACCAGGATGGATTGCGAATATTATAGCAAGGGCAATCAGTGCGATATTGTTTTAATCTTTCAATTGTGTTAACGTCTTACTTAAAAATCCATGAACAGCTTAACAGAGAAGCTCTACAGGCGTGATACGCTAGGGCCGATCACGCCTGTTTTTGGTTTGATCGGCTTTCCCGATGCGGCTCTTGTCACTCCTCAGGATATTTAAGGAGGGAGAATCCATGGAAAAAAACATAAAAAAAAAGTGGTATTTGCGGCCAATGGTGATATTGGCTCTCATCGTGATTACGCCTCCGATCGGATACCTGAATGTATTAGTAAATAGAAAGCATTTTGAGCCAGAAGAGTGGCTAGGATATTTGACCGTAGCAACTGTGTTCACCGCTTTGTGGTTAACCAAATTTCTCCCCAAGGAATGGACTATTCCGACAATAATACTTATGGTAATTTGGGCGATCCATTTATTCTCAAAGGATTGAGTCTTTTGTCGAGCGTCTCTGAAGTCTATGAATCAGTTATGTAAACGACTAGCTAGTGCCCCTTCAGACAACCTTGATCTTCTTTTGCTCACGTAGAAGTCTGGCATGGCGGCTGTGCTTGTTTCGCCAACGCAGGTACGACCGAATCGCTGTGGCCAATGCCTCGTGATTAGGATAGTTACTCCCACGCAACACAAAGGATCGCAAGGGTGCAAAGTGGCTTTTGATGCGGTTCAACCATGATGCCTGGGTCGGTGTGAAAACCAGTTCTACATTGTTTTCTGCAGCCCATTCAGTCACAGTACGATGCTTGTGAGGTGAAAAATTGTCCAAGACCACGTACAGCCGTTCAGAGCGGTGATACCGCCGGCGGAGCACCTTGAGAAAACGCAGTATGTCCTGGTGCTTCTTGCTGGATGAGACGTGCCCATACAGTTTATCCGCTTTCAGATCCAGAGCCGCAAACAAGTGCCTCACCCCGTGGGTGCCGCGGTACGTTGCCGGCAATCGATCGGGCCGACTTTTCGGGTACCATCCGCAACCGGAAAACGGCTGAATGGACAACGGTCCAAACTCGTCAACGCAGATGACCCGTCCGTCTTTGGGCGGATTCCGGTAGAGCGACTGGACTCGTTTTTTTTACCTCAAAGTCAGGATCATTCGAGGCTTTCCATGTCTTGGTGTGTTGGTAGGTGATGTCGGCTTCCTCCAGAATGACACGGATAGTCTCAATGCTAATGGAGGTCACGATGCCCCGCCTTTCGGCCTCCTCTTTGAGCTTGGACAGTGACCAATGGGTAAAGGGCAAACCCAGGGTGTTTGGCGGGATCTGGGCCAACTCAATGATCGCGGCTCGTTGTTCTTCGGTAAAGGTCCGCGGTCGTCCGCCCTTGTACCGAGGCTTTAAGGCCTCGAATCCATGCTGATTGAAGGCATGAATCACGTGACGAATGTGCTCTTGAGACAGATGATACAACTCGGAGATCTCCGGCACCTTCATCTTTTGAGCGGAAGCCAACACGACCAAAGCACGTCGCACTTCAACGGGGTTGGATCCTTTGCGAGCAATCTTTACAAGTTTATTGCCCTCTTCAGGTGTCAGGTCTCGGACAAAGATGCACATGATGATCACCACCTGGGATGATCATTCGACAGACAACTGGCCATTCCTTCCGATTTGTCCAACTACATTGCCTGAAAGGGCACTAGCAATGCAGTGCAAGAACAAAGTCGTATTTCACACAATTTTGGATGACGCAGAATTCCTGGCCAAGGAACTCGGAACAACCGTCAAGGAACTTTGGGAACTGCCGTATTTCCATTTTAAGTCAAACATCGGCCAAGGAACGCCCGCCCGGTAAGTTAAATCGGGCCGGGATTGCGCCCGGCCCTTCCTATGAGAAAGACGGCGAGTTTTGGTAGAATAAAAATGGCGGATAAGAAAAACGCTCGCCTCCGCCGGGAATCTTCCCGAAAGGAGGCGATGCGGATGGGTCCACGAGAATATCGCGTGGCGATGATCTTGCTCACGCTCATCTCGGTTCTGGTCGGCATCGTCAGCTTGGCAACGCGCCATTAGATGGCTAGTCCCTGACGAGCCGTCACCTCGTCAGGGACCGTAATTCGTGCCCGGCGAGGCGGGCGACCCAGTTTCTTATCCGCCACCATTATAGCATATCCGCATTTTGGCGAATAGATGCCGCGTCAGAAAAAGTTGTTGTTCGAGCCCGGGATTTCTCCCGGGCCTCTTTTTGTTTGAAGGGGGTGACGGGCGTTGCGTTTTGGCACAATCGTCCTGATCGCAGATGTTGTGCTGGCGTTTGTCGCGGCAGGATACGCGGGCGTGCTGAAAAGCGAACTGAAAAAACTGATTCCAAAGGGCGAACAGGTTTCGGGAGGCGGGAAAAATGGCGGACGCATTTTTTAACCTTTCGGATTTTGCGCTTCTGTTCATTGGTGTCGTGTTTGCCTATATTCTGGAAGCCTCGTAGGGCGGTCTAAAACACTGGTGGGTACAAAACCACTGCCACGAGCAAAAACACCGCTGAGAAGCCGATTTCCGGCGTTCTCGGCGGTGTTTTTTTAACGAGCAGATGGTAAAAAATCAAAGGCGGGTATCAAACCCTTGCCCATGCAGGAAACGGCTCTCAGCGGCCAATTCTGCGCGTCTGGCGAGGTGTTTTGGAAGGTTTGAAACAGCTACAAAATATGTGTGTGAATCATGGTGAAAATGGTAGTATAAAACCATGAGATACTACTCGATTGGTCAAGTAGCGAAATTGCTTGGTGTGTCGGTAGACCGTGTTCGAGTGTGGGAAAAGCAGGGCAAGATCCGCTGTATTCGTTTGCCGTCCGGGCACCGAAGGTATCCCGAAGAAGAGGTGAGACGAATTCTGGGGCAACCCTCGGTGACAGAAGGCGGGAAGCGGGTGGCAATCTACGCCCGGGTTTCCACGCGTAAGCAGGAAGAAGCGGGCAATCTCCAGCGGCAGAAAGAGCGGCTGTTGGCTCATGCGGCGCTTAAAGGCTACCACGTGGTTCACGTGTTTGAGGATGTGGCGTCGGGATTGAACGCAAAGCGCCGGGGCCTGAAACGGCTGGTGAAAGCCCTGGAGAACCGTGAAATCGACCGGGTGCTGATTGAATATCCCGACCGGCTGGCGCGGTTTGGGTTCGAGTACCTGGAGTGGATCACGAAGATGTGCGGGGCAGAGATCGAAATCATGGCCGAGAAGGAGCCGGAAGACGCTCATGGCGAGTTGGTTCGGGATCTTCTTGCCATTGTCACGTCATTTTCCGCCCGGTTGTACGGGTCCCGGGGTGGACGCGCGGTTCGCAAACGGTTTCAGGAGTGGATGAAGGATGCCGAGACCGAAGGAAGAGGACCTGAGTCTCACGATCTGCGGGGAGTGGTTTCCGGAAACGGAGGGTCTTCCCCGGTCTGAGGCGTGGACTCGGGGAGAGGAGACCGCTCTGGAGACGGAGATGCGCCTGTTTGGGGCTTGCACCCGATGGACCTTCAACCGGTTACAGGAGAGCATGTCGAAAGACGAGATCAAGAAACAGGGACAGGCGCTCTTTGGCCTCAACTCCCGGTACGTAGACGACGCCCGGCTGAAGGCCCAGGCGATGCGGGATTCCCAAAAAGAGCTTCTAGGCATCGAGATCGACGAAACCGAAACGAAACGGCGCCGGGCGCGGAAGAAACTCGGCTGGGCCATGAGCAAGCTGGAGAAGGCTCGGGCCAAGGGAGATACGACTGCCGCCGACCGACTGTTTCTGACCGTTCGGGGCCGGCAGGCCCGGGTGCGGAAACTTGAAACCAAGCTCGCCGAACTTCAGGCTCACAAAGCATCGGGGACGATCCCGAAGGTGGTATTTGGCGGCCGGCGACTGTGGCGGCAGGTGTGCCGGGGCAAGGTCGGCAAAGGGACCTGGCGGGCGGCCCGGAGGAACCGCCTGTACGCCCGAGGGGACGAGACCAAGGGCGGGAACCCGAACATTCGAGTGGTGGTGCGCGGTGAGGGGTTCGGGCTGTCTGTGGCTCTGTCCCACTTGGCGGAGGCGAAGGGCACCGACGCCTTGGGCCGGCCGCGGACAGGGAAAGCGCCCCGGGTGGAGGGGAAACTGTGGGTTCCGGAGAAACACCGTGGCTTTGTGCGACTGGTGTTGGCGATGGGCCTGCCCTACACGGCCGAGGTGGTGCGAGGACTGGACGGCCGGTACCGGGTGATGCTGACCTGGCGTTTGGCGGGGATGCCCAAGGCGAACACGGGGAACGGGTGTCTGGCGCTGGACATCAACCCGGACGGTGTGGCGTTGTGCCACGTGGGACCGGATGGGCAACCGAAGCCGTGGCCGGACCATCTGGTGTGGATCCCGGAGGGACTTGGCAAGGATCCCGGGGAGTGGCAGGCGAAGGTTCACCCGAACGGGTTTGCCTACCTGCAGATTCCCGAGCTGGCTTACGCCCGGGGGAATCGCCGGGAGTCCTGATCGGGGTGCTGGCGAAGGTCGTGGTGGACGTGGCCAAACTCCTGGGGAAACCGCTGGTGATGGAAGACTTGGCGTTTGGGAAAGACCGGCTGGACACGAATCGGCGGTTCAACCGGATGGCGAGCCAGTTTCCGTATGCGAAAGTGTCGGAAGCCTTGCTTCGGCGGGCGTGGAAGGAACGGGTGGGGGTAGTGACGGTCAATCCCCGGCACACGTCCACCATTGGGCATTGGAAATACCAACAGCGATATGGAGTGACGATCCATGAATCGGCGGCGCTGGTGATCGGACGCCGGGCGTTGGGGTATCGAGAGCGGATCACAAGGGAACTGAGAGAGAGGATCTTCAAACTGAAGGGCCGGAAAGGGCAACCCTTGCCGAAGGAAGGACAAGGGATGACCCTGGGTGTCGGAGCCCTCTTGGAACGGCTGGGGAACACAATGCCTGCACACAATGGGTTGGCCGCATGGCAACAGGAGCGGCTGAATGGGATCTGGCTGGATTTCATGAGGTTAGCTTTGGCGCTTCGGTGACCCCGTTTAGCCGGTGTCGGGAAAACCGGCAGGCGTCCTGACAGGACGCAGGAGGCGGAACCGGAAGGTATCCAGGGCGCGGTGCCGCTTTCGTTGCGGGACGCGAGTTCCCGAGAGGCCGTGCAACGGACGTCCGTGCTCTGCCGATCTCCTGTCCGGGTGGGACTCCCGGGCCGAGGTCTCCTGTCGCGTGTCCGAAGGGACAAATCCAACATCCGGAAGGAGGCGAACGCCTGGTCTGGAGGCCGGTCTGCTTGAATCCCGGATTCAAGCAGATTTTTTGAACCAGGGGATCACTCATCATCGCATTTTTTGTTGCCGCAGCCTTGTCTGTGTTAGTCCACGAACTGGGTCACGCCACCACCCAACGGCTATGCGGGTTGCCCGTCGAACGCATCGTGTGGGGGGTCGGGCCGCGTCTGTTGCGAATTGGCGCGTTCGAGCTTCGGCTGATCCCGTTTGCCGGGTACATCACACCGGTTGGGGCAGTGATGGCCCGGCGCAAATGGCAGGGTGCCCTGATCGCCCTGTCCGGGATTTTGGCCACCTGGCTGGTGGTTTTCTTCTTGGCATTTGCTGGCGCGATTCACGTCGGGTGGCTCAAGGATTTCGCGATATGGTGGCTGTTCTGGGCACTGGTCGGGCTTTTGCAGATGATCCCCATCGGACAGAGAGACGGCCGGTGGGCTCTGGCGGCCCTGGGTGTGCTCCCTGTCCCGGGCAAGGCCGTAGAGAAACGCAAGCCGTCCAAGTTATAATAAACCCAGAACCCCCGGGGAGTGAACCGGATGGAACTGCTCAGTCCCAAAGTCGATTTTGTCTTTAAGCGGATTTTTGGCACCGAGGAAAACAAGGACATCCTGGTTAGTTTTCTCAATGCGGTATTCGAAGATTCCGGCCAGCCGCTGATCGCCGATGTGGAAATTCTGGATCCGTTCTTGCACAAGGACGCCCTGCTGGACAAGGAATCGGTGTTGGATGTCAAGGCACGGACGGAGTCGGGCATGCTTGTCGATGTGGAAGTGCAACTGTGGAACCGGCAGGACATCGAGAGACGCACCTTGTACTATTGGGCCAAACTGTTCGAGAGTCAATTGGGCGAAGGTCACGGGTACTGGGAACTGCACAAAGCCGTGACGATCAATGTGGTGGATTTCAACTGTATTCCCACAGACCAGTACCATTCGACGTTTCACCTGCGCGAAGACCGGACGGGAATTCAGTTTTCGGATCTGGAAGAGATTCATTTTGTCGAACTGCGAAAGCTGAAAGAACAGTCGGTGGGCCTGGAACGGCGGTTGGTGCGCTGGATGCTGTTCTTCATGGCGAAATCTAGAGAGCAACTGGAGGCATTGGCGGAGATGGATCCGGCGATCAAAAAGGCGAAAACGACGCTGGAGTTTCTCAGTCAGGACGAGGAAGCGCGGCGGCTGTACGAGCAACGGCTGAAGTGGAAAATGACCTACGAGGCGGAGATTCATGGGGCGAAGGAAGAAGGAAGGTTTGAAGAACGAAAGAAAGTAGCAAGCAATCTTCTTCGCATGGGACTTCCGGTCGAACAAGTGGCGGAAGGAACAGGACTTAGCCGTGAAGAGGTCGAAGCGATCCAAAAAGAACTGGTGCAATAGGAAAAAGTTCAGCAAACCCGGTCACATGCGGCCGGGTTCTTTTTTTGTGAACACAACGGCGGGCAACCGCCGAACATCCAAAAGGGAGTGGTTAGGAATGGCCGACATCATTTCGCTCATGAGCGCGGAAGGTTACAGGGGGCGGCACAAAGGTTATTCGTGGTCGGAGATTTTCGCGGCGATGCAGTATCGGACGGTGCTGGAACTGGAGGTTATGGGGATCGAGGAACACGAACTGAACGGCGAAAACATCCGGTGCTGGGTGCTCGATTTCGGTGAAGGAGTAAAGGAGATTGTTCCACGAATGGAATCCGGCGTGGAAGGAAACCAGATGTTGGATTTTGTTGGGAAGCAAATCGGTTCATGGTGTTGAGAGCAGATCGGGAAACTGGGAATGTGGTTTGCTCGCGGGCCAAGGCGATGGCAATCATGCAGGAGCGAACGCTCAGAACCCTCAAGGAAGGTGACCGTCACAACGCTGTGGTGCGCACGGTCACACCCAGGACGAGGAAGTACCGGTAGAAATCGTGTCGATCAACAAAGAGAGCGGAAACGTTAAGGTCCGAATCCTGCATTCTGCAAGGGGCTGATTTGTTGCGCATGCCGTATAGCCTCGTGCATCAGGACAGTCACCCTTCTGCCGCGGGCGCAGCCGTGCGTAGGCTTGGTATGCGACTTGAAGCCTTGCAGGAGACCTGCAGTTGTCCCGTTTGTTACAATAGTGGCAAAGGAACAACGGCGGACGGGAGGCCGGGGAGATCATGAACCTGTTCGATGTGGTGCCGGAACGCTTTTTTGCGTTGTTAACGGGGCTGAACAAACATCTTTATGCGGAAGCGGCGCTTCTGATCTACGAACATTCGCGAAACGAGCGATTCGGGATCCGGGTGGACGTGATGCGCGACCTGTTCCAAGAGCTGGTTGAGACCCGGATGGAACAGGGCTGGGACATCTCCCTCGACGAAGAAGAGGGGGAGACCGAGGGCGGTGCGGTCCAAGGCCACGGCCAAATCACCCTGGAAGAATGGTCCCGGGCCCAGGCGGGCGCCCTGATCCGGCGGTTGGCGGCCTTGAAGTGGATCGACATCGAAGTGCGCGACCAATTTCAGGAATACATCGTCTTGCCCCATTACACCAACCGCATCCTGGCGCTGTTCAAAGACCTGTGCGAGCAGCGGGCGGTGGAATACCAGCGTTTTGCCTTTGTCACCTACGGCATTCTCACCGGCGAAGAAGCCAAACTCCGGCCCTGTTTCGCCGTGCGGGAGGCTCGGGAGTACACCCTTCAGTTCGAGCAGGAGTTGATAACCCTTTACCAAAACATGAAACACCACATGGAACAAGTGGTGCGGCAAGAAACCATCCAGGATGTGCTGGACCACCATTTTGACGTTTACAAATCCCAGATCGTCGACAAAAACTACCACCGCCTGAAAACCTCCGACCACGTTTCGCGCTATCGGTTCTACATTCTGCAGACGGTGCAAGAGTGGTTACTGGACCGGGAACGGATGGAGGAAACGGTTGACGACGGGATCCGCAACGATTTTTACAGGACCCGGGAGGAGGCGGAAGCGGATATTCGCGCCGCCTTGTATTTGATTGAAGAAACGTACGACCGGCTGGAAGAGATTTTGTACCAAATCGATCTGCGGCACAACCAGTATCTGCGGGCTTCCTACGATCGCGCCCGGTACCTGAGCCAGCAGCAGCCGGGGCTGGACCGGGAGCTGGCCAGGACTATCGTGGGGCTCGCCAGGTGGGGGGACCGGTGGCCGGGGGACGGCGGGATCGGGTCGGGGTTGTTTCGCCTCGTCCGTGTGGAAGGGGTGGCGGAAGGCTCGCTGTATACCCCCCGGAGCAAGCGGCGGGTTCATCAGCCCGCCGTCCACGTGGTCCAGCCGGTGCCGGAGGAGGTGCGGGAACGGATTCGCCGGGAAAGTCTGGCGCGCCTCCAGGCGGCCGTCACCAGGCAAAAAGTGGACCAATACGTCTTGGCCCGGCTGGGCGAGCGGAACGAAATGGAGCTTGCGGAACTGGCGCCGACCGGCCTGGAAGAGTTTGTACTGCTGGCCTACACGTACCTGTACGGCCAAGACGGCGCCTCTTCCTTCGAACTGAAGCGGTCCCCGACGCGGCAGATTCTGGAGATCGGGCCTTTTCGCTTCCAAAACCACCGCATCGTCCGCAAAGTCGCCGGGCGGGGCGGTTCCAGGGGGATGTGACCCATGTGGCAACCGGATGTGAGCGAACAGGAGCAGGAACGGCTGCGCTCCCTGATCAACCGCCTCATCGCCGTCAATTTTCTGGTGAAGGAGAAGGAGCGGGAAGCGTATCTGCTGGTGCGCCGCCACCGGGAATGGCTGGAGCGATTTTTTCGTTTTCTCGGCTGGGATTTGGTGGTGGACGAGCGGCACGAGTGCGTGTTTGTACACGCCCCCGACGCCGGCCTGCGCCGCAGGCTGAACCGGGAACAGACCATTGGGTTTTTGGTGCTGCGCCTGATCTACGAGGAAAAGCGGCGAAGTTTGTCCCTCAGCGCTACGCCGGTGACCACCGTGTATGAAATCCGCAGCAAATACGAGACATTCCGCTTGCCCTGGCTGAACCGCACCCAACTGGACCAATTGGTCCAACTGTGCACCCGGTACCAGTTGTTGGAGGTCCTTGACGACAACATCCGGTCGGACGAGTGCCGTCTGCGGTTGTACCACACGTGGATGTACGTCGTCGACACCCGGGAGCTTTCGGTGATTGGGGATAAAATTGAACGGTTTGCCGGGGCGACGGAGGGAGGGTTCCTCGATGAAATGGATGAAACGTCTGCGGCTGATTAACTGGCACTATTTTTACGACGAAACGGTGGAGTTCGGCAAACAGACCCTGATCACGGGGAAAAACGCGGCGGGAAAATCCACCATCATCGACGCCCTCCAGGTGCTGTTCGTGGCCGACCAGCGGCAGATCAAGTTCAACGCGGCCGCCCACGATGAGGCGAAGCGGACGATGATCAACTACCTGCGGGGGAAGATCGGCACGGACCGGCAGACCTTCGTGCGCCACGGGGATTTCACCACTTACATCGTCGCGGAGTTCTATGATGCACACAAGCGGGAGCCCTTCGTGGTGGGCGCGGTGATCGACGTTTTCGGCGACCAGGATTTCGAGCCGGAATATTTTATCCTCTCCGGCGTGCGCCTGGAGGAGCTGGAGTTCGTCGGGCCCTCCGGCGAGCTGCTCAACCGGGAGGCGTTCCGCAGACGCTACGGGGGGAGCGGGCGGAACCGGGCGATTTTTGAGCGGAACAAGTCCACCTATCAGCGGGCGCTTTTGGCGCGGATGGGGCAGGTGCACGAAAGATTTTTCCGGGTGTTCGTCAAGGCGCTGTCGTTCCAGCCGATCCAGGACGTGCGGACCTTTGTGTACGATCACATCCTCGACGAGCAAAAGCTGCGGCTTGATCTGTTGAAACAAAATTTCGAGATTTACGAGCGGTACAAGCAGGAGCTGGCGGAGCTGGAACGGCGGCGGGACAAGCTGCTCGCCGTCCGCGAACGTTACCAGGAGTACGCCAAATGGCGGGATATCGTGCTGGAGCAGGATTACGTGATCCGCCGCCTCAAATGGGAGCGGGTCCGGGAGGTGCTGGCGGGACTCGAACAGGAACTGCGCAGATTGGACGAGAAGCTGGAGGAGGCCGAGGGCGAGATCGCCCTGGCGAAGGCGAAGCAGGAGGAAGCCCGGGAGGATGCCGAGGCGGCGCTCCAGCGCTGGCAAACCCATGAGGCGGAGCGGCGGAAGAAAGAGTTGGACGCGATCATCCGGGAGCGGGCGAACAGCTTGGCGGAGTTGAGGCGGCGGCTGTCCTCGGCGGTGGACAGGCTGGGGCGGGAGCTGGAGTTGCTCGGCGGGCTGGCCGGCTGGTCCGCTTGCGACGGCTGGCAGTGGCGGGAGGGCGAGCGGGAGGTCCTGGAACGGGTGCGGGAGAGCCTGGCGGCGGTGCACGGGCGCCTGGCCCGGGAAGAGCGGGTGGAGGGCGCGGTGGGCGCCGCGCTGGCGGAAGCGGGGGAACGGCTGGCGGATTTGTACCAGCGGGCGGTGATCGCCGCCGACCGGGTGGCCGAACAGGTGCGGGAGGCGGAGGAGAGAATCGCCGATCTGGAGCGGGTCATCCGCAATCTGGAGCAGAAAAAGCGCCCGTATCCCGAGTCGGTCGAGCGCCTCAAGGCGATGTTGGAAGCGCGATTGGGGCAGCGGTCGCCGGTATGGATCTTTTGTGAGGAGATGGAACTCAAAGACGAGGCGTGGCGGGACGCCGTCGAAGGGTACCTGAACACCCAGCGGTTTGACCTGCTGGTGGAGCCGCGCGCCTTTGTCGAGGCGCTTTCCGTCTACGAGTGGGAAAAATGGGCCCATCGCCTGGAGGGGGTTGGGCTGGTGGACACGGACAAGGAGAGGAAATACCTGGGCACGGCCGAGCCCGGTTCCCTGGCCGGGGAGCTGGAGGCGCCCCACCCGGTGATCCGTGCCCACGTGGAACATCTCCTGGGCAGGGTGATGAAGGCAGCCGACGAACAGGACCTGCGCCGGTACCGGACGGCGGTCACGAATACGTGCATGGTGTATCACAACCTGGTGGCCCGCCAGATTCCGAAACGCCATTACGAAGTGCCGTACATCGGGGCGAAGGCGATCGCCAGGCAATTGGAGATGCGCCGTCGGGAACTGGAGGACCTCCGGGCCCGGCGGGAGAGGCTGGCGGCTGCCCGCCGGGAACTGGACCGGTGGGCCGAGCGCCTCCGGGACAAGCCGTCCCTGTACGCCGCCCTGGCGGAGCAGACTGCTCTGCCGGCCGAACTGGACGCGGTCAAGGGCGAGCTGGAGGCGGCGGAACGCGAGCGGGAGGCCCTTTTGGCGTCCGATCTGTTCGGCCAGGTCGAGCGGTTGAAGCGGGAGTACGAGGCGTGGCGGCAGGCGGAAAAGGAATGGGGCGCGCGGTACGACCAGTGGGTCCGCCGGCAGGCCGGCCTGGAGGCGGACCGGCGGCACATAGAAGAGCAGGCCGGGCGGCAGCGGCAGGCCGCCCAGGAGGCCGAAGCGGAATTTCAGGCGTGGCGGCTGGAATATGGCCCCGAGGCGGAGAACCGGGCCCTCGCGAGGTGGGAGGATGCGGTCCGCCAGGGCCTGCCCCTCGCCCGCAAGCTGGAAAACTGGGAAAACAACCGGAAGGGCAACGAGACGCGCCGTAACCAGGAGTGGGACGCGCTCCGGGAGCTGAGGCGGCAGTACAACATGGAGTACGGCTTCGACGGGCCGGTGGACAGCGAGGACAACGGGGCCTACGAAAGCCTGCTGCACGACATCGAGCACCTCAACTTGCCGCAATACCGGGAAAAAGTGGAACAGTCCCTCCGGGAGTCGGAGGAAGAGTTCAAATCCCATTTTGTGTTCAAATTGCGGGAAGCGATCCATTTGGCCCGCCGGGAGTTCGACGAACTGAACTACGCCCTGCGCCACTTCCCGTTTTCGGAGGACCGCTACCATTTTGAGGTCACTCCGAGCGAGCGGTACAAAAAATTTTACGACGCGGTGATGGATCCCTTGTTACTAGAGCGGGGGTCGCTGTTCGATCACCTCCAGGAGGAGAGGGTCCAGGCTCTCCACGAACTTTTTGAAACCCTGGTGCGCGGAGAGGCGGGCGATGTGGAAGAGTTTACCGATTACCGGCGCTATCTCGATTTTGACATCGTCATCACCTCCCGGGACAGGCGCACCCGATTCTCCCATGTGTTAAGGGAAAAATCGGGCGGGGAGACGCAAACGCCGTTTTATATCGCCATCCTGGCGTCGTTTTATCATCTGTACCGTTCGGGGAAGACGGTGCGGTTGGTGGTGTTCGACGAGGCGTTCAACAAGATGGACGAACAGCGGATCCGGTCGAGCCTGCGACTGATCAAACAGATGGACCTGCAACTGATCGCCGCCGTGCCGGACGAGAAAATGCAGCACATGGTGTCGGAGGTAACCACCACCCTGATTGTGACCAAACAGGATGACCGGTGTTTCGTCGACCTGATCGAGCGCGGAGAGGAAGGGGCCGTTGTCGACCCTGCGGCGGGTGTCGGGGCGGAGGAGGATGTGGAGCGGGAACTTTCGTCGGGGAGGGGAAACGGGGGGCGGGAGGAACCGGTGCCACTCCAGGAGACGCTGTTTTGACGGGAGGCAAACGGGTGCAGGTGAGGTGAGGGCATGGGGCCGCTGGATCACGAACAGCCGTTCAAAACCCGCTTTCAGAAGCGGCTGCTTTCCTATCTGCTGGACAAGTACGAGCGCAGCCGGTCCTTTCAAAGCGGCGGGGCGTCGGGGCTGCGGCCCCAGTTCGCGATGAAGGAGAGCCCGTTTTGGGCGGAGTACAGCGACGAGATGGATTTCCGCAAGCGGGACTGGATGAACGAGGTGCTCCTAGACCTGGAGCGGCAAGGGGTCGTGTCCCTCGTATGGGATCGGTTCCGGGAAGGGGAGCTGCTGGCCAAGGTCTACTTGGAGTGGGACGGTCTGGACGATGCCTACCGCCTGGCGGGGCGGGAGCCGAAGCTGGCGAAGCTGAAGCGGCTGCGGGAGATTTTGCGGCCGCTTCAGTCCCACCCGTGGGAATGGGTGCGCCGGTTCTGGCGGGAGACGGACGACCGGCTGGCGAAACGGCAAAATCCCGGTCTGGCGCTGGACGATCCGGAGGGGTATGCTGATCTGGTGCGGGTGCTACAGGCGCTGCCCGGCCTGGACGAGACGGGGGTTCCGAAGCGGCAGTTCAGTCAAGCGCTGTTCCGGGACAGCAAACATTTCGAGCGGCGCGTCGAGCGGCGGCTTGTGGGCCTACTCCGCGCCTGGGGCGAGTTCGAGATGGAGACGGAGGAAGCGTATCTCGACAGCGTGGGGGTTGTCGAGAATCCCAGCAGCGTCTGGCTGAACGGGCCGCTGACGTTGGTCCTTGGGGACCGTCGGCTGGAGACGGCCGGTTTTGTCGGCGGGGTGGGTTTGTCCGCCGCCACCGTTCAGAAGATGGAGGTGGAGGCGGTGGGGGCCCAACGGATCGTGACCATCGAAAATCTCACCAGCTATCACCAGTGGGTGCAGGAGCGGGTCGGCCGTTCCGAGCTGGTGGTGTACACCGGCGGGTTTCCCCACCACACCTTGCAGTTGTTTCTGAAGAAATTGGCTGCCGCAGTGGCCCGGCAGTCCCCCGAGCTTCCGGTAGGCCACTGGGGCGACGTGGACCTTGGCGGGATCAGGATCTTCCAGTTTCTCAAGACCCAGTTTTTCCCGCGGCTGCAGCCAATCATGATGGATATTCCGACCCTGGAGGCCCACAGGGAACGGGCGGTTCGCGCCGACGACAAGTATGTGGAGAAAGCTCTCGCAATGCGGGACGACCCCGGTTTTGCCCAGTGGGGCGAGGTGCTGGACTGGATTGCAAAGAGCCGGCTGCGGCTGGAGCAGGAGAGCATCGTCGACATCCCGGCGGACGTGTGAAACGGCCGGAAGGGGATCCGGATTTTTCGGCTTCCTTCCAGGTGCTTGATGATCGGCCGTGCACCGAGACCGACCCCGGGGACCCCGTGGTGCGCGCCGTGGCGGAGGCGTACCGGGCGGTGACGGGACGGGAACCGGTCTACAACGGCGTGCCCGGGGCCACGGACGGGACATTTCTGCACGCCTGGGCGGGGATTCCCGTGGTCACCACCGGAGCCGGCAGCCGGACGCTGCCCCATCAGGTGGACGAGTATGTCGACGTGGAGGAACTTGTGATCACGGCCAGGATGTACGCCGAAGCGGCACGGCGCTTCCTGGCCGGATCAGGGGCGGGGGAATCGTGAACGAACCGTTGATTCGCGTGGAAGACGTATATTTTTCCTACGCCGACCGGGAGGATCGACCGAAGGCGGTGGGTTCCCCGGACGGTGCCGAACCGGGGGAGGGTGCCGGATTGACGACGGGCGGCGAAGATCGTCAGTCGACCGATCGACAGCCGGGCCGCCGGCAGCCCGCGGAAATCCAGCCCGAGACGGATACCGCGGACACGGACGGTCTGGTCCTGCGCGGAGCCTCCCTTGAGGTGTTCCCCGGGGAATTCGTCGCGATCCTCGGCCATAACGGGTCGGGAAAATCGACGCTTGCCAAGCACCTGAACGGCCTGTTGGTACCCCGGAGGGGCGCCGTGCGGGTGGCGGGGCTGGATACCTCGGACCATCGGAATATTGGACAGATCCGCCGCATGGTGGGCATGGTCTTTCAACACCCGGACAATCAGATCATCGCCGCGACGGTGGAAGAGGATGTGGCTTTCGGTCTGGAGAATCTCGCTCTTCCCCGGGAGGAGATGCGTCGGCGGGTCGAGGACGCCCTGCGCCGGGTGGGAATGTGGGAATACCGGCACCGCTCCCCGCATCACCTGTCCGGGGGGCAAAAACAGCGGGTGGCCATCGCCGGGGTCCTTGCCATGCGCCCGGCGTGCATCGTTCTGGATGAAGCCACCAGCATGCTGGATACCCCCGGCCGGGAGGAGGTCATGGCGGCCGTTCGCGAGCTTCGGGCGGCGGGAGTGACGGTGGTGGCCGTCACCCACCACATGGAAGAGGCGGCCTTGGCCGACCGCATCGTCGTGATCCACGAGGGCCGGGTGGTGATGCAGGGGCTTCCGGAGGAAGTGTTCGGTCGGCGTCAGGAGGTTTTGGCCGCGCTCCACTTGGACGTGCCGGCGGCGGCCGCCGTGTCCCGCCGGATCGCCGAGGTGCTCCCGGGGTTTCCGATGTGCATTCGAACCGAGGAACTCGTCCGGGAGGTGGAGCGGCGGGTGAAGTCCGGCAGCACCGCTATCCGCCAATGGGATCTACCCGGTGAAGGGCGATCTTTCCGATCCGGACCCTCCATCCTCCACGCAGCCGGCTTCCCCGAGGGCCGGCCGACCACGCCCCGATCGGATGTGCCGTCGGGGGGCGGTGCGGACCGGAGTGCGGGAGCCGGGATGGACCGAGGACCAGACGCCGGGATGGACCGGGGTGCGGCGGACGGGGCGGGCCCAGGGACGGAGGACGGGAGGAACCGGGGGGCTGGACACCGGGCGGACGAGCGCCCCGGCAAATCGGCTGACCCGATCATCGCCGCCCGGGGCCTCGGCTATGTCTACATGAAAAAGACGCCCTTGGAACACCGGGCACTTCGGGACGTGACCCTCTCGATCCCCCGGGGTGGCGTCACCGCCCTGGTTGGACACACCGGATCCGGAAAATCCACCTTGGTGCAGCATTTTAACGGTCTAATCCCCGTCCAAGAAGGGCACCTGACGGTGGATGTATCCGGATACGCCGACCCGCGGCGGGATTGGAAAATCCTCCGCACCCGGGTGGGCCTGGTGTTTCAACATGCCGAAGACCAACTGTTCGAGCGGCTGATCGGGGATGATGTGGCGTTCGGGCCCTGGCAGCTGGGACTGGCCATCGATGAGGTCAGAGAGCGGGTTCGCCGGGCCATGGAGATGGTGGGGATTCCTTTTGAATGGAAAGATCGGCCGGTATATGCCCTGAGCGGCGGCCAGCGGCGGAAAGTGGCCATCGCCGGGGTCTTGGCCCTGCGCCCGGAAGTGCTTGTGCTCGACGAACCCACGGCGGGCCTCGACCCACGTTCCCGGGACGAACTGCTCGAGCATTTGCTGCGGTTGAACCGGGAGGATGGGGTGACCCTGGTGTTCATCACCCACAATTTGACCGAGGTGGCCCGGTTCGCCGACCAGGTCATCCTTATGGAGGGAGGGACAGCGGTGTGGTCCGGTTCGCCGGATGAGCTGTTTGACGACCCGCAGCGCTGTGCGCGGTGGAATGTGGGTGTCCCTCCTCACGTCGAGGTGGTGCACCGTCTCCGGGAGCGGGGTGTTGCCGTTGAGGCTGAGGGCTACTCTCCCGATGCGGTGGCCGAGGCGTTAATCAGACGGTTGCTGTCGGAACCGGGCGTCGAGGTGGGGGGATGAGCGGTGAGCAGTTTTGAGTTGACCCGGTATGTCACCATTGGACAGTATATTCCCGCAGATTCGGTGGTCCATCGCCTGGATCCCCGGGTGAAAATCATCCTTTTCGCTATGCTGGTTTTGACGGCGGCATTTGCGTCGACGTACACCGGAAATGTCGTCATGGCAGCGGCGTGTCTGCTGGTTCTGATCGTGTCCCGGGTGCCGGTGGGCTACGGCCTGTCGGGATTGCGTCCGGCCCTGCCTTTTGTGGTGGTGCTGTTCATTCTGCAGGTGCTGTTCTTGGGCAAGGGCCCAGGAACGGTGGTGCTTTGGCAGGCGGGATGGTTCAGTGTCACCGCCGACGGACTCAAAATCGCCGTGGTGGCGGTGATGCGATTTTTGGAAATCCTATGTTTGGTCAGTGTTCTCACCCTGACCACCACGGTGAACGATCTGGCCCGGGGCACCGAGGCCCTGCTCCGGCCGCTGGCCCGGATTCGGTTTCCCGTTCATGAAGTGACCTTGATCCTGACCATCACCGTGCGCTTTGTCCCGACATTTGCCATGGAAATGGAGAAACTGATGAAAGCCCAGGCCAGTCGGGGGGCGGATTTCGGGCATTTTCGCTGGTGGCAGGTGGTTCGGCGCACGAAACAGACGTTTCCGGTCATCATTCCATTGTTTGTAAGTGCGATGCACCGCGCCGAGGATCTCATCACCGCCATGGAAGCCAGGGGCTATGTTCCGGGCGCCCGGCGAACCACCTATACCGAGTATCGGATGCAGGCCCGGGACGGGGCGGCGGCGGTCTTGGTGGTCGCCTTCTGTGCGGCCATGTGGTTGATCCGGTTTCCCGTGTAGCAGGCTCCATCATTTCACGAGAGGAAGGTAATGGGCATGAAACAGAAAAGTGTGTTCACGGTCCGCCAAATCGTGGTCAGCGGCGTTCTGGGGGCCATTGCGGTGCTTCTGGGTGTGACGCAGTTGGGATTCATTCCGGTGCCCACCGCGGCCGGACACGCCACCATTATGCACGTGCCGGCCATTATCGGGGGGATTTTGGAAGGCTGGGTGGTCGGCGGCATTATTGGATTGATTTTTGGGATTTCGTCGTTCTTGAATGCCACGGTGCCCCTGTTCAAAGATCCGTTGGTGGCGATCCTGCCGAGGTTGTTCATCGGTGTGGCGGCCTATTTTGTCTATCGGGGGCTGCGTCGGTGGAATGATCCGCTGGCGGTGGGGGTGGCCGCTTTTGTGGGCTCCGCGACCAACACGGTGTTGGTTTTGGGCATGGCCGTAGTGAGAAACTACATGTCCCTCGGGGTGGCCGCGTCGGTGGCGGTGTTGAACGGCCTGCCGGAAGCGGTGGTCTCGGTGATCGTGACCCTGGCGGTGGTGCTGGCCTGGAAGCGGGTGGACCGGCGATCGTCCAAGGCGCGGATCTAGGTCGGCCGGTGCCTGCGTGCGGGCACAAAAGCGCGGCGAATCGGCCGACGCAATCCCCATTTCGGTGTGAACGGTGTGGGTTTTAGGCACATGCTGACACGGTGGGGGCGATGAACATTTTAAGGGCCGGACCGGCCCGGTTCGCCTGTTCCGCGGTCTAAGTGCCTGGGAGTCGGTCAAAATGACCGACCCAAGGGGTGCACCAAGGCTCCTGGTGGCAGGAAGGAATCTCCCGCCTTCAGGCGGAGAGGAGATCAACGGTGTGGGGGTGACACGAAGGTGAGGGAGAACGGAGACGGTCCGGGAGCGACGTCGGACGGGGTGCAGCGGGCGGCATGGTTTCCCCTGCCCGGTGTACGGATCGGACACGCCCACGATCTGAGGGCGAGGACCGGCTGTACGGTGATCCTCACTCCGGAGGGGGCGGCTGCCGGTGTGGATGTGCGCGGGTCTGCGCCGGGCACCCGGGAAACGGATTTGCTCGACCCGGTGAATCTGGTGCAGGAGGTGCACGGGGTGCTTCTCGCCGGGGGCAGCGCCTTCGGTTTGGCGGCGGCGGACGGGGTGATGCGTTACCTGGAGGAGCGGGGATACGGCCTGGATGTCGGGGTGGGGCGGGTCCCCATTGTGCCCGGTGCGGTGCTGTTTGATTTGGCCGTGGGAGACGGTTCCCGCCGGCCGGATGCGGTGATGGGTTATGCGGCGTGCGAGGCGGCCCGGGAGGTCCCCGAACGGGGGCGGGTCGGGGCTGGAGCCGGCGCCACGGTGGGGAAGGCGCTGGGCCACCTGCGCGCCATGGACGGCGGGCTGGGGACAGCTGCCGTGCGATTGCCCGGGGGCCTCGTCGTTGCGGCGGTGGTGGCGGTGAATGCCGTGGGACACGTTGTGGACCCCGCCACCGGGGAGATTCTCGCCGGGCCCCTGGGGGAAGACGGGAAGCCCTTGGACACACTGGCGGTGTGGAGCACAGGGCCGGGTTTCGGGGTCCTGCTGCCGGGGACGAACACCACCATCGGGGTTGTGGTGACCAACGCCCGGATGAGCAAAGTCCAGGCGAAGAAGGTGGCGGCCATGGCTCATGACGGCTTGGCCCGGGTGATCCGACCGGCCCACACCATGTATGACGGGGATGCGCTGTTTGCTCTGGCCGTCGGCGGCGTGACCGCACCGCTGGATCTGGTCGGTGCGTGGGCGGCCGAGACGGTGGCGGCGGCCGTCCTCGACGGGGTCCGACAAGCGGCCGCGATCGGCGGAGCGGGCCGGGGCGATTGAATCGCGTTCCGGCCCGCTCGCCTATCCGCTTCCCTATTGCACCGAGGCGAGCCGGACAGAACGGATAGGTGAACCGTTTCTCGGGGACTCCCCCCCGAGGCCACTGCTGACCAAATGGAGCGTTTCACCTCTGATCATGAAGGGATCGCCTGGGTCGACGACCGCGGGTTCCGGGCCGAGCGCGGTCCCCCAGGCGGCACAGATCGGAAAGCCGGGCGCGGGCGAATACACCCGCCGCCCGGCCTCCTACCTCAATTCATCCGGCAGTCATGTGGAGTTCGCCGTGGAGGAACCGAGATCGCCGATTCACCTGCGTAATCGGGCCTTCCGGTTGGGGGTATTTTCTTGCACTCCCCGAACACCAGCTCTGCCTCACTCTCCGGGAACTGGCGAATTTGCCCGACGTGGGCGATACGGTATTTTCCTGTCCGCACCTCAGCGGACAAACAAGTCTGCGTGCCTGTTAGCCGTGCAAGCCCTGGTCAAGTGCGATCTGCTTTTTTAAACCGGCAGCTCCTTATCAATCTCCACCTTTGCCCGTTCCCTCATCATGGCCGTGGCGATGATGGTGATGACGGCATTGACGACGATGTACACGCTGATCGAGTACCCAGTTCCGTATGTGTGGAGCAGCCAGGTGGCGATGAGGGGTGCCGGGCCGCCCGCCACCACCGAAGCCAACTGATAGCCGATGGAGGCTCCGCTGTACCGCAGATTGGTCGGAAAATGTTCCGCGATAAAGGCCGCCTGGGGGCCATACAGGGCGTCGTGGGGGATCATGGACACAATGATGGCCAAGAAGACCAACGCCGGGATTCTCGTGTCGAGCAGGCCAAAGTACGGGAACGCGTACAACAACACCAGCACGGCACCAGCCATATACATATTTTTCCGCCCCACCACATCGGACAAATGACCGAAAAAGGGAATGGTAAACAACGACAAGATCCCCGCGGTCGTGGTCGCCAGGGTGAGAAAACCCTCGCCAAACCCCAGGGTTGTTTTCCCATAACTCAGAACAAAGGAGATAAAAATATAGAAAGGCGCCTGTTCAGCCATGCGGATCAGGGCGGAAAGGACAATCTCCTTGGGATGCCGCCGGATCACTTCCACGACGGGAACCGCAATGACCTTCCGCTCCTCGACGACTTTCTGGAAATACGGGGTTTCCATGACTCGCAGGCGGATAAACAGACCGATGGCCACGAGCACCAAACTCAGCAAAAAGGGAATCCGCCACCCCCAGGTGAGAAATCCCGGGCCAGAAATGGCGATAAACAGAGCCACCGTCCCGGAGGAGAGCACCAGGCCCAAGGGCACCCCCATCTGCGGCCAGGACGCCATCAGTCCCCGGCGCCGCTGGTTGCCCCACTCCATGGACAGCAACACCGACCCGCCCCATTCCCCGCCGACCCCGATGCCCTGCAACATCCGCAGTACCGTGAGCAGGATGGGGGCCCAGAGGCCGATGGACGTGTAGGTCGGCAGGATCCCGATGATGGCGCTGCTCACGCCCATCAGCCCCAAGGTGATGATCAACGTCGCTTTCCGCCCGAGGCGATCCCCGTAATGGCCGAAGATCGCCGCACCGATGGGACGCGCGGCGAAACCCAACGCATAGGTGGTAAATGATTGCAATGTTCCGACGTATACATCTGATTTTGGAAAAAACAGATAAGGAAAGGCCAAAGCGGCCACTGTCCCGTAGAGGAAAAAATCATACCACTCGATGGCCGTGCCAATGGTGCTGGCAATGGCCGCCCGCCGAACTTGGGTGCTGCGGGCGGCATCCGCGATTTGGGACATCGATGACAACCCCCTCTCTCCTTACTTTCTCGCGCTTTCGGCAACCATCTGTTCAATTTCTCTTTCTGAAAATCCCAAGCCTCCGAGGATCTCCCGGGAATGCTCCCCCAGAGCTGGCGGCGGTGCGATCTCGCGCCCTTGCCGGTTCTGATGCAGAAAATGGATCGGCACGCCAATAGTTCGAAACTCACCGATTTTTTTATGATGAAACATTCGGATCATATTTCGCGCCAAAAGCTGTGGGTCGGTGTAGAGCTCGGACAATCGATAAATCGGGCCTGCCGGGATTCGGCGACTCCGAAACAGTCCGACCCATTCCGCCGTAGTTCGCGATTGAAACAAGGGTTGCAGCAGCTCCACCAGCTCTTGCCGGTTCTGGACCCGCCGGGAGTTGGTACAGAAGCGCGGATCTTCCATCCATTCCGGGTGCCCCATCGCCTCGCAAAATCTCCTCCACATCTCATCGTTCCCCACAGCAACATTAAAATAACCGTCTTTAGAGGAAAAACTCTGGTATGGTGCAATATTCGGATGGACGTTGCCGACGGGCGCCGGATCTTCTCCCGTGGCGAAAAAATTCGCCGCCACGTAGGTTTGCCACGAAATCACTGCATCGAGGAGGGACACGTCGATCCATTGCGCCCCCACCTTCTCCCGATTTAACAAGGCTGTCAGAATGCCAATGATCGCCCACATCCCGGCGCCGATGTCCGCGACGGAAAAGCCCACCTTGGTGGGCGGCCCGCCCGGCTGCCCGGTGGCGCTCATGATTCCGCCCATCCCCTGGGCGATGAGATCATACCCCGGATCGTCCCGGTACGGCCCGGTTTGACCGAATCCAGAAATCGAAGCGAGAATGATCCGGGGATTGATTCGCCTCAGGACTTCGAAGCCAAATCCAAGCCGCTCCAGCGTCCCGGGACGGAAATTTTCCACCACGACATCCGCCCGGCGAATCAGCCTTTTGAGCGCTTCCTTACCGAGGGGCGTTTTGATATCAAGCACCACACTCCGCTTGTTCCGGTTGACACTGAGATAATAGGCACTTTCCCCTTTCACGAAGGGCGGGCCCCACCTTCGCGTGTCGTCTCCCCCGGGGGGTTCGACCTTAATCACTTCGGCCCCCATGTCGGCAAAATACATCGTGCAAAACGGGCCGCTCAGGATTCTTGTCAGGTCGACGATGGTCAAACCCGCTAAATCGGTCATCATCCATCCCCCCTCGGTGTATCCGCGCAGGTTTTGACCGCGTCTGGCCTCCTTTCAAAGCGGTGTGCCCGTTTTGCGGCAAAGGCGGAAACGGCCGGGAAAAAATCGGGCCCGTACACCCAGTTGCGGCCGCGGCGGTTTTCTGCTTGTTCCATTTCCTCCATCTGGGCTTCGGCGATGACTTTTCGCACACTTTCTTTCATGGCCAGTACTGAAGCGCGGGATTGACGAAGAATGGTCCGCACCATGCGGATCGTGTGGTCTGTCAGGTGCTCGGGCGGAACCACGTCGTTCAGAATTCCCATGGCCCGGGCCATGTCGGCATCGAGGATGCGTCCGGTGAACACCAGATCTTTTGCTGCAGATGGCCCAAGTTCCCGCAGGATGCGGCGGACAAAGGGCGGCTGCAGGGTGATGCCGAGCTTGCCGACGGGGATCCCGAGCTTGGCGCGGGATGTCCC
Source organism: Kyrpidia spormannii (assembly GCF_002804065.1). Classification (NCBI taxonomy): domain Bacteria; kingdom Bacillati; phylum Bacillota; class Bacilli; order Caryophanales; family Alicyclobacillaceae; genus Kyrpidia; species Kyrpidia spormannii. The sequence continues at coordinate 3,056,111 of NZ_CP024955.1, read as the reverse complement.
CAGCCGCAGATCGCAGGCGAGGGTCAGCACAAAGGCGGCCCCATAGGCTCCACCATCGATGGTCGCAAGAGTCGGAATGGGTAACGATTCCACCGCTGCAATGGTATTTTCCATCAGCTCAAAGGCTTGGTTCACCTCCGCTTCCGTGAGGGAGGCGAACTCCTTGAGGTCGCTGCCCGACGAAAAATCTCCCCCGGCTCCGCGAATGACCAGGAGGCGGGTTTTGGCCGGCAAATGTCGCACCCAGTCCCCGAGGGTCGCCCAGGCCGAACGGTTGAGGGCATTCTTTCGGTGGGGCCGCTTGATCGTCAGAACCGCCACCGGCCCGGTGAGCTGCAGCCAAACTGCCGACCCCGGCTCAAACTGGCGAACCGTTACCCTCATCTCTCTCACCTCCTTTTGAATAGGGACAAACGCGAATTGTCGATTGTCGACAATTTCTGTACCCAGTATAAAACAACCAATGCCCGACGTCAATGCAAGAATAGATCGATTCTGACAACGGAATTTTAGACTTATCGCCGTGTCTGTAACCATACGGAGGTCATCACATTTTATGGCGGGGGTGGTCGGTGTAGAACTTTCGAGCAATCAAAAGAAAGCGTATCGCAAAGCGGACCGGTACGGGACTTACGAGGCGAACGTTCGCCAGGATTATAACCACAAGACCAGCCACGCTTTGGTACTTTATTCACCCTAGGGTCAACTGGTGGCCTATACCGCATTAATCTTCAAGGGTTAGACAAGGCGTCATCATGCTGTCCGACATTCCTAAGCACAATGGTGTCGGGCTTCTCATAGTGGAACGTGATGCGAATGTCCATGCTGGCACTTACCTCAAACACACCTTCGTATCCCTTCATCTTAACACCAAGCGTTCAAATTGTCAAACGACTTTCGGGGGGAGAATCGTTTTTCTGCCGGTTGTGGCCGTTTGGAAGGATTAGAAACGCACCCGAAGCACTCGTTCCAATCCGTGTTGCACATTCTGGCTCAATAAAGCCTTTGCCTCGCGAAAATTGTGCTCCCGCATTGCCTCTACGATGGCCCGATGTTCACCGGTCGATCGGAACAGGTCCTCCTTGGTTCGAGTGGACAGCCGCGTCAAGGTGTTGAGGGGATACGTGGTTTGCCGGTACAAATTCCACAGGATGTCACTGCCGGCAAGTCGCATCAACAACCAGTGAAAATCGGCGTTATGGCGGGCGTAGGTTTTCGAATCCCCCGCTTCCGCCGCCTGGGCCATCCGTTCAAGGATCGGGTGAAACTCAGCTTCCCATTCCTCCTGCCAGCGTTCTGCAATCCTGTCCATGGCCAGGTTCTCCAACGCCAGACGGACTTCATAGAGGTCGCGGACCTCCTTTTCCGCGTAGGAGCGAACGATCGCCCCCCGGCGGGGCAGGCGCTCCACCAGTCCGTTGATCTGTAAAAGATACAGCGCTTCCCGCACCGGAGCTCGGCTCGTCTCAAACATGGCGGCGAGTTCTTCTTCTTTGAGCCTCTCCCCAGGCTTATACTGGCCTTGGAAGATCTGGACCACAATGTAGTCGGCGATCCGCATGGGCAAGGATTTTTTAAAATCTTCTTGTTCACGGCCGGGAAAAAGGAAGGGTGATTCGGGCATGGTACCACTCCCAAATAAGATGACAGGGTAAAAAAGGGTGTTGCTTCGATGATATCATACAGATAAATCCCTGTGCGGACAGATCATGGGCGGGGAAAGGAAGGATTTGATGAAAGTGTACGGGTTGGTGGGGCCGAGCGGATCGGGGAAAAGCCATCATGCGGCCCGCATTGCTGCAGAAGTGGGGGCCGATTGCATCATCGACGACGGTCTGCTGATTCGGCGCGGCCGCCCTCTGGCCGGGGCTTCGGCAAAATTTGAGTTCACCAAGCTCGGGGCGGCGCGCCGGGCGATTTTTGCAGACGATCTCCACCGGAAGGAGGTGGCCGAGGCGCTGAAGCAGCTCCAGCCATCGACTTGTCTGGTGCTTGGGACGTCGGAAAAGATGATCCGCCTGATCTGCAGCCGACTTGGCATCCGCGGGGAGATCGAATGGATTCCCATCGAGTCCGTGGTCAGCGTCCAACATCTCACTGAAGCCAGCGACCGGCGGAAACGAGGGATGCACGCCATTCCCGCCGTCGGGGCGAGGCTCTCTCGTGGGGCCGGCCGACGGTTAATCCAGGAGTTGGGAGAGCGGGTGTTGGGCACCGGAATCGCCGATTTGGGCCGAGCCAAGGTCCGGATCAGCCGGTCCCCAGACTCAGATCCGGACCTGACGGTGGTCTTCCCGTTATTTCACAATGGTGGAGTATTCATCCATCCGCGTGCGGTGGAACAGGGCATCCGGGCCGTCGTTCAAGAGGGCCACCCTTCCTTTCGGGTACGCGGGGTGGTTTATGTCAACCGCGAACCCCTCCATCTCGCGCTCCACGTGGTTTACAGAATAGGCCCCGATCTGCCCGCCAAGGCCACCCACCTGCTGCGAGCCCTAAAAACGTATCTTCAGGAACACCTCGGTTTTCCTTATGTCCGGCTCGATCTGGTGGTGGAGGCGGTAGACCCTGTCTGAAGCGTGGCTGCGGGGCGCAGCGCCGTTCGAGGGATGCGGTGGAAGAGAGCGTGTGAGCCGCGGTGGCACTCCCTGGCCGGGCCGTGGTACCATGGAAAAGGTGTGATTTTTCTCAATGGGGGTGATGGGAGAGATGGAACCGCCCTTTGAGCGAGACGTCCCAGTTGCCCTGCTCGGGTTGTAAGACCGGGCGGGGACCCGCCCGGATTTCCGGCGGGGAGGGGACGAGAATGAAAGGTTATGTCTACTTGTCGGTGGCGGCCGCCATTTGGGGCGGCATGTACGTGATCAGTAAAGTTGCGCTCGATGTGATTCCCGCTTTTGTACTGCTGTGGTTGCGATACGCGGTAGCCTTGGTCGTGCTGGCTCTCGTGCTCAAGGTCCGGCACCAGCCCTGGCCCCGGGATGGGCGGACTTGGCTGTGGTACGGGGCCGTGGGCGCGGTCGGCTACGCAGCGTCCATTGGGGCGCAGTTTCTCGGTACGGCGTGGACTTCCGCCCACCTCGGGGCACTTGTGACAACGTCCTCCCCGGTTTTTGCTGCTTTGATGGCCCGGTGGAGCGGCGAGCAAGTGGGGGGACGGGTTTGGACGGCGGTGATCATCGCCCTGGCCGGGGTGGGGCTGGTGGTTGGTGGAGATGTGATCCTTGGCTCTGCTACGCGGGCCGACGGTGGCTCAGCCGGTGCGACGGGGGCGGTAGCTTCATCGGAGTCTCCAGTGTTATTCTGGGCAGGAGTGGGCTGCCTGGTGGTGGCAGCGGCCACCTGGGCGGGAATGTCGGTGTTGGTCCAACGGGCGGAGTCTCGTTTGCCGGCGTCAGAATCCGATCCTCTCGTTTTGACGGCCGGGGCGCTGGTCACCGGGTGGGTGATGGTCACCCCGATTGCTTTCATGCAAGGAATGGCGGTCGGTTGGCCCTCCCTTTGGAGAATATTGACCACGCCAGCGGCTTTGGGCAGCGTTTTGTATCTCGGCCTGATTTCGACAGCCCTGGCTTTCTTTTTGTGGAATGCCGGGGTGCAGGCGGCATCGGCGGCCCGGGCCAACCTGTTCCTTGCCCTGCAGCCCGTGGTGGGCGGCCTGCTCGGCCACTGGATACTTGCCGAGCCTTTGAGGCAAACCTTCTGGATCGGCGGTGCCGCGGTGCTATTGGGGCTGCGGGTGGCGGCGGGAACCCAGCGCCGGGCGGATCGCGAGTTGAATCAGCGGTGAACCGTCTGCCCTGCAACGGACACGATTAGAAGCTTGGTACCTGAAAAAGCCGCCCGCGCTCCGCATGAGGGAGCGGGCGGCTGTCAACAATATGAGTCCTTCTAGCTACATGGTTGTTCGGGACGGTCAACGTGTATAAGCTCCACTGCGGGGTAAAACTCGAATCACTACAACGAGGTGCGACTTATGATTCAGGATGAACCGAACCCGCCAATTCCCGACCCGCAGGCGATATTCACCCTCGGCATTACCGAGCCTCCTGACATCTCCGCGCCCGGTCTCCGCAAATGTTTCGACGGTTGCGATGATTCTTGTTAGACTTGTCCAGCTTCTGCAAATCGCGTAAGGCTTGCCTAGACCAATTCACGGAATAAGTCATAGCCCGAGCTGACGCTTTAACGTATCGGTGGACAACGTCCTGCCCATGCGGACGTCCGCTTCGCCTTCTTGAACCGCCCGTTTCTCTTTCTCGGTCTGAGGCTCATCGTCGAGGGGCGCATTGGCGAGTGCCCGTTGCACCGGGTCGTCGGAAGCATCCGTGAACCTCTTCAAGTACCTCAAAACAGTTGGCAACTGGCTCTCCGGAATTTCATCAATTATGCGATGGATTTCCTCTCGGGTCACGTTCACCGTCATGTCCCCTTTTCATCGTTAGCGCGTACCTTACACGATGACGCAACTGCCTCTGCCATTCCCATTGTATCATAAACATTTGAGCGAAAGCTCACCTCAGGATGAGAACATGATTTCAGTTCTCGCCTGAAAAAGCCGCCCGCTCCCTCATGGGAGCGCGGGCGGCCTTCGACAACATCGGCCCCCTGGGGCAAGTTTATGCCGCTGCCCGCATCATCGGCGCTTCTTTGCTTCTTCTTGTTTTCTTAAGACCTGTCGCTGAATCTTTCCGGAAGGCGTCATGGGGAAACTCTCCACGAACTCGATCTCTCTCGGATATTCGTAAGCAGCCAGACGGGTCTTGACCCAATCTTGGAGCTCCCGGACCAGGGCCGGGCCGGCCTGGGAGGGACCGGACAATTTGATGAAGGCCTTCACGGCCTGGCCCCGGACGGGGTCCGGCGTCCCCACCACGGCGGCCATCAGCACGGAGGGGTGTTTGACGAGGACCTCCTCGATTTCCGCCGGCCCGATGCGATAACCTGCCGAGGAAATAATATCGTCGTCCCGGCCGATGAAGATAAAATTTCCGTTCTCATCTCTGTACCCCAGATCCCCGGTTCGGAGCCAGTCCCCTACAAACTTGCGGGCCGTGGCCTCCGGGCGTTTCCAATATTCGAGAAACATCACCGGATCCGGCCGGCGGACTGCGATCTCCCCCACTTCTCCCGGCGGAATTTCTGTGCCATTTTCGTCGATAATCCGCACCACGTGTCCGGGCACAGGCCGCCCGGCGGAGTTGGGCGTTGGGGGATAGAGCTTGCCCGCATTGGTCAACACGAGGTTGCATTCCGTTTGCCCGTAGAATTCGTTGATGGTGAGGCCCAGTGCTTCCCGGCCCCACTCCATGGTCTGCTCGCCGAGGGGCTCGCCGCCGCTGGCCACGGTGCGGAGGTCGAGATTCCAGCGGTCGCGGGGGTTTGTGACTCCCCGCATCATTTTGAGGGCCGTGGGAGGGAAAAAGACATTTCTCACTCCCCATTTGGCCACCAGGGCGAAGGCCTCTTCCGGGTCGAACTTTGGCATGCGCCGGGCGAGAACCGGGACCCCCCAGTACAGGGCCGGAAAGAGGACATCGTACATCCCCCCGATCCACGCCCAGTCTGCCGGTGTCCAAATAAAATCCCCCGGGGCGGGCATCAAATCGTGGGACAGACTCACGCCGGGCAGGTGGCCCAAGAGCATGCGGTGGGCGTGCAGGGCGCCTTTCGGGGCCCCGGTGGTCCCCGAAGTATAGATGATGATCGCCGGGTCGTCGGCCCGGGTGGGGAAAACGTCGAATTCCGGGGAAGCGGCGGACAGAAGGTCCCCCCAAAATGTTGTCCCGGGTACCCGGCCGTCTGTGACGATGATTCGTTTCAGGCCGGGCATCTCGGTCTGGTGGTCCATCACCACACCGACGTGTTCGTGATCAGTGATCAGCACCTTGGCTTCGCTGTCATTGAGTCGATAGACAAAAGCTTCGGGGCCGAACAACGTGAACAATGGCACCACGATGGCACCGAGTTTATAAGCCGCGATATGGGCGATGGGGAGCTCCGGGCATTGCGACAAAAACACGGCGACTCGATCTCCGCGATCCACGCCCAAACCGCGGAGTGCATTGGCCAGGCGATTGGACGTTTGCTCCATCTCCCAGAATGTCCATTTTTCGTGGTGACCGTCGCCCCGGTCGTAGACCAGCGCCAGCTGGCCTCTTTTTGACGCATGCCGGGTGCACACTTCTTGTCCAATGTTGAAACGTTCCGGCACATCCCACACAAACTTGCGGTCAATCTCCTCATAAGACATCGGGTGCGCTGAAGTTGTGGCCCAAAAATCATCTCGGTAGTACGACAGCATAGGTGCACACACCCTTTCGGCTTCAGCTTTCAGTCCTGTACCATGACCCTACACGCCCAAGTAAAGCAGTGCCTCTTCACTGTCGGATAAATCGGTCACGTCTCCGCTCAATTGAACCGCGCCCTTATTCAGGATATAGGCCCGCTCGCTGAGGGAAAAAGCGAACTTGGAGTTTTGTTCGGCCAACAAGATGCCAACTCCCGTTTGTGCCAGCGCCGCGATCCGATTGTGCAACTCTTTGACAACAAGCGGCGCCAGGCCTTCCGTGGGTTCATCCAGCAATAAAATTATAGGATTCGCCAAAAAAGCACAAGCCATCTTAAGCATCTGATTTTGGCCGCCGGAGAGGACCCCGGCGGCGACATGGAGCCGCTCTTTCAGAGCGGGGAAGATTTCAAATACCCGGTCAAAAGCCTCGGAAGCATCTTTTTTCTTTCGGTGGCCCCGACCTTCCACGGCAACCTGCAGGCACTCTCTTACGGTCAGCTGGGCAAAGGAGCGCCGCCCGCTCGGCACGTACACCACGCCCTGCCGGGCGATCTGGTAGGCTGGCAAATGGGTCAGTTCCCGCTCCGCCAACTTTATGTGCCCTCGAACCTGGGGAATTAAACCCGCAATCGCCCGCAGGGTCGTGGTTTTGCCGACGCCGTTGCGACCCAGAAGCGCCACCACTTCCCCGGAATGAACCTGCAGAGAGACTCCGTGCAGAATGTGGCTCTGACCGTAATAAGCGTGCAGATTCTCGACTTGCAAAACAGTTTGATCCTGTGCGGATGACGCTGAACCGGCCATGATGTCACTCTCCCAAATAAGCTCGCTGGACAGCAGGGTTCTCACGGATTTCTTGGGGTGTACCCCGGGCGAGAACCCGACCGGCTTCCATCACGGTGATTCGGTCTGCCAGGCCGAACACCACTTCCATGTCATGTTCGGATAATACCACCGTCAGTCCTTGGGCCGCGACGATTCGCCGAACCAATTCCACGGTTTGCTGGGTTTCGTAGGGCGACATCCCGGCAGTCGGCTCGTCCAGCAGAAGAACCTTCGGCGAAGTGGCCAAGGCCAAGGCGATTTCCAGGGCCCGTTGGTCACCGTGGGACAAGGCGCCTGCAGGAAATCCGTGGTGTTCCGTCAGATTCACCAAGGAGAGCAACTGTTCCGCTTCCTTCCGTACAGATCGCTCACTTAGCCCCCACACGCGATAGGTGTGGCGGTTTGCCGTATGTACGGCAGACAGAACGTTTTCAAGGACCGTCAGGCTTGGGAAAATATTGGTGGTTTGAAAGGCCCGGCCAATTCCAAGACGGGCGACCTTATGCGGCTTTTGTCCCGCGATATCGACGTTGTCCAGATAGATATGCCCGCTCGTGGGTTTCATGTGGCCGCTCAAAACATTAAAAACCGTCGTTTTCCCGGCGCCGTTTGGCCCAATAATGGCCATCACTTCCCCGTGACGCACCTCAAAGCTGACATCATCGACAGCCGGGAAAGTCCCAAAGTATTTTTTGATGTGTTCCACTTTTAACCGTATCCCTGAATCAGAGGGGTGATGGGCCATCGCTCTACCCCCGTTTCATCCATAGCTGCCGGATTTGAGACAATGCCCGAGAAGCGCCGCCCGGGTACAGCAGAACGAACCCGAGGACGATCAGGCCGACAAACAGCGGCCAGTGTTGGGTTTCGGTGCCCACCCACATTTGCAAAATCGTGTATATGAACGCACCGACGATGGGTCCTATGAAGGATCCCATGCCGCCCAGCACCGACATCAAAATCGGAACTCCCGAGGCTTCCCAGTTCAACATCGCCGGATAGGCATGTTGTTGGTACACAATGAACAACGCTCCCGCGAGTCCGCAAAAAAATCCACTGATCACAAAGGCCGCAAGCTGGACCGAGAACACGTTGACGCCCAGAGCTTGGGAACGAGTCCGGTTGTCGCGAATGGCCCGAAGGGTGAGCCCAAAGGGAGTGCGCCGAATCCACCATAACACCACGGTTCCGAGAGTGCCCACGATTAAGATAAACTCGTAAGAAGAAACGGGATTCCTCAGATAGTCCGGCAACGGAATGCCGAAAATCCCCGTATCACCCTGGGTGAAAGAATAAAACTGAATGCTCAGCGAGTAAAACAACTGTGAAAATCCCAGTGTCAATAACGCGAAATAGAACTCCCGAGCCCGAAGGGACAGGGCTCCAATGATTAAAGCTACGATTGCCGCAATGAACGGAGCCAACACAAACCCGATTTCGAAGGGCGACCGATTGTGCATCCACAGCAAACCGATGGTGTAGGCGCCCGTCCCGTAGAACACCGCTTGTCCAAAGCTCACCAACCCGGCGTCGCGAACGAGGAAATTCGTGGCCAGGGCGAACAGCGCCGCAACCAAGGCACTTTCCACGATCAGTGTCATTTCAAGCGTCATCATAAAAGGAACGCCTGCCAAGATCAGAAAGACAATCAGGGAAAACCACCCGGCCAATCTGGTCTTGGGTGTTTCCACCGCCTGCGTTGACTCCGCACGGACTTTCGCTTCGTTCGCCATCTACGCCTCAGCCTTTCCAAAGATGCCTGTCGGCCGAATGATCAAAACCAGAATCATCACGAGATACGGAGCCAATGCCGCCACCTCTGGCGCAATCAGGTTCCCAAGGGATTGAAACAACCCGATGACTAAAGCCCCGAGAGCAGTTCCCCAGATGCTTCCCAGGCCCCCGATCACCGAAACGATGAAAGCCTCCATGACAATCTGAGCGTCCATTCCGGGGCCCAACGAGGTGGACGGTGCCACCAGTGCGCCCCCTAGGGCGGCCAAAAAGGTCCCCAGGGCAAATACCTGGGTGTAGAGTCGCTTCACATTTACGCCAAGGGTATAGATGAGCTCCGTGTCCTGGACCGCTGCCCGGATGATCCTGCCAAGGGGTGTAAACTTCAGCAAAAGCCAGAGTAACGCCGCGATGACAAGGGCCGCACCGATGAGGAACGCGTTGTAAAAGGGAAAAGACTGTCCGCCGATGGCGAAACTCCCGCTTAGACCCCCGGGGATACTCCCTGTTACATTGTTGGGGCCCCACACGATCAAGGTGACCTCTTCAAGCACGAGCATAAGCCCCCAGGTCGCCAGGAGCTGGAAGAGATGTTCACTTTGGTATAAGCGTCGTAAAACGAACATCTCGATGACGATTCCGAGCACACTAACCAGTACTGCGGCCAAAATCAGGGCGATGACAAATCCGGTGGCGCGCATCGTGAGCCCGGCAAAGGCGAGGGTGACCAGATATGCCCCGATCATATAAAAGGTACCATGGGCCATGTTAATAATTCGCATGGTTCCAAAGACCAGACTGAGTCCCGCGGAGACGATGAACAGAATGGCTGCCGTTGAAAGTCCCGTCAAGATGGAAACCATGGTGTCGACTCCTTCACGTCCTTATTGGCCGATGCCGATCTATTGTGCTGACGTCGAGGGTGCGGGAGCATTCATGATTTGGCTCGGAGGAAAGTACTTGATCTCCTCCCAGATCGCAAAGGGATACTTGTCCGTTTTTGCAATATGTCCAACCCATTCCCCGACTTCCGCCTGATGATCGCTTTTGCGGATCGTGATCGGGCCCCGTATCGTGTCGATAGTGGCTCCGGCGATGGCATCCGCCACTTTGTCGGCGTCAAAGGTTCCGGCTTTCTGAACGCCGTAGGCCCAGGTTTGCACGGCGGTGTATGCCAAAATGGCGTAGGAATTCGGATAATCTCCGTACTGTTTATGATATTTATCGACAAAATCCTTCACGCCGGGGGTGTCGATGGCAAAGAAGGGAGCCCGGGCGTATCCCCATGCCCCGACGGGAGCATCGTTCCCCAACGTTTGGAGTACAGTGGGGCCCATCTGGCTGACGAAGGCGGTTTTTTGAAATAGGCCAAAGCCGATGGCCTGTTTTGCAAAGGTGGCGAGATCCCCGCCGTAAAGGGGGCTGAAAACGACGTCCGGCTTTGCGGCCAAAACCGCGCTGATGTCGCTGTTATAATCGGTGGTGCCGAGTTGCGGCCACTGTTGGGCGACGACCTGATAGTCAACGCCTTCGTCTTTCAGTGTCTGTAAGAAATGGTTGACGGTGTCCCGGCCATAGGAATAGTTGGGGGAAATGGTCGCAATTCTCTTCCACCCTTTTTCTTTGATGAATAGGGCCACGGCCGTTGCCTCCATGTTCGTATTCGGAACAACTTGGAAGGCGTACTTCGTGAACCCCTTCGTGGTCAAGTTGATGTCGTTGCTCGTATGGAAGAAGACCAGTGTCTTGTTCTGAGCCGCCACCGACTCAATGGCCGCAGCGCTTGCGCTGGACACGGGTCCAAAGATTGCCACAACGTGATCGTTGAGGATGGCGGTTTGAGCATATTGTGAAGCAAGATTGGGTTTGGCGTTATCGTCGAATTTCTCCAATTCAATTTTTTTGCCGAGCAAGCCTCCTTTGGCATTAATTTCGTCAATTGCCATTTTTTCAGCGTTATATCCGGGTATCCCGAGGGGCGCAGTAGAAGTCGTAAATGAAGTGATGGCCGCCACCTTGACGGTGTCGCCTCCTCCCCCGGCACTGCCGCCGGAACTGCCGCTGTTGGTCGGTGTATTTGCGGCGGTGTTGCAACCGGCGAGTACGAGAGAAACTAACGCTAGGGTTGAAAGAAGCGGGCGTTTTTTTATCATCGAATGACCTCCGATCTGTATTTTTGTATTCATATAGAAAATCTGGCGACAATGATGTTTGACAGATGCTTTCCTTGATGATCACCCCCCTATCATTGTTGCCTCAACGACCTTCCAGCCAAGTTCTGAGGACCTCATCCGTAGCATTTCCCAAAACGGGTGGTCCCGTCATTTCCCCGCCGTATTTCTTCCACGGTGAGGTCGGCCAGGAGAGCAGCCCCATGGTCGGGTGTCTCGCGGTAATGCGGGGCACTTTGCTCATCGCCCATTTTGTCGCCGCCGAGGACACCGATTCTACAATGGCCACCGGCAAGTTGGCCCTTGTAAACGTATTTTTCCAATGTTCGGCTGTGCGGGTGACCAACTCTTTTTCAATCGACTCGTGTAAATGCCTTCTGTCCGCCACCCGTGCTTCGTTGGTCGCCCATTCACTCTTCTGCGGCCACTCCGGATGGCCCAGGGCGTGGGCCAAACGTCGAAATTGTTGATCATCCACAGCTCCCAGGATGAGTGGGCGATCCATCGTTGAAAACATTTCATAGGGGGCGATGTTCGGGTGTTCGGTGCCAGCTGCTTTGTATTCGACATTTCCCGCCAAGTACATGAGCCAGGGGTGAGTCATGAGCAGCGCTGCCGTTTCTTCCAGGCTGACGGAGATATAGGCTCCCTCCCCGGTACGCTCTCTTTGCAAAAGCGCACTGTAGACGCAACTGACGGCCAGAAGACCGGTCATCATGTCAATTGCCGCAACTCCAAGGCGCACGGGCATACCGTCTTCCCCCGGGCCGGTAATGGACATCAGGCCCGATTCCGCCTCCAGCATGACTTCCAGGCCGGGGTCGTTCGCCCGGCGGGAAAATTCGGAATACCCGCGGATAGAGACGTAGATGAGCCCCGGGTGAACCTTGCGCAGCTCGGCGGCACCCAATCCGTATTTTTCTAGGGAACCTGGCCGAATGTTCTCAATAAGCACATCGGCGGCAAGCGCTAATTGCCGAACGATCCCAAGATCGTCCGGACGTTTAAGATCCAACTGAACACTTTTTTTTCCGCGGTTGAACGCGGCAAAATAAACACTTTCTCCTCCGATAAAGGGCGGGCCCCAGTGTCGCGTAGGGTCCCCGTCTGGTCTTTCCAATTTAACGACTTCGGCTCCGGCGTCTGCCAGTAACATCGTGGCGAAAGGCCCGGACAGGATCTGTGTGAAGTCCAAAATGCGTATTCCCCTTAAAACCGACAAGGTATTCACCCCATTGATTCATATTCCGAGTGGCATTATTAACACATGCAAAATTCATTCCCTTTCTTGGAGAGCCAAAGTCTATGCCTTTCAGCTGGGCCAATCTCATTTTTCTGCAGCACGGCTGTTGAGCCGTGATTTCTAGTTTTCTAGAAATAAGTATGTGTTTTTCTAAACAGATAGAAATATTGCGTTTGATCCGGTTAGGACTTGGGGGAGCTATTCATTTTGTTGTACAGAGTGGCCAAGGAGATCCCCAGTTCCTGAGCTGCCCGTTTCTTTGCCCCAGTACTGTTTCCGTATTTCTCTATGGTCGCTCTGATTGTCTCCAGTTCAAGTTCCCGGACTTTGGCCTTTAACGTACTTGATGGCTCCCTGACAGTTCCAAGGGTCCTGGGGATGGTGCTGGGCAAATCCTCTACCGTAATGGTCCAGTCGTTTGCCATACAGGTCGCATATTCGATGGCATTTTTAAGTTCTCGGACATTACCGGGCCAATCATAGGATTGTAAGACATTGATCGCTTCTTCACTGATCGAGTAACAAGGTTTTCCGGATTCGACCGTCGAATTTCCCAAAAAGAAATATATTAGAGGCAATAGATCTTCTTTTCGCTCTCTCAAGGGCGGAATGTGCAGGTTGACCACACTGAGTCGATAATACAGATCTTCTCGGAACCTGGACTTCCGGATGAGTTGATCCAAGTTCTTGTTGGTCGCCGCAATAATGCGGAGATTAACTGTTCGTTCCCGGGTCCCCCCCACCCGCCGTACAGTTTTTTCTTGAAGGACGCGCAACAGTTTGGCTTGGAGATGATAGGAAAGATCTCCGATTTCGTCGAGAAAGATTGTCCCGTGATCGGCAAGCTCGAATAGTCCGACTTTACCACCCCGTTTGGCGGCAGTAAAAGCTCCTTCTTCGTAACCGAATAATTCACTTTCCAAAAGCTCATTTGGTATCGCCGAGCAGTTGACAGGTACAAAAGGTCCATTGGCGCGGGTACTCTTGTTATGGATTGCTTGGGCAAATAGTTCCTTGCCAGTCCCGCTTTCGCCAGTAATGAGTACGGGCAGGTCCGTTTCTGCGGCTTTGCGCGCCATTGTAACGGTGGTGCGCAGCCCTCCTTCTTTTCCGATAATATCTTCAAATGTATACCGGGCTTTGGCCATGGACCCGATAGTCTTCTCGAGGATATCCACTTTCTCCTTGTGTTTTTTTAATTGTTGGTATAGGGCATGTACCTCTGTCATCGCCTTGCTGATCGACACGGCACCGACCACCTTGCCATCGATGATGATCGGCGCCATGTCCACGACGTATTCTACCCCTCCTTCACTGCGAAACACACCCGACCGACTGTGTCCGTCCTGCAGGACGGACACAAGCTGGGCACCGGGCCGAACATCGAGCAAGGGCCTGCCAATGATTTCATCTGGTCGGACACCGGTTATTTTCGTATATTCAGGGTTGACCATTCTGACGATTCCGGCGCTATCGATGACAAGAATCCCATCGTTAATCGAGGCAATAATTGCCTGAAGCCATTCTAAAGGGTGAGTCGTCACGATGGAATCTAGGCGATGAGATGGTTGGCGGGAGGATTTTGACACAAGCACTCCCCCTTGTTGCGAAGAATTTATCGTTGTCCATATGTTTTAAACTTCTCCGCCACCCGGCGGATTTCCTCGTCCGGCAGGATATTCGGTGAGCCGATGGACCTGGCGCGATAGTAAAGCTCCGCCAGATATTCCACCGTTTCAGCGTGGTGAAGGGCTTCATCCAGATGGCCGCCTACCGTAATGACGCCGTGGTTTTGAAGAAGGATCGCCCGCCGCTCGGGCGAGATGAGTTCGGCGGCGTTTGCGGCCAGATCCTCGGAACCGTAAGTGGCGTATTTTGCCACTGGAATATCCGTTCCCATCCCTGCAATGACGTAGTGGACGGCGGGGATGGCCTCGTTCAATACGGCGAAAGTGGTGGCGAACATCGAATGGGTGTGCACTACGGCTCCGGCCCAAGGGTGGTTGTGGTAGATGCGGGTGTGAAGGGGCGTCTCACTAGAAGGCTTTCGGTTTCCTTCCACGACGGAGCCTTGCAGGTTGACCTCCACCATGTCCGAAGGGGTGAGGCCGTCATAGGGGATGCCGGTTGGGGTGATGAGAAACCGGTTGGTTCCCGGAATCCGAAGACTGACATTGCCGGTTGTCCCCGGGACCAGGCCCCGAGCTGCCAAACGGTGGGCCGCGGCGAGCAAAGCGTTTCGAAATTCTTGGATGTTCTCGGGCATGGAATTCACTCCTTAGTCGGGGAGGGTGCTATTTTCACTTAAACGAGCACCACAGTGGATATTCAGTCGTGTCCTAACCAACTTACAGTTCATCTTACTTGCCAGCCTGAGCATAAACAAGAACTCGGCATCTCGTATAAGTCACGTACAGCGTAATAGTCCTGAAAATGGCAGATTATCGCTCATTGAGCAAGGGGGTCAACGCTTAGTTATTCCGCTAACCTTACATGGACTCATCCACAAAATCATATATTATGCAGATGCGCATAAAACACACTGTGTGTAGAAGCTGTGGTGGCGCAAAAGTCTGGGTTACCGTCTGTAACATGCCGGCACGTTTCTTGCATTCTATCCTAGATATCTATAGCACGGAAGGAGGAAGTCGAAGGAGATTCCCAAACCTAGGTTTTTATCATACTAGCAGAACTCTGTGCATTTTTGGGAAGGGAGAAGCGATATGAATTCGGAGGTTCGTTTGCACCGAAGCTTGACTCTTTGGCCAGTGGTTCTCTTTGGATTGGCTTATATGGTTCCAATGACGGTATTCTCGACTTACGGCGTGGTCGCCCAGACAACCCATGGGCAAGTCGCTGCTTCTTACGTAGTGGCACTTGTTGGTATGTTTTTTACCGCGTTAAGTTATGGGAAAATGGTCAGGGCCTATCCGTTTTCAGGCTCGGCATATACGTATACCCAAAAATCAATGAGCCCTCAGTTGGGTTTCCTGGTAGGTTGGGCTGTTCTCATGGACTACTTATTCCTCCCCATGATTAACTATTTATTGGCTGGTATCTTTCTATCTGCAGCACTTCCGGGGGTACCAGCCTGGATATGGATTATTTTATTCAATCTCCTTGCCACTGTGATCAATATCCTGGGGCTACGCTTGGCCAAAAACGTGAATCTCTTATTGATCCTGTTTCAGGTTCTGATCATGATTATTTTTGTTGGCCTGTCGATCAGAGGGCTGCTTTCGGGTCAGGGTGCGGGAACCCTGTTGTCCACACTACCTTTTAATAATCCTGATGGTACCTTTTCCATGATCCTGGCTGGAGCATCAATCCTTTGTCTTTCTTTCCTCGGCTTTGATGCAGTCTCTACGTTTACCGAGGAAACCATTGAACCTTCAACAACTATCCCCAAGGGCATTCTCTTGGTAACAATGATTGGCGGCATAATGTTCATTATCGTGTCTTATTTTACTCAACTCGTATACCCCGACTATAACTCGTTTACTAATCCGGATGCTGCTGCGTTTGACATTGCGCGTTTTATCGGGGGCAATCTTTTCGCCTCAATTTTTATTGCCGGTTATGTGGTAGGATGTTTTGCCTCAGCATTGTCCGCCCAGGCGAGCGTGGCGAGATTGCTCTATGCCATGGGCAGGGACGGGGTATTGCCGAAAAAGGTTTTTGGTTATATTCACCCCACTTATCGCACCCCGATGTTCAACCTCTTATTGGTGACGCTATTTTCTTTGACCGCTTTGGTACTTGATCTCGTAACTGCTGTTTCTTTTATCAATTTTGGGGCACTGGTTGCTTTTACCTTCGTAAACCTATCTGTGATTGCGCATTATTTTGTGAGAGAAAAAAAGCGAACTCTTAAGGACATTCCTAGTTACTTAATCCTGCCGTTAATCGGTGCCATCGTCACGTTCTGGTTGTGGACGAGTCTAGACAAACATGCCATTTTGCTTGGGGCCGTGTGGGCTATTTGTGGCATCCTTTATTTGGCGGTGTTGACGAAAATGTTTCGTCTACGTCCTCCTGAATTTGATTTTAGCGAGATGGATTGAAAAAGAGTTCATATCTTGAGGAGGGCAAGTCATGCGTGCCGTTACAATGGGATTGATTCAGTTACACTGCACACCAGATCCGGAAGCGAATATAGAACGTACTATCTCAGCAATTCAGGATGCAGCTACTAAAGGTGCTCAAATTGTATGCCTGCAGGAGTTGTTTCATTTGCAATATTTCCCGCAGCGGGTTGCTATGGAAAACTATAATTTAGCTCAGCCGACTGACGGGCCTCTGCTCGAACGTATGGGACGTGTAGCGGCGGAACTCGGGATTGTTTTAATCGTTCCCTTTTACGAGCGGGCGGGGAAGGGAATGTATTTCAACAGTGCGGCGGTGTTCGACGCCGACGGAACGATGCTTGGAGTCACTCGAAAAAACCACATACCAGAAAGTCCACAGTATTACGAGAAGTATTATTTTTCTCCAGGAAACACAGGATACCCTGTTTACGCCACTCAATACGGGGTGATTGGCGTAGGGATTTGTTGGGATGAGTGGTTCCCGGAGGTGAGCCGGATACTGGCCTTACGAGGGGCAGAAATTTTATTCTTCCCATCCGCAATTGGGTCAGAGCCAGAACACCCACATATTTCTACTAAAAGAGCCTGGGAAAAGGCTATTTCAGCCCAGGGGATTTACAATGGTGTTTTTGTGGCGGCTGTAAACCGAGTGGGACAAGAAGATCAAATGACTTTCTACGGAGGTTCATTTGTGAGCGATCCCTTCGGTGAGATAAAAGAATCATTAAGTGACCAAGAGGGTTTGCTTTTATGTACTGTCGATCTTACGGATATAAGTTTTGCACGTAATCTTTTACAGTTTTTACGAGATCGTCGAGTCGAGACGTACCAGCCACTCTTAGAACTTGAGAATTTCCAGGCGGGAGGCAAAGTCCATGCGAAAGGCAGATTGGATTCTAGAAAGTGAGGCATTGTTTACAGGAATGACCGCAGGTCCCGAGCCCGGCTGTGTAGCAGTCGGGGGTGATCGCATCTTAGCTGTAGGGTCACTCTCTGAGGTTCGAGACCTTCGCGGTCCTAACACGAAGGTCTTCCGATTCGGGAACCAACTGATCATGCCGGGGTTTCATGATTTTCATTTGCATGTTGTATTGGGCAGTCTATGTCTGGAAACGGTAGATTTAACCTCGGCCACGTCTGAGGAGGAGGCGGCCCTTATGGTCAAACGGTTCGCAGATACGCGACCTGACGATCCGTGGGTTCTCGGTTGGGGATGGTACCATACTTTTTGGAACTCTAAGCGTTTACCACATCGTTCCACCTTGGACCGACTGATTCCAGATCGTCCAGTGTTTTTGTTCAACGCCGAATTTCACGGTGCTTGGCTTAACACTAAGGGATTAGAAGTGGTGGGGATTACCAAAGAAACTCCTGACCCGCCCTTTGGTCGGATTGAACGGGAACCTGATGGGAGTCCGTCGGGCTTTTTGTATGAAACGGCTATGGGTCTAGCGAAAGAAGCATTGAGCTTGTCGAAATCCAGGCGCCGGAACCTCATTAAAGGCTTTTTGAAGGAATGCGCACGGCAAGGTGTTACATCTGTCCATGATATGTTTCCTTTGCCTGGTCTCAACCTGGGAGACCTAGAAACGTACGAGGAACTTGAACGATCGGGAGAATTGACCTCTCGTATTCATTTTTTGTCAGCTCTCGATGGAGATTTTGAGTGGCCGCAATATCTTAGACGGACATACCGATCTGATGTTTTGCAGTTTTCCGGTCTCAAACAATTCCTTGACGGTGTTCCCGTTACCTATACGGCGTATTTACTGAGTCCCTATTCAGATCGACCGGACATTTCGGGTCGCCCTTTGTTTCCCCCTGAGACTGTGAAAGAATGGACAGTTGCAGCCGATAAAGAGGGGTTTCGGGTTCGTTTTCACGCATGTGGAGATGGGGCCGTACGATTAGCACTTGATTGCTTTGAACTAGCAAGGGTAAAAAATGGTCGTAGAGATGCTAGGCACACCATTGAGCACATTGAGGTTATTCATCCAGCCGACCTACCGAGATTTGCTGAACTGGAAGTTATTGCCTCTATGCAACCTGAGCATCTGAGAGCTACCCCGTTCTTCGAAGACAACCCCTACAGGGTTCGCTATGCGGGTGAACGGGAACAGTATCTGTGGGCGATTCGTTCACTCAAGGAGCATGGTGCAAGGGTAGCATTGGGCAGCGATTTTCCTGTAGTTACTATTAATCCTTTCACAGAAATTTATCGTGCGGTGTCTCGATTGCATGATGACGGTCAGCCTGTAGGGGGCTGGAATCCAGAGCAAAAGCTTTCTGTGAATGAGGTTTTGACCGACTATACTGCGGGATCGGCATTCGCGGCGTTTCGCGAGAACGACTTGGGGACCCTGGAGCCAGGAAAAAGGGCTGACCTTGTAGTCCTGGATCGCAACCTCTTTGACATAGATCCAACTGAAATTCGCGATACGCGTGTAATTCTTACCATGATGAATGGGAGAATCGTTTATGAAGGGTAGGGGAACGTAACATGAAAGTGGCTTTGGTTCAAGAGGCTCCGATCTTAAACGATCCTGAGACAAATCTCGTTCTAATCGAAAACTACGTATCGGAAGCTGCAAAGGCGCAAACTGACCTCGTGATATTCCCGGAAATGTTTGTAACGGGGTACTCCATCTCGGCAGAATTTCGAGCTACTTACCGTCACGAACTTTATCTTGAATCTCTACAGGACATGGCAGGTACTTACAAGCTTTGGCTAGTTCTGGGGTATCCAGAACGGGCGGGTGACGGCCAACTGTATAACACAGCTGCCATAATCTCTCCGAAAGGAATCATCGGGCAGTATAGGAAGGTTCACCTCTTTGGGGCTGAGGTTACTATGTTTTCACCTGGTCATTCTTTTCCTGTCTTTGACACACCTTGGGGTCGTATGGGACTCCTAATCTGTTACGACATAGAGTTTCCTGAAGCCGCCCGAATCCTAGCTCTTCGCGGCGCCCAGTTGATCATTGTCCCAACGGCGAACATGATCCCGTGGCAACAATATCAGACTTTATATACTCGAGTAAGGGCGATGGAAAACGGGGTATTCGTTGCTGTGGCAAACCGTGTAGGGAAAGAAGGGCAAGTGACCTTTTGTGGAGGAAGTGCCCTGGCCGGACCGGACGGAAAGTGGGTTATTGAACCCGCCGATGAAAACGGGCTGTTAATCGGGGATATTGATCTTGCTATCTGTAGTGACATACCCCAAGAGGTACAATACCTATCACAACGCAGACCAGATGCGTACCTGCCGTTGATTGAAAGAACCTTATGGCCTCCCAAGGAATAGAGAACGTGTTTATTCGCCCCGCCCGGGGCTGCGGGCGGCGAGGAACCGGGCGGCATCGATGGCCACCTCCAGGGCGAGGCGCCGGGGCGGCTGGTTCCAACCGTCTCCCAGAAGTGCCGAAATCTGTTCCAACCTATAATAAAGGGTTTGCCGGTGAATGAACAGGGCTTGGGCGGTCTGTTGCTTAGACTGATTGCACGCGAAAAACATCCGGGCCGTTTCGACAAGCTCCGTTCCGTGTAAACGGTCGTGGGCAAGCAAGGAACCAATTTGGCCGTCTACGAACTCGGCCAAGGCACGTTCGTCCATTTGAAGGAATACTTGCCAGGTGTACAGGTCGTCGTAGGACAAAAACGAGATTCGGGGTTGGCCATTGTCCGCTTGACCTGCTACGCTTGCGGTGCTCTTCGATCCACTGGCTGCCAAAAGCCGCGGGCCGGGTATCGCCGAGGAGATGCCGAGAGGGTGACCGGAGCTGGGCATCTGGGCGGCCAGGGCATGGGTGGCCTGACGCCACGCCTCGGACACCTTCGCCGGGTGGAACACGATCCGACCGATCCCCACAACCCACTCCTGGCCGTCTCCAGCATTGCCGGAAGACAGTCGGCGCATAAGTTCCCTCAATGCCTCGCGAACCCTCATCATGACCTCGGGTTCCAAGCTCCTGGCCGGATCGCTGTCTCTTGCTGGCGGACTGGGAAACGAGTCCCGGGCGGGACGGGTGTGCGCCCTTCGGCTGCCCGTCAGCTCTGACGATTCCTGGACAAGGGTACCCGTACTCGAAACCACCGCACCCCGGGGACGTCCACCATTCCGCGTACCTTTTGTGCCCCCCGAGTCCGCCGTAGCCCGGGTATTCGCCGCGATCACAGCCCAGTGGTTTCCCACCGGGGACAACCAAGCGGTAAAACCATAATTTTGAAACACCCGGGGGAGAATTCGGGCGGCCCGGAGTAATAGGCGATCTTCCGGCGACCCTTCCAGGGAGTCCCTCAGCGCCTCCCCGGGTTCTTCTGCTTGCGTTCCTGGTGTGGCACTGCCCGGGTTGGGGGCCGTCGCAGCCTCTACCGCGCCTCCCCGGGGGAGAGGAAGGATCGCTGTCACGACCAGGGCAGTCTCCGGCCTCAGGTGTTTGGCCGCCGTTGCGGGCAGATGATCCACACCCCGGTGGAGCAGATCGTCCATCCACCGGCGCGTGGTTCGCAGGCGCCGCTCTTCCAGGGACATGCGGCGCAACAATTCTTGTGCGATGGCGGTGGCCGCCCGGTCCAGCACAAGATGCAAAAACTCCGTGGGTTTTCCTCGTACAACGACGCTTAACTCCCCGACCCGGGTGTCCATGGCCAGGATGGGTTGATAGAACACCCGAGGGCCCCGGGATTCCCCGGCGGCTTCCCCGGCCCCCGCAGCTTCGGTGTCGAGCGCTTCCCCCTGTCCCGGGCCGGTCCCTTCCGGGGTTCCGCTCGCCGAAGCCGCCATCTCCGCTTCGGCGTCTTCGGGGTACACCAACACCTCCCCATCCTCCTCTTGCAGTCGAACGGGGCAGCCGGTCTCTCGATACAGGAGTTCCAGAATTCGCCGCAACCCTTGGGGGCGCAGCGTCAATTGTAAAAATTGGCGGGAAATCCGTTCGAGTTCCACCAACTGGTCGTGGTGGCGGTTGATCAAATGGGCGTGGATGTCCTGGGTGATATCGATAAACCGGACGGGTCGCTCGAAAACGATAATGGGGAACCGGCTGGCATCGGCTAAAGAGCGCAAGCCTTCGGGCACTTCCGGAAAATACTTGCCGAGCTCGATGCACAGTCCGGAGACTCCTCTGTCGATCAATCCCCGCACATACTGGAAAGTCAGCGACTCGTCCCGGCCGAGTCCAACCCCTGTGGTGAGAATCAGTTCTTCGCCATGGAGCAACTCCGCGGCGTCGGTGACCTCCAGGACGTGCACCCAGCGCACCGGACGCTCCAACCCGTCCCTTCCGGCCACGAGTTTTGCGTCCTGAAAAATCGGACGTTGAAGAACATCTTTGACGCAAAAAGGCTTGCGGATGGCCATGGGCGCTCCCTCCAGTTTGACCTTACCAGACCGTAGGCCGGACGTCTATCCCAGAAAAAGGCCTACACGATTTTTGCCTTGGCGACCGGGGAACTGGAGGCGCCGGTGGATGTCGTCGGAGCCTTTGCCGCCGAGGTGGTGGCCCAGGCGATCCTGGACGCCCTGCCATGAGAGGAGGCACAGATTCGCCCGGCCGGGAGGTGGCTGGGCGGATTTTTTTGTCTCTTGATCCTCCCGAGCAGGAAAATGTCCAACATTCGCTGAATCATCTATCAAGACGCTCGTGGATCCAGCAGGAATCTTGTCGAAAAGGATTGTGCGCCCGACATGAACCGTGAAGTCATTGCCCAGTCGCAACATGTGTATCAGCCCATCGTTCATTTGGCCTCGGGAGAAGTGGCGGGGTATGAAGCCTTGGTGCGGGGGCCTGCCGATCTGGGACTTTCGTCTCCCCTGCAGTTGTTTCAATGGGCCGAAGATCAGGGCATCGCCGAACAATTGGATGTGGCCTTGTTTCCAAAAGCGCTGGAGGGTGCCCCGCCGGGCCGGGTGTTTGTCAACGTCCGGGCGAGCACTCTGGCAAACTATGGCGAGCGGGTTGTGGAGCACCTCCGGGAAGTGGGGGGGCACAGGGTGACGGTGGAGATCACCGAGCAAGCGGCGGTGAAAGACCTGGTCCAGCTCGAACGGGTAGTGGACCAGATCCACCGGACGGGGGCGAAGGTGGCCCTGGACGACGTGGGCAGTGGGTATGCCAGCCTCGAATGGCTGCTGCACGTCCGTCCGGACGTGCTAAAGATGGACATGGTGTTCACCCGGGCGGCGGCGAACGGGACGTGGGCCGGGGAGATTATCCGCAGTCTGGCCAGGCTGTCGAGCACCGTCGGCGCCATGTTGGTGGCGGAGGGCATCGAGACCCGGGAGATGTGTGGGGCGGTATCGAATTTGGGCGTCGAGTGGGGTCAAGGGTATCTGTTCAGTCGACCCGCCCCCGCGTCGGCTTTCATTCAGTGAAGACCGGAGGCTTTCGTTCAGGGCGGAGGAGCTTGCGAACCGCCCGGAGGGCGCCGGTTGACAAGATTTGGGCCGTGCGGGTACAAACTACCGTAGAAGGGCGGGGGAATGCTTCAAAGGGGGATGAAAACAGATGCCCGAAGAGTCGGAGTTAGTTCGGGGACTCAAAGAACGCCATTTGCAACTGATCGCTTTGGGCGGTGCCATCGGTGTCGGATTGTTTCTGGGGTCAGCCCGGGCGATTCATTTGGCGGGGCCGGCTTTAACCATTTCGTACCTGGTGGGTGGACTCGTCATTTTCCTGATCATGCGGGCACTGGGCGAACTGGCCTTGTACAAGCCCGTGGCGGGGTCGTTCAGTACATACGCCGAGGAATTTGTCGGCCCTTGGGCCGGATTTATCACGGGGTGGACCTATTGGTTCATGTGGATCACCACAGCGATGGCCGAAATTACCGCGGTGGGGGTCTATGTACGATATTGGTTTCCCGCGGTGCCCCAATGGCTGCCGGCATTGATCGCGCTGGTGATCATGTTTCTGGTCAATCTGATTGCCGTCGGGGCTTACGGAGAGTTCGAGTTTTGGTTTGCGCTGATCAAGGTGGTCACCATCGTCGCGATGATTGTGGTCGGCTTGTTGATCATCCTGTTTGGGGTGTGGAACCATGGGGAGCCGGTGGGATTCTCAAACCTGTGGAGCCACGGGGGATTTTTCCCGACGGGGATCAGCGGTGTACTCCTCGCCCTGCAGATGGTCATGTTTGCCTACGTGGGCGTGGAGTTGATCGGGGTGACCGCCGGTGAGGCCCGGGATCCGTCGAAAACGATCCCGGCGGCGACCAATAAGATCATCTGGCGGATTCTGATTTTCTACGTCGGGGCTCTTTTGATCATTATGAGCCTGTATCCGTGGAATGAGCTCGATGCTCAAAATAGCCCCTTCGTGCTTACTTTTCAGCGGATCGGCTTCCCAGCCGCCGCGGATCTCATCAACTTCGTCGTCCTGACGGCGGCGTTGTCATCGTGCAACAGCGGAGTGTTTAGCACTGGGCGCATGCTCTATTCGTTAGCGCAGTACGGCCAAGCGCCCCGGTTTCTGCAGGGTCTCAGTTCCAGGCGGGTGCCGGCGACGGCCATTGCCGCTTCTGCGGCGGTGATGCTCGTCGGGGTGATCCTCAATTATGTGGTGCCTCAGCAAGTGTTTACGTACGTGACGAGCCTGGGGGCTGAAGGGGCGATATGGACCTGGGGCATGATTCTCGTGGCTCATATGGCCTATCGCCGCCGGGTCGCTGCCGGCCAGGTGCAGGGGGTCAAATACCGCATGCCCGGGACCCCGGTGACGAACTGGATTGGTCTGGCTTTCCTGGCCCTGGTGGTGGTCTTGCTGTTGTTCGATCCCGATACTCGGGTGGCTTTTTATGTGGCTTTGGCATGGTTTGCGATCTTGGTGATTGCGTATCAGTTTGTGCGCCGCCGGGCGGGGCATGGTATGGGCGCGGAAGGTCCAGGCCGTCCCTGAAGATTCGCCGAGGGGTAGGGGCGCGTTTGGCCTGATTCGGGGGATGTTGCGGCGGCACACCGGCAACATACGGTGTTGCCGGCAACACAACTACTATTGACAAGGTGCCTCCAGACGAGAATAATAGACGAGAACCAACTTGAAGAAGGCTGCAGGTAACAGCAGACCGTGTGGCCCCCTAGATGTGCTGTAGTGGCGAAATCCTCCCGGGGAGGCTCGGAATTTGGCAAAACGAAGACGCTGGCTGTGGATCGCCGCAGCGGTGCTTCTCGTCCTCGTTCTCGGCACCGGCGGGTATTACGTGTGGTCGATCCGGCATTTTGTAGGGGCAATCCAGGGCGAGTCCGCGGATTTGCCCCAGTGGACGGGGACGGAGCGTGTGAACATCCTGATGATGGGAGTGGACAATCGCAACCACGACCCCCATCCCCGTTCAGACACGATGGTGTTGGTCAGTGTAGACCCGGTGACCAAAACGGCGCAGATGTTTTCGATCATGCGCGATACCTGGTACAAGATTCCCGGATATGGATACGAGAAGATTAACGCCGGTTATGCGTTCGGTGGACCGCAGCTGGCCGTAAAAACGGTGGAAGATTTTCTGCAGATACCGATTCATTACTATGTCGTGACCGATTTTGTCGGGTTTGAAAAAGTGGTGGACGCCGTGGGCGGCGTGGATTTGAACGTCGAGAAATCCATGAACTACGTGGACGACGGCGTTTACGACATCCACCTCAAGGCCGGGTATCAGCATCTTGATGGCGCCCACGCCCTGATGTATGTGCGGTTTCGCCACGATGCGGAGTCCGATTTTGGCCGGACCCAGCGGCAGCGGGAATTCCTGCTGGCGTTGGCGAACCGGTTGAAGGCTCCTTCGTCCATCGCGAAGTTGCCGATTATTCTTCAGGCCATGGAGCCCTATGTGCGCACCAATATGAACTTTGGGGACATGATTCGTTTGGCCGGTTTGATGCGGGGGGTGGACATCAGCCAGGTGCAGACCGCCCAGATCCCCCAAAACCAGGATCTTCTCCCAGAGTATGTGGACGGCCAGGCGGTGCTGATTCCTCATGTGGCGGCATGCCGGCAGACGGTGCACCGGATGTTGGGCATGGCCGACGCCAGTACCTTGACGGCTTCGGCGTCGGAGGATTATTACTGGAACCTGTACAAGAATGGCGGGCCGGCCAAGTCCACCACGAAGGCGGTGGCGGCTCCTGCCCCCCAACCGGCCCCGGCTCCTCAACCCGTGCCGGAGCCCTCGGCCCCGGCCCAGGAGTCCGGGAATTCGAGTGATCAGGGGACGACCACGCCGACCAATCACAAGCCGTCTACAGATAACGGTGGGCCGTCGGGGAACAGCGGCAATGAAAAAGGTAACGGATCGGGACAACCCGGGCCTGCGGGTGGCTCTCAAGCGGGAAGCGGTGGGACGAGCGGAGGTGGCGGCACGGGAGGGAACGGCTTGCCAGGTTCTGGAACGACGAACCAGGGTGGGTCAGTTGACACAGGGACAGGGACAAAGGGCGGAACCGGGGCAGCCACTTCTTCCGCGTCTGCTCAGAACTTCAAGACGTTGCACCGAGCGGGATAGCGGCTCTCGTTTCTGCTCTACACATGATAGCCAGCGGCGATTTGCGGCATCACCACCGCGAATGGCCGCCTTCTTTTTTGAGGGCTTGGCGACCACCGGGCGGTCCAAATGACTGGTGCCCTCCTCCGACCCGGTGCCGTTTTCTGGACCTGCCCTTCCCGTCTCTCCCCATGCGCCCAGTTTCCTTCTGAGGTACAATAGTCCCGAAGAGATCCGTATCCGATGGCGTGGGGGGACTGTAGATGCGTTTTGCGGTAATCGGGGCCGGAGCGGTTGGCGGGTATTTTGGCGGGCGGCTGGTCCAGGCGGGGCAGGATGTCACTTTCATTGTCCGGTCCCGGCGGCGTCGTCAACTGGAAGATAAGGGGCTGGTGATTCAAAGTCCCGATGGGCACTGGAGCGGGCCGGTAAAAGCCGTGGAGTCTGCCGAGGGCGTCGATGCCGATGTGGTGTTGTTGACGGTCAAAGCCTACGATGCCGAAGGGGTCTGGTCCAACCTGGATCCCTTGGTCCAGCGGGGGGCGGCGGTACTGCCCTTGCTCAACGGCGTGCGCCATATGGACATCCTTCGCCGCCGGTACGGGGACGATGCGGTGATCGGCGGCCTGTGTCACGTGGAAAGCTACTTGGACGACGACGGCGTAATCCACCGCAGCAGCCGGGTGCAGGACATTACCTTCGGGGAGTGGAGCGGAGTGATCACTCCGCGCATCGAAGCCCTGGACGAGGCGTTTCGCAGGGCGGGAATCGGGTCTCACCCCAGTTCGGCCATCGAGGTCGCCCTATGGGACAAATACGCCTTTATCACGGCGGTGAGCGGCACCACGGCCCTGACCGGAGCGGGGATCGGCGTGGTGCTGGGCCACGGGTCGTCCCGGGCGGTGTTTCAGCACCTGGTGGAGGAGGCGGTGACCACAGCCCGGGCCCGGGGAATCTCCATGCCCGATGATGCCGTGGAAACGGTGATGCGACGGGCGGAAGGGTTCGAACCGGGGATGCTCGCCTCCATGGCCAAAGATCTTCGGGCGGGGCGGCCGGTGGAAATCGACCACCTCCAGGGGGCCTTGGTGGAGATGGCCCGGGAGTACGGGGTGCCCGCGCCGGTCCACGAAGTGGTGTACGGCCTGCTCACCGCCGCGGTGGCCGGCCGTTCGGTGGGCGGGGATCGGGCATGAAAGGGTTTGAAGACGGGGCGCTCACCTGGGCTGATGTGGATATATCCGCCATCCGTCACAATGTTGAATCCTTTCGCCAGTTGACCCGGGACGCGGAGATCATGGCGGTGGTGAAGGCGGATGGCTACGGGCACGGCGCGGTGCCGGTGGCCAAAGCGGCCTTGGAGGCCGGCGCCCGGCGCCTGGCGGTGGCCCGGTTGGAGGAGGGGCTCGCCCTGCGGAAAGCGGGCATTCGCGTCCCCATCCTGATCCTCGGGTGGATCGACCCCGGAACTGCCCGGGAGCTGGTGGCGGCGGATCTCGAGGTGGCGGTTTTCGATCCCGCCCACATCCCCCCATTGGCAGCGGCCGCCAGGGAACTGCACAAACGGGCCGGTGTGCACATCAAAATCGACACGGGCATGGGGCGCATCGGTTGGCGGGATACGGACCAGGCGCTGAAGTGGGCGGCCGAGCTCAACAAGGTGCCCGAAGTGGAGATTCGGGGCACCTTTACCCATTTTGCCGCGGCGGACGCCGAAGATCTCACCCATGCCCGGGGCCAGTGGCGTCGCTTTGACCACTGGGTCAAAGCCTTGGAGAGCCACGGCATGCGCCCCCCGCTTATTCACGCGGCCAATACGGCGGCGGCTCTCAGCTTGCCCGAAGCCCACTACGACGCCCTCCGGGTGGGGATCGGACTGTACGGCTACCTGCCCAATCCGGGGTGGAAGGCGCCCGTTGTACTCCGCCCGGCCCTCCGCTGGATGGCCCGCCTGGTGTATGTCAAATGGGTGGAGCCTGGCGCGACGGTCAGTTATGGCTGCACGTACCGCGCTCCGGCCCGCCGGCGCATCGGTACGGTGGCGGTGGGGTACGGGGACGGGCTACGCCGGGGATTGTCCAATGCGGGGTACATGCTGGTTCACGGCCGGCGGGCGCCCATTGTGGGACGGGTGTGCATGGACCAGACCATGATCGATCTTACGAACATTCCCGAGGCACGCTCCGGGGATGTCGTGACTGTTCTCGGTCGCGACGGGGAGGAGAGCTGGACCGCCGACGATCACGCCCGTCTGCTCGATACCATTTCGTACGAGATTCTCTGTGGGATCGGAAAACGGGTTCCCCGGCGGTACGTTTGATGGCCAGGGGATCGATGGATGCGGATTCTCCACCTCGGGGGCCGGGTGGTGCCTCCACTTTGGAACTCGTCCGATCTGGAACTCGTTCGGTTTACCGCCGTGGCCCTTTAATGATCGATGGCGGACAGAAGGGCCAGGGCAGCTTCGGCAGGGCTGAGATGGGTGGTATCCACCCGAGGTGCCTGAACCCGGGTCCACTCCTGCTCGGTGGCATCTTTAAAGGCGATGGGGCCGGGGAGCGCCCCGTCCCGGGCCAAAAGCCGCCGGCGACGTTCATCGTTTTCACAGGTCAGGACCACCACCGCCATGCCCCGTTCCCGCGCCCACTCCGCCTCTTCCACTGTCCGTCCGTCGTCGATGACCAGGGGGCCAGTGCTGTTCTCCAACGCCGCCTCTGCATGTCGGAGAATCGGGTTGGGCACGAAGCTGCGTAAAAACGCGCCGGTTCTCTGCAAGTAAGTCCGGCGGATCGATTTGGCTTCATCTTTCAGCCAAGGGAACGCTGTCTCCACCACCCGATGGATCGGCTCGGCCAGAGAATACCTGCGATACCCGTAGTTTTGCTCCAGAACCTGGGCGGTGGTCGTCTTTCCGACCCCCATGGCCCCCACGATCAAAATCGACGTCCCAGGTCGCATCGCCGCCGTCACCGTCTTCACCCCATCCATATTGTCTCTATTGGCATGTCCGCAGGGAGACAAAAACGGCGGCGCCGGTTTTTGGCCGACATCCGCCGAAACGATTGCCGAATTGACTGCCCACCCGCGTCACGCCTTTAAGATTGCGTCGATTCCTCCCCCTGGTCTTCCCCTGACCACGACTGTTCGGTTAAAGCTCCCGACACCTCCTGTGCCCTTGACCGCGACTGCCGACGGACGACATGCCCGCATAAGGCATATGTATCGCAGGAACTCGGAGCTCGGTTCGTGGGCGGAACCGGAATCTTTCAGGACAATCAGCGGACCAGTCGATGAACAACGACCAAAAGAAGCATCGTCGCCACGTACCGGATTTCGACCTCCGGGTCGTGCCATGGCTGTTTTGGTCGAGATAGGTCGGGCGTTTCGATCCCCTATGCCAACATTCGCCTCAGGTCGCGATACATTGCTGATTGTGTTCTTCGAGGCGCCTCCTCTGAACGAACACCACCAGATGGTCGAGTTGTTGGCTTTTTCTCACCATCTGAGGATCGGTTAAACGCCCATTGCACTGTTCGAACAACTGGACCAATTCGGCCCGAAGCTGGCTGATCTGGTCCGCCACCACCAACATGCATAATTCCCTCCTTAAAACAAAAGATGGCCAGATGCGCGAGTAGGGTCTTGCCGCTTGCATACGGAGGTATTATACAACGGTTTGTCGGTGAAGGCTATATATTGAAATATACAGACTTTCGACTTTTTCTGATCGCCTTCGACAAGCCTCAAGGTCTGGCGCATAAGTCGACCGGCCCCGGCACATACCTGATGGTGCAAGCAGAGGGGGGAGAGTCCGTGATCAAATATTTTGACGACGGGGATCGGATTTGGCACCTCCGCTATGGGAAAGGGCGGGTCCTTTCATCTTCCGCCGGAACGGTGTTGGTAACATTTGATAGAGGAGGAACGAAAGCTTTCACCAAAGACGACTGGGCGCTATGGCCCTGGCCACCTTGGCGGCGGATTCGGGCCACAGCGCCGTAGCGGTGAACCGGGGCCAGCCGGCCGGTCGGAACAATGGCCGGCTTCCCGGGTTTCTGGAGCAGGCACCGGCGCGTCCGCGCCGGCCCGGGTGCCCCGGTCGCTCACCGGCAGGCAAGGACACACGCTGCTGGTCAAAAGGTTTCAGTCGTCCCGTTGATCGAATTCACCGGGGTCTGCATCCATATAGTCTTCGTCGGGACTTTCCGTCCCATCCCCGAATCCCCGCAACTCTTCTAAAGCGTTGAGTGCCTCCGCCCCCAAAGTCTCCCGCACCAAAGGATGCTCCCGATTCAGACGCACGGCGGTAGTGGGGAAATCTGGGTTGTTCGGATTCGGCACTTTGTAGACCTCAAGAATCCCTTCATTCTTCGCTGCGTTCAGAATGTCTTCAAACCCGAAGCGGTAAGGGTAGCGCCGGGTCAGTTCCCGCTGCAACAAACCAAACCCCACAAAGGGAAGCCGTTCCTGCATTCCAGCCAGGACGTGAATGACCTGTTCCAGATCTCCTTCTGAGATCTGCGGCCCCGCTTCCCGAATCCGGTCCCGGGTGATTTCCTCCCGGTGGTCCAGGGCGGTGAAGGTTTCCGCCCATTCCCGCAGCGCCCGGTGAGTATAACTTTGAAAGCCACATAAATGAATATGTTTCCCGTGCTGGGTCAACCTGCGGAAAAGCGGCACCCAGCTGATGTCTCCACCCACAAACAAATGATCGGTGATGTGGGGGAGCGTATGTACACTTTCGAGCGCATCCAAGGACAACTCCAGGGCGACGGCGTCCCGGTGAAATTCTCCTGCCTCCCGGGCGGCCACGTGCCGGGGCTGAATCCCGACCTGAAGCAGCCGGGTTTGCAATCCGTAATCTCCCCGGTCAAAATCCCCATAGGCCAACGTTCCGCACCAGTGGCCCTGCAGGCCGCAGATCTCCTTAATCACCCGAGACAATTGGTCAAAATCCAGTTCTTTCCCCACACCTCGGTGCACGATTTCCCCTAATTGCTCCCAATGGACCCACGCCAAACTATTGCGTTCCACCACAATCCCCTCCAGAATACGTCGTATGCCTTCATACTGGACGAACCCCGTCGACCCCTTCCAGCCATTCGGCCCATGTGGGACCCCGCCGCAACACCCGGGCAGCCTCTGCTGCCAGGTCCCGGACCACGTCCCCGGCGGACCGGACCGAGTGAATCAGTCCCACTCCCTGGCCGGCGTTGACATACCCTTCATCCATATGCCCTTCAATGGCCGCAATCCGGTTGTTCCTCCCCACGATAAAGGGCAACAACTCTTCCATAGACGGTCGCTGTTTCTCCAGATCGAGAATTCTCTCTGTGAAAGGACTCCGCAACACCCGGGTCACCCGCCCCTGACTCCGTTCGATGACCACGGTCGCTTCATCGCCGGCCTCCACCAGGGTGCGCTTATAGGCCGGGTGGGCTTCACATTCCTCCGTGGCGACAAACAGCGTGCCGATCTGGACCCCGTCGGCGCCGAGCATGAGAGCCGCCGCCATCTGTTCCCCCGACGCAATCCCCCCCGCTGCTGCCACCGGCACATCCCGGCCCCTCTCCCGGAGGGCCCGCACCACCTGGGGAACGAGCGCCATCGTCGTGATTTCCGCCGGGCCGTTGTGGCCGCCCGCTTCAAACCCTTCGCACACCACGACGTCGGCTCCCCCCTCGGCCGCCTTCAGGGCCTGGGAGACGGTGGAGGTGAGCACGATCACCCGAAGTCCCATTTCTTTAAATTGCGGAATGAGAGGCCGGGGATTGCCCGCCGATAAGCTCACCGCAGCGATGGCGCGGCGATGTTGATCGATAACGTCAAAATAAGGGCGATTATCTTTTCGTTCGCTGATGGGAATGTTCACACCAAAGGGTTTTGTGGTCAAGGACGCGGCCAATGTAATCTCTTCGGCAAACTGTTCCGGGCTGCGTCCCGCCGATCCCACCTGGCCGAAACCTCCGGCTTCAGATATCGCTGCCGCCAACCGGCCATTTCCGACGTGGGCCAACCCCCCTTCCAGGATGGGGTAGCGAATCTCCAATACCTGACAGAGGCGAAATCCCCACTCATCTTCGTCCCAATTTCCCGGCATATTCGTCACCTCACTGACACAGACCTATCTCCACACTCAATGTATCATTATATGCGCCTTGGGGGAAGAATATCCGTTATCCTTCTCGCTGTTTCTCCAAAGTTCGACAAGTCCATTCATAAGCCGCATCGGCGATTTCGCCCAGGCGACGGAAGTCGTTCACGGCGATGGGGGGGATTTCGGGATGGATGACCCAATCGGCGGCGAGGTGAGCCGTACGGCTCTGATGGGCCAAAATCACGTTCACGGAGCGAAACAGAATGGAGATCGGGCCGTCGAACCGCCGCTGAGGCCGCCAACCCCAAGGGCTGACGAGATCCACCGCCACCGCAGCCGGGGCCCCGAGCGCCCGAAGGGGAGCCACCGGGCAATTGTCGAGCAGTCCCCCATCCACGAAAACCCGATCTTTCCATACCACCGGTTGAAAAATCACCGGGACGGCTGAACTGGCCAAGAGGGCGAGAGAAGCCGGAATCTCTTGAATAACCTCCCAGTGCAGGCCCCTTGGTCCACGAAAGGCCGATTCAGCCCCATCGGCGTCCTTGATCTGCCTTTCCGTTGCCGGTTCCAAGGGGGTCCCGTCCTTCCCATGACCCGGTGCGTCCTCCGATGACCCGTCAGTTCGAGGGGGCAGCACGTCACCAAGGGGGCGGGACGCGAAGATCACTTCCCGTCCCCGGCTGAGATCCACGGCGGAGAGCGCGACGGGGCGGGGAAGATCCCGCATTATACGAAAATCCGTGAGAGAGGCAAGCCATCGTTCCAAACGGGATGCACGAAAAAACCCCAGCCATTCCCCTCGTTGGCGGAGGAGCCGCCGCCGGGCGAGTCTTCTCCAGTCCACATCAAAATGCCGCCGCTCCAAGCGATCGAGGAGGCCCCGCAACTCCCGGTTCTCGTACCCGGCGGCCCACAGCCCGGCGACCAGGGCGCCTCCCGAGGTACCCGACATATGGGTGATGACATACCCGGCTTCTTCGAAAGCCCGTATGACCCCGACGTGGGCCGCCGACGCCGCGGCTCCTCCGGACAACGCCAAACCCACCATTTTCATTTTGCTTTCACCGCCCACTTCGCTCTGAGGCTCACTACTCCGATGGCTCCCTGGCGTTTCGATAAGACCCGGCACCCGGGGACGGCGGCTGACCGGGCCACCTCACCATGGCCAGCAGTCCCAGGGGAATCGGCAACCAGAAGGTGATCCCCCGATACGCCAAGGTCAACGCCCAGGACTGGGTCCAGGGGACGCCCAACCAGTGGTACAGGGCGGCCATGGACACTTCGAAGATTCCCAGGGAAAAGGGCAGGGCCGACAAGTTGACCAGAAGGACCACAAGGCCATATCCGGCGATCAAGTGGTGCCAGGGCAACGAAATGTGCAAAGCCGACATGAAGGAAGCCAAGGTGCCGATGCGCAGCACGTAGAGCAGAAGATTCTCGGCCAGCGCAACGCCCCACAATCCGGGTTCTTTTCGGATTCGCTCCCAAGTGGCCTCAAAGGCGCGAAACCGCTCCTCCGGGTCCCAGATTCTGCGCCGCCGACGGGGTACCCCGGGGGAGGCCGGGGCCGGGGTGGCTTGGGTCGGAGAGATCCCGCCAAAAAGTTCCGCGGCCCCGGCATTTGGGGAACCCGTGCTTGTCCGGCGCCTGCGCCGGGCCCGCCATCGCTTCCACCAGGCGGGTTCGTGAGCTTTCCACCAATCGATCAACCCGCCGATCCAATGCACGATTCGCCGGACCGCCCGGCGGCGAACCGGTGTCCATAGGAACCCCGCCCCGAGCACCACGCCGCCGATCGCCGCCCACCGGCCGACGAGCAACGCCTGATGAATGGAGGGCGGCAAGGGAATGTCAAAGGTGGACAAAAGGACCACCGACAGGGCCACAATCAACAAAGTCGCCACCAGCCCCAGGGAAGTAAACAAGCCCATCATCCACAATGTACTTGCCCAAGTGACCCCCCATCGGGCCCCGGCCACCGCCAGGACGGCGATGGTGCTGGTGCCGGCGGTTGGAAGCAACCGGTCGACGACACCGGAGACAAGGAGCAGGCGAAACAATGCCCCTCGCGGCACCGGGGTGCCCGCCGCCCGGTACAGCCGGCCCACCAGATCCCAGTAAGTTAGGAGGAACCCCGTCTCGCACGCCACCGCCAAAAGGGTCCCGGCGGGCGAGGCGTGCCGAATCACGTCCAGGATATGCCAAAGCTCATCCCGATAAAACCAAAGGGCCACAGAGACTCCGAGCACCAAGGCACCGAGCCAGATCCATAGCCATATGCGATTGGTGGTCCCCGGTTCCCGGGGTAAATCTTGGGACAGCTGATCGGCCACTGAGCGATCCTCCTCACTCGGGCAGGGATGGGATCTTCCCCTGCTGAAGCTTAGTATGACATATTTTGAGGGAGGGGGAGGCCATGAAAAAGCGGAATGTGCGCTGGGTCGCATGGCTGCTGGTCTGGCTGATGGCTCTCACCGCGGCGCCGGTGGGGGCCCTGGCCGACACCTGGTCGCTGACGGCGAATCTGCCCACCAGTAGCGATGCGGCCCTGTCGACGAATTCGAAGGTCATGGATGTGACCGTGACCTTCAACAACGTGGTGGATATCAAATGTCTGGTGCAACCCGACGGTTCCCAGGCGATCAACACCTATGAGAATCCCCAGATTCAAGGGAATCAGGCGACCTTTCCAGGCGTCGTGCTGAACCCGGGGCTCAACCTGATTTCCTTTCTCGGCACCTCGGGAAATCTTCAGGTGCAATCACAAACGTATTACGTCAACTTTCTCAACAATCCCCGCCTCAGCAATATTCAAGTGCTGGGGACGAACATCGATTCGGATTCCACCGTCGCCGTTGAATCCAGCCCGGTCAGTCTTCAGTACGACACGGAAAATGCCACCCGGAGCACTGTGAACGGAACCAGTGTATTCGGGTCGCCGGTGGGGACGAAACAAACCTGGACGACCACCCTAAAACTGAGTCCCGGGCAAACCCCGGTCACCATCGTCGCGGCTAACGCCCAGCGGTCGGTTGCCGTGCAAAAGTCGGTGGTCCTCCTCGACCCCGCCACGAAGTCGGCCCCCTTCGGTGTGACGCTGACCAGTAACGACGGCCAGGTTACCTCCCTGTGGGCAGGGCAGAAAGCGCGGGTGACGGGCTCCCAGCCTCTCACGGTCAAGGGCCAATTGGCGGCACCCGGCTCCGCGACCACTCCACCCACGGTGGAAGTCTCGGTGGATAACGGCCCATACCAACCCGTCACTTCTATCTCGGCGTCCGGCACGATCAAAGAGATGACCCAGTGGGGCGCTTCTAGCCCCCTTCAGGTGTGGGGCTGGAGTCTACCCCTTTCGACCCTCCCGGGGTCAGCGCCGGATCACACTCTCCAGTTGCGGGTGACGGTAAACGGGACGACCAACCAGACTGCGGTCGGCGACTATGCGTTCACCTACGTGGACACCACTCAACCATACTGGGGTAATCCGGCGCAATTGTTCGGAGTGACTTGGGCGGGTAGCACCGTTCAGGCCGCCCAGTCGATGCCTGTCGCCGATCCTTGGACCGTCTCCCAGGCGCCTGTCGACTTGGCGCTGTCTTTGAACAACTTCACCGGGACCCCCGATTTTAGCCAAATAAAGATCCAAGCCAAGGATGCTCAAGGCAACGTGATTGCGAACAACGTGTCCGCCACAATCGGGACGTTATCCGGACAGCCGAACACCGCGGTGATCGAATTCGGCTCCGGCGTTCTGCCCTCCGGGGACTATAACCTGGTCATCTCCATGCCCGGTGTGCCCCAGGATTTTGTCCTGCACACGGTGGTGCAGCTCTCGCCCATGCTCCAGGTGGAAGTAAAGCAGGCCGGCCAGACCCTCTCGGACGGCGCGGTGGTCCAAAAAGGCGATCCCGTCTCGGTAACGGTGACACCGATCAACTTCAGCCAGATGCCCCAGGTGTCCGGCTCCGTGAACGGGCTGAACTTGGCGCTCTCCCAGTCCGGAAACACGTATCAGGTGGGCAATGTTCAACTGAGCGAGGGAGCCAATACCTTCACGTTCAGCGCGGAGGACCCGACCAGTCACGTTCGGGTGACTTCCACCTTGACCATTTACAAGGCGAGCCCGTCGAATTTGGCGATCACCGGTTTTCAGGCGGTATCCCCGGCCGACGGGACCGTTCTTCCTTATGATGCCACAACGAATACTTATAGCACGTCCTCCCAGCGGGTGGATCTGGAACTGAAGGTCGGCCCTGTGGGGATCGGCCCCAACCAGGTCAACCGCATCGATCTGTATAAAAATGGACAGTTGCTGACCACGCTGTCCACCAATAACCCGAACCAGACCGGTTACACGTCATCTTCGTTGAATGGGCTCACTTGGTATTACCAAGGGGATGTCGTTCGCGAGATTTCCGTGGACAATACCGGCACGATGAGCCTGCGGATTTCGAGCCGGGATTCGGGCAATGGGAACTGGCTGGGGGTCGCCATGCCCGCCAATCAGACCACCAGCTTTAAAGTCACGGCGTACTCCATCTCAGCGGATGGGCACGCCATTGGTCAGCAGGTGACGCAGACTTTACTTGTGGCTAACCAACTTAAACCCTACCAGGTTTATCTCTTTAACGGGCCCGGGTCCACTCCGAACAAGCCCTTGGGCGATCCCGTGGATCTTACCCAACCGGTTCAAGTCAATCAGAACTTCCTGGATGTGATCATTGCCACCCCGTCGCCGGCGGACGCGGTAACGATCAATCGCCAGCAGGCGGTACAGTGGAAGAATCCGCCCGGTGCGGACGGAAGCCAGTGGTATTACGGGGTGGAGCTGCAGAATCTCAAGACCGGATTGAACAAAATTGCTTTCACCGTTCAGTCGGGTTCGGCGAACGAGAAGGGCACCTTGTTGGTCAATAATCTGGACCAGGCCCTCACCTACGGCCAGGCGAAAGCCTATTTTGGCAAATCTACCTCCATCAGCGTATTTGACAAACAGGTGTCTTTGAAATTCCCCAGAAACACGATGCTGGCCAATGCGGTGGCCGAAGGGAGCGAGATCATGCCCGGGGACGGGGCGACCAACGACCGGTATCTCCTGTTTGGCATCGCCGACCCCCAAACCGGCTCCATTATCGGTCCGAACGCTTCGTCAAACGGGAATCCTTTCGCGAAAGTCCCGGATCAACTGCCCGCCGGGGGCTGGGCGGTGGCGAGTCCGGTGTACTGGATCGACGCTGGCCCCAAAAACTTCAACACAGAAGACTTGGGATTGCCACCCTTTGTGCCCGCCGGCGGGATCGATCCCTTCAACGCAGGCAACGGGTTTGTCCAGCGGGGGGGACCCAACGGCGGAGCGAACGATTGGATGCAGCCCACGAAAGAAGGAACGTTGACCCTGGCCTATGACCCGCTCATCCGCAATCAGGAGGCCGGGCGGCTCACAGTCTTTTATCTGGACATGAGCGCGGTGCAAAACGGCATCTCGTCCAATCCCTGGCGGAACATCGGAGGGGTCGTGAACCTCTCCAGCCACACCATTTCCGTGCCCTTCCGGCATTTTGGGTACTACGTGGTGGCCAAGGAGGTTTACTCCTATCAGGACGTGGCGTCCCATCCCTGGGCCAAGGATTACCTCGAAACCATGTATTCAAAAGGAATCATGACCAACGACCCCGCCTTGGTGGACGCCTTTAATCCTGACGTGCCGATCACCCGGGGTGAGTTCACAACCATGGTGGTCAAGATGCTGGGGCTCCCGCTGGATTACGATCCCAATCACCGCCTGTTTATTGACGTGGGCCAGGCCACGGGGGGCCTGTATGACTACCGGTACATCGAGACCGCCGCGCGAAAAGGCATTGTTCACGGCGCGGGGCCGAACATTTTCCGGCCTGGTGACCCGCTGAGCCGTCAGGAGGCGGCGACGATGATCGCGGCGGCGATGAACCTCAAGATGACCGATGGCGTGTCGGCGAAAGCTGCCCTGTCCCGGTTGTACGGCGATGCCAATTCGGTGGACCTCTACGCGGCGCCGGCGGTGCTCGCCGTGAGCCAGAAAAAGATTATGGAGGGGTCCCCAGCCCCGGGGTCGGTCACCACGGGCCGAGGGAGCAAACCGGTGATGTATTTTAACCCGAACAGCCAGCTCACCCGGGCGGAAGCGGCGGCCATCGCTTATAACGTGATGAAGCAACTGAAAAAGCTGTAACCCCCCTGAGTCTGCAGGGTGACGGAAGCAAAAAGGCTGTCCTCGGGCGGTCAAGCCGCCGGGGACAGCCTTTCTTGCAGGCCCTTCGGACCCACTTGGTCACACCTTAAACCGGCGGACCACCTGCAACAACTCCTCCGCCATGCCGGCCAGGGCCTTGGCGGAGGCGGTGATTTCCTCGATGGAGGCCGTCTGTTCCTCGACCGCCGCCGATACGGTCTGAACTTCTCCCGCGGTCTTCTGGGCGGTGGTGACGATCTCGGATGAACCGTGCAGGA
Organism: Kyrpidia spormannii; assembly: GCF_002804065.1. Taxonomy (NCBI): domain Bacteria; kingdom Bacillati; phylum Bacillota; class Bacilli; order Caryophanales; family Alicyclobacillaceae; genus Kyrpidia; species Kyrpidia spormannii. The sequence goes on along the minus strand of NZ_CP024955.1, from coordinate 3,017,701 downwards.
TCTGATCGGTACCGGCGGAGAGCTCCTCCACAATGGCCGACATGTCCTGGATGCGGTTCGTGACCCCTTGTACATTCTCAAGAATGCTCGTGAAGGTCTCCCCGGCCTGCTCCACGGTGCGAGTGCCCGTGGCCACGCTGTCCGTCCCCCGCTCCATGGCGGCGACCGCCTCGGCCTGGTGGGCCTGGATCGTGTCAATGAGGGCTTTGATCTCTCCCGCTGCCGACGATGATTGCTCGGCCAGCTTGCGAATCTCCCCGGCCACCACGGCAAAGCCCCTGCCCTGATCTCCTGCCCGGGCTGCCTCGATCGCCGCGTTCAGGGCCAGCAGGTTCGTCTGTTCCGCCAAACTCTGAATGACCTCCACGATGGAACCGATCTTCGCCGAATGCTCGTCCAGGTCGTGGACCGCCTGGGCCGTCCGGCTCACCGCTTCCTCGATGTGTTCCATCTGCTCGGTGATCTGTTTCACCATCGCCCGGCCGCCTTCGGCCGCTTCGGCGGAGCCCGCCGCCAGCACCGTCACATTCTGCGCCGATTCCGCCGCCTGTTGTACGCCTGCCGTCATCTGGCGCATGGTTTCGGACGCTTGGCGGATCGCCTGAAGCTGTACGTCCGCCCCCTCGGCGATGGCCTGGATGGAGTTCGAAATCTCCGTCGCTCCTTGGCCCACCTGTTCGGCTCCCGCGGTCAATTGTTCCGAGGTCGCCGCCACCTGCTCGGTGCTGGCCAGAACCTGGCGCAGGATGTCCTGGATACTGTCCAGCATCTGGTTGAAAGAACGGGCCAAGTCAGCCACCTCGTCCTTGCCCTTGACCTCGATGCGCTGGGTGAGATCCCCGCCCTGCAGCGCCATTTCCTTCATCCGGGTGCTGACCCGTTGAATGGGCACCACGATGTTCGCTGCAGTGCCCACTGCAAAGGCAATGGCGATGACAATGGAGGCTGCGGAGAGCACGCCGAGAACCAACCGTTCCTGCAGGTACGCTTTTTCCACTTTAGCGGCTGCATTGTCCAGCACATTTTGAATCTCATTCGCAATATCGGCGTAGGTGGCGCGAAAATCATCCATGTACACTTTCCCGCCGGCGAAGTTGGCCCGGGCCTCGTCCATCTTCCCCGCTTTGGCCAGGTCGATCTCTTGTTGAAAATAATCCTGAACCCGGTTGATCTTCGGGACGGCTTCGGCATTCAACAGTTCTTTCAGTTTGGGGTACGCATCGCTGTGCGACTGGAGATACTCGAGGTCTTTTTTGAGTTGATCGCGGCCACTGAGATACGGCTGCAGGAAATACTGATCTCCGGTGAGGAGGAATCCCCGGGTTCCCGTTTCTTCGTTGAGCAGGTCGACCATAAGGTTGTTTGTCGCCTGAATCACGGGAATCGAATTGTTTACCACAAACTGGTGATTGTTTCGCATCAGATTGAGCTGGATATACGCCATCACCGCCTGAACCACCATAAGCACCAATAAGACCGAGAATCCCACTGCGAGCTTTGAACGAATTTTCACCTACTTGTCCCTCCTATCTTGCGGCCTATTGATCGCCAGATGTCTGTTTCACAAAATTCGTCCGCCTCCAGACGGTTCCCTGCACCGCCTCATCCATTGTTTTCCGTCGGCAGTTGTGCGGTTGGAAGAAATCCGTTAGGATGAAAAAGGGAGAGGAGGAGGGTCCTTCGTGCAAATCAGCTCGCGGTGGACCGGGCGCCGCAATGGCCTCACCGGGAAGGTGCGCCGACCTGGGTGGGCGGTTGCGCCGTTGCTCGTTCTGGGGTCATGTCTGATAAGTCCGGGCGTGTCCCAGGCGGCCGCCGATCATCCGGCGTTGTACGTGGACGGTAAGCGGTTGACGAACGACGTTCCCCCATACATAGTCCGCGACCGGGTTATGGTTCCGGTGCGAGCGGTGGCGGAAAGTCTCGGCGCTTCCGTCTCGTGGAATGAAAGGCAGAAGACCGCGACCGTTGATCGCGGCCCGGTGCATATTGAGATTCCGATCGGCCGCAATGTGTTGTACAAAGATGGCTCGGAAGTTCGCCTCGACGTCCCCGCGGAGCTGGTGAGGGACCGGACGATGGTACCTCTGCGGGCGGTGGCCGAGGCGTTGGGAGAACAGGTGAACTGGGACGGGGTTCAACAGGCGGTGTTCATTGTGACCCCGCCATCTTCGGGAACAGGTGGCTCCCCGCAGACGGGCAACGCCGGACAGACCGGGACTTCCGGTCAGACGGGCAGCCCTGGCCAAAGTGGCACCTCTGGTCAAAGCGGCGGTCCTGGTCAAAACGGCAACCCCGGCCAAAGCAGCAGTCCCGGCCAGAGTGGCACTTCGGGCCAAACCCCCACTCCTGGCCAAAGCGGGGTTCCCACAGCCGGGGGCGGACCGGGTGCCGACAGTCCGAATCCGGACGTCGTGGCGAACTTGATCGATGTACAAAGCGCCGAGCCCGGAGTGACGATCGGTCAAGTGAACAAGATCCGGGCCTTGATCCAGGATGCGGGCATTTATGATCGGCTGCGCCAAGATCTCCCCGGGGACTTCACTCAACCGGTGCACATCCATTTGGTGATCACGAAGGACGGGTTTAGCAAAGCCCTGGCCGCCGCCGGGATGAGTCCCGATCAGGTGGAGACCTTTTCGGATATCACCAGCGGGGCAGCTTTTGGCAACGAAATTTACCTGCCTCTCTATGTCGTGGCGGACGACGCCCAGATCGCCAATGTGCTCGCCCATGAACTGACTCACGTCTACCTGGATCAAAATGGCCTGGGGAATCGGATCCCCGTGTGGTTCAACGAAGGGCTGGCCTGGCACGAGGGTCTCGCCGCCCAAGGGAAGTTCCAGGCACCGGTAGTGCTTGACGGGTGGAAAAAGCGCATCGAAGCGGCGATCATCGACGGTCGGCAGAAGGGCCTCCTGGGGCCGCTGACGGGGATTACCGAAGACTTGATCTTGCACACCCCGGCCTACAATCCCGAATGGCAGGGGTACGTGGCATTGGAACACCTGGCCCAGGGCCACTGGGATCGGGTGCGGGAGTATTTGACGGCAGTGAAAAACGGCACTCCCGAACAGGTGGCTTTTTCCCGGGTTTTCGGGCAGACGGAAAGCGCGTTCAGCGACGAGATGGATCGCCGCCTGGACCAGGAGGCCAGCCAGCCCGACCCGGGCGTCACGGTGGTCTTGAACGTTCTCCCCGGCTTCTCCGGAAGCCTGGGGGTGTTGCCAAAGGGAACGGATGTCTGGGATAAATCCCGGGTGACTCCGGGGAGCTACCAGGTGACTGTGACATCGGATGGCACCATCAGCGGCCTGGGGAATAGCCAAATCTTTTACACCGTGGCCGGTGCTGACCCGAACACCATGTTCATCGGGGTGCAGCCCGACGGCACCGGCCCTGGCGGCGTGGGACAGGAGGGCGGGTTTGCGGTTTCCTACGCTTTTGGCAGATATTTTTACCAAAACGCCTGGAGCCGGACGATCGGCGATGTCCCCTCCTTCAGTCAAACCGATACGATCCTCGGTGTTCAGCTTCAAGACATCCAGTCCGGCCTGCCATCCAAAGGATCCTCCTAACAGGCCGATCGAACGGGGCGGCACTCGGCGTTCAGCCTGGCGCCGCCCGGCGTTATGGTTGGGTCACCCGCCCGGCCACCCCTGGCCCGGTGGCGGTTTTTATGTCCAGGGACCGAAGCGCCGCTGCGAAATTCGTCAACCTCTCTCCCCCAGAGATTCTCAGGCGGTGAAGTGCATAACGGCCCTGGGACAGAGAGGCGGGGCCTGGACGGGTGGTTACAGCGACCAAGTACCCCGTTTCCTCCGCATCCTTCTCCACCGCCGGGTCGTAGCTCCCGGCCGGGTAACATAATGCATACACAGGTTTATGTAAACGTTCTTCAATTGCCACCTTGGATGTCCGCAATTCCTGAATTGCCAAAGGCTTTGGCAAGGAAGCCAGATTCAGGTGATGAACGGTATGGGACTCCACGTCAAAGATTCCCTCCCGCTCCCCGGACTCAAGATCTTCCCAGGAGACGTAATTCGGTTTCCCCACGGAACCGGTGATCACAAAAACTGTGGCCCGGAGGCCAAGCTTTTTTAAGACCGGGTAAGCGGCGGTCATGACATCTTTGTACCCGTCGTCAAAGGTGATCACCACGGGCTTAGCGGGCAAAACCTCTCGACCGGTCCACGCTTTGAGGAGATCGGCCAAGGTTACCGCTGTGTATCCATTTTGGGTGAGCCATTCCATCTGTTGCGCGAAAGTGGCCGGATCGACGCAGAGGCGGTTCCCCGGGTTGTGGGAGATCGAATGATACATCAGGATGGGAACCAGGACCCCGGAATCTTTCACCCGGCTCAATACAGCATCCGTTAACCCACCTAGGGGATCGGGAGTAGCCGCCTCCCCTCTCAACGAGCCGGTATCTGGCCACGTGCCTGCCGCTTGACTCTCCGCTTGTCCGCCCCGGGTAATTTGGGAAACAGGGAGGTGGGGCGGCCCCGGGGTCGGCAAGACCTGGGAAGGGTGGTCGGAAGGCGCGGGTCCTGCCGCAGACATGGTGCAACCCGTCAGGGTGACGGCCAACGAGAATCCCCACAGGACCAACCCCCTCCGTATCTGAGCCGTCCCTCTTGGAGAGTGCACCTCCCTCCCCCCGGTCACCTTTTTGCCCGCTTTACCATCCTGATGGTGCTTGGCCCCTGAACTGCGTCTCCGGTGCATGGGTCCCCTCTCCCTCTCCGTGCTATCCGCTGAACATCAGCAGCTGCCAGCTCGGTTTGCTTTTCTTCCATTATAGCGGATAGGGTTGGCGTAGTTTGCGTGCTCGTCCCATGACTGCAGAGACCCCTTTTGCCCGCTTCGGCGCATACTAGCCCTAGGACGATCCTGGGGGGAGGTGGGCCGATGGGAAAAGGAAGACGCATGCTTTTTGTCTTTTTTGGGGTGTTGATCGGCGTCGTCCTGCTTCCGGCAGGACTTCGGTCAGGTCTCATCAACCACCCGGGTCGTCTCCTCGATGTCCCGGGACATACAGGGGTACACCCCTGGGCCCTTCCGTGGATTGGGCGGGTGGGGTCCGGGGACGGCGCCGGGGGGAACGGGATCGCCTCCGGGTCCCAGCCCCCGATGTCGGAGCAAACCCCAAGCTCTTCCGGGAACCCGGATCCCCTCGCTCCCGACCCCCGGACCTCTCCCCCCGGGACTGGGCCGTTTTCGACTGGGCCAAGCCCCGGAGCCGTCCTGCCAAACATGAACGTGCTTCTCGTTGGCGTCGATCGGCGGGGGAAAGAGATCGGCCGGTCGGACACCATCATCCTCGCGGGAGTTCGGCCTGCCCGGCGGGAAGTTCTTTTGTATTCGATTCCCCGGGACGCCCGGGTGGCGATTCCCGGGGTGGGCTTTACGAAGATTAACCACGCCGCCGCTTATGGCGGGATTCCTCTTCTAAAATCCTCTCTGGAAACCTGGTTGGGCGTTCCCATCGACCACTGGGTGACGGTGGATTTTGAAGGGTTCCGGCGGCTTGTAAACCGCATTGGCGGGGTGCCGGTGGATATCGAAAAAGCGATGGATTACGATGACCCCGAAGACGGAACCCACATCCATCTCGTCCCCGGCCGGCAGTGGCTGGACGGCCAAGGGGCTCTGGATTACGCGAGGTTTCGTGGAGATCCCGAGGCGGACTCGGCCCGGGTCCGGCGGCAGTTGCAGTTGGTGCACGCCCTTTTCCTTCGCAGTTCAAACCCTGGACTGTGGCCCGCCCTGGCGGCGGAGGCCATGACCTGGAGGGACCACATCAAAACGGATCTTGGCATCAGGGCCCTTGTCAATCTGGCCGTTGCCCTGTACCCTTTTGACCAGGTGACAGTTCGCACCCGGGCGCTGACCGGCGTCTCCTATGTGGATAATCGGGATGGGGTGTGGTATCTCACCCCGGATCGCCGGGAAGTCGATCTTTTGCGCCAGTCCCTGGCCCGGTCCGAGGCCCGGGAGGCGGGAAGTTGAACGGGAAAGGGGTCGCCATGGGGTCATGGAGCAGCGGGTGGTAGTGATGGGAACGGGCTTTGATCCGGTGACCTTGGAAGAGGCGGCCAAGCGGATCGCCGAGTGGGTGGATGGATGGAACGGGGCCGGCCCTTTAAAGCAGGTGGTGACCGCCAACCCCGAGGTGGTGATGCTGGCCCGGAGGAATCCCGGGGTGGCACAGGTGGTGCGTCGGGCGGATTTGGTCACGGCAGACGGGATCGGAGTGGTTTTGGCGTCAAAATGGCTGGGGACTCCAGTCCCCGAGCGGGTCACCGGGGCGGATTTGGCCGATCGGCTCCTCGGTTTCGCCGGACAGCGGAAGTGGAGGGTGTACCTGCTCGGGGCATCTTCCGCTTCTCTGGGCGGTGCTTTGGCAGAATTGAGGCGCCATTACCCCGAGGTGGACTGGCATGGACATCACGGATATTTTGATCAGCAAGGGGAAAAGGAAATCCTTCAGGAAATCGCCGAAGTTCGGCCTCATCTGCTTTTCGTCGGGATGGGGGCACCCCGCCAGGACCTGTGGATCGCTCGGCACAGGGATCTTCCGGTGGGGGTGGCGATGGGGATCGGCGGCACCATCGACGTCTGGAGCGGCGCCGTCAAGCGGGCTCCTGTGGCCTGGCAGCGGCTTCACCTGGAGTGGCTGTACCGGCTGATCCGTCAGCCGTCCCGGATTCGCAGGCAGCTGGTGTTGCCGCACTTTGCCCTGCTCGCTCTGGGGGCGGCCCTGACGATGCGGAGGAGGGGTGGGCCGGGCCCAAAGTGATCGCCAGCGTTTCGGTTGCTCCCGAGGCGCATGGGTGCCGGGGGTGGCGCCGATTTTCCCGTTGACGCCAGGTGGAACGCATACTATAATTATTACGTTTTATCAGCGGGTTTGATGCGGATTTGCGCCCAGGAATGGAGGAGTGGCACGTGCCGAGGCGGTACCTGTTCACGTCGGAATCCGTGACGGAAGGCCATCCGGATAAGATGTGCGACCAGATCTCCGATGCGGTATTGGATGCGATTTATGCGAAAGATCCGATGGCGCGGGTGGCGTGCGAAACGTCCGTGACCACGGGACTGGTGCTGGTCGCCGGAGAGATCACGACGGAGTGTTATGTCGATATTCCAAAAATCGTCCGCGAAACCATTCGCGAGATTGGATATACCCGGGCAAAGTTTGGTTTTGACGCGGACACCTGCGCGGTGATCACCTCCATCGACGAGCAGTCCCCGGACATCGCCCAGGGGGTGAATCGGGCGCTGGAAGCCCGGACCGGCGAGATGTCCGATGAGGAAATCGAAGCCATCGGGGCCGGGGATCAGGGCCTCATGTTCGGATTTGCCGTGAACGAAACTGAGGAACTGATGCCGCTCCCCATCTCCCTGGCCCATCGGCTGGCAAAGCGCCTGGCCGAGGTGCGCCGGGAAAAGCTTTTGTCGTATCTTCGCCCGGACGGCAAAACCCAGGTGACGATCGAGTACGAGGACGGGCGGCCCGTGCGGGTGGACACCATCGTGATCTCCACCCAGCATCATCCGAAGGTCAGCCTGGACACCATCGAAAAAGACATTAAAGAGTACGTCATCGATCCGGTGGTGCCCCGACACATGATCGATGTCCGCACAAAGTTTTTCATCAATCCCACCGGGCGGTTCGTCATTGGCGGCCCCCAGGGGGACGCCGGGTTAACCGGGAGAAAGATCATCGTCGATACCTACGGCGGGTATGCCCGGCACGGCGGCGGGGCTTTTTCGGGGAAAGACCCCACCAAAGTCGATCGCTCCGGGGCTTACGCGGCCCGGTATGTGGCGAAAAATATCGTGGCGGCAGGGCTGGCGGACAAGTGCGAGGTTCAGGTGGCCTATGCGATTGGAGTGGCCCGGCCGGTGTCCATCATGGTGGATACGTTTGGCACGGGGCGGATCAGCGAAGAGCGCATCGAGCAGTTGGTTCGGGAGTATTTTGACCTGCGGCCCGCGGGGATCATCCGGGAATTGAACCTCAGGCGTCCCATCTACCGACAGACGGCGGCTTATGGGCATTTTGGACGGCCGGATTTGGACCTGCCCTGGGAGCGGACTGACAAAGCCGAGATCCTTCGGGAGGCGGCGGGACTGAAGTTGATCGGCGGATGACTCGGACAAGGCCAGAGTACCCTCATACCGAGGACAGGGTCGACGTATACTGTAGTATCACCCTTACCCCATTGCAATCGGACGCCTGGAAACGGCGTCCCTTTTTTATTTCCGCCCGCCGCCCGCATCGGTTCGGAAGAGGCCGGCGAAAGCACAGGCCGGGGAGGAGGTATGCAGAGAAGGCCGGATGCTTTGCCCTGCGCGAATTCTGTCGAAATTTGTCCTGTCCAAGTGATGGCAGGGCAAGGTATAATGGAACCAGATACATACAAGTCGGGAAACGGATCGGTGGAATCAGCAGTTCGGTACCTCCCGGTAACGGGCTGTGAGATGTCAGGTGCAATGGGGAATGGTTTATGGCAGAGATACGGATTCTACTGGTGGACCATCACCTTCGGTACCGCCGGGGTCTGCGTTCCATCCTGGAGATGGAAAAAGAAATGATGCCGGTGGGAGAGGTCCGCAATATTCAAGAGATCCAAAATGTCCTGGAGAATACCCCGATCGACGTGGTGGTGCTCGACCTGGCGACGGCGGGGGACAAGGCCGCTGAGGCAGTCAGCACGATCAAATCGATCCGCCCGGAGACCCGGGTCATGGTGCTGGCCCATGAGGCGAATGGCCGATTGGTGGAGGTTTTGGCCGCGGGGGCTGATGGGGTGCTCCTGAAGGATGTGGGGGCCTCGGGCTTGGTGGATGGCATCCGGGGTCTGGCCAGGGTCGGGGCTTATCTCCACCCGGCGGTGGCCCGGGTCGTCCTGGAGGTGCTCCGAAGCGTCTTGGTCGACGGCAGGGAGGATGCGGCATGCGGGGAAGCCGTCGGCTGGGGCGGGGCCCAGGTTCCGGCGGCGGTGGCGGCTCCCACTCCCGCCCTGGCGGTTCACGCGCCTGCCGGGGAAGGGCGGGACGCTTCGAGGGGGGAAGCCGGGTGGGATTGGATGGTAGACTTGGAATCGGAAGAGGCCGGGGAAGACAGGGCGCCAGGGATCGTGGCGCCTTTGACGAAACGGGAGTTCGAGGTGCTTCAGCTCCTCGCTGAGGGGCGGAGCAATCGGGATATTGCGAAAGCTTTAGTCTTGAGTGAGAAAACGGTGAAAAATCACGTGGCGAGCATCCTTGATAAGCTGGTGGTCAGGGATCGCACCCAAGCGGTACTGGTTGCCCTGCGGCGGGGATGGGTGACGTTGAGTTAGGGGAACGACCGGCGGGTCCGGCGGGTACTGGGCAATCACCCCGCCCATGGGCCCGGCATATCATGGCAGCACCGAGGGAGGTGCTGCCGCATGTTGGCCGTATTATTGTGGATATTTTCCGTTTATGGTTTCATTAGCGCGGTCTGGCATATATTTGGCCTTTTGAGCTATCGGCGGCCGGTGTTTCCGCCCACGGACGTGACCCTGGTGGTCCGGAACGCCGAGTCGTTTATCGAGGGCTTACTGAGGCGGATTGCCGCCGAGGTGGCGGTGGCGGTTCCGGGATTGCGGGTGGTCGTGGTGGACGATGGATCGGTAGATGACACCATGGCGATTGTGGAGCGATTGGCGGAGCGGGAGACGTGGCTCGAAGCCTATCCGGTTACAGCCGGAAGAGCGCCGGGGGTCGGTGCGGTCTTGCCCGGGGTGACGGGAGGCTCCGCGGGGTGGGGGGCAGCCGTCGGTCTGCCCCTTCCGTCGCGGGCCGGAGCTGCGCCCCCGGCGCCCAGGCGGTGGGTCGGGTTTGATCTGCGGAGTGGAGCCGGCTTGGAGACGGTCATGCCAACCCTTCGGGCGCTGTATGGGCTTGGGCCCGAGGCCGGGGCGCGCCGGGCCGAGGCGGCGGGGACGGGGGAGCGGGAACGGCACATGTTTTGAGATTTTGCAGAGGGCGGGGGAAGGTCGGCCGGGAATTTTGCTGCGCGTCTGCGCATAAACCCCCGGGTTCTGAAGAGACTACCAAATACCCAACAGCGAAAGGGGGGAGAGCAGATGGCGCGTGGCCAAAAGCGGAATACCCCCGTAGTTCCTCAGGCCGGCCGAGCCCTTGATCAGTTCAAGTACGAGGTGGCCCAGGAACTCGGAATTCAGGTGCCCCAGGACGGCTACTGGGGGACGATGTTGACCCGGGATACGGGGGCGATCGGGGGGAACATGACCCGTAAGCTGGTGGCGTTGGCCGAGCAGCAGCTGGCCAACTACGGCGGAGCGGGGGCTGGTCGTACTCCTCAGGCTTAACGGAGTCACAGGGATGGAAAGTGCCCGGGGATCCTGAACAAAACCCGGAGCGACGGACAGGTAGGGCGAGTCAGGGCGGGAACACCGATCGACGGTGACCGCCCGTTTTTTTTCGCCCGCCCCGGGGTGCGGAAGGAGAACCGACGGCCGGTGTAGAATTGAGCCAAGAGGCGAACAGGACGTGAAGACAGGGAAAAGCGCGGCCGGCGGCAAGGGAAAGGTCGGAGAAACGGTTGGAAATGGTGGTCGGTGTGGTGGAGCGGGTGACCTACGCGTCGGAGGACGGCCGATTCACGGTGTTTGTCCTGCGGCCGGAAAACGGTGGTCCGGAAGTCACGGCGGTGGCCCGACAGCAGGTGCGGGCTGGAGAACGACTGCGGTTGACCGGGCGGTGGAAACATCACCCCCGATTCGGGGCCCAGTTGGATTGTCTTCACGTGGTAAGTCTTGCTCCCAACAGCCGGGAGGGGTTGATTCGATTCCTCGGCGGAGGATTGATTCGCGGGGTGGGGCCGAAAACTGCCGAACGGCTGGTGGATCATTTTGGACAAGACATTTTGAGGGTGATCGAGGACGAGCCCGGACGGCTTCGGGAAGTGGAGGGGATCGGGGCCCGGAAGGCGGAGCAGATCGCGGATGGATACCGGGAACACCGGCAGATGCGGGACCTGATGATGTTTTTGCAGGATAAGGGCGTGGGGCCGGGGCTGGCCGGGCGGATTTGGCGGACGTTTGGGCACGATGCCCTGGCGGTGGTGCAACAAACGCCGTATCGGCTGGCCGAGGAGGTGTGGGGTATTGGCTTTGCGACGGCGGACCGCATTGCCCGGGAGGTGGGGATTGCCCGGGACGATCCCGGGCGCTTGCAGGCGGGGGTCTTGTATGTGTTGATGCAAGGGGCGGAGGAAGGGCACACCTGTCTGCCGGAAGACCGATTGGTGGAGCGGTCGGTGCGGCTGTTGGAATCTCCGCCGGACGCGGTAAAGGGGGCGATGGCCGACCTGATCGCCCGGCGGCGGGTCTACGGGAGCGTGGTCACCGGGGAGAGAGGCGGGGTTTACTATTCTCCGGCCGTTTATTACCACGCGGAACGGGGGGCGGCCCAACGGTTGACGGCCATGACCCTTTGGTCGGCTACCGAGGCGGGCCCGCTCGGGCCGAAGGAGACCTCGCCTGCCGCCGATAAGGAGGACGGCACGTCCCCAGGACCGGAAGGTTGCCGGACCGCGTCGTCCGATTCGCCCGCTCCGTTCGATTCACCCGAGGGTGGCCGGGATGTTATTTTGACTCCAGAACAGTTCGAAGCGGTGCGGGCGGCGGCCGAGGCTCCTCTGGTGGTGATCACCGGCGGTCCTGGCACGGGCAAGACCACGGTCCTGCGGGAAATCCTCAGGCGCTTGGAGGAGCAGGGCCGGAAGGTGGAACTCGCCGCCCCCACCGGCCGGGCGGCGAAGCGCTTGGAGGAGAGCACCGAGCGGCCTGCCAAGACCCTTCACCGCCTCCTTGAGGCGGGCCACGTGGAAGGCCGGGGATTGCGGTTCCAGCGCCACGAATCCCGGCCCATCGAGGCGGATGCCGTGGTGGTGGACGAGTGCTCCATGATGGATACGCTCCTCCTCTATGCCCTTCTCCGGGCTTTGGTCCCGGGCACCCGACTGATCCTGGTGGGGGACGCGCACCAGTTGCCCTCGGTGGGGCCCGGCCAGGTGCTGGAGGACATCATCGCCTCGGGCTTGGCCCGGGTGGTGCGGTTGACCCGGGTGTTTCGCCAGGCTTCGGAAAGCGGTATCGTGCGCAACGCATATCGGATTCTCGAAGGGCAGTTGCCCGAACTCCGGTCGCCGGAAGGGGATTGGTTCTGGTTGGAACGCCGGGACCCCGAGGCGTTGGCGCGGGAAGTGGTGTCCCTATATGTCCGGCGTTTGCCGACATTTATCGGCGGGGACGGGGAAATTCAGGTCCTGACCCCCATGAGGCGGGGGCCGCTCGGGGTGGAGGGATTGAATCCCCGCCTTCAGGGCGAGGTGAATCCTCCGGGGCCGGATAAGCCCGAAGTCCAGGCGGGGGGCAAGGTTTTTCGCCTGGGGGATCGGGTGATGCAGGTCCGCAATGATTATCAAAAAGAAGTGTTTAACGGGGATGTGGGCCGGGTGGTGGAGATCGACCCCGAGGAACGGGACATGACGGTGGAATACCCGGATCCCGCCGGCCCTCGCCGGGTGTTGTATCGGGATGGGGAGTGGGACGATCTGCAGCTCGCTTATGCCCTTTCGGTGCACAAAAGCCAAGGGAGCGAATACGACGCCGTGGTGATCCCCGTCGTGCCCGCCCATACGGTGGTCCTGGAGCGGGCGCTGCTGTACACGGCGGTCACCCGGGCGAAACGATTGGTGGTGCTCCTGGGGGACCGCCGGGCGCTCCAACGGGCTATCGCCCGGGTGCGCGGGCACAGCCGTTCGACCCTTCTCGCCGCCCGCCTGCGGGGGGAAGTGGAGGATTTAATCCCCGGCGGTTAAAATAGGGTGGTGTTTGGCTTGAGCGAAGAGGCGGTCCGGGCGGGTCTGCCCGGCTGCGGTCACACGTGGAGACGGACGGGAGATGGTGCGCGTGGTAATGGGCGGTGTTCATGGTCAGAAGCCTTCTTTTGCCGTGGTGGTGGATTCCACGGCGGGAATCCCGGAGGATCGGGTCCAGGCCCGTGGCCTCACGGTGGTCCCACTGACGGTCATTATCGGCGACAAGGCTTATCGGGAGGGCGTGGACCTTGCGACCAGAGAGTTTTATGCCAGGTTGAAACAGGGGGCTCCTCCCCCCACCACCTCCCAGCCACCGGTGGGGGAGTTCGTTGACGTATTTTCCCGGCTACTGGAAGAGTACACGGGGGTAGTGTGCATCGTGCTCTCCAGTGCGCTGAGCGGGACGGCCCAGGCGGCCCGGACGGCGGCGTCCCAGGTCTCCGGCCTCGTCGCGGTGGTGGATTCCCGATTCGCCTCCTACGGGATGGAGGTGCTGGCGGTGGAAGCCCTGAAGATGGCAAAGGCGGGCCGGTCTCCGCAGGAGTGCGCCAAGCGCCTTGAAACCCTGGCGGGGCAGTTGCGGGCGTATTTTGTCGTAGACGATCTGAATTATCTACACCGCAGCGGGCGGCTGGGGGCGGCCCAGGCGCTGATGGGAACGATGCTTCAGGTGAAACCTATTCTCACCCTGGAGGAAGGACGGCTGGCCGTGGCGGAGAAAGTGCGGACCCACCGCCGGGCGGTGGAGCGGATCCTGGAGCGGGTGGAAGAAGCGGTGGCGGAAGGGCCTCAGAATATCTGCGTCATCCATTCGGATCGTGAGGCGGACGCTGAAGCCCTACGTCAAAGGGTGGAGGGCATGGCCGCGGAGCAGCCCGTCCCGGTGCGGGAGCTCGGCCCGGTGCTCGGGGCCCACGTGGGCCCGGGAGTCTTGGCGTTGCTTCATTATCCGGCGCAAGGGTAAGCCGCGTCACCCCGGCGACATGGCTCGGGGCTCATCAACGGTTTACCACCCGGTGCAAGGCGGGGAGGCTTCGTCAATGGGGTGATCAACAGCCCGGAATTTTGTAAACATCTATAGACGAACATATATTTCTGTTGTACAATCGTCTCATGAAACTCTCCGATTGGGCTAGGCAACAAGGAATCTCCTGCATGACCGCTTGGCGTTGGTGGAAAGACGGCAAGCTGCCTGTACCCGCCCGTCAGACCGAATCCGGTACGATCCTGGTGGATGTTCCTCCGACCCGTGAAGGCGGCCGGACGGTCGTGTATGCCCGGGTGTCCTCTCACGACCAGAGGAGTGACTTGGACAGGCAAGTGTCTCGAATCACCCGGTGGGCAACCGAGCGAAACCTCGCCGTGGACGAGGTGGTGACGGAGGTCGGATCGGGGATGAACGGGAAACGTCCAAAGCTCCGGCGTATTTTGGCGGATGCGCGGGTGACGACCATCATTGTGGAACACCGGGATCGACTGGCGAGGTTTGGCGTGGAGTACCTGGAATCTGCACTGGCTGCTCAGGGCCGTCACATCGTGGTGGTGGATTCCGGGGAGACCCGCGACGATCTGGTCCGGGACATGATCGAGGTCTTGACATCGTTCTGCACCCGATTGTACGGCCGACGGGGAGCACGGAATCGGGCTTTGCGGGCTGTGACCGCCGCAAAAAAGGATGGGAACGAATCATGAAGGTGCTTCAGGCGTACCGCTTTGCGCTCGATCCTTCGCCGCATCAGGAGAGGATGCTGGCCTCCCACACCGGAGCCCGGCGGTTTGCCTTTAACTGGGGGCTGGCATTGGTAAAAGAGCGATTGGAGGCCAGAGGACGAGGCGAAGACGTCGAAGTGCCGTGGACCCTTGCCGCCCTTCGGAGGGAGTGGAACCGGCAGAAGGAACAAGTCGCCCCGTGGTGGCGGGAGAATTCCAAGGAAGCGTACTCGGCTGGGCTGGACGGCCTGGCCCGGGGGCTGAAGGCGTTTTTCGACAGCCGGTCCGGGAAGCGGAAGGGGCGTCGGGTGGGGTTTCCGAAGTTCCGGAAGAAGGGCCGGGGTCGGGAATCGGTGCGGTTCACGACGGGAGGTGATCCGGGTGGACGACAAAAGCCACGTCGTTTTGCCCCGGATCGGGCGGGTGAGAACGCACGAGATGACCACGGCGCTCTTGGAACGGGTGCAAAGTGACCGGGTGCGGATTCTGTCGGCGACCGTCTCCCGGGAAGGCGGGCGGTGGTTTGTGAGTTTCACCTGCGAAGTGGAGCGGGACGCCGGGCGGCCGGAGCGCCCCCGGGACGTGGTGGGAGTGGACGCCGGGCTGAAACACCTGGCGGTCCTGTCCACGGGGGAGAAGGTGCCGAACCCGCAACCCTTGCGCAAGGCATTGCGAAAGATCGCGCGGTTGAACCGGGAGTTGGTCCGGCGAAAACGCAGAAGCCGACACTGGGAGGATACCCGTCGGCGTCTGAACCGGGCCCACGCGAGGGTGGCGAGAATTCGCTTGGACGCCATGCACAAGCTGACTCACCGGCTGGCGACCACGTTCGGCACCGTCGTGGTGGAAGACCTGAATGTGGCGGGGATGGGGCGGAACCGGCGATTGTCCCGGGCGATCTACGACGCGGGGCTGGCGGAGTTGAGACGGCAGTTGCAGTATAAATGCGAGTGGTACGGGTCCCGTCTCGTCCAGGCCTCCAGGATGTATCCCAGTTCCAAGACCTGCTCCAGGTGTGGGGCGATCAAGGAAATCCTTCCGCTTTGGGAACGGGTGTACCAATGTGACGTATGCGGGACGGTGATGGACCGGGACGAGAATGCGGCGCGGAATCTGGCGGCTCTTGCGGCCGCCGTCGCCGGGAGTGGACCGGAGACGAAAAACGCCCGTCGAGAGGATGTAAGACCCGACTTGACCGGGCGGTCTTCGATGAAACGGGAAGCCGGCACTAGGCAACTGGGTAAGACCGGCGCCCCTGTCCCGCAAGGGACGGGTACTTGAAACAGATGTATATGTTTCAAGTAACGGTTGTACTCGTGGCGGAGGTTCGGCGCGGGAAGGAGGTTTGAGGGTGGACCAGTGGTTTGGTGGGGAGTCGGGGGGCGGGGGGGAACGGAAAGCCCCGGGGATCGGTGGCCGCCTGCGGACGTGGTTTGATCCACTTTGGCCGCCGCCTCCTGGGTGTCCTTTTTGTGGCCGCCGGGGGAATCTGGTCCCTGTAGGACTTCCAGAGTTGGACAGGCCCCGTTTGGCCACCGCCTGTGACCGCTGTGCCGGGCAACTCATCCTTCGTCATCATCCGCCCCACTGCCCGGGGTGCGCCAGGAGCACGCCGGCTCCGGGGCTGTGTCGAGACTGCCTCCGACACCCCTTGGGTCTGCGCCGGGTTTGCGCCTACGGGGCATATCGGGGAGCCCTGCGGGAGGCGATTCATCGGGTGAAATTCCAACGGGACGGCGGTCCGCTGGAGCTTTTGGCGGGGATGCTGGCGGTGGCGTGGCGGGACCTGAATCCGCCGCCAGACGCACTGATCGTGCCCGTGCCCATGCACCCGGAAAAGAGGAGGGCTCTCGGTTGGAACCATGTGGAGCGGGTGGCAAAGGGGCTTGGGAGGGCCGTGGGCCGAGCGGCGGTGCCAGCCCTGGAGCGCCGGGGTGAGCTTCGGAGCCAGGCGACCCGGGGACGCCGGGAGCGGCTCACCGCTTTGGAGGGCCGCTTTGCCCTCTCCCCGGAGGCTGCGGAGATTCGGGAGCGGGCGGTGGTGCTGGTGGACGACGTCCTCACCACCGGGGCCACGGCGCAGGCCTGCACCCGGGTGCTCCGGGCCGGGGGTGCCCGGGAGGTGTACGGGCTGGTCATCGCCAGGTAAAGTCTGGAACAAGGAGCGCGGCCACGGCTGGAGGGAGGCGAGGTCGGCGGTTTTTCACGAATTGCTTGCGCAAAATTCCGCCTTTCGAGCCATAGACGTCGCGGCATTTCTGTGGCAACATGAAAAAGGCGGGCGGCGGTGGGACGGGCCGTGTTTGCCAATGGACTGGCAACCCGGACCGACCGCTCGCATACACTGAGCGATTGAGGAGCATTCCTCACTGTTCGGAGGTGGAGGCGGTGGCCTCAGGCCTAAACACGCGCCGCACGTTTGTGGAGATGTTTCAGGGGCCGACCCTGGCCCACATCAAGAGCCAGATCCAGCTGACCCAAGACGCCGAGCGGGCGGACCCCATTTCAGTTTCCCTGGTTAAGGACCGCCGGGAATTCAACGCTTTGGTGGTCTTCGCTTATCGGGATCTGGAAACAGACGAAGAATGAACCCGGGCCTTGCGGAGGCCCATTTTTTGCGCAGGCATGGGCGCCTCCCGTCGCATCCCTCAAGTTCTCTATTGGTGCAAATGGTACGGCACCGTGGTCACCACCACATCCCGGTTGCGCATCAGCCACAATCGGATCAGGAGCGCCGTCTGGTTGTGGAGAGCATTGTGCCACCACCGCCTCGGGATGAACTGGGGGACGATCACATGCACCCGGTCCGGCCCGCCCTCGATCCTCTCCAAAGTGCCGATGAACAGGGACAACGGCCGGAGAAGAGATCGGTACTCGCTCTTCAGCGTATACAGCTTGCACGGCGAGCCCCACGCCTCCCACTGTTTTTTCATCCTCTCGATGGACTCCTCGTCAAACCCCACATAAACCGCGATCACGTTTGTGTGAATGCTTTGGGCGAAGGACAGGGTGTTCAGGACCACCCGATGGACCCCGGACACCAACACGATGGAGATCACCGAATGGGTTTCCGGGCGTTCCTCCGCCAGGTCGATGGCGAGCTCCCGGCCGATTTGCTCATAATGGCGGTGCACCGCCGCCGACAGGGCGACCAAGAGGGGCAGCACCACGATCACAATCCACGCCCCGTCCGTGAATTTGGTCACGGCGAAAATGATGGCCACCAGAGCCGTCACCCCGGCCCCCACCGCGTTGATCGCCAATTTTACGGGCCAAATCCCCTGGCGAAGCCGCAGCCACCGTCGCACAAGGCCCGCCTGGGCCACGGTGAAGGACAGGAACACCCCGATGGCGTACAGGGGGATGAGGGCGTTGGTCTCGGCGTGAAACACTTCGATCAGCAACGAGGCCAGGGCCGCCAGCACCAGCATGCCGTTGGAGTAGCCCAGCCGGTCGCCCCGGATGGTCAGCGCTCGGGGGAGGAAGCCGTCCGCCGCCACCAAAGCCGCCAATTGGGGGAAACCCGTAAAGGTGGAGTTGGCGGCGAGGATGAGGACGATGAAGGTCGACCAAATGATCACCTGATAAACCACCCCGTGGCCAAAATACAACCCCGCCAGCTGGGAGAGCATGGTGTTGTTCGGGTTCACCGAGATGCCCTGGACATACAGGTGCCAGGCAAAACCCAGCAAGGTGATCCCGGTGATGACCCCGAGACCGATGTACGCTTTGATGGCGTTTTTCTGATGGGGCTCCCGGAAAACCGGCACAGAGTTGGAGATGGTCTCGATCCCCGTCAACGCCGAAGACGCCGAACTGAACGCTTTGAGGGCGAGCAGCAGGGTCAGCCCGGCGGGCAGCACGCCCAGAGGGGGCGTCACGGCCTGGTGGAACCCGTGATGGGCCTCATTGACAAATCCCGCGAAGATCAAGGTCATCATGCTGATCATGAACAGGATTGTCGGCCAGGCAAAAATCGACGCCGATTCCGCCACCCCGCGCAAATTCACGAGGAGGATGATCAAAATGCACAGGATGGAGAGGGTCGTTTCATAAGGAATCACCTGGGGGTAGGCGGAGGACACGGCCTGAATCCCGGCGGATACGGAGACGGCGACGGTGAGCACGTAATCCACCAGGAGGGCGCTGGCCGCCACCAGGGATGCCCAGGGCCGGCGAAAATTATCTTTCGCGATGGCATAGGCGCCGCCTCCGTCGGGATACGCCATGATGCCCATGATGTAGGAGGTGATCAGGATGACGAGCAGAGACACCGTGGCCGCGGTGATGGGGAGAATCAGCCATTTGGCCGAATCCCCGAGGCCGGCGAGCTCCGTCATGCCCGCCTCCGGGCCGTAGGCTACCGATGAGTACAAGTCTGCTGCCAGGACCGGCAAAGCCACGTACCACAACAGTTTGGTGTGTTGGGCGTAAAGCTCCCGGGTGCGCATGGGGCGCCCGATCAGGATGCGCTTGACGGCGCCAAAATTCAAGATCGCAAAACCGATGGCAAGAAGCGCCAGGACGATGAGCACCGGGTGAAGCCAGGGTTCCAAAGAGGCCAGCATAACCGCACCTGATCGAGTTTCCGGGATCACGGTCCGCTTCCTGTTGGGGCGCGGCTTTCATTGTTTGGTCCGCGAGCCGCCCGCCGGGTTCTCGACCAGGGCCTTCGCCCCCTTTCGACGACGGATTCAGAATGCCGAAACACCAAGGCAAGAAACCGGCGGGCTGAAGCCGGCCCTCACCTTTACCTCCGAAGTATACTGCGGCCCGGCCCCCGGCAAAAGGGGGAGGGTTGGACGGGGGGAAATTTGGCCGATCAAACAGTTCTTCGGTTTCATATTGGCGGCCGAATTCGCGCACACTGCATGTGACCAGATGTGTCCCGGTCGGCTAGAGCGGCGCAGACGTGCCGAAGGGCAAGGCAGGTGGAAGGCGGTAAAACAGCAGTTATCGGAATTGCAATTGTCCTTTTTGATGATTTGGCTGGTGCTGGGCACCGGGATTCTTTTTCTCCCGTTTGCCATCAGCCGCTTCGTCGTGCGGGACGCCTGGTTGACGGGCCCCTTTTTCTTTATCGGGGGTGCGGTCGTGGTTCTCGTCATCATGGGGTTTCGGCGCATGTTCCCGGGCCAGACGATGATGGAAGGCTATTTCACGGTTTTTGGCCCCTGGTTCGGTCGGGCGGTGGGTTTGGGGTCGTTGGTTTGGCTGTATGTCACTGAGGCCACGGCCATTCGTCAAATGGTGCTGTTTCTCACGGATACGCTTTTGTCCGACACCCCGGGGTACGTCATGGCCGGGCTCTTTTTTATTCCGGTGGTTTATGCCGTAACCCAAGGGCTTGAGGCGGTGGGACGGATGGGGGAGATCATTACCCCGGTCGGGGTGGTGCTTGTGATGGCCCTGTCTCTTTTTTCTTTGCAGTATGCGGATTTTCACCATGTGCAGCCGGTGTTGGCGGATGGCCTCGACCCGGTGCTCCGGGCGACGGTGGTGCCCTGGCTGTATGGTGTGGAACTCATGACGGTGGTTCAAATTCGCCCGGCGGTGGCGGGGGGGAGGATTTATCGGCCCCTGTGGGTGGCGGTGGTGGCCATCAGTGTGGCCGGGCTCCTGGCGGAGACGGTGGTGACGACGATTCTCGGCGACTCCCGGCAGCACGTGCATTATCCGACCCTGGAAGTGGTTCGAGCCCTGAGGGTGGCGGATTTTTTGGAGCGGCTGGATGCCATCTATGTGATCGGCATCTTGGCGACGATGTTTCTAAAAGTATCGGTGCTTCATTACACCCTGGCCACTGCAATCAGCCAGTGGGCGGGCCTTCGCCACCACCGGTCTGTGGTTGTCCCCGGGGCGATTCTGGTATGGGCGGGGAGCTTGATGTTGTTCTCCAGCGGTATTAACATGCGGTACGAGATCATCAATGATGGCTGGGGGTTCTCGATGGCGGGCGGCGTAGGGCTGCCCGTGGCGGCGGTGGTTGTGCAAGGGGTCCGCCGGGGCTTCGGCCGGTGGTTGGGGCGGAGCGCAGCGGGGTGAGACGCGGCGCGGGGCGGGATCGCGGTGCAGGAGACTACCGGGGGCGGGACGAAATTTTTACAATAAGGATGTGGGCCGGGTCGGAGGCCCGGCGCGGTTGCGGCGGGGGGGTGCGCGGCGTGGATTTTGCCAACTGCAAGCGGTGCGGGCGGATTTATCAAAAGGTGGGCCGGGAGCAGGTTTGCCCGGCTTGCCGGCGGGAGGAAGAAGAGCTCTATCAGAAAGTGCGGGAGTACGTGTCGCAGCACCGGGGGGCGACGATCGTCGAAGTTTCCGAGGCCACAGGGGTTGATCCCGATTTGGTGCTGCAGTTTTTGCGGGAAGGTCGCCTCACGGTGGTGAGCGGGGGGAATATGCGCTATCCTTGCGAGCGATGCGGCCGCGAGATCACCAGCGGGCGGTTCTGTGACCGGTGTACCGCCGAGTTGGCCAAGGGGTTTGCGCAGGTTAAGAAGGACGATGACGGCAAGTTTCACACCCGCCCGGGCTGGACGAAGCGGTCGTAGGGTTCGGAGGTGGAGGGAGTGGGGGGGAGATCCCACTCCGATGGAAGGGTGAATGGGGCATGGTTGGGCCGTTTAGAAAGGGTGTGAGAGAATAAGGGCTGGACACCTTCTGGCCTGCTCATCTAACTCTTTGACCTGTTTTGGGATTGCATCTTGTAAAACTCGGTCATAATTCTCAAATCAGTTGATGATCCATCAATTCGTCATAAGCGTTGCGGATTTCGTCAAGTGAGAATTTATCTCCTTTAATCTCTTGAACGGTCTTTATTACAGATTCCGGGTCCGCATTTTTGCCATATCTCTTTTTCGACACAATGACAAAGTGGGTCGTTGACCATAATTCTAGGGTTTTCGGGTCATCCGGCAAAATGCTGAGCAGATCGTCAATCTTGGACTTATATTCTTTTACGATCTGGTCTTCGGCAATTATATCCTGGGCTTGCGGGCCCGGTTGAATGGTCCAGGCCTGAAATCTTCCATTCTGTTCCTGTTCCATGGTGATGGCCCCTTGCATATGGATGTTATCCATTTCATAATCCAGAGCAGATGAGTAGGGACCGTAGTGATAAATACGAAACGTAAGGCCGGTTGGAATGCCGGATGATGTTAAAAAGTAGAAAATCTTTTGAAAGGCTTTTTTCCCTTTAATTTGGCCTTGTCGCATGGTGACATATGCTGCGAGTGCACCCAATCCCATCATTGTCACTCCCATTCCATCTTGAATTTGCGCTTGGAAAATTTGTGCACGTCGTTTTTTAGTCCGCGCTCACAATAGATCCTAGCATACAGGATCGGTTCGTCGATTTTACTAACAATGCGAGCGACGTCTTGAAAGGGTTCCGGTTCGTCGTCATTGGAAGTTACAACCCATATCGTAGGTTCCTCTTCATGTTCGAATTTGATAGGAGTCTTGGAGGCGAAGTCGGCTATGACTTGATTATATCCAAACGTCTGTTCGATGTCAAGAAGCAATTCCTTGAGCCGTTTGGTTTCTTGGGAGCTTAGAGGTCGGCGGGCAGGTGCTTGATACGCTAACACAAAGTGTTCCCGGTTTAGAATCCGCCGCCCCCATGGCGACGGATGCTCTTTCGCACGCTCCAAAACGCGTATATCATCCCAGTTCAAATACTCCTCCACGTTATCGGGTAGTGTTTTTCGGTCGTTTGGCAGAAGGTCTTGCAAAAAGCGCTCCATCATTTTGTCATAGACCCGACGAGTTTTGTGAAAATAAATTTGCACGAACATGTAATATCTTGCCATTACCAATCCCTCAACAGCTTGTACCCCTCCTTCCTCGACACCCAGCCTCCACGTCCTCTCATGGGGGAACAAGCACAAGGTTTGCAGGATTCTCGGCAGATCAAATTTTCCGTATTCGACACCTAGTGATATTGAGTCTCTTAACAGGTAGTCCATCTTATCAGCATCAAGTTCACCGATTAAAAGATCTCGGAGTAAACGATAATCCTTTTCGGGCAATCCCTGGGTAATCATGTCAGCTATGTGTTGTCTGCCGAATTCAAATGGCTTGCCGATTTCGTCAACGATGTCCCCAATTGGCGTTTCACAAATAATCTTTGCGCCCATCATTTCGTGATTGAGGTCCGCCGGGAAAATACCATCTGATGTGTGAGAGAACGGTGCATGGCCAATATCGTGCAACAATGCTGTCAGTCGAAGCATTTGTCGGTATTTCATGATTTGTTGTTTCGTCCAGTTCAATTCCGTGTGGTGTTTATTTACGAGTCGATCAAATATGCGGGTTGACATCTGCATGACGCCAAGGGAATGGGTAAAGCGTGTGTGTTCTGCTGTTGGATAAACAAGGTAAGTGGTCCCAAGTTGATGAATTCGCCGCAATCGTTGAAAAGGGGCACTGTCCACAATCCGCAGTTCACTTCGGCTGAGCTCGATAAAGCCGTGGATCGGGTCTCGGATTTCAAACTTCGGCTCATATGGCATATTGGATCCCTCATTTTCTATCGGCTGCGTTATTATTCATTCAAGGTCTCCCAAGCGGCCTCCTATCCAAAAACCTGGTCGACTCGGATCACGAGGTCGCTAAACATCGAAGGTGCCAGGGTGTCACCGGGCTGATATTCCCTCTGCCAGCGGAGGACGGTGCCGTCGTGGAGGTAGACGTGGATGCGATTTTCCATGGGATCGACGATCCAATACTCCCTCACCCCGGCCCTCTGGTACAGGTTCATTTTGCGGATGAGATCATTCGCCGCCGTGGAGGGAGACAGGATTTCGATGATCCATACGGGCGTGCCGATCACCCGGGGGCCGGGCGGCGCCGGGTCACAAATCACGAAAAGATCGGGCTGCACCACGTCTTTCGTTTTGGAATCCGGAGAGAAAGTCAGGTCCATGGGCGCGGCGAAGGCACGACACGCCTTGCCCCGCAGATATCCGCCGATTTCGACCGACAGTTGCATCAAAATCTCCTGGTGCTCCGTGCTGGGACTCGGCAGGAGGTAAGGGACACCGTCGATCAGCTCCCACCGTTCCTCGCCATCCCACGTTTGGTAATCTTCGTAGGTGTAGCGGCCGGAGCCGCTGGCGTTGGGTCTTGGCAACCTTCATCCCGCCCGAAGGAGAATTTCACCGTTCTGGGCCCAGTATAGCGCAAGTCTCGCCAGGGAAACAACGAAAATTCGTGCAGGTCAGTCGCACCTCTCGTTTGGCCGGGATCGCCCTGGGATCTTAACATCGTGCCGGCCCGGCCGATCTTTATGATAAAGGAGTCGGTGCGACGGACCCACTTCGGGGGGTGAGCCGGCGGCCGCCGGTGTCAGGGTGCTTGGGGCGGCTGGGGCGGGAGCAGACGCACGGCGCGACAGATGAGAGCCGAGGGGAGATTCACCATGCGCATAGACGGGAATTTGCCGGGCTGGCAACAGGTTTACGAAACGTGGCGGAACCGCCGGACCCCGGCCGGGCCGGGAGAGCGGGGACCCGCCCCCGGGGGAGGGGACGAGGTGGCTATCTCCGAGGCCGCCCGGGCCTTGGCCGGGGCGCCGGAGATCGGTTCTACGGTGGATCGCCGGGTGGCGGGTGGAGCCGGTCCGGCAGGTGGCACGTCCCAGGCAGCGCCGGCGGGGGAGAGCCGGGAGGAACGAGTCGCCCGGCTCAAGGAACAGATCGCCGCGGGCACGTATCAGGTGGACCCCGGGCGTTTGGCCGACCGAATGCTGGACTGGGTGACGGCCGCCCGTCGGCTGAGTCGGGATAGGAAGGACGGCCCGGGGCTCTCACGCTTCTCGGGACAGGTGCCCGGCCATGGGACCGGTCTACCCCTTGGCTCCGGGGATGGCCCGCTGGCTGGCCGGCTGCCTGGGGGAGCGCCCGCTGACCCCACGATACCTTCCGGGGATAGCCCGAAAGCCGTGCCCGGCGCCGGACCCGCGGCTGCGGATCGGGAAGGGGGCGGGGCGGGATGAATGAGAAGGTACAACATCTCGTGCAGGCGGTGGAGGATCTGCTCAAGGAGTACCAGGGTCTTGTGGAGGATGGCCAGCGTCAGCGGGAGGCGCTGGTCGCCGGGGATATGGAGGCTCTCGATCGGATTGTGCGGGCCATGGATGAGCGGATGAAGCGGATTGCCGCCCACGAGCGCCGCCGGCTGGAGATCGGGGAAGCGCTGGCCGAGCAGTGGGGCGTCCGGCCCGAGGAGCTTCGGTTGTCGACGGTGGCCGAGCGGGTCGACCTGGGCACCCGTCGGCGGATGGAGGAGATCGCCGGTGAATTCGACCGGGTGCTGACGGAGCTTGAGCGGGTGAACGGCCAGAACCGGGCCCTGACCGAGCAGTCCCTGACCTACGTGCGCCAGATGATCGACGTGATCACCGCGGCGCAGGATGTCGGAGTGTACAGTCCGCCTGACGGTGTGCGGGCCTACGGCCCTGATGCGGCGGGCGGCTCTGCCGGCGCGTCCGCCTACGGCCCCGGCCCGGCAGGGGGTCCCGTCGGAGCACCGGTGCCGCCCAAGAGCGGAATGCCGCAGGGCGGGGCGCGGCTGTTCGATACCCGGGCGTGAGGGGGAATCACTGTTGCTGTGGACATTCTTCGGATTGGAAACGGCCGTGCGGGGACTGCGGGGCCAGCAGGCGGCTATCAACACCACCAGCCATAATATCGACAATGCCAACACCCCGGGTTACACCCGGCAACGGGTGGATTTGGCCGCCTCCACGCCCATCGAGATGCCGTCTCTGTACAAAACGGCGACGCCCGGGCAAATCGGCACCGGGGTGCAGGTGGAGCAGATCACCCGGCTGCGGGATCAATTTTTGGACGATCAGTACCGCCACCAGAATCAGTATCTCGGGGAATGGAATGTGCGTCAGGATGCCTTGGACAAAATTTCCGCGATTCTGAACGAGCCGTCGGATTCGGGCCTGGCCACGGTGATGCAGAATTTTTGGAATGCCTGGGGCAAGCTGGGCCCCAATTCGGACGACCTCGCCGCCCGGATGCAGGTCAAGCAAACGGGGATTGCGGTGGCCCAGACGTTGAACCAGACGGCCAAGCAATTGTCCGATCTGGACGCCGACATCCAGCGGAGCCTTCAGGCGAAGGTCACCGAGGTCAATTCTTACCTTAACCAGATCGCGGCCCTGAACAATCAGATCGCCGAGATCCGCCAGGTGGGCGACCAGCCCAACGATCTGTTGGACCAGCGGGACCATTTGGTGGATCAGTTGTCGCAGTTGGCGGATGTCCAGGCCACCGAGTCGGGCGGTACCTATACACTCACCATCGGCGGGCAGACGGTACTCCAGAACAGCACCGTCACGGCCCTGGATCCAAACAACCTCACCGTTGGGGGCGGCGAACTCAAAGGTCTGCTTGAGGCACGGCAGGATGTGGCCTCTTATCGCGCTCAATTGGATGCCTTTGCCAACGGTCTGGCGAACGGGAAGATGACGATCAAACTGCCAGGGGACTGGACCTTGGTCGGCTCGGGCGGTGCCGCCCCGACTTTCCCCGTGGATGTCACCCTGGCGGATGGGCGTCAGTTCAAACAAGGGGACCAGGTGCCGGCGGACCTGATCACCACCACTCTGGCGGACGGCACCCAGGTGGCCACGATCCCCAAGGGGGCCACGGTGACCGTGAACGGACTGAACGGCCTGCACCGACTGGGGTACTCCCTGAACGGGCCCGGGGGCGATTTTTTTGTGTCGACGGATCCGAACGGCGGCCCG
The DNA here is from genome assembly GCF_002804065.1 of Kyrpidia spormannii. Lineage (NCBI taxonomy): Bacteria > Bacillati > Bacillota > Bacilli > Caryophanales > Alicyclobacillaceae > Kyrpidia > Kyrpidia spormannii. The sequence goes on along the minus strand of NZ_CP024955.1, from coordinate 2,991,341 downwards.
ATCACCGCAGCAACCATTGCGGTGGCGCCGAATATCGTGAGTGACGTGGGGAACATCGCCTCGGCCCTGACCACCGCCCCCCAGAGCGGCACCGATCCGCTGACGGGCCTGGCCGGCGACGGGGCTCTGGCGATCGCCGTCAACAACATCAAGGACGCGAAGATTGATTACACCGGGCTCGGTGTGGCCACCCCCTTGACCAACGGCACGTTGGACGATTATTTTCAGGCGGTGATCGGCGGCCTCGGGGTGCAGAGCCAGGAGGCCGAGCGCCAGGTGGCCAACCAGGAGGTCCTGGTGCAGCAGCTCGACGGCAAACGTCAGTCGGTCTCCGGGGTATCCATTGACGAGGAGATGGCGAACATGATCCGGTTCCAACAGGCCTACGGGGCCTCGGCCCGGATGGTGACGGCCATCGACCAGATGCTGGACAAGCTGATTAACGGCACCGGGGTGGTGGGGCTGTAGCGGCCAGGGCAGCCTGGTGACAGGCGGGCACCCCGGTGACGTGTTCTTGGCACGGGGATGACGTGCACTTGGCACCAGTAGCTCCCGGTATTACCCCCGTGTCCTCCGGCGCGTCTACGGGGACGAGTCGGGCTCCGCCAGCACCGGCGTGATTGCGGGGGCCAGTCCCCGGGAGGACCCGTCGCGCCGGGCCTTCGGGGGCCGCCCCGTGGATACCTGACCCAACATCGCGTCCTTGGCGTGGGTCTCCCGGGTCCATCGCGTCTCCGGGGACGCCCACCACCTTGGGACCGCGCCGGTTCTCGGGAACCGGGTTCGGCGTCGTGGATGCCTCGGCAATGACGGGGCGGCCGTGGACGCCCGAAACGCCGTGTGCTCCGGGCACCGGAATGACTCCGCGCCCCGAGAGCCGGACAGCGCCGGGCTCCAAGCCGAAGTTGGTCCCACAATCCCGCCGAAGCGGGGAAGGAGGAACATGGCATGCGGGTGACCCAAGGCATGCTCACCCAGCAATTTTTGCTTGATTTGCAGAACAATTATCGCCGCCTGAGCCGGCTCCAGGACGAGGCGGCTTCGGGCAAGCGGATCAACCGGCCGGCGGACGATCCCGTCGGTGTGGGGTTCGCCATGCGCTACAAGGCCCAGGTTGCCTACTACGGACAGTATCAGCAGAATGCAGACATGGCCAAGGGCTGGCTCGATTACACCGACACCGCCATGAACCAAGCCGGGGACGTGATCAAGCGGGCCCGGGACTTGGCGGTGCAGGGGGCGTCGGACACGGTGCCGCCGGACGCCCGACAGGCCCTGGCCTCCGAGGTGGACCAACTGCTCCAGCAGATGGTGACCATCGGGAACTCCCAGTATAATGGGAAATATATTTTCAACGGTCAGGCGACCACTACGCCGCCTTATGATTCGGCGAACCCGGAGAATTCGGCCACCAACAACGGCCAGGTGCTTTACGACATCGGGGACGGGGTGCACTTGGACGTCAATGTGCCCGGCAGTCGCTTTTTCGGAGCCCCCAGCGAGGCGGACAATGTGTTCGCCGTCCTGAAGCAGCTCCGGGACGGGCTGAACAACAACGATACGACGAAGATCGAGGATGCCCTGGGCAAAATCGACTCGCGCTACAGCAAGATGCTGGAGGTGCGGGCCGACGTGGGCGCACGGTCGAACCGGGTGGATCTGGCACAAAATCGCCTGGCGGACATGGTGCAGAATTTACAGGGTCTGCTCTCGAAGACCGAGGATGCCGACATGGGGAAACTGGCCATCGACCTGAAAACGGCGGAAAATGTCCACATGGCGTCTTTGGCCGTCGGGGCACGGGTGCTGATGCCGAGCTTGGTGGATTTTTTGAAGTAGGACGCGGATAGGATGCTTTGCAACGTCACTTCGTCATAAGGCGCTTCAGTAGCGTCACGCATACAGGCTGCTCCAAAGAACGTCCCATTGGGTTTTGGCCATGGATGACACATTGTATTGAACAGCCCGTGAGACACTGCATGGGTCCGCTGGGGTCACCGAAGGTCCGGCCGTTTCCAATACGGGACAGTCCGTGTCATCAAGGGGGACGGTTTGTGATCTCGCAAATTCAGATCCATCAACAGTTTGCTCAGATCGGCCTCCGCACCGACCAGGCCCAATGGCGGATTTCCAGCCCTTCAGCGGAGTTGAACCTGCGCCAAGAACAACCCTGGGTGGAGATCCAGCAGATTCCCGGCACGCTGGAAGTCGATCAGAGAGAGGCGTTCGCCCAGGAGGGGCTGATGTCGATCTTCGACCTTACCCGAAGCGAGGCCGCCCGGGCCCGCCAGATCAATTTTGACGCCATCGCCGAGACGGCCCGGTGGGGGGACCGATTTGCACACATTGAGAGGAGCGGCAATCCCATCGCCGACTGGACCTGGCGCGATGTGACCGGGCCGTCCGACTGGATCCCGGCCCTGGTGCCCCAGCCCTTCTCGGTACATATCCGGTACGAACCCGGGCGGGCGGAGATCCAGGTGCAGCCGGGCCGGGTGGCTCTGGATCCGGCCGTCCATCCTCCGGAGGTGAGTTTCAGCCCCGGCGCCGTCCAGGTGTACACGCGCCAATACGCGTCCGTAACCGTAACCCCGCCGCTCCTGCCGGGGCTGTTGGTGGATGGGCGGGGCTAGATCTTTCGGACCCCGAGCCCGTTGGCCTTTGTCGCCTCAGATAGTTGCCGGTCGTCGCGTCCGCTGGCCCTGGCCGCCTGAGCTCTGTTTCGGTTGCTGCGGCTTTGGCCGCTCGTGTTCGGATCGCGTGCTGGCTGGTCTCTGTTGCGTTGTACGTTTCTTGTCGCGGGGGCGAGGATGGGAACCCAGATCTGGACAAGGAGGGGGAACGGCATGAATGCCACCACAGCGGGATCGAGCCGGACCGGCGGCTCGGCGGCTGACGTGCCGCTGATTCGCTTTGAGGGAGGCATTCCCGGTTTTCCGGACGTGCGTGCCTTTGTGTTGCAAACGATTCCGGACCACGAAAGATGGTTTCGCCTGATCGGGGAGGAGGGAGAGCCGGCCTTTCTCGTGGTCGATCCCTTTCTGATCGTGCCCGACTATGAAATCGAGGTGCCCGATGATCTGCTCCCCGGGGCCAAACAGGAAGATGTGATGGTGCTGGCCATTGTCCGGGTGCCGGAGGATCCCCGGGAGGCGACGGTCAACCTCCGGGCGCCTTTGGTGGTAGACATGCGGCATCGCCGGGGGGTGCAGTGGGTGCCGACGGAGTCCCCCCACAGCCTACGCCATCCCCTGTTTCCCCACCGGCCCGAGGCGGTCGGAGTCTGATGCTGGTCCTCAGCCGGCGTGCCGGAGAAGCCATTGTCATAGGCGAGGACGTGCGGGTGGTGGTCCTGGAAGTCCGGGGCGAGGTGGTGCGCCTCGGGATCGCCGCGCCCCGTTCGGTCGCCGTCCACCGGGAGGAAGTGTTTGAACAGATCCTGGAGGAAAACCGCCGGGCGGCCCAGAGCCGGGACGCCCTGGACCGGCTCTTTGGGGCGTTAGATACCGCTGGCCCCCCTCGCCCGGGTGATCCGGGTCCCAACGACGAGGGATGAAGGCGGGCGATGGAAAGGCGTGTTCAGAGCGGAAATCCGCTCTCCGAATCCTATTCGAGGCGATGTTCGCCGCCAGCGGCCGGACGTTGGCGCCCACCGGGTAAAACGCCGACTCAAAGATCAAACTCGGAGTTAAACAAGGGGCCTCCGCGTCCGATTATATAAAGTGACCGGACTCCGCCGGCGGCCGACGGCGGATCGGTCACCGGCAGGCACGGACGCCGCCGGATACACACCACTAGGGAGGGTAACGCAAGATGATCATCAATCACAACTTGGCTGCGCTTAATGCGTGGCGGCAACTGTCCATCAACAACACCGAGACCCAAAAGTCTTTGGAAAAACTGTCTTCCGGCTACCGGATCAACCGGGCGGGCGATGACGCGGCGGGTCTCGCCATTAGCGAGAAGATGCGGGGGCAAATCAGTGGTCTGGATCAGGCAACCCGCAACGCCCAGGACGGCATCTCTTTGATTCAGACCGCTGAAGGGGCACTGAACGAAACATCGAGCATTCTTCAACGCATGCGTGAACTGGCTGTGCAAGCGTCCAACGATACCAATACACAGGAAGACCGTAATGCCATTCAGCAGGAAATTACCCAACTGAAATCGGAAATCAACAGAATATCGACGACAACGCAATTTAATACCAAGAATTTGCTGGACGGAACCATTGGGAACAGCGCCGTTTTATCGAATGATAACCTGAAGTTAAAATCTGTTCAGGTCGTCGATGCAAATCTTGCTGCAGATACTTATACAGTTAAGAATGTTGCTGCCGCAACTGTTGGAGCGGATATTAAAACAAATACGACGGGACTAACGGCTGCTAATTTTGACTTTACTGATACGACGAAAGTCAGTGGCTTGGCATTGGGCGACTATACGCTTACGGTGACACAAGGTGCAACAGCCGGAACTTATGATCTCACACTACAAGATAAGAATGGTGTCACGGTTGCAAGTGCAACAGGGTGGGATCCCACATCAGCAGACGCAACTCTTAAAGGTTCAGTAAATGGTGTATCAACAACGTTCACCATCAAAAAAGGTGCTACTCCACAAGCGGGCACCATGACCTTTAACCTCAATGCAACTTATGCAGCTGCAGGTGATTTTACTATCACCAATTCTTCAAATGCAACGGTATATAAAAGCGCTGCCAGCTTGAAAATTACCGATAGCAATTTCCAAGCCGGCGGATTCCAGTTTAATATGACGGTGGACACTGCCTTAGCTGCCGCAGGCACAACTACGACAATCACGACGACAAACAACGCCCTGACTATGCACATCGGTGCGAACGAGAACCAGACCATGAAAGTCGCAGTAAGTAAAATGGATACGACCAGCTTGGGAATCGACAATATCGATGTGACGACTCAAGCGGGCGCCGAAGCTGCGATTACAGCTATTGACAATGCGACGCAAATGGTTTCCACCGAGCGTGCGAAGCTCGGGGCATATCAAAATCGTTTGGAGCATACGATCAACAACCTGAGCACGTCTTCCCAAAACATCACATCGGCCGAATCTCGTATTCGGGATGTGGACATGGCTCAAGAAATGATGAACTTCACCAAGAACAACATCCTCCAACAGGCCGCGACCGCGATGTTGGCCCAGGCGAACCAACAGCCGCAGTTGGTGCTGCAACTGCTGCGGTAACCCATGGGGCGTTTCGAGGACAAGGCGCCGTTCGCATCGGACGGCGCCTTTCGGCGCCCGGGATAGGGATGCAACGAGGTGGATCGGTATGTGGCGGCGATCTCTTGAGGTTCACGGGAAATGTCTGCGGCGGGGATTCAGGTTTTGGTGCCTGGTTACTTCGGTCGTGAACGCTTTCCCTTGAATCTGAGGAGGTCCTGCCATGGAAAAGTACAGGCTGGTGGCGCAGAGGTTATTGGAATTGTCGGACACGTGCTTGGAGGCTCTTGAACACATTCAAAAAGGGTTGAATGAAGGAAATGTCGAGAGTACGGCTTACCTTTTTGCAGATGTGGTGGAGGCAGTTCATTCCATGGATGAGGCTTTGAAGCCGTTTCTTCCCCGCCTTACCTATGCGGATCGACTTGAGTCGTACATGTTGGCGATCTGGAACACCATCGAGTCCATGGTGGATTTTTATGAGCACCGGAACGACTTGGGACTCGTCTTCCATTTGGAGGACAAATTACTTCCGGATTACAAACTATGGAAAGACCAGATCGACAAGGTATTGCAGCCGTATACCGTTTGCTGAGACAATCGGGTCGCCAGGTTGAGGACCCCAATAAAGGAGATTTGCTCCATGAACACTCAAGACCGCGGGAAGAAACGTCAGACACTGGTGCCGCAATACCTCCGCCAATTTTCCTGCATCGGTCCGGATTGTGAAGACAGTTGTTGTGTGGGATGGACCGTCTCTATTGATGAGACGACCTTCAAAAAATATAAGCGGGTGCGCGATCCCGAACTGGGTACCGTCTTTGAGAAACAGATCAAGCGGGTGAGAGCCAGCCGCAGTGCAGACAACTTCGGAAAAATAAAAATGAATCGCGATGGGTCGTGCCCATTTTTGTCCGAAGAAAAATGGTGTACGATCCAGCTTCGGCTTGGAGAGGAATTCCTGTCGAATACATGTGCCATATACCCCAGGATCAGCCATCAGGTCAACGGCGTTTTGGAGACCTCGGCGACTCTGTCGTGCCCCGAAGCGGCCCGGCTGGCGCTGTTGCCCCGCGAACCCATGGAATTCGATTTGTTAGAAGAAGGGGCCATTCAGAGGTATGTGATCTCTCGTATCCTCAATACGGCGGATCCGTCCAATGCGGCCAAACCTGCAAAATACTTTTGGGAGTTGCGGGTTTTCACCATTCAGGTGCTGCAAAACCGCACCTATTCTCTTGAGGATCGCCTGCTCTGGTTGGGATTGTTTTACCGGAAGGCGGACGAACTGGCCCGGAGGGGACAGGTGGACGGTACCCCGGCTTTGATCGGTTCCTACCTGCACTGGATGGAGCAGGGAGATCTTCACGAACACTTAAATGCCATTCCCGCGCAATCTCCTATCCAAATGAAGTTGCTCAAGGAATTGGTGGACATCCGTTTCTCTCACGGTATACCGAATCAGCGGTACCTGCAATGTTTGGCTGAATGCTTAATCGGCCTTCGGTACACGGCGGAAGAGCCGGTGGAAAACATCGCCGCGCGCTACGAGGAGGCCTATGCTCGCTTCTACGCGCCATTCGTGGAACAACACGGATACATGCTTGAAAACTATCTGGTTAACTATGTCTTCAAGAACCTTTTTCCGTGCGGCGGACGGCAGTCCGTTTTTGACGACTATGTGCTGATGATTCTTCATTACGCTCTGATCAAAATGCACCTCATCGGCATGGCGGCCTTCCACCAAGGACTGACACCGGACCAGACAATTCGGCTCATCCAATCTTTTTCCCGAACCGTCGAACACAACGAGACATACCTCCATCGCATCGAGGGCCTCCTGAAAGACAACGGTTACGCCACCTTGCCGTATATGGCGATCTTGATCAGGAATTAGAGGATGCGGCACACCATGGGATCATCAAGACGTGGTGAGACCCATGTGTACACACCAACCTTTTATTCTATCTGTACTGTGCATAGGATTGAGTACCACAAAATACTATATTAATGGAGACTTCAAAATCTATTTCATTATTTAAGTCAATGGGATAGGAGGAATAATGATGGGACGGGCAAAAAATAAGTTGATTGAGGAACAAGAACGGGGATGGTCGTCGGTAGGCGACAAATACGTCTGTGCCGAGTGTTTTGAAGACGAGGCAATCCGACGGTTCATTCGAGAACATGCAATGAAGCGCAGGTGTACATATTGCGGGCGAGTGAACAGAGGCAAGCCGATTGCCGCGCATATGGAGGAAGTTATGCAACTAATCGCAGACGGGATATTTTCCGAGTGGGAAGATGCGATGAACAGTCTTGGCTGGGACTCTAGTGAAGGAGGCTGGCAAGGAGAAGTTGTCGACACATGGGAACTCCTTGAATATACGGGCTTGATCATACATGAGGACTCTCTCCGAGAGGACATCCTCAACGCTCTGGGAATGGATACGGAATGGTGTCGCAAAGATCCTTGCGGGGAAACGGAGGATGAGGGGCTATATTTCGATGTATTTTTGTGAATATGTAAGACACGAAAATCGGTATTTTTTCATCAGGTTTCAATCGAGAGTGATCGGTCACGGGGTGCAACGTCATATGCGGCTGAAATCCTATTTTTTCTTGGTAGATTTGTCACCAAGTTAGGCATGATCAAAACTGTGCCGACCGGGAGTGTTTTTTTCAGAGGGAGGATAAACGACAACCTCCAGCCGTATACATCGGTTTCCGATCTTGGGCCGGTTCCAAAGAACAAGGCTGTTTCGTCCAACCGTATGAGTGCGGCGGGTATTCCCATGTTTTACGGCGCGGAGGATCGGGAAACTGTTCTGGCCGAGATAGCTACAGGGGACGAACCCCTGGACGCAAGTATTGGCGTAGTCCGTACATTGCGGACCCTCCGCGTGCTGGATCTGGTTGAAATGCCGAAAGAGCCAAGTCTGTTTGACCCCGAGAAACGCAGTTGGCGCGGTCCGATCATATTTTTGAATAATTTTGTCAGGAATATCTCAAAGCCGGTCGAAAAAGACGGTAAAGAACATCTGGAATACGTGCCCACGCAGGTGGTGGCGGAGTATTTTCGGTATGCTTTCAGACTGCCCGGAGGAGAACGGCTTGACGGGATCCTCTATCCGAGCACGCGCAGGCCGGGCGGCAAAAATTGCGTCCTCTTTTTAACCCAGAAAGATTGTACCGGCAACCTGAGAGATCCTAAGTTAGGAGAAAAGGTTCTGTCATTGGCGTCTACTGAAAGGATGATCCACTGTACTTGATGAAATGTATAGTAACGGGAACTAGTGCCCCTTCAGGCAATGTAGTTGGATAAATCGAAAGGGATGACCAGTTGTCTGTCGAATGATTATCCCAGGTGGTGATCATCATGTGCATCTTTGTCTGAGACTTGACGCCTGAAGAGGGCAACAAACTTGTGAAGATTGCTCTCAAAGGATCCAACCCCGTTGAAATGCGACGGGCTTTGGTCGTGTTGGCTTCCGCTCAAAAGATGAAGATGCCGGAGATCTTCGAGTTGTATCACCTCTCTCAGGAGCACATTCGTCATCTTATTCATGCCTTCAACCAGCATAGATTGGAGGACTTAAGACCCCGGTACAGGGGCGGACGACTGTGGACCTTTACCGAAGAACAACGAGTCGCGATCATTGAGTTGGCCCAGATCCCGCCAAACACCCTGGGTTTGCCCTTTACCCATTGGTCACTGTCCAAGCTCAAAGAGGAGGCCGAAAGGCGGGGCATCGTGACCTCCATTGGCATTGAGACTATCCGTGTCATTCTGGAGGAAGTCGACATCACTTACCAGCACACCAAGACATGGAAAGCCTCAATGATTCTGAGTTTGCGGCATCACCGCTCTAAACGGCTGTACGTAGTTTTGGACAATTTTTCACCTCACAAGCATCGTACTGTGACTGAGTGGGCTGCAGAAAACAATGTAGAACTGGTTTTTACACCGACCCAGGCCTCATGGTTGAACCGAATCGAATGCCATTTTGCGCCGTTACGATCGTTTGTGTTGCGTGGGAGTCACTATCCACATCACGAGGCGTTGGCCACAGCGATTCGGTCGTACCTGCGTTGGTGAAACAAGCACAGCCGCCATGTCAGACTTCTACGTGAGCAAAAGAAGATCAAGGTTGTTTGAAAGGGCACTAGGTAGTGAAGGTTAGAGAGGTTAGCCGAAAGGCCCTTTGCGCATTCTCGCCGTACGTTTAAACATGCTCCAGCGAGTTTGATATACTGTCGGATGTGTACATACATGACAGGCGGCGTGACAGACGGGGAATAGCCCCCTTCTACTTGATAACCATACTTTACCTGTGATTTCAGATTGGAGGCGATAGTATGGCAGACGTAACTTTTATTGACGCCTTTAGATCCCGTGAGGATCTCAAGATTTATGGTAACAATGGTCTCTTGTTATTTGCCCTCCAATTAAAGTGGAATATCGACGATATTCATGCTGTGGCTGCACAGTGTCTGACCGATGGCAAAGATGACAAAAAATGTGATCTCGTTTATGTTGATCGTGACAGAGGAGTAGCAGTAGTAGCTCAGACCCATTTTTCCAGCAAGTGGATTGGCGAAGCGCCTGCAAATAAGGCGTCCGATCTCAATACTGCTGCTGCGTGGTTATTAACACAGCCGATCGAAAGGCTTCCTGAACGCATTCGGCCTGCGGCCATGGAGCTACGGGATGCTCTTCAATCTAATCAGCTCGACACCATTGAGTTTTGGTACGTACATAATCTGAAGGAATCCCAAAATGTGAAACGGGAACTGATTACTGTCGAAACAACGGTCCATAATGCTTTACGCACATTCTTTGGGTCTACCGGACATCGGGAGGTTCGAGCTTCGGAAATTGGTTCGGATACAATCGAACAATGGTACAGGGATAGCAAAGCTCATATCTTGGTTACAGAACCTTATGCGATCCCTGTTCCCGGAGGATATTTGCTCGAAACTAAGAAATGGAAAGCTTATGCGACCTGTATTCCGGCTAAATGGTTACATGAAAGGTTTAAACAGCACAACAAACAATTGTTTTCGGCAAATATTCGAGACTATCTAGGGAGCCGACGTAGCGGCACCAATATCAACAATGGCATCAAACAGACGGCGGCCAGAGAACCCGATCAATTCTGGGCTTTCAACAACGGGATCACGGCGTTAGTCAATGATTTGTACGTAGAGGAAACGGACGAGGGAACAATGTTACATATTAAAGGGATCTCGATTGTTAACGGAGCGCAGACAACTGGTGCTGTTGGCTCCTTAGAACATCCTCCTAGTGATGAAGCGAAGGTTCCAGCACGCTTCATCAAGTGTAGTGATGAAAAGGTAATTCGAAGTATTGTACAATTCAATAATACACAGAATGAGATTAACCCTGCTGATTTTCGTAGCACGGATGCTGTTCAAGATAGGTTGAGAAAAGAATTCAAAAAATTTTATGGAGACACCATCGAATACCTTGGCGGTCGGCGAGGTGGCGAAGACGATACTATCCGTAGACGATCAAACTTGGTTCCCTCAGACACAGCGGCACAGTCATTGGCATCGTTTCATCAATATCCGGATCTGGCGTATAACCAGAAAGCTAATATCTGGCAATCCAATGATTACTACAACAAATTTTTTAACGACGAAACTCACGCGGATCATATCATATATGTATATACGTTACACCGGGCCATTTCTAATCTTAAAATTACGCTACAAAATAAAGGCGCCGACCAACTTACACAAAGCGAGAAGGAAATCTTGGACTTCCTTCGGTATAGAGGGTCCATTCATATTTTTATGTCCGCTATAGGGTCAGTACAAGAAATATTGTTAGACAAGCCGATTCCAACATTGTTTCTTTTGCGTTTCAAAGATCGATATCGTGATTTTCAGTCTTATGAAGGACTCTGGCAACCTATTGTTGAGTGTTGTCTGCCGTTCTGGGAGCTTCTAAAAACGCCTTTAGAAAACGGATTAAAGAACAGGAAGGAGATTCAAGAGGCGGTCGACCAGTTTCGAAACATGATTCAGGCGACAAGACGAGCGAACAAGTCGATATACGACCATTTTGCTGGAGTAGTATCTATTGATCAATGGGATCTGTGAGATTGCACAATGTCGTGGTTAGTAGTTAATCTTAAGCCCCAAAATTGGATTGGACAGCCTCCCTAATTTCTGAGATAATGAAATCAGGAGGTTGTTCAAGTGGAACGTAGGAAATTTACTCCTGACTGTCGGCAATAACAGCGTGGTCGCGCGCAAGTACGAAATTCGCCCGAATGTGAATGTGGTGAGCAAGTGGGTTCGCCGATATAAGGCTGGCCAACTCATGCAGGGCAGCAGTCCAAAAGGAAATGCCACCCACGTGACCCAGCAGGAATATGCCCAGCTCGTTGCCGAGAATCGCGAGTTGGACAAGCAGAATGCCCATCTCAAACAGCTGTTGGGCGAAAAGGACCTTGAAATCGCTATCTTGCGTGATCTGCTAAAAAAAGCCAACCCTCACTTGCGGATAAAGTAGCCATCGCGCACAAGTGGATCACAGCCGGGTACAACGCAACTCTCGTGCTGCGCATCGTGGGGGTCTCTCGATCCACTTATTATTACCAGTTGCACATGAGCCCAAGGCGCATACGACGGCTGGCGGACGTCCCATTCCTAGGTATTCGCTGACCAAGGATAACCGCAAAGTCAGCGATGAGCAGATCAAAGAGTGGCTCATGGAGTCCATCGCCGGAGATGGATATGCATACGGTTACCGGAAGTTGACTCACATGCTCCGACAGGACTACGGGTTCGTGATCAACGAGAAGAAGGTGTATCGTCTGTGCAAGGAATTGGATATCCTGCGCCCGCAGCGGAAGATCCGCCGGAACACCCGAGGAAACTGGCCCGGAACCGTACCATCATGGCACCCAATCAGCTCGGGGGGGCGATGTGAAGTACGGATATATCCCTGGCGAGGACCGATTCTTCTTTGTCTTGTCTTACCTCGATGTGTATGATCGCTAAATTGTAGGATACCATATCGGACTCACCTGTGAAGCACGGCATGCCGTGGAGACGTTTCGGGCAGCGTTGTGGAGGCGTCAGATTTTTCAGCGTAATGCTCCGCTCCCGATCATCCGCTCAGACAACGGGCCTCAGTTTGTGAGTCATCTGTTCGAATCGGAGTGTGAACGCTGGAAGGTCGAACACGAACGGATACCGCCCAAGATGCCCAACATGAACGCATACATCGAATCCTATCACCGGCTGCTTGAGGATGGGTGTCTGTCCATGTACGAGTTCGAGAGCTACACCGAGGCCTACCGGGCGGTGGAGGCGTTCATACGCAGGTATAACATCCGCCGGCTGCATTCGAGCCTGCACTACCTCTCGCTGGCCGAGTTTTACGGCCGTCATCTGGAAACAGGGTTGCAACCAAAGCGCCCTGTGAAGGACTGACGTACGCCATTGCGTACCATCGGCCTTTGCCCCTAATTACCCTCTGCCAGAGGGAGGAGGAGCTGTCAAGGGAGGGCCGAAGGTTCAGCGACAGCGGCCCTTGACAGCCCGACGACCGATGGCAATTTCTAGATGAGGGTAAAGGCCATAGCAAGAATCCGAAATAGCTCAATACCGGGAGCATGTGTCCAATCTGCAGGGGTTAATCCGGCCACGCAATTCTACACCACTACCTGAGACTTTAACTTTCGCTAGATTTTTTATTAGAGAGGAAGTGATTAAAATGAAAACAATCACTAAAGTATTAGAGGATAATCTGAGGTTAGATTTTCACAGCTATACCATGTTAGCTAGACTAGAATTGACGCTAAGGATGGCAGAGATTAGATGTCTGGATGCTTCAGATATTATTCCTATGGTAGTTTCCTTATGGGAAAATCCAGAGAAATACATGTACTGCAAGAGATTAATTGAGTTGGAACTTTCCGATGATGAACAAAGAGAATTGATAAATCAGTTTAACGAACTGGAAAAAATCTCAAACAAGTTAGGAAGTAAGCAAAAAATGAAGATTGATAGATTGATAATAAGGCTAAGCTATGCACTTAGAGGTAGGGTAGCAAGAGATTTTTTTTCAAAAGAAGTGTTTCATACACGAAAAATACGACGAATCAATGCATATAAAAGATTAGCGAATCTTGGCTTAGCAAAAAAATTAACGTCACAGCTCATAAAAGCATTTATTCATAATAAGGATCAAGAAGCATTGGAGCTTATTGCAAGAGATAGTAGCGCAATTAAATCTGTTGATTATAAATTTTTAATAATTAATTTGGATAGTGAGTACTGGAGAATGAGAGTTATTCAGAGTATTTTAGACAGTACCGACATTGATATTACTTTTTTGGAGCAATATCCGTGGGAATTGATTTATTCAATAGGCAGAAAACAGAGTGCAGAATATAAATTACTCCTTAAGAAAGTTATTAATGATTACAATAATGACTTGAGAATACTTGGAATTGCGGCCTGGGCATGTGGAAGACTTAAATTAATCAATGAACTAAATTATATCAAAGCCCGATTTTTATTTGAGATAAAAAAGAACAACGGGTCATGACATCGTTTCCACATTCTTGAGCCAACTTTTCGCCGACCTTTGGTTCATTACAGTTGGGGTCCCTGACTGGATCCCATTTTTCGCATATCGAAGAATGTCGAAACATGAAATTGATCATCTGCCTATTTCGACAAAATTCGACGTTATATCCACAAACAAGGCCTTCTCTGAGGATTCAGTTGTCACATGATATCGAAGACCCGCCCGCCGAGAGGTCGATTACCCACTTTCCGCTGGTGGCAATGAAGCTCCCATCAAGAGGTTATCCGTCCGGATCCGAATCCATCGAAGAATCTGGATCCCTGTCTCGGTAAGTCCTTGAAGATGATGGGTGACCGTCCCATCCGGCAGGCGCACGATCACAAGGGTTAACCCGTCAAACTCTTTCGGTAACGTCCGGGTGGTCGGAGAGCGAAACTTCGCACCCGCGATCGCCAGTGCCGTTTGTTGATCCTCCCGCACCCCTTGGCGCACCCGGTGTTGAATGATCGCGTACACCAGCAGCCCCAGTAAAAAGACATAGGCCAACGCCAAGACGCGTTTGGGCGTCTTGACGAAAATTCCGTGCACAAAATAGGGCTGTTTCAGGGCCCGAAACAGGTTCTCGACCTCGATCTGGCCTTTGTAATCCCGCAGCAGATCGGCATCGTCGGCCCGACGCGTCCGCGGGACGTTACTGATCAGGACAAATGTACTGTCCCTTTGCCGTCTCTGTTCAATGGCCTCTGTGTCGGGTTCCACCGTGAAGGTCACTCGCCACCGGACAACCTCTACGTTCCCTTGGTCGGGATCGGTTTTCCGAGGGCGCCCCACTCGCCGTTTCACGGCCGTTTCCTGAACGACCCGGCCTGTTACGCGATGAAATCCCCAGCGATTATGACGCCGCCGCCAATCCGTAAGCGTCAAATCCCCCACAGCGCGCCTAGCAAAGCTAGGCACAACTTGCCGGTGCAAGTCCGGCCGAGATAGGGGCCAGACCGCCTCGTAGCTAGCAGGCATCTGGTGGTGAGAGCCTAAGGATGAAGCCCTGCGAAAAGCCCCGATGGGTGAAGCGAAACTGCAGGCCGTAACATGAAGTGAATCCTGCCGCATCGTTAATGGAAAGTAAGCGTCAAACGAGGCCGGTGGCTGTAGGCTTTTTGGGCACGCCAAATAGGCCCCACCCGACCCAGGTGATGGGGCCTGCTCTTCAGTTCGGTGTTTACGTGCCCCCGGATGGCCGACGGCGGACAGACTCCGGCAGCTCGGGCGACCACGGTAACAGTCTATCCAAGACACTGGTATCGTTGACGTCCACGTTGGGCAACCGCTCAAACAGGTACCGAAGATATTCGTAGGGATTCAGCCCGTTTTCCTTGGCGGTCTCCACGATGCTGTACACCGTCGCGCTCGCCTTCGCCCCTTTCGGGGTGTTCGCGAATAACCAGTTTTTTCGACCAATCACAAAGGGCTTGATCGATCGCTCGCTCCGGTTGTTGTCGATCTCCAACCGCCCGTCTTTCAAAAACGCCTCCAACTTCCCCCACTGTCCCAAGCAGTACTGAATGGCTTGGCCAAAGGCGCTTTTGGGCAGGGCGTGTTCCTTTTGCTCCACCAGCCACGCCAAAAACTCATCCAACACCGGACGGCTCAACTCCAAGCGGCGGCGGTACCGCTCCTCCGGCGTGAGATCTTTCAGGTCTCGCTCGATCGCAAACAGCCGGTTGCAATAGGCCAAGCCTTCCTTGGCGGCCACCGGCGCCGAACGCTTCGAGGCCGGCAGGGATTTGAGTGCCTCGTCAAATTTCCTCCTGGCGTGCGCCCAGCACCCCACCAAGGTCACGTCCGCCAGTCCGTTGTACCCCGCATACCCGTCCACATGCAGGTACCCTTTAAACCCGTTCAGAAACGCCTTCGGATGTTCCGCCGCCCGAGTCCTCTGGTACTCATACAGGACGATGGGCGGACTGTAGCGTCCGGTGCGGTACAGCCACAGGTACGACGTCGTCTCTGCCGCCCGCCCCGGCTCCCGCAACACCTGCAGCGTGGTCTCGTCCGCATGCAGGATGTCTTGGTTCAAAAGCTCCCGGTGCATCCGCTCGTACAAGGGCTCCAGCCAATGCTCCGCGCTGTACACGATCCAATTCGCCAGGGTTTGCCGCGAGAGGGCAAGACCCTGGCGTTCAAACTGTTGCTCCTGCCGGTACAGCGGCATCCCCTCGACGTATTTTTGCGTCATCACGTAGGCTACCGCCGAGGGGGAGGCCAGACTTCCCGGTTGGACCGGCTTCGGCATGGGGGCCTTGACAATCGGGGTCTGGATCTCTTCGCGTTCGCAACGGCGGCAGGAGTACAACTGCCGCACGTGCTCCACCACTTTCACCTGCGCCGGGATGATCTTGAGTTCCCGCCGAACCTCGGTGCTCATCTCGTGGAGCGCATCCCCACACTGCGGGCAAACCTGTTCCTCTTCGGCCAGGCGGTGCTCGATCCGTTCCACCGGCAGCTCCTTCAGCTTCTCTTCCCGCTGACCCGGCTTTTTCACCCGGCGCACCGTCACTGTTTCCACCGTCGGCTCCGGTGGAGGCGTCTGTGCCTCCACTTCGGCCTCGTTAAACAGTTCCAACTGCTCGGAGGTCGTCTTGGAGCGCTCGCTGGAGGCGGCAAACCGGCGGCGTTGACTCAGGCGAAACTGCTCCTCATACCAGGCCACCTTGGCCGCCAACTCGGCATTTTCCTGTTCCAGGCGCTGGATTCTTTTCTCAAGGGATTCGATTGTCTCCGCAGCAACCACGATGTTGTTCATACCTATTGATTTCGGCACAAACGCTTCTTTTCCTGCCACATCCCACCACGACAGGAAAAGAAGTTTGGAGGCTTACAGGACGGTGCGCGCCGTCACCTCCCGATGGGCTTGGCTCTGATTCAGGGAAAGCCCGTCGAGCAGCCACTGCAACTGCCGGCGGTTGATTTTCAGGGTTTCCGACGGATTCTCGTCGGGCCACTGAAAGGTGCCCCGTTCCAAGCGCCGGTAATGGAGCCAGAACCCATTGTGGTCCCACTGGAGGATTTTGAGTTTATCCCGTTTGCGATGTCGGGTAAGTCGGTGGCCTTGCGGCCACCTCCTCCCCTAAGAACCGTGCATGACAGTTTCCCGTCACACGGCTCAAGCCATCCTGCAGTTTCATCGTCGTTCACGATCCCACACCACACGTCCGTCGATCAGACTTTCCTGATTGGAAAGATAGCGTTCTAGCTGGTCGGGAAGGGGATCATGGTTATAAACGGATCGGTACCTGTTATAGCACCATCGGTGCGTAACGACGACATTTGCAATCGTATTGCGGCCTCCGAGTCGCTCGGGAATCATCCGAACGAACAGGATAGGATTGTCTCCGTCGACCTGCCAGCGTCGGAAGTGTTCCGTAGAAATGGGACATCCACAGAGTGCACACCGTCCGTGGGTTTTGCGCACCACTGCCTTCTGCATGCCGTTCAACCGTTTCAGGAGCAGATGTTCTCGTCTTGCTTCAAAATACTCCTGGTCGCTTGGGCGATAAGGCGAACGTCGTCCCTGTATCTTCACGTGCCGGATGATGCGAATGTCGCTCATGATGGCGAGCGTGAGTGGGCCGTCCGCGAATACCCCCTTGCGATTTCCACGCCGAGGGAAGTACCTCCGGTGAATCCACCGGGCTCCTTTCCCCGGATGTCGTCGTTTCGCCCATCTCCAGAGCATCCAGTGAATCCTGTGGTCGCAGTAGTTAAAGATTTCCTTACTCACCTGGGTGCTGTAGTAGTTGCCCCATCCCCGGATCAAGGGATTCAGCAACCGGATGACCGTAGATGGCTTGGCCGACTTGTTCGCGTCCAGGATGCTTTTGATTTTCCGCAAAAAGGCTAGCACATTGGCCTTGGCGGGTTTAATCAATAGCGTCCCGCGGTACTTTCGGACGTTAAATCCCAGAAAGTCAAACCCGTCATCGATGTGTGTGATGTGGGTCTTCTCCAGGCTGAGTTCAACCCCGACATTCTCCGCAAGCCACTGGGCGATGACCGGTACAAACTGTTCGGCCTGCTCCTTGGTTTTGCACGTGACGATGAAGTCGTCCGCATAGTTGACGATGTGAATGCCGGGACTCGTGCGGTCTCTTCCAAATTTCATTTGCAACGCCTTTTCCCGCAACTCGTTCTCCATCCCTTGTAACGCAATAACCGCCAGTAAGGGGGATAACAGACCCCCTTGGGGCGTACCCCTGATGCTTGGAACAAGCCCATGTTCCGGATCAAAGACGGGGGCTTTCAACATGCGCCGAACGAACACGCGGTCTTCTGGAGCGAGCTTAGCCAGCAGTTTCTCGTGGTCGACGTTGTCAAAATACCCACGAATATCCCCTTCGATGACCCATTGGGGGGAGTTAGAGCGACAAAGGATGGTATAAACTTGTCCGATCGCGTCCCATGTCGACCGCTGTGGTCGGAATCCGTACGTATTGGGCGCAAATTGAATATCCCACTCAGGTTCCATGGCCATCTTGTGGATGGCCTGACACACCCGGTCGTGCATGGTGGGAATTCCCAAAGGTCGGAGCTTGCCATTCTTCTTACGGATGTACACCCGCCGAACCGGATCAGGACGACGATGTAGATTCACAAGCCTGCAGAGTTTACGGCGCTGCCTTGGCGTCGTGTAAATTTTTCCATCGACTCCTGGGGTGCGCCGTCCCCGGTTTTCTTGCGTCACGTGCCGAATGGCCAGAAGTTTGACGTGGTGGCTGGTCCGAATGAGCCACTTGTAGTGGCGCACTGCTTTACGATTGCCATTTTCGACTGCGTGAGCCAGTTGTCGCTGCAACCTGAGGACGTGACGTTCGATATCCTTCCATCCTGTCCACTGGTCCATATCATGTGGACGGGTCTCGGCCGTTTGGGCTTCCAACCATGCGCGCATGATAGGGTCTTCGTGGATTTCTCTGGGATTCTTACGAGTGTGGCCTGTTGACTCGTCTTTTGGGACGGCTTTTCGGTTCATAACAGACCACCCCTTTCGTCTCATGCTACAGGATTCCCGGCTGGATGACCTTGGGCAAGTCTGCACGCTTTCGCGTCGGGGTATCTCGGCCTTTCTGCCGCCCCTATCTGTCTCATTACAAGACAGCCTTCGCTTTTTGCCCATTCCTCTACCCCCTGAGGAGTTCGGCGTAACTTACGTTCCGCTTACTGTCTCGTTTCGGACAGACCCCATGGGGCTTACCTTGTTCCGTCGAGACCCCATCTCTGAAGTGTTTAGGTGCCCTGAATCCCGCGGTAGCACTCGGAACTGCGAATCGGCAATTTGCAAGTGCCGATTCCGGCTACATGCCTTTTGGCTCAAGCGTATCAGAGTGTTTCGCTTGTCTTCGCTGACGCGGTTTATAGAGGGTTCACGGATGTTCACCATGCACTTCGCAACCTGGCTCCGGCCCGAATTCACTCTATCTGGCGCGGCTACATTGTCCCGTGAGCTCTCGCAAGGCTGCGTTACCACTGCCCCACGTCACGGTAGGTTCGCGTCCGCAGTTCTGGACGGGTGGATTCGCACCACATGAATCTCGACGACTTTCAAGTCGCACTGCAAAACGCGAAAAGACACGGCGAAAACGGGTCCAGTTCGAACTGCTCTTTGACCAGCACAGCGAGCCCGTCGATGGACTTGCGCAAGTCGGTGCTTCCACAGGCGAGATAGACCCGTTGTCCGGGATTCTCTAACACCGGGACATCAGGGCCCGCACGAGGTCGGCGAGCCACTCGGGAGAACAGCCGGGCCGGGCTTCCAGGACGATTTGATGAACCCGGATCACCACAGAGGTCTCTGCGTCCAACGAGGTTTCGTCGATCTCAACGGGGAGCCATTGGGGCAACAGGGAAGCGCTGGGGGTCTGGGGCTTCTCCGAGGTTCGCAGTTTCCGCCGCCAATAGTACAATTGATGGGGTTGAATGTGGTGGGCGGCACACCAGGCGGCGGCGCTTTGGCCGCTGGCCTCGAAGTGGGCCACACGGTCTGCCCAAGTTTTCCGCAACTCGGTCCTTGTCATGGCGATGATCTCCTCCTCCTGCACTCAGGTGGTGTATGAGAGAATCATCGCATGCGGCTGATTGCTCGGCCAGGTGTGTCGGATTTGACGCTTACCCGGTGACAGCGAAATCATCCAAGGATCTGGTGACGTCTTGGCCGACCACGAGCATCACGGCGCGACCGATGTCAAACTTGGGTTGGAACAGCACTTGGCCAGAAATAATTTTTATGTAAAATTAGCAAAAATTAACGCCAGCACGAGTACCAATAATATCGGTATGATCCATATCAATGGAATCGAATTCCATATGTACGAGCGACGAAAATGACCTTTTTTATACCATTTCCAGCTCATCACTGAGGAACTGATCAACGCAACGGGATAGACCATGATGGCAAAAAAAATTGCGAGCAACAAGATGTTGTTTTCCGAACCGGGAGCATCGAACATCATGCCGGAGACGAAGAAAATGGCGCTCCATGGGATCAGGAAGAGAAAATAAAAAAATTGAAGAATCAGTAAAATAAAGAAAGCCTTGGTATTTTTCATGACAAAGCAACCCTCCAACTAAAACTTATGCTCATCAAGGCAACAGCAAGAGCGCGGAAAAACGGGTGACCCTGCTTAGGCGCCGCCTAAGCAGGGGTGGGTCCGATTCTCGTGGCTACCATAGTCAACTTGATGATTGCCACGCACAGGTGCGTCCCATGGCGTTACTACAGTGGTCCCTTTTTACGTTACCGTAGACAACGTCCAAGCGAGATGGCGCCGGACCGCCTCGTCTGGGTCCTGGCTACCTCGCGCTGCCAGGTTCGCCGTAGGTCAGTGCGAACACCGTATCCGTTAGCCAGCGCCGGAAGCCTTCGTTGTCGCTGAACTGTTTAAAGAGTTCGGTGTCATCCTGCAGCAGCGCGATCATGACGCGACCGAGCGCCTTGTCGTGCTCGATGCGCGCGTTCTGTTTGTCGGAATATTTGCGTGCGTTCTGGTAAGCGGCGTCGGCCGCCACACGTGCCGGAATCTCCTCGGTGATGAGTTTGCGCACCCGATCGGCGTCGGTCCAGGGGATGTTGCCGAACTGATCGTTAAAAGCCTTGATGATGTTCGAGAGACGGTCGAGCTCCGGTTCGGGTTTATGTCCCCCGCCCACCGTGGGCAGCGGTTCGATCTCGGCATCCGCATCGGCAAGCGCGATCCTCATGGTCGCCTGTTTCTCGACCCGGTAGCTGTCCATGTCGATCGCCTCGAGGATGCCCTTCGAAAGGTCCTCCTCTTTTGGCGCCGGCAATTTGGGCACCAGGAAGTTGAGGAAAATCGATAGCTTCTCCCACTCGGCGTTGGTGTAGGGGAGGATTGAAGACAGAAAATTATACGTTCGAAGAAACGCTTTGGCCTTGCCTTTGAAGTCGACCTGACCGTCTTCGTCGAGGTGCTCTATGTAGGTGGTCACACAGGCGTCAAGGATCGGGTCGAGACGGTCGCGGTCGGCGCCGTCCAGGTACAGTCGTACCAGTTCATCCACCTCTTCGGGCGCGTACACCTGGTACCCGTCCAGGTCGGCCTTGAGGTCGTGCAGCTTGTTCGGGTCGGTCTCGTCCGCGAGGATGGTCGTCCGGTAGTAGGGCTCGAAGGCCTTTTGGATCGCCTCCGGGTCGTTGACAAAATCGAGGACGAAGGTATCATGCTTCTGCGGGTGGGCGCGGTTGAGGCGCGAAAGTGTCTGCACGGCCTTGACCCCGGAGAGCACCTTGTCCACGTACATCGTATGCAATAGCGGCTCGTCGTAGCCGGTCTGGAATTTGTCGGCGCAGATCAAAAACCGATACGGGTCCTCCCGGATCTTGTCGGCGATCTGGTTCGAGGGAAAGCCGTTGAGGCTGGCCTCGGTGACCTGTTGTCCGCCATACTCGTGCTCCCCCGAGAAGGCCACAATCGCCCGATAAGGGCTTTTGCGCTCGGCAAGGTACGCCTTAAAAGCATGGAAATACTGGATGGCCCGCTCGATGCTGCCGGTCACCACCATGGCCCGCGCCCGGCCGCCGATCTTGCCTTTGGCAATCACCTGCTCGTGAAAATGGTCCACCATGATCTCGGACTTGAGCCGAATGGCGTGCTCGTGCCCCTCGACGAAGCGGCGCAGCTTCTTCTGCGCCTTTTTGACGTCGAATTCCGGGTCGTCCTCAATTTTCTTGATGAGCTTGTAGTAGCTGTTGACCGGTGTATAGTGGGCCAGCACATCCAGGATGAACCCTTCCTGAATGGCCTGTTTCATGGTGTAGCTATGAAACGGCCGGTGTTTGACCGTGCCGTCGGGCTGCGGGTCGGGTTCACCGAACATCTCGAGCGTCTTATTTTTCGGGGTGGCGGTGAAGGCGAAATAGCTGGCGTTCGGCAAAAGCTTCCGGGTCTCCATGAGCCGGTTGATCCGGTCCTCGAAGGTTTCCTCTTCATCCTCCGCACCGGCTTCCGACAAAGCCATGCTCATTTTGGCCGAGGTACGGCCCCCCTGCCCCGAATGCGCCTCGTCGATGATGATGGCAAAATGGCGCCCGCGGTGCTCGCCTCCGATTTCGTCGAGGATGAACGGGAACTTCTGCAGCGTCGTGATGATGATTTTTTTGCCGCCCTCGATGAAGCGCCGCAGATCGCCGGAATGTTCGGCGTGCCCCACCGTAGCGCTCACCTGGGCAAACTGCTTGACCGTGTCCCGGATCTGCTGGTCCAGGATGCGCCGGTCGGTCACCACGATAATGGAATCGAAAATAGGCCTGCCATCCCTCGCGAGACCGATCAACTGGTGGGCCAGCCAGGCGATGGAGTTCGACTTGCCGCTGCCGGCCGAATGCTGGATGAGATACCGCCGCCCTGCGCCATGTTTCCGGGCATCTGCGAGCAGCTTGCGCACCACGTCGAGCTGGTGATAACGGGGGAAAATCTGCTTGCGCGACTTCCTCCCGCTTTTTGGGTCCTTCTCCTCGACGAGTTGCGCGTAGTTTTCGAGGATGTCGGTCAGGCTCTCCCGGGTGAGGACCTCCCGCCAGAGGTAATCGGTTTTGAGCCCCTGCGGGTTGGGCGGATTGCCCGCGCCGTCGTTGTAGCCTTTGTTGAAAGGCAGAAACCACGACGCCTTGCCCGCAAGGTGCGTGCAGAACCACACCTCGTTGTCGTCCACCGCAAAATGTGCCACGCAGCGGCCCAGCTCAAACAGTTTCTCGCGCGGGTTGCGGTCGCGCCTGTACTGTTCGATGGCGTCATGGACCGTCTGCTTGGTCAGCCGGTTTTTGAGCTCGAAGGTGAAAACCGGCAGGCCGTTGATAAAAAGCACCAGGTCCAGCGCCCGCTGCATCTCGTCGCGGCTGTAGCGGAGCTGGCGCGTGACGGTAAAGCGGTTCTGCTCATAGAGCGCCCGCGCCACCTCGTTGCCGGGCGAAGGCGTGCCGTAGAAAAGCTCGATGCGGTGCGGCCCGTGCTGGATGCCGCCTCTCAGCACGTCCACCACCCCGCGCTTGCTCACCTCGCCCTGAAGGCGCGCCAGAAACTTCCGCCGGGTGGGGCTGTCGTGATCCAGATCGAGCGCTTCGGCCACTTCGGGCTGGGTCGAGCGCAGAAAGGCTGCGAGCTGAACCAGATCGACGCAGTACTCCCGGTCGTAGTCGGCCGGGTCGCCGGGGAGCCAACCCAGCCCGGCGTAGGCCGCCGGCGTTTCGGCGACGACCGCCGGAGTGCCGGCCGGCCGGGGCGTGCAGTCACTGCCCGCCAGCGCCCGGCAGATCAACGTTTCAAGCCCGGCTTCACTGGTATCGGTGGGTTTCATATTTCAACTTCCTCCTCCGCGAGAGCTTCTGCGGCGGCATCATCATCTGCCGTTTCAGCTTCGGCCATGTCTTCCGTGTCCCCCCACTCGGACTCCTCCTCGGGCGGTTCCTCCGGCAGCCGCGCAGCGACCTCGCGCACATCCACTTTGCCGGTGACTACATCGACAATCAAGCGCTCGAGGTATTCGTGCAACAGTTCGATTTCGCGGCGGGCGGCGGAGATGGCCGCGTCGATCTTGGCCGACTGGGCATCGAGGTATTCGGCGATGGCGGTTTGTTCCCTATATGGCGGCACAGGTATTCGCAGACTATGAACGATTTCGGAATTTATGTTGGGTTGTCCTCCACCATATCCTTGCCGGACAAGATACCCTTTAGCAGCAATGACCGCTGATTGTATAAAGCGAACTAGCACACCCCTACGTGGTTCAGCTAACACACAACATGCTTGATTGGTACAAGCCTCAATCCCGAGGATTGCTGTTTTGCCTATGGTCGCTCCATACATTGCGACTATCAAAGAATCTTTTGGATATAGACGAAGTGCAGAGAAGGTTTCTAGTGCTCTCGCATTGACTGCACGCGTAGTGTTCGTAAGGACTGAGTCATTTAAATCGCCAGTGACGACCCACGGGATGTCGCTCCCGTAAAACTCTTCTCCTGAAGGTGTGGTCCCACTTCCTGCTTTAGTGAACAAGGCCCTCAATTTCCGCAACTCCCAATGCGCCGGCACCTTTCCCAGCCATTCCACGCCGGAGTCCTTGTAGGCCGGGTAGGGCTGTCCCGTGCGGACGTCGATCTGGCCCGTAACGGCCTGGTGGATGAGGGCCTGCTTGTACTCCTCCAGCAGATTAATTCGCCGCTGTCGCGCCCGGATCACCCGCCGGATCTTCCGCTCCGCCCACTCCAGAAACCGCACGATGGCGGTTTGTTCGGGGAGGGGAGGAAGTGAGAAGTAGATGCACTTGAATTCCTCTGCCCGCAGACTCCACTGATCCGAAGTAATGCCATACGACCATCGCTCGGCCTCCGAAGCGAAAAGTGGTGTGCGAAGAAGAAAGTGCATGTAGCGGGGCAAGTTCTCGACGCTTCTTAGCCGCTGGACGATGTAAGCCGGGCTCACGATCCCCCGGTAAGCCGAGACACCCACCGCCCCCTGCCAGGCTCGCATCTTGTTGTACACCAGGTCACCCGGTTGAACGAGTTTGTAGTTGGACTTGTCCTCGTTCGAGGAGTCTTTCTTGGAGCTGTTTGCGAGCAAGTCTGCTTGACGCAGTACGCCGCGTGTGATGGTTACCGACAGCATTTGTTCGTCAGGGTGACCACGGTCATTGATTTCACGAAACACCGCACGCCCGGGCAACACCTCCCAATGCTCCGGCACCTGGCCGAGCCATTCCACGCCTGAGTCTTTGTAGGCGGGGTAGGGTTTGAGGATATCGGTCATTCGAGACATATAATTTTCCGTCATTTTTTCAGCTCTCACTCACCGCCGACTAACCTAAGTGTCCGCTTTACATAGGCATGCAATTCGTCCTCGTTTATCGGTTCTATGTCGGCATTTGGATTCTGCTGATGGTGGTACTTCTTGGAGTAGTCGTTTATCGCTTCCAGTTCGCTGAGATCGGCTCTGGCTAGTTGCAAACCGCTTGCCTCATCAGCCGCTCGTATTTTGGTAATAAAATCACCAAGCCACTCGTTCGGTTGAAAGTGTCCAGGAAAACGGGTTCTCAGCAGGCATTCGAGGAAGGGCCTAATGGCTCTAGCAACTGCGCGCGGGTCGCCTGTCCTGTCATCGTAAAACCCGTGCAGTGTCCTATAGTCTTTCTCATATGAACTTAGCACCTCCGCTTCAATGTCCCATTCCCCAATGACGGTGGCATTTCCCGTCTTGCTCATTCGGAGCGTCTTGGTGTTAGTAGTCGCGGAGGGACACTCGTCATGGAGCAACTTCAGGAAATGCGCGTCGTGCGAAAGGACGATAACCTGTTGCGCCATCTTCAAAAGCCGTTGAATGAGTTGCTGAGTGGAGGTTCGGCGGAATCGATCGAGACTCGTAAACGGATCGTCGAACACGACAATTTTCCGCTCAATGTCCGATTCCTGTTTTAGCACAGCCAGAAAGAAGGCCAGCGCCAAGGCGTTCCGGTCGCCGGAACTCAAGGCCGTCTTGAAGCAAGGCGTTCCGGCAGGAGTACGCGCGTCGCCGAGGTCCACGGGTTTCCTGTTGATCTCAATCTGATAGTGTGAACTCGGTGTGCCGCCTTTGTAGAGATGACGCGAATTGGTGATGCGGAACCCGGTGTTGAAATGGTCAAGGTACTCATTGATAGACTTCTCGTAGGTACGCATAATGTTTTCGCAATATTGATCAAGCTGTCGGCGGAGCTGCTGTTTCTCCTGATCAAGTGATGCCTTCTTCGCGACTGCATCTTTGTACGCTTGGCAAGCCTTCGCGATCTCCGGCTCAAACCGCTTTTTTCGTGCCTCCAGTTGAGCCAGTTCATTCTTAACCCCTACGATGTCAGGCTGTGAGCGCGCGGCAGCCTTCTGCTCGTTAACACGCGAATTCACCGCGTCCACGGCCGCGTTGTATTTAACGACGGCCGTTCGCAGGGCATCCACTTCCGCGAGGGCCGTAGTGAATTCCGCGTCCAACTTGACCGACTCGGTCGGGCTTTCCTGCTTTCTCGTGGCGAGCTTCAGGCACTTTTCGCGGAGTGTGGCGTACTTCTGCTGTATGTCCGAGAAAGAAATATGAGGCAAGTCAACAGCAGTGAACTGCCTCCAGAACTCCGCGAGGGCCGCGTTGGCGGCGATTGCTTGCTGCACCGAGCTAAGGGCCGCCTCACCAATGGCACTGTTCACCCGCTGGGTCAGTTGGGCGACTTCTTGCTTGAGGCCCCTGTAGGCCGCGCTGAAGTGCGAGCGATAAGCCGCGATCAAATCGTTGGCTTGCACCCCTTGCCCGCAGAAGGGACACCGGTCATCTTTGACGTAGGCCAAGCCTTGGGACAGCCAGGACTCGCCTTGATGTCCCATCTGGTGTCGTGCAATCTGTTCTCGTACCTTCCTTTCGGCATCGATGACGATATCCGTCAGTTGCTTTGACAGGATCTCAGAGAAGTTAGACGGCAGGGAAGGGAGTTGAACCTTTACAAACAGCTGCTTCTCCTGAATCTCGCCAGCTCTCGCGGCAGCACGCTGCCTGTTGCTCAACTCCTCAGTCTTCTGTTGTATCTGCGCCTCGATATCAGCGAGAGGTTGCCATTCCAGGTAGTCATCGAACTCGGTACCGGACGGCACGTGCTTGGAGATTGATTCCTTCTTCTCTCGTAGATTCGCGTTCAAATCTCGGATTTGCCTGTCCAGCTCCTCAATCTGCCTGGCGAGCTGGACGCCTTGCGCCCCTACGATGACGCGGTAGAGGTTCTTTTTGTGTTCATGCTCGACATAGTCGCCGGAGTAGACGTTCTCATTCACGAACACGGAGTCAAAGATGAGGATGTCGGGATGTGAGTTGGTCCAAGCATTGCCGTCGAACTTGTAGTCGGCATTGTTGAGCCGGATGTGCACAAATGGCGCATCCGTCGCCCACAGGGTCTGTCGCTCGGAGATGAACTCGGGCTGGCCGCTTTGCAGGGAGCGAAGTATCGCACAGAGAGTTGTCTTGCCACGGCCGTTTTCTGCATATACAAGCGTCAACTTGCGGAATGTTACGTCTCCCTTAGCGGCGTAGTCCAGAAAACGACCAATGTTTTTGATTCGAACGATCTTTTCAAGCATTGCTATTATTCACCTCCAATAATTCCTTGTAGTAATCCTTTGCTTGCCTCCTGCAATTTCAGCAAATCCGTGCGGATTTCTTCCAGCGAGCGCAGAGCCTTTGGCTTGTAGAAGTACCGGTTGAAGTTGATCTCGTAGCCGACCTTGACGCTTGCCGGGTCGTACCAGGCGTCCGGCACGTAGGGCAGGACTTCGCGCCGCAGGAAGGCCTCGATGGCCGTGCGCTGGTCTTCCGGGCTCGGCAAGTAGCCCGGTTGATGGCATGCCGGGCACTCGAGGAACGAGATCTGCTCGCTGTCGCGCAGCTCCGTGTCCGGTTCATACTCCACCACCCGGGGCTTGCCACCGATGACAACCTCAAACAGCCCGTGTAGCGGGTCGGGCTCGGTGCCGGGTTTGTGAATCTTTTTGATCACCGGCGGTGCGTCCTCCGCCCGCTCGGCCGTTTCCCGAAGCGCCTTGATCTCCTTGGCGGTGTAGGCGCGCTCGGGGTCGATGCCTTTCAGGCGAAGGGGACGTTCCACCGTCACCTTCCAGTAGCCGAAAGCCGCGTTGGGGAAGATCTTGGACTGCTCGGTTTCCTCAAGTTTGAGGAAGGTGTCGAGGACGCGACGGATGTCCTCTTCGGACAGCTCACAGTTCTTCTTGCCCAGGTTCTTGCGCAGGGGCTTGTACCACTGGGTGGCATCGATGAGCTGCACGCGGCCTTTGCGGTGCCCGGGCTTCCTGTTCGTGAGCACCCAGACGTAGGTGGCGATGCCGGTGTTGTAGAACATGTTCAGCGGCAGGGCGACGATCGCCTCGAGCCAGTCGTTTTCGATGATCCAGCGGCGGATGTTGCTCTCGCCCTGGCCGGCGTCCCCCGTGAACAGCGACGAGCCGTTGTGCACCTCGGCGATGCGACTGCCGAGCGGGGTGTCGTGCTTCATCTTGGAAAGCATGTTCACCAAGAACATCATCTGGCCGTCGCTCGAGCGGGTAATGAGCGACAGCTCCTCGCCCCGGTGCTGCACGACGAATCGCGGATCCTTGATGCCCGCTTTGCCGCCCATGCGCTCTAGGTCGCTCTTCCAGCTCTTGCCATATGGCGGGTTCGAGAGCATGAAGTCGAACTCACGGCCGGGGAAGGCATCGTTGGAGAGCGTCGAGTGCTCCGGCCCGCCGACGATGTTGTCGGCGGCGTCACCCTCACCCTTGATCAGCAGGTCGGCTTTGCAGATGGCGTAGGTTTCGGCGTTGATCTCCTGTCCGAAAAGGTGCACCGAGACCTGTTTGCCGCGTTCTTTCGCCAGTTGCAGGAGGGTTTCCTCGGCCACCGTGAGCATTCCGCCCGTGCCGCAGGCGCCGTCGTAAAGAAGATACGTGCCGGATTCGATCCGGTCGGCGATCGGCTCGAAGACCAGATGGGCCATCAGCCTCACGGCGTCGCGCGGCGTCCAGTGCTCACCGGCCTCCTCGTTGTTCTCCTCGTTGAAGCGGCGCACCAGCTCCTCGAAGATGGTGCCCATGGCATGATTGTCGAGGCCGGGAAGCCGGACGGTGCCGTCGCTGTTGAGCACAGGGTAAGGACTCAGGTTGATGGACGGGTCGAGAAACTTCTCGATCAGGGTGCCCAGGGCGTCGGCTTTTGCCAGGCGAGGGACCTGATTGCGGAACTCGAAGTTGTCGATGATCTCCTGCACGTTTGGCGAGAAGCCATCGAGGTAGGCACGAAAATCCGCCTCCAGTTGCTGGCGGCTGGCACGCGCCTTGAGGTCGCGCAAGGTGAACGGCGAGGTGTTATAAAATGCCTGTCCCGCCGCCCTGCGCAAGGCGGCGTCCTGGTGCGTGATGCCCGCCTTGTCAAGGGACGCCTTCATTTCAAGCACCGCCTGCTTGCTGGGCTCCAGCACCGCATCCAGCCTGCGGATAACGGTCATCGGGAGAATGACATCGCGGTACTTGCCGCGCACGTACAGATCGCGCAACACATCGTCGGCGATGCCCCAAATAAAGTTCGTGATCCAGGTCAGTTGGCCGTTCTCCATGTCAAATTTCCTCCATAGAAGTCACATGCTTTCTACTGACGGCGATCCACACTTCCACCGCTTGTCCCCCCGGAGGCGCTCGCCCGCCCCAATCGCTCATGTTCAAGTGAGGATAGTATAAGGACGCAGCTGGCCTTCAAGTCCTGGAAGGCATCATGGTGAAACGGGTCGCCGTGGACAATCTGGCTGTCATTTCCGCGTATAGTCACGTTGTTCTTTCAGAACCGCCAGGTGGCACAGGTGGACACCGCCGTATGTCAAGATGTCACCCCTAGCCTTGCCCCCGGTGTCGTTGCCCGTGGCGTGGGATTCGATGAACCCGATGGGCCGTTTAATGCGGTGCATGCGTTCGAAGCGCCGCTCGATGCGGCTCCGGTTCCACGGCAGGTCGTCGTTCAACCATGAGGTGCGCACGCTGAAGATTGATCGCCTCGCCCGCCGTGTCGGTTGCAACCAGCACCTGGACCCCGGCGTCGTGCGGGAACGCCCTCTGCGCCTTATGCCACTCCTCACGGTCCATGCCGCCGGGGATGTTGGCCATAGGCCTGTGGCCGGACGTCTTCCAGCCTCATTATAGCGAGCACCTCTTGCTGCCAGTGGACGCGTTCTCCCAGCTTTCGTAGAAATTTGAAGGCGACGGTCGCCTAAATCCGTATGGTATAACGGGAT
Organism: Kyrpidia spormannii; assembly: GCF_002804065.1. Classification (NCBI taxonomy): domain Bacteria; kingdom Bacillati; phylum Bacillota; class Bacilli; order Caryophanales; family Alicyclobacillaceae; genus Kyrpidia; species Kyrpidia spormannii. The sequence continues at coordinate 2,961,214 of NZ_CP024955.1, read as the reverse complement.
TGGGAACAGCAAAGAAAGGAGAAAGCGACCTATCAAATCAAAGTTACACCAGATTCTGCGAAATGACCAGAGCCTGTTTTCGGCACTTGATGCTCTCAACAGTTGACCATCCAAATGTCTCATCTGGACGTGATGGAAACAGCAAGGGAAGGACTCATGCCCCAGTGGTTCACAAAAGCAAACATCATCCGGAGCGCAAGGCCGCTCGACACGAAAAGGAAAAGGGTTCGGTCATGCCGGGGGCCGAAAGGTGGCGAGTCGAGAAAATTCGGGTACGCAGCGTCGACGGCCATGAGATCTCGCTTGAGACGTACCAGGCGTTTTAGGATCCAACGTTCCTCACTGAGGCTGTCCTGGAGAGGATGATCCACGGCCCGTCGACTCGAAACGATACATTTGGTCTTGAGCCGGTGGGGAGTGAGGTGGAAACGCCCGGCACGAGCAAGAGTGCAGTCAGCCGCCCTTTCATCGCCGCCACGAAAAAACTGTTAGAAAAGCTCATGCAGCGGCGCCCGGCTGACCGCCGGAACGTAGCCTTGGTCATCGACGGGATCGTCATGGAGGAGCACACCGTGGTAGCCGCACTGGGCATTGACGCAGAGGGAAAGAAGCAGATCCTATTCGTGTGGGAGGGGGCGACCGAGAACGCGACGGTGTGCAAGGGGCTGCTGACAGATCTTGTGGAGCGGGGACTGAGGACCGACGACGGGATTCTGGTGGTCATCGACGGCAGTAAGACCTTGAGTCCAGCAATGCGGGACGTGTTTGGAGAGACGGCGCTGGTTTGGCTGCCGTGGTGGGCCTGCATTCCCTAGGACGCCCAGTATCCCGATTCCCGCTTCTGGTCTAAAGTACACCATCTTTTTTCATGCTAGGCAACTACTTGCAATCACTGACAGGAACCATGCTTTTCTTTTTTTAATTCCCGTTGCCGCCCCCCAAATGTTCGTCGGCCGGGTGAAAGGGGTTCGCCAAGGACGTAAAGTTTGTCGAGTTATAATGGGCTCGGGCATAGGAGTATAAGATCTGTACCTGTTGAAAGCTCAAGTCCGCATCGTACGCCGTTACGAATGGAGCATTGGGAAGTTTGTACTAGCACTCGGACTGGCCGGCATTCGCGTGATTGCCATGGATCCTGTGAATCCTCCCCCCCACTGAAGTGGCAGGCATCCATACATAGGCACGGGAGAAGCCTCGGCATCCGGCAACGGGGCTGCCGCCCAAGCTTTCCTGACCCCTTAGGCTGGACGGGTTCCTGGATTCCCGGACGCCTACCGGGAACATCGTCCCGGCGGCGACCCCTCCCTTTCGGGAGTCGCAGGCTTTCGCAATATGGTTTAAGCGGTCTTTTGTTGCAACCGCTTTTCCTCCCGGATGAACCAAGCCATGCCGATGTTGATGGCGGCATTCACGTGGCTGTTGTGAACGGTGCCGCAGTTCCTGCACGCCAAGATGTTGCAGGTCCTTAAAGTATCCAGCGAACCGCACAGCGAACACCGGGTGCTGGTGCCATTCGGAGATACGAGGGCAACCAGTACACCCCGCGCTTTGGCTTTGTACGCGGTGTACTTCATGACCCTTCGGTGCAGCCAATAACCTACCCTCTGCCGTATCCTGGCCGAACCGTGCTTGTGCTTTCAAGTTCTCGAAAACAATGACCCGAGCATCCCACTCCATAGCAAGGTCAACTAAGCGTTTGCTCAGGTGGTGGGCATAATTGTCGTTTGCCGCATGGACCTTCCGCCAGAGCTTCTTGCAGGGCCGGTGACCCTCCGGGACGATTCCAAGGCCTCTCACGTTCCGGGCAATGAGCCCCAACAGGTGGTGGACATCCGTCGTGTTACACGCTGTCAGGTCGATATGCCTGACTTTGTAAACCGTACCGTCCTTGCCCACCAATGCGCATACCGCCCGGTTCTTGCGGCCCACATTCAAGTCCACGGCCAGTACCTTCGGGTTCTTGGACCGGTAGTAGTCGGCAAACTTCATCAGGTTGGACTTTTTCTCGAAGCACCAGGTAGAAAATACCCTCTTTTTCATAAATAGTGGGTACAGTCATCTCCCACGAATCATCCAGATGGAGCTTCCTCGAATGACTGGTGGGTTCCACTTCCACCGTGATGAACCGCCAGTCGCCCCCGTCCCAGACTTTTAGCTGAATTGTGTTGGTTTTGAGCGAACGATTCTTGAAGTCGCCTTTGTAACCGGGGAGCCTGTGATAAATCTTCAAATACGCTGTTTAGCTGAGATCATGTTTTTGAGTACAGGCATTTTCTTCACCTTCAACGGTTTTATTGTACTATAGAAGGGGTTACAAACAAACGTTTTCAAGGCATTTGGCCGTCTTGACCCCCATTAAAATGGGGCTGATGCGGCGGCCGGTTTCTCAATTCAAACTGCCCGGATACTGGTAGGTCCCGTCCGGGTTGATTTTGATGCTTCGATCGAATACGGCGTCCCATATGCTGTTAGAGATGGCGTTCATTCCTTTGGTGTCCAATAGTTGAATCGAGTTGAGTCTGTTGTAACTGAAAGTGAACAGCAACAGATTCGAGTCGCGGTCCCGTAACAGGAGAGCGGAATGATCCTGGTTCGTGTTCATGGAATAGCCGCGGTACAAGGAAAGCACACGGTCGAATGAGTCGCCGATGGAGGCGCCGCGTTTCGTGCCGAACTCGGGGTCCCGGGAAGAGATGTTGATGATCCGGCCGTTGAGGAAAGTGAAACTCAACTGGTTGCCGTAATCATAAACGGAGCCCGCAGTCCCCTGACTGATTCTTTGAAAATCTTTTCGGGTCGGCGCACCGAGCCTGCTGATCACCTTGTCTTGGGAATCGCCGAGTTGAAGGCCGTAGACGCCGAACTCATTGCGCAGAGATCCCGATAGGGCGGAGTTTCCTTGCCCGCCGAGCGATGACGTGCCGGAACGGGATCCGGCGGCGGTCGACTCATCGTACGTGGAACTGAGAAAAAAAACCAATGCTGAAGCGCTCATGCCCACAACGAACAGTAATCCCACCGCTCGGCGGGTGGCATATCGACCCCGGGAGGCCGCCCAGACGAGGGCTGAAATGAGGGTGAGAACGACAAACGCTAGCCCGAGAAGAAAAAGGATGATGCCCCAAGAGTGCAGGGGCGCATATCCCTTATCAGCGTCAAATGATGTGAGGGCGAGGGCAAGGAACGCCGCGGCCCCCAGCACAAGGGAGACCCAGCAAAGGGTCATCGGAAACCGGTTCCGGCGTTTCCCTGAGTGCTTCGATAGCCAATGCCTGCATCACGTCCCCGGCGGGATATTTGAACCGGTAGGGATGGTGGGGGTATTTTGCAATGCGTCGGCGGTATCGATCGATGTACTCGGCGAACTCCCGCTCGGCCTTTCGGGTTAACAAAATGTCTCCGCCGAGCACCAGCTCACCCAAGAATTGCTTGGTCGCCTGGTCTGTATCATGTTTGACATGCTCGGCGGCACGGCGGCATGAGCCAGCTATTGGTTCACTTTTCTGATTGGGGTCAAAATTCAGTGCTAACCCGGGGTCAATTCTACTTGACGATCAATATCACCGGATTGTCATTGAGAAAGACCCCACCACCGTTGCGTGATGGGGTCTTTTTTCGTTGGCGCATTGCTGGCGCAATCTTGGCGCTCAAGCATGGTGTTGGGTATGGTATAGTGGGGGTGGAAAGGTATGCCCGCTGGATGGTACGGAGCGGTGAGAATGGCGTTATGTAGACAGGTGGTTTTCCGGAAAAAATTTCTCCATCCTCTTGCACTATAGTATCATATATAGTACTATAAATGCAGGAGGTGGAGCATGGCAAGGGTAGAGAAAATCGTCCAAAAAATGAAGAGCCGCCCAAACGGGATTAGATACGATGAAGCCGTCAAGGTCCTGAGGCACTACGGATACGAGTTGGTTCGGACGAAAGGTTCGCATCGGCAGTTCAGAAACCAAGACGGCGATGTCATCACACTGAAAGAACAAAACCCATTGAAGGCGGCGTATGTGGAGGAAATCATCACAAATCGGGGAGTGACAGGCTCCTCGTCCGTTCAACTCCATTCTGCCCTTGCCAGAGAACAATGGCAAACAAAGATGTTTCGTATTACATGAATCTTCCATACACCATTCAGATTAAACCGCGAGACGATGGTGATGGTTTATACTACTTCGCCAAAGTTCTGGAACTGGACGGTTGTATGAGTGACGGGAAAACTCCGGAGGAGGCATTCCAGAACATCCGGGAGGCCATGGAAGGCTGGTTGGAAGTGAAACTCGAGCATGGCGATTCGATCCCAGAGCCGGAGTCTGACGACGAATATAGTGGTAAGTTTGTCGTGAGAGTTCCGAAGAACTTGCACCGAGAACTTGTTATGAAAGCACGTCAAGAGGGCGTGTCGTTGAACCAGTATGTGTTGTACAAGCTAAGTCGGTAAGTTTTCGAGCGGCACGATTAGGACTGTTATGTTACCGCTACCGTGAAAATCCATAGATTGTCATAGAAAAAGGCCCCTACAGAGTCCATCGGGTGGAATAGACTCTTAGAAGAGGATATTATTGTAAATCTACGCAGGTGTTCTGGCTTCCAGTGTTACCTTGTATCCGAAGCGCTCCAGACGTTTGATGCTGTTTTGGATTGCCGTTTCTCGTTGCTTTTCTTCGAAGTACAATGGACCGAGATCCTCGTAAGTCGTCTTTCGTTTTAGCAAATAGTACGCAATGACCAGGATCGTGTGCCCGACCGCCACAGCCGCTCGTTTATTCCCCCGACGCTGCGCGATGCGTCTGAATTGCGCAGATAGATAAGTGTTTCGTGTTCGTCCGGCTGCCTGAGCGGCCTCCACCAAGGCCCGCCTGAGCGTGGGATTGCCCTTGCGCGTGCGTCCCGATTTCCGTTTCCCCGCACTCTCGTGGCTCCCCGGACACATCCCGCTGCAGTGACTGCGGGAAAAGGGCTACCGCAGTTCCCGATCGACGCTGTCCGCCTATCTGGCTCGCGTACGCCGTGAACGGTACTCGAAACATCATGATTCACCGGTTCGGGTCCAACGACGGCTAGGACGGCGGGAGATGGCGAGGCTGTTGCGGCAACCCGAGGATGCGTATACCGATGAACAACGGCAGTTGTGGACAGTGTGGGTTCAGGATCAGCCGTGGCTTGCCGAGGCTCGCGAGTTGATCCAATCCTTTGAAGCGATGGTGCGACGTCGGCGGATCGGCTAGCTGGGTGGTTGAAGCAGGCCGAACATAGTGGCTTGGTGGAAATCCGTTCGTTTGCGCGAAGCATCCGGCAAAATGTGGAGGCGGTCGAACAGGCCCTGCGTCTGCCGTGGAGCAATGGGCAGGTGGAAGGCCAGATTCACCGGCTCAAGATGCTGAAGTCGAAGTGTTCGACCGGAGAAAAGGCGCGGGCCTGAACCGCTTCCTACGCCCGGCCAGCCTCAACATGTTTCCGAACCACGGCGATAAATTTCGCGAGAGCCGGGGACAGGAAAGCATCTTTGCGCCGGATGAACACCGTGGGAACCTTTCCGTAGCCGTCGGGCAGCTCGTGAACGGAGAGATCGTGTTGTTCGTTCCGAATAATGGATCTCGGCACCAGGGAAATGCCGAGGCCCGCCGCCACACAACCGAGGATCCCGTCCACCGACCCCAGCTCCACGACGGTTCGGTGCCCGATGCCGTGAGCGTCGAGCCACTGTTCCAATCGCTTGCGATAGGAGCATCCCTCACGAAAGACCACCAGATTGCGAGAAGAGAGTTCCTTCGGATCAAGGATGTTGTCATCCCCGGGTTTGGACACGAGAACCAGTTCCTCTTGAATGGTCGCCTCATCGGTGAGCAGCGGATGATGGACAGGGCCGGCCACAAATGCCCCCTCGATTTCAAAGTTCAGCGTCTTTTCCACCAAATGTTCGGTGGGTCCTGTGAGCAAGGAGATTTGGACTTTCGAGTACAGTTTGTGGTATTCGGACAGTATGGCCGGCAGGCGGATGGCCGCGGTGGTCTCCATGGCTCCGATGCGCAGCGGACCACTGGGTGATGAGTTGTCTCGAACCGCCTGTTCCGCTTCCTCGCACAAGTGTAGAATCCTTTCGGCGTAACGCAAAAAGACTTCCCCTGTGGCCGTCGGGGAAACACCCCGGGGATGGCGATGAAACAAAACGGTGCCCAAGCTGGCCTCAAGATGCTGAATTCGGGCCGTGACATTGGACTGGACATATCCCAGTTGACCGGCCGCCTTGGTGATACTCCCGGTTCTCGCCACGGTGACGAAAATGGTCAGATCCCGAATCTCCACATGCTCGCGCTCCTTTTGTTCAATCAATCATTAGGAAAGATGGTTATCATCTCGATCATTCATTTTACGAGATAAATTCCGCATTCTACAATGGGTGCAAAAATCCGGGGGTATGCCACATGTCTCGTATAAGAATAAGCCTCAATCAGGATTACCGTATTCTGGCAGGGGGAGTGTTGGCGTTGTTTATCGCTATGGGCATCGGACGATTTGCCTTCACGCCGATTCTGCCTTTCATGCAAGCCGACGAACATGTGTCGGATGCCCTGGCGGGTTATCTCGCGTCCAGCAATTACCTCGGATATCTGGTCGGTGCGTTTGTCGCGGGGTTGTCTCAGGTTGCCAAATACAGGGTACCGCTTTACCGCTATTCGTTGGCCGTCAGTATCATCACCACCGGCGCGATGGGGGTGGGCTCGGCTTCCTGGCTGTGGCTCGCCGTGCGCTTTCTTTCGGGAATCGCGAGCGGTTTGGTGTTTGTTCTTGTTTCGAGCATGGTGTTGGACGCCCTGGCCCATCGCGGCCGCCTCAGGTTGTCCGGCATTTTCTACGGCGGTGTCGGACTGGGAATTGCGGCAACCGGAATTGCAGTTGCAACGCTTGGCTCAGCGTTCGGATGGCGCGGGATGTGGTTGGCCATGACGGCGCTCGGCATAGGGCTCGGGGTTCCGGCTGCCCGGTGGATGCCCCGGCAGAGAACCGGGTTAGCTGCACCACAGCCTGGGAATCGATCAGGGGGGCGCGGTGCAGAGCGCGATTATTTTCCGTGGCTGCTGGCGTCCTATGGTTGCGAAGGCGCCGGATATATCATCACCGGCACCTTTCTTGTCAGTTTGGCGGCCGGAGTTCCAGAACTTCACGCCATTGCACCGTATGGGTGGATCGTGGTCGGGATCGCGGCGATTCCGTCCTGTTGGGCCTGGTCGGCCATCGCCGAGCGGAAGAGTGCTATAGTAAGTCTTGCGGCGGCTCTTGTTCTGCAGGCGGTCGGGGTGGTTCTTCCCGTTGTGATGCCGAATCCTGCCGGATTGATGATCGGTGCGATTCTTTTCGGCGGCACCTTTATGGGGATCACGACCATGGCCACCGGGCTCGCCAAAAGGCTTCGCCCTGAGGAAAGCAGTCGGGCCATCGGTTTGATGACCGGGGTCTACGGGGTGGGTCAAATCATCGGCGCCGCTGGGGCGGGTGTGCTCGCCGACCGATCCGGGGGATTTGCGTTGCCCATGGGGGTCGCGGCAACGGTGGTGCTGATGGGAGCCGGCCTGCTCGTCGCCGGGAAGGTGCACTGGGCCGTGGGACACACGGGGGTTTCCAACCACGGGGGGAGTGAGACATGGAAAAAGTGTTGACGGTCGATCCGTCCAATCACCGGGTTGCACGCGCCATGGCTCGCCAGGTGGCGGACATGGTGATCGACCATTTTGCCTCTTTGGCGAATCGACCGGTTTGGCATGAGGGGGACGCATGGCTGCCCGCCGACGGTCGGTCCGGAGAGTGGGCCGAGATTTTGATCGATATGCGGAGCGTTTTGGAACATTCGATGCAGGTGGCCCATCCCAAATTTTTCGGGCACATGGACTCCGGTCCGCTCTTGGTGGCTGTGCTGGCGGATTGGGTGGCCTCCGCTCTCAATCAGAATATGCTGGCTTGGGAACTTTCTCCTTTGGCCACGGCCGTCGAAGAGGAGGTGATCGCCTGGCTGTGTGCCTTATGCGGCATGGATCATGGCGAGGGGTCGCTGGTCAGCGGCGGAACCGTTTCCAACCTGACCGCACTGCTTCTGGCTTTGCAGTCCGTCACCCAAGGGCGGTTCCGGACGGAGGGAGTCTGGGCACTGCGACGTCGGCCCGTCATCTTTGCCTCTGATCAGGCCCATTATTCGGTCGTGAAATCGGCGGCGACGGCGGGCCTCGGAGAGCAATCGGTGGTCAAAATTTCCACCGATGACGCTTTCCGAATGGACCCGGAACGATTGCGAACGGCCCTTCGGGAGGTGAGAGCGTCCGATGCCTCCCCCGTCATGGTAGTGGCCACGGTGGGGACCACCAGTACGGGAAGTGTGGATCCGGTGGACGCGGTGGCGGACATATGCCGGGAGTATGGAGTTTGGCTGCACGTCGATGCCGCCCACGGCGGAGCGCTCTTGTTCAGTGAGCAGAAGAAGCACCTTTTGAAGGGAATCGACCGGGCGGACAGTGTGACCGTCGATCCCCACAAATGGTTGATGCAGCCGAAGAGCATGGGGGCGATTTTGACCCGTCATAAGGGAGCCCTGCGGAACCTGTTCGAATCCGGGGCGCCATATTTAACGCGAAAGAACGAGACAGCCGCTCGGCCGCAGAGCCGAGGTGGAATGAGCCTTCAGGGGTCTCGTCGATTCGATGCCCTTCGCCTGTGGGTGACGCGCCGATATTTGGGCGATTCGGGCCTGACAGAGCTGGTGGAACGCAACCTGGCTCAGGTTCGGGCGTGGGCCGACCTGTTGCGGGCTCATCCCGCGTTTGAACTGGCCCATGAACCCGAGCTCAACCTGCTGTGCTTTCGGTACAGACCCGCAGGAGTGGCCGACGAGCGCCTCGATGCGATCAACGAAGAGATTCAGCGAGAACTGATGCGCTCCGGGGAAGGGTTTCTATCCGTGACCTCTCTTCGCGGGCGCCGGTGGCTGCGCAGCGTGTTCATCAACCCGACGACCAGGGAGGAAGATATGCGGGCGGTGCTGGATAGCATTGAAAAGATCGGACAGCGGTTGTACGGCAGATGATTCCGGGATCCTGTACAGGAGGTGGGTTTCGTCGCCCCCGGCCGTTGTCGTCTCCGGAATATGCGAAGGACAATTCATCCTATCTGGGCAAGCTCGCGGCCCTGAGAAAGGGGAAGGACCCCGGTGAGGATGGCCGGGAGAAGGCGGCGAACGCGGCCGGAGTGATCGTTATAAAATTTACGCACCGCCGACCTGTTGCGGCGGCTCGGCGGGAATGAGTAGAGAGAATGAAAGGGGACGACATCGTGTCGAATCGAATTCGTGCGAGTAAGCCCGCGGCATACGAATTTGAAATTACGCTGTGCGATGTTCACCCGAGCGTGTGGCGGCGATTTTGTGTGCCTGCCAACATCACCTTTCAGCGCCTCCACGATGTCATTCAGGTGGTCATGGGGTGGGAGAATTATCATTTGTACGAGTTTCGATTCGGAAAGACCCGGATCAGTACTCCGGATGATGAGTTTGAAGTGGATGCCACGCACTTTGATGCTCGGAGGAAGCGACTGCCGTCCCTGGGTTTTGATAGGGATGACGTGCTCGGGTACTTGTATGATTTCGGCGACAATTGGATGCACGTCCTGCGGGTGATACGCCCGATCTACGATCTGGGAGACCGTCCCGCATACGCCTGTTTGGACGGGGCGCGATCCTGTCCTCCGGAGGATGTCGGGGGGCCGCACGGCTACGCCGATTTTCTAAAAATCATCAGTCAACCCAACCATCCGGAGTATGAACACATGAGACTCTGGAGCGGCGGAACGTTCAGCCCGATGCGGTTCGACAAAGAGGCCGTCAATCAGGAACTGCGGAGACGGTTTATGGAATGACGGTTTCTTGGGGCTGTCGGATTTTTTTCATTAACCCGATGAGAAATATCTTATAAATCCAATTCTCCGATTCTCATGGGACAAGGAGGTGTATGCCTGATGAACATCACGAATGTACAATCACAATCCCATTCGCCGGTCCGCGATGCGGCGACGGTCCTTCCCGTTCGCCCGGATGCCGGGAGCGGCTTTCTGGTGTACGCCCTGCGCCGACACCCCAAACTCCGCGCCTTTGCGGGAGTATGGGCGTTTCCCGGCGGATCGGTGGAGGAACAGGATCGCATCCCGAAATGGCGAATCCTTCTGGCTCCTTTTGATGAGCGTCAAGCCACCGAACAGACGGTGCATCGCGAACGAACCAGGCCGGCCATCGAAACGAGAGACTTCCGCCGGCGGTTTGGGGGCCAGGATATGCTGGGTGAAATCATGGTCGTTCCGGCCTACACTTTTGACTCTCAGGAGTACATTGCGAAATTGGGACGGGTTTATCTGGACCGGCCTGCATTGCACCTGGGAGAAAGACCGCAACGGTGGACGGAGCGGCTGCAACGTTTTTTGGACACCCTTGAGAAGCAGGAGCAGCCGGATGTGGTCTTGTTGGACAGTCGGAGTGGGCTGCACGACATTGCGGCGGCCTTGGTGACGGAACTGGGGGCCCACGTGCTTCTATTTGCCGCTGACACTGAGGCAACGTGGATGGGCTATCGGGTCCTTTTTCGCCATTGGCACACTTATGGGACGGCCCGGCGGATGAGGAATCGCCTCTCTTTGGTGGCGGCTCTGGTTCCCCCGAGGCGGCCGTATTATTTGGACCATTTTCGAGAAGCGGCCTGGGATCTGTTCCGGGACACCTTGTACGATGAAGTGGAGGATGAAACGGATCCGCCCGGTGAGGACCTTTTTTCGTTTGATCTCATGGATGACAATGCTCCGCACCAGCCCATTCCCATCTATTGGAATGAGGGGCTTGCAGCCGTGTCGTCGTTACAGAACGTCGACAAAAGTGTCGTGGGTTATGCTTACCAACGGTTTCTCCGGTGGTTTGACGATTGGATGGCCCAATGTGAGGGGGCGAAGCCATGAGTACGGGCAGGTTTTCTCGTTTGTCGCCGAGTGAGTTGCGCTTCCTGATGGATCATGCTTTGCCCAAAGATGTGTCTCTCCATGGTGAGGCACCGGATCCTGGAAACGTATATTTGCCCGCCTCCCATGCTAAAGCTTTGCGTCCGAATACCATGGTTGTCGAAGGTATGCGGGGGGCCGGCAAAAGCTTTTGGTGGGCTGCGTTACAACAACCCCCGATTCGGGAGTTGGTGGCGAAGCTTTCACCGGTGGCTGAACTAAAGGATCCGATCGAAGTTGCGGTGGGATTTGGAGAAACCCATAAACCTGACGAATACCCCGATCGCGATATGCTGAAACAACTCCTTCTTCAAGGCTCGGATCCGCGACTGATCTGGAAAACGGTGATCGTACACAAATTGTCCGGGACCGGAGACCCGTTGCGGCGCATGAATCTTTGGCAGGAACGCTACACATGGGTTCGGGACAATCCCGAACAGGTGGGGCGGCTCCTCGAGGCCCGGGACAAAGAATATGATGAAAAAAGCACGTGGTTTATCGTTTTGTTTGATGCCCTGGACCGGGCAGCAGACAATTGGAAAAATATGTACATCTTAATTCGGGGCTTGCTGGAGACGGCTTTGGAGTTTCGGCCGTATCGGCGCCTGCGGGTGAAGGCGTTCCTTCGGTCGGACCAATTGGATGAGAGTCGGGTGGCCAATTTTGCAGACGGATCAAAAGTGCTGTCTTCAAAAATCGTGCTTTCCTGGCCTCCACACGATCTTTATGGGCTATTCTGGCAATATCTTGGCAATGCCGCGGTGGATGAGGCGGGACAGTTTCGGGAAGCGTCCGCCGCATTGGGGTTGCGGTGGGAGGGAGTGGACATCGGAAAGCGAACGATTTGGCGGGTGGTTCCCCAGGTAATTCACGAGGAGACCCTGCAGCGGGAGGTCTTTCATGCGATTACAGGTCCCTGGATGGGACGGGATCATCGGCGCGGTTACCCGTACACCTGGATCCCCAACCACCTTTCGGATGCCATCTTTTACCGGATGAGCGACGGGCGGGTCAATATTCCGGATGTGTACCGTATCGGCTACGGTTTGGGACGCAAGGGCGGCGTCAAGCCGGTTCGCCCAAGGGACGGAGGGTGAACAGGGATATTGCCCGCCGGCCGATTCGGCTTCCGGAGTCGAAGCGGTTTTATATGAGGCGGATGCGCGAAGGAGAGCACGAACCGGTGGTGGTTGTCGACGCTCTCACCCGCTTTTCTTGCGTTCGAACGGGGCATCGTCGGTTTCACAAATTGCTGGAGCCATGTCTTATGCCGTACTTTCTTGCTTTCCGGCTGATCGTGGACACGTCGACTTTCAAGTGTTCACTGACTTCCTTCATGGTTTTATACCTTTGCATTGCATTGTGGATGATATTCCTCTCAAACTCCTCAACCAATTCTTTTAAGGATTTGTTTGCCGCGCCTTCCTCCGGCCCATCGTAGTGTCTCAACTTGTCCGGCAATCGTTCCGGTCGAATCAAGGGTTCCGAACAGGTCACCACCAACCGCTCCACAATGTTTTGGAGCTCTCGAATATTCCCGGGCCATGGGTAGGTTAAGAAATAGGGCATAACATCCGGATGGAATTGCACCTTGCGCCCATATTTCTGGTTATAAACGGATAAGAAATACTCCATCAAATAAGGGATATCTTCCGGACGTTCTTTCAAACTCGGGACCACAATCGATATGACGTTCAACCTGTAGAACAGGTCTTCCCTGAACAATCCTTGTTTAACCATTTCTTCAAGATTTCTGTTTGTGGCCGCAATGAAGCGGACATTGATTTTAATCTCCTTCACGGCCCCGATGGGCCTCAGTTGTTTTTCTTGCAAAACCCTGAGCAACTTGGCCTGCATATGAAGCGGAAGTTCTCCGATTTCGTCGAGGAACAGAGTCCCGTTGTTTGCCGCTGCAATCAGTCCGAGCTTCCCCTCCCGGTTGCCGCCGGTAAACGCCCCTCGCTCGTAACCGAATAGCTCGGACTCGATCAAGCTTTCCGGAATTGATCCACAATTGATAGCTACAAATGGTTTATCTTTCCGTGAACTCAGATTGTGTATGGTCCGCGCAATCACTTCTTTTCCAACCCCGGTTTCACCCAAGATTAAGACCGTTGAATCGACGTCCGCAATTCTAAATATCAGATCCATTATATCTTGCATAATTTGGGATTTCATGATCGGTGTATCTGCATTCGCCCGATTAAGCCGGTCTATTTCCATCTGATAATGCCTGATCGTATTTCTCAATTCCTCTATCTGATCCAGAAGTTCTTCACGTTCTGTAATGTCTCTTGAAATGTTGACTACCTTCACTAAGTCGCCCAGATCATTGTAGAGGGGGAAGGACGAAACGAGCAATCTTCGACCGGATCTGGTTGTCTGGGTCATGATGCCTCGCACGCCGGATCTCAAAACATTCACGGTTGAGGAGTGGTCGATGATCCCTTGTTCTTCAAGGATTGTCGCCGGCCTACCCACAAAGTCGGATTCTTTTACGCCCATGACTTTTTCGCACGCCGCATTGACCCGGAGTACGATTCCGTTTCCGTCGGTGATTGTGACCAGGTCCCCAACAAGATTCATGATGGTATCCAAGTCTTGCGATAGATCCAGATATATCTTGGAATGGGAAATAAGGTATTCGACTTGTTCTGCATCCAGCATGATGATAAGACCGAGTTTCGTTAAATGATCGGCTTCAAATGGAATTTCCAACAAATAAACAGAATGTCCGTTATCGGTCGTGGTCATACACACATTCGGCTTTTCGGTCTTGATCGACTTAATAATCGTGGATGTCATGATCTCCTGTATAGGTTTCTTGTTGGATTTTTGACTCGCAAGGCCGGCAAAGAGCTGTATACTCTTCTCATTGACGTAATGCACATTGCCGTTTAAGTCAACAACCACAAGACCAATCGGCAATCTGGAAAACAAATCTGCGAATTGCACGGTGGCGCGCTCCCCTCGTTGTAATACTCCAAGTTCATTGCAGATCTGCAAATACACCCTCGTTCTGGTCCTTCGCTGCATCAATTGCCCTTAAAACCGGCATGGGGTAGAATTATCTTACGACATATCTTTGCAGTATTGCAACTCAAGTTGATTCCAGATGCGTTGACAAAAATTTGGTATTCCTCCGCTATCACACGCCACAGATGCGAGCATGTCGGTCCGGCTTACCGGAGTCGGGCCGATTGTCTCCGCGACGCGAGATTTCTCTCCAACCCGACCACAGTTTGAAGTCTCCTACCAGCGACTTTCGTGAGTAATTGCACAGCATATGTGTTGGAGGCAATTCGTCGGAATACCCGTGCACTTGGCACGGCAATTGCAGAAGGCGTGTTGATGTTGGAGGTGAGGAGGCCAAGAAAAACGAGTACTGGACGGCATTTTGGCGCACACGGTGACGAACAATATCAGGCTTAAATCAATTTGAAAGGGTGACCTTGAATGGCCGAATCCACAGAACTGACCCAGCATTCAAAAAGAGACTCCCTGGCCCCCGTGGATGAGGGTGGGAGAATTTTCAGTCTTAAAAGCTATATCCCGTTTTGGATTTCATCGATGGTGGTCATTCAGCTCTTTATTATCGGGCAGTCGTTCATGCCGCCAAGTGGAAAACTGAACATTCTGCAGGCATTGACGGTTACCCTGGTGTCTTCCATTATCATTGGGTTCATGTTTGTCATCAATTCTCATCCGGGAATAAAATACGGCATTCCTTTCGTCGTGCAGTGTCGTTCGGCATTCGGGTACTATGGGGCGCGAATTGCCGTTCTCGTACGGGTGTTGCCCGCCGTGTTTTGGTATGGAATCGGATCGTGGATTGGTGCAGATGCTATGAATTACGTCAGTACCACAGTTTTGGGATGGGGCAACGTGTGGCTGTATTTTATCATTTTCCAGATTCTACAAACCGCGATTGCCTATTATGGAATAAAATCGATCAAATGGTTTGACTCAGCCTTGTCTTTTGTCATACTGGCATTCTTGGTTTACATCGTTATTCAGATTTTTTCGACCGGAAAGGTCCATTTGATCTCAAGTTGGGAAGCGTCGGGCAGTTGGGGAATGCCCTTTTGGACCGCGATCACAGCCTCGGTGGGGATTCTTATAACCGGGGCGATTAACAATGGAGATCTGGCGCGCTATCTTCGCAAGGAACCTGTGCAAAATTGGGTCGGTCATTTCGTCGGGATTGTCCCGATGTTCATCATTATGGTCGCGATCGGCATTCTCTCGGCTGCCGCAACCGGCATTTGGGATCCGATTCGGGCGTTGGTAACACTCGTCCCAAATACGGCTGTCGCGGTCGCGTTAATGATCTTCATCGTCGCCGCCCAATTTACGAGTAACTTATCTTTAAACATTGCGCCTCCCGCCCTTGTCTTGATGGAAATATTCAATATCAAGTGGGGCTTATCAGTAATCGTTGTGGGGATTCTCGGTATCATCACATTCCCATGGCTGTTATTGACAAGTTCGGCATTCAATACGTTCATCACCTTCTATTCTGCATTTCTTGGCCCTCTTCTCGGGATTCTTATCGCAGATTTTTACTTGGTTCGGAAACGTCATTTTGACCTCGACCGCTTGTACAACAGTCCTGTTAAGTTCCATATTTTAGGGTTTGCTTCCCTTATTGTGGGCGGAATATGCGGAGTGATATTCCTGCCCATTTCATGGATCGTTGGACTTCCCGTAAGTATGGTGATCTACTCAATTGGGTATCGCATTATACCTTACTATAAACGCGAATTGGCCGCCCATCGAGTCGACGAAAAAGCCGCCGTTTTTGAATGAACACATGGCCGGAGAAAGGCCGGGCCCGAGCTCGCCAAGAGGAAGTATGGCACAATGTTTGCATGATGCACTGGTCGAAGCCCTGACGAAAGGAGTACAGCTATGAAACTTGTGGGAGTGGACGTAGGAGGTACCTTTACTGACATCGTCGTCTGCGATACCACCACGGGCAAAACCGTCATTCACAAGCTTCCCACCAGCCTGGAGGACCCTTCTGTTGCC
Source organism: Kyrpidia spormannii (assembly GCF_002804065.1). Classification (NCBI taxonomy): domain Bacteria; kingdom Bacillati; phylum Bacillota; class Bacilli; order Caryophanales; family Alicyclobacillaceae; genus Kyrpidia; species Kyrpidia spormannii. Next base: position 2,945,164 of record NZ_CP024955.1, on the reverse strand, counting down.
GTTGTTCAAGGCATTGAGGAGATATGCGAAAGAAACGGTATCAATAAATCGGAGATTGACCATGTGTTTCACGGCACCACGATTGCCACCAACGCAATCCTTGAGCACGACGGTGCAAGGACAGGGATGATCACCACAAAAGGATATCGGGACATCATTCATATCGGCCGCCATCAGCGCCCGCAAAACTATTCGATTATGCAAGAAATTCCATGGCAAAATCGCCCATTGGTGCAGCGCCGGTACCGCAAAGTTGTAACCGAGCGTCTTGTGCCACCGCACGGTGAGGTTTTGGTGCCGCTCAACGAAGAGGAGGTGCGCAGGGCTGCACGGGAATTAAAGGACGACGGGGTTGACTCGATCGTTGTTACATTTCTGTTCTCATACCTGAATCCCGAACATGAACAGCGAGCCCGAGAGATTATCCGGGAAAAATATCCGGAAGCATTTGTCACAATTTCCTCGGATGTATCTCCTCAGTTCCGGGAGTTTGAACGTTTTACGACGGCGGCCATAAACGGTTTTGTGGGTCCAAAGGTGAAGCGGTATGTGAGTAATCTCAAGGAACGGTTAAAGCAGGCGGGAATCTCCGGTGAACTACGCATTATGTGCTCGAACGGCGGGGTTTCCACACCGGAGTCCGTTTCCGAAAAGCCCGTCAATACTTTGCTGTCCGGTCCCGCGGCCGGGGTCCTGGGCGGTTCCTGGTTCGGCAACTTGTCCGGTCGCAAAAAACTCATCACTTTTGACGTCGGCGGAACCAGTGCGGATATCGGAATCATTACTGAACAAGGGTATTCGGAATCCACGGCTCGAGATACTTGGATTGCGGGGTATCCGGTGATGGTTCCCATGATCGACATACACACCATAGGCGCCGGAGGTGGAAGTATTGCATATGTCGACGAAGGCGGCGCGTTTAAGGTTGGGCCGCGCAGTGCCGGTTCGAACCCGGGCCCGGCGTGTTATGGGCATGGGGGAATAAAACCAACAGTCACAGACGCGAACGTCGTCCTGGGTCGATTGGATGAAGATAACTTTCTGGGCGGAGAAATGCGCATTTTTCCCAACGCGGCTCACAAGGTGGTTGGGGAACTTGCGGCGCAACTGAACTTGTCCCTGATTGAAACGGCGGAAGGTATAATTACAATTCTCAACAATAACATGGCGAACGCGATCCGTGCCAAAACCGTGCAGAGAGGCTATGATCCGCGTGAATTCTCTCTCGTGGCCTTCGGCGGCGCAGGCCCTCTTCATGCGGTGGAGGTGGCGAAAATCCTGAACATCCCCGAAGTCGTCGTACCCCTTCATCCGGGGATCACTTCGGCCATCGGTTTATTGACGACCGACTTAAAGTACGATGTGATCAAAACGGAATTTATGTTGAGTACACATCTTGACTGTGAACGATTGAACCGGGATATCCAGTTATTGGAAAACCAAGTTCAACAACAGCTCCGGGATGATGGAATTGCTGAAGAGAACATGAAGATTCAAAGGTCGGCCGACTGTCGTTACATTGGTCAGGGTTATGAGTTGCGGATTCCACTGCCGGACGGACATATCACCGAGGAGGCCTTGACGGCGGCTTTGCAACAGTTCCATCGCGTTCACGAAAGCGAATACGGTCATTTTTTTGCAGATAGTCCTATTGAGATTGTGAACATTCGTCTTACGGGTATTGGATTTATGCCGAAGGTTCAAAAGCCCGCGGCCGGGGAGGGCGGTTCATTGAGCGACGCTCTTGTGAAGACCAATCGCACAGTTTTCCGCGTGGGCGGCGAGCTCAGGACCTACGAAACCGCATTTTATAATCGAGAGAAAATACCTGTTAACACGAAGTTCCCGGGGCCGGCAATTGTATTACAGAAGGATACAACCACCGTCATTCCGCCGGACTGTGCGGCATTTGTGGATGATTCCGGGAACATGATCATTCAGGTGGGGGGATTCTAATGGGAGTTCAAACAAAATCCGCTGCGATTGATCCGATTACGGCGCAGGTTATTCGCGGAGCATTGGAGAATATCGCCGTGGAGATGGGGCACAAATTGGCCCGGATGTCTTATTCAAGTATTATACGTGAATCCGAAGATTTCGGATGTGCTCTCCTTGATGCCGACGGTCAACAGCTCTGTGAGTCAAGCCACAGTACTCCGCTGCAATCGGGCCCGATTCCCGGGTATGTTCGCGGCATCCGCAGAATTTTGGAAGAACGAGGCGACACGTTCCGTCCCGGTGACGTGATCATGCATAATTCGCCGTACCATGGAGCTTCGCACGGCCCGGATGTCGGATTTTGCATCCCTATATTCTATAAAGATGAGTTGATCGGATTTTCCGTCACCACCGCCCATCATTTGGATATCGGTGCCTTAACACCCGGCAGCTGTGGAATTGTCGATGCGGTGGACGCGTATGCCGAAGGGCTTCAGTTTAAGGCCATTAAAGTGTATGAACAGGGTAAGAAAAATGAGCAAGTATGGCACATGTTAAGAGACAACATTCGTGCCTCGCATATGGTTACCGGGGACATGGAAGCGCAAATTGCGGCCGCCCGGATTGGGGCGGACCGGTATTTGGAGCTTATTGCTAAATTTGGCCTTGAAAAAGTTCTCGCGGCAAGTGAAGACTTGATGAATTATTCCGATACGATGTTGCGCAATGCCATCCGCAACCTGCCCGACGGTGTTTACTATGCCGAAGGTTTTCTTGATGGTTATCTTGACAGTCCTGACCCAGAACGAAGAGATCTGAAGATCGCTGTTACGGTGACCATTGAGGGAAGCGAGATTACTGTGGACTTTACCGGGACCTCTCGTCAGGTTGACGACAGGCCGGTGAATATGCCGTTTGAAGGTACGGTTGATGTGGCGGTCTATTTAACTCTTCGTTCAATCTTGCTGGATTCAACGATATATGGCAACATCCCGCAAAACTCCGGTTTGACCCGGGCCATAAAAATCGTGGCTCCGGAAGGTACGTTGTGCAATCCGACATTCCCGGCTCCGACAATTGCAAGGTTTTGCTCGGGTAATATTGTGGCCGATACGCTTATGAAAGCGTTGGGACAAGTTGTTCCTCGGCAGATCAGTGCCGGGGTGGGCAACCTGAAAGTGATCGCGTACAGCGGATTAACGAACGGAAACTATTGGGTTTATATGGATATCATGGAAGGGAGTTATGGAGGGCGGTTTGGCATGGATGGGATGGATGCGGTCGACACCTTATATGCCAACACCCGCAACAATCCCATCGAAGATATCGAGTCGCACTACCCGCTTCGGATTACACGGTATGAACTGCAGGACGACGTCAGCGCACCTGGACAATGGCGAGGAGGTATCGGGTCCGTCCGGGAAGTTCAGTTCCTTGCCGATGGTAGTTTTTCTGTGGAAGGTGACGGGCACAAATATGCACCATGGGGGTTTATGGGCGGTATAGACGGACGTGTCGGGCAATTGTTGCTGACCACTGCGGAGGGGCGTGAAGAAAATCTCCCTTCCAAGATTCCAAATCGACGTGCGAAGGCCGGCGATAAGTTAACGATGACCGGTCCGTGCGGAGGGGGATACGGCGATCCGAAAAAGCGCTCGCCGCAACAAGTGTTGTCCGACGTATTGGATGGATATGTTTCCAAAGATACAGCCCTTCGAGCATATGGTGTCGTTATTAGCGAATCTGGCGAAATTGACGAAGACGCAACAAACCAATTAAGAGGTGCGGCACAATAAATAGGTGGTCGTGTTCAACAGTTGTCGCAAGTTGAAAGGAGTACCTGAATGCCCAGCAATCTGTCGATCAGCGCACCACGGATACAGTCGCGTTTATTCGAACTAGGACAAATTGGTCGGACCGGGAGTGGAGGCGTCACCCGACTGGCATTGTCTCAGGAGGACCTGCGGGCTCAAGATCTGGTGTCTTCCTGGATGAGGCAAGCGGGAATGGAGGTTCGGCGCGACCATTTTGGCAATTTGATCGGGCGCAAAGAAGGTGAAGAACCGAAAGCCCCCGCTATTGTGATCGGCTCGCATATTGATTCGGTTCCGAACGGCGGCCGTTTTGACGGCACTCTGGGAGTGATCGGCGGAATAGAAGTTGTTCAAGTTCTCCATGATGCGAATATCAGTCACAAACTTCCGATTGAGGTTGTTGCCTTTTGTGACGAGGAGGGGGCTCGATTTGAGAGCGGCCTGTTCGGAAGCCGAGGAATGGTCGGCAGGGTCACTGACGGCGATTTGAACAGAGTCGATGGAGACGGGATCAGCCGTTATGAAGCACTCTGCAATGCCGGGGTCGATCCGAGAAGAATGGCGGATTCCATCCGTCACCGGGGCGACATTGAAGTCTATTTGGAAATGCATATCGAACAAGGTCCATTCCTCGAATCGATTCATCAGCCCGTCGGAATCGTTACGGGAATTGCCGGAGTTGCCTGGTTGACGATCTCGCTCATTGGTGAGGCCGGACATGCCGGTACGGTACCGATGAACCTACGCCGGGATCCGATGATGGGAGCGGCGGAGGTCATTCTTGCCGTTGAACGGGCGTGCAAGAGCGGGCAAGTGACGACCACGGTCGGGACAGTGGGTAAGATTCACGCACAACCAGGAAGTTCCAATGTGATCCCGGGCATGGTTGAATTCACAGTGGACATTCGCGACATTGAACAAAGGCAAAGAGACGACACGATATTGCGGGTCAAATCCGCTCTTGACCGCATTTGCCGAGACCGGTCGTTGGAATACAGAATTGAAGAAGGGCTCAATATCCAATCTGTTCAGTGTTCGACGGAAGTCGTCGGGGTTATTGAGGAGTCCGCCAGGAAATTGCATCTGGATCCTGTAAAAATGGTGAGCGGGGCAGGACACGATGCCATGGCGATGGCCGACATATGCGATGTCGGGATGATCTTTGTTCGATGTCGGAACGGGATCAGCCACCACCCCGCAGAATGGGCGAGCCCGGAGGACATGGCAACGGGCACCCGGCTTTTGTTGGAAACCGTTCTATCATACATTGAATCCTGACTTTGTCTTCCCGTGGCGTAAAGGGAAGGGCAACCAAAAGAAGGCCCTTCCCTTTGGTCTTTCGCAAAAACCGGATTACAGGGGCTTCTTGGTTGCGATCGGGTCTAACTTGGCCGGTCGTTGTTCTGTCCTTATGTACTTTTCCGCCCTTCCCTTTTCAAGCCATTTCCGAATCGTTTTGCGATGCCCCCAGTTCTTCAGCAATTCTGAATCATGATTCCTCTCTCCTCCACGGAGTTTGTGATGGCATCGGGGAATTTTCAACTGATTCTATTGGGGATTTTATCACCGATCTTCACACCGTGAGTGTTCCCTGGCATGTGGTGACGGAGCTGGATAAAAGGTGTCCGGTCTTTTTTCTCCCCTCCCCGTCAATAAGGCGCGGGGGATTGGTGTATGGACGAAGGCATTACGGCACTTGCTTGCCGGGCCAAAGCGGACCCGGACATCTTCGTGGAACTGGTGCAGCGGTTTCACCCGTTAATCACGAGCATCGCCGCAATCCACAAAGCCGGCCGGTGCAAAAGTCGTGTACAGGAAATCGCAGTTTTGGTGCCGAAGAAAAGAAGGAGAAAGCTAGCAAAGGAGGTCTCCCATTGAGAGCTCCCCGAAAGAATAACCTTCGGAATCAATTATTCCATTGGCTATGGAGGCACGGGCTTTATGAGCTGTCTATAACAGTTTTAGGCGTGCTATGCCATGTATACACTGAAACACCCCTTCCTTCTTCCCTGAGGTTTTTTACCAGTCTTGCCAATGCACGGGGGCAAAAGATTGTAAATAAATGTAAATTGGGGGGGGGGGGGGGGGGGGGGTAAATCAACCAAAAATACCATTTAATAGAAATCAACGCGTTTTCATCTTGATGCCCAGGTCTCCTCCTTTGACCACTAAACATAATTACTTGGGAACAAACCCGGAAACAATCTTGGATGAGGTCAAAGAAGGAGGATCGGATATTGTTCAGATTATTTAATCATTTTAGGGTTTCGACAAAACTGTTTCTGTCAGCTCTTGCCAGTCTGGTAGCCCTGCTCGCAATGGGTATCATGGGGGTTATTAGCCTGGCGCAGATCGACGCACAAGTGCAAACGATTTACAGCGATAATGTCTTAGGCATCCAAAAAGCCGGGGACGCGGAACGGGCTGTCAGACGCATAGCGGTGGCCTGTGCTGATTACGTCCTGGCGGACGCCGCCGGCCAAAGCTCAGTGCGTCAGGACATCCAGAAGTACGATGCAGATTTTGCAAAGGCTATCGAGGCATACCTGCCCACCATTGTGCGGCCGCAGGAGCGCGACATCATCAATCGCCTCCGCCAAGCCTATGGTGACTACATGCAGGCCGTCAACCAGCTTGTAGCCGCCCAGAGTTCCGACTTGGCCGTGCAGGTGCTTCACCAGCAGGTCACTCCCAGGCGTACGGCAGTCAACAATGTGATTGGGGAACTGGTGCAACTCAACGCCCAGATGGCGGACGACATAAAAAAAGAAGCCGACGCCATGTATCACAGAGTGCAAGTAACCTTCGTCGTCGTGATCGTGGTTGGGGTTGGTCTCAGCCTGGGGCTGAACCTGCTCGTATCCCGTATAATCACCAAGCCCTTGGCCGTGGTTACCGCAGCGGCGGAAAAAGTGGCGGAGGGTGACCTGAGCGGGGAGACCGTTACAGTCAACACGCGGGACGAAATTGGCCAACTTACAGGCTCTTTCAACCAGATGGCCGGTAACCTGAAGTCGCTGCTTCGGCAAATCACCGACGCCGCTGAAACTGTCGCGTCTGCCTCGGAAGAGATGAGCGCCGGCACCGAGCAAAGCAGCCAAGCCGTCACTGAAGTCAGCCAGGCGGCGCAGGAACTGGCTGCCGGAGCAGGTTTGCAAAGCGAGAAGGTGCAAGATACCATGGCCTCGATCGAAGAATTTTCCGCAGCTATACAGCAGATCGCCGCAATCACCCAACAGGTGGCAAGTGCAGCCCAAGTTACCAGTCAGCGAGCCCAGGATGGCAACCAGGCCATGAGTCGGGCTGGGGCCGAAATGGACAAAATCAATACCTCAAGCAAGGAGATATCTGAGATTATTAACGAGTTGGGGAATCGGTCCCAAGCCATCGGCCAGATCGTGGACCTTATCAGCAGCATCGCCAACCAGACGAATCTCTTGGCTTTGAACGCTGCCATTGAGGCCGCACGAGCTGGGGAGCAAGGCCGAGGTTTCACCGTGGTGGCCGATGAAGTGCGCAAGCTCGCTGAGCAGTCCGGGCAAGCGGCCCGGGAAATCGCGGACCTCATCCGTCAAGTCCAGGAAGATACTGCGAAGGCGGTGGAAGTTATAGAAAGCAACACCCAATTGGTGGAAAACGGTTGGCGGGTGATCGTGGAAGGTGCAAAGGCTTTCCAACAAATCGAGGAGGACGTAAACAGCGTCTCCCGTCAGATCCAGGAAGTTTCCCGTTCCACAGAAGAACTGGCCAAGGGGAGTCAAGAGATGGTCAATGCCACTACAACTATCGGTGAAATCGCACAGCATGTGTCCGAAGCCAGCCAAAGTGTGGCTGCCGGCGCCGAGGAGCAATCGGCTTCCATTGAACAGTTGGCATCCTCCGCTGAATTCCTGGCCAGCCTTGGACAGCAACTGCAACAAGCGGTTTTAAAGTTCAAGCTGTGAGAAAGTTGAAGCGGAACAAATGAACACTTGTCAGTGCAGGCCATAAAACATATTCAGATTTTAAAAGAAAATAACAAAAATGCAACGCCAAATGGCGGTTAGTTAACAATGGTGTTTATAGTGAAGGGATACTTCGCTTGGCAGTCGTTTCTTTTTGACTCCTCCTCCTTGGGTTGCCAAGGGGGCTTTTTTATTCCTCGTTGGGTACATACACCCGCCTGTTGCCGATCACCTTCTGTCTTTTCGTGGTGCGAGGCGATCGGGTGCTGGAAACGGGTGACCGGATTGCCCTCAATTCCCGGTTCCCTTACTGCGGTTTAGAGTAAAAATGGGAGATCCCAAAAGGGGCCTCCCGTAGACATGTTTTCGGATTCGGCTTTATACTTCAAACCGCAATGTCAAGTTTTGCAGGGCGGAAGCTGTGTCAGACAACGAGATGGCGGATGCCGAGACTTGCTCGGCCACAGCCAATTGTTCTTCCGTTGCTGCAGACACCGTTTGGGTTCCGCTGGCCGTCTGCCGGGCAAAGGAACGAATATCGTCGATCTCCTGAACAATACGACTGACTGCACCGACAACCTGCTTGACCTGTTCGCCAGCCTTCTCCATGTGCCGAGCAGCTTGCCGAGCATTGTCGGCGATCCCTGAAAAGGTTCGCCCCGCCGCTTCCACGGTCTCGACACCATGCTTCACCTCCAGGACAGCCCCCTCGACAGCAACGGCCAGGCCATTCGTATCTTGACGGATCGCCTCGGTGAGCTGGCCGATTTCTTTCGCTGATGCTGCCGATTCCTCGGCCAATTTTCGGACCGATTCAGCCACTACGGCGAATCCCCGGCCCTGCTCCCCGGCCCTGGCCGCTTCCACGGCGGCATTGAGCGCCAGCAGGTTAGTCTGTTTAGAAATCCCTTCAATGATTTCGACGATGCGGACAATTTCCTGCAAACGGTTGTTGAGTTGGTCCATGGCCTCGGTAAGATAATTCATTTTGCCCTCCACCTGGGCTATGCTGCGAACTGCTTCATCCACCGTTCCACCGCCGTCCTCGGCGTAGGCGGCGGCTTCCGTGGCCAGGGAGAATACCTGATTAACGGCTTCTTCGGCGTTTCTAATGTCCTCGGATACTTGTTCTGCGACACGTACGAGGTTTTCGGTCTCCATGAACTGTTTTTGCGCTTCTTCCGCCACGGTCTGGGCCGCCGAGGCGATTTGTTCTGCGGATTTGCCGGTTTCTTCAGCACTCGCCGTGAGCTGTTGGGAAGCGGATGCAACCAGATTCGCATTGCCGCGAACTTCTTGGATCAATTCCGTAAGGCCATTCACAGCATGATTGAAGTGTCTGGCCAACTGTCCAAACTCGTCTTTTCTCTTCTCAAAATTCAGCCGTACCGTTAAATCACCGCGACCGAGCCGCCCGACGGCATCGCTGGCCCCTTGTATTAGTGTCATCCAACTTCTGCTTAAGATCCATGCCAGCAACAGCGCCGCGGCAAGATCGACACCGACGATGAGGCCGATCACGCGCTTGATGTTATTTGCGGCGGCCTGAAACTCGTCTTTGTAGGCTGTGGTCATAAAAATCCAATCCCAAGGGGCAAAGTATTGCACATACGCGATCTTCGGATAAGCCTGGGATTCCCCCGGATTCTGCCACAGATACTCGAGTTCTCCGTTCTTCATTTCGGCCACCCGTTTGCCTAGCCCTCCCTGGGCATCCCGGATGTTGGTCCCCTCCACCTTCGGGTGCATCACCGCGTTGCCCTGGGAGTCAATGGCCGATACATACCCGGTTTTCGCGACCCGGACGCGGGCTTGGCTCAAATCTCTGCTGCCATCCGGTTGTTTCGGTCCCAACAGCAATGTTCGGAGTTGTTCCTGAGCCTGCTCTTTGGTCATGACCCCGGCATCCACGAATTTTTGCAAGGAGGCCGCCAAGTTGACCGCCCCAACGGTGGCTTGTTCAAGTTCGTTCATCCCTTCGTTTGAGAGGGCCCTCTGGGTGGCAACATATGCGATGAATCCCGACGTGGTGGTTGGAATGATCATGCACAAAATAAGGATAATCGCAAGTTTTGTTCGGAAACTGGATAAGAACATCGTTTGTACCTCCTGTGATGGCATCGGGCATGGTGTTATGAAACAAACCACACGCTGGAACTCTCGTCGCGACGCGGCAGGTATCAAACCGAGGCCTAAACTTGAAGCATCGGTGCCAATTCTTCTATGCTGAGAGGAGGAGCCCAGAGATACCCCTGCCCCATTTCTACCCCACACTTATGGATGACTTCGCGTTCTTCTGCCCGTTCAACCCCTTCGGCAATGATCTTTCCGTACCCTTTTACGAATTCAACCACACGAACAAGGGTAGTCTGCTTGAAATATGAATCATGAATATGGCCAATGATCGATTTATCCATCTTTACAAAGTCCGGTTCGAGCTCAACCAAAGTCTTCCTCGTCTTATCCAAGGTTTTACAGTCGTCAATTGCAACACGTATTCCAAGGGAGCGCAACTGCTTGACCATTTCCTTTATTTCACCCGGGTTAAACTCGACATATTCTACAATCTCAATAATAAGTTCGTCGGATTTTATCCCATGTTTATGTAGCTGATTGCACAGTTCGGTTATAAAACGCGAATCATTCAAACTTGACGCCATTACATTCACGAAAATGTTGCTTATCTTGATCTTTGAGGGGGCATTGTGGAGAGTGGAAAGAGCGGTTTCTAGAGCTTTCAAATCGGCGTCCGCCGATAGTCCCCGCTCCCACGCTGAACGAAACCACTGCTGCGGGTCGAGTGGTTTGCCGTTGAGAGATGGACATGTTAAAGCTTCAACACCGTAGATCTCTCCCGTCGAGAGGTAAACAACGGGTTGAAATTCTGAGTGGAGTTTGTATTGGTTAAAAAACTCTCTAAACCCAAAGGGGTTGGTAATTTTTTTATCTAGAGGATAATTGTACCCCCCCTCCCCCGAGAGGGGAGGAATTTATTGCCACCGGTTGAAACGTCTGTGTAAATCATCACCGTTCCCCTTTCTATAACCAGAAATATCTCTCTCGGGAGTTCTCTGATCCGTTTTTGTGTCCCACGCCGAAACCCAAATGTAGCCGTTCTGCCATATCGCGGTCTTTTTCCACCTTGTCTTTCTAGAGCCGTAGGCTATCCCGTGCCAATTCTGTAATCATGATAGAAGGGTTGTCTGCCAGAGAGATCTCCTGCCCGGATGCAAGGATTCGCACGACCGGACGCTGCATGTGGGTATCAATCCGGATGACGATTCCCGGTTCACCATTGTTCAGTTGAACCATTGTACCTGGAGGATAGGATGGGATCCTATCGACGAACGCTTTGACGACTGATTCCAGATATTTTGTCCCGGATAAGGCCATTAGCGCTTCCAACGCTTCATGCGGAGGAGTTTCTCGAAGAGATATGAGATTCTCATACATGTTAGCCGCTCCGCAGATTTGAGCATATTCATGAATGGCAGTTCCTTTCAGTCCGCGGGGATATCCCTGTCCATCCAACGTTTCATGGTGTTGAAATGAAACATGCGCGGACCATAAACTCAAATCATGGATGCTGCGCAGAATATTGAACCCCGCTTCCGGGTGTTTCGTTTTCTCCGGTGTGATGGCTTTACCGATATCATGCAGGTAAGCCCCCAGCGCCAGATCACGCAATTGCAAATCGTTATAGTTCATTGCTTTACCAACCTGCAGTGAAAGCAGGGCAACATTTACAGCATGAGCATAAGGACGAAGTTCACTGGCTATCGATGTGGATGGTACCAGTAAAACGGTTTTGCGCCGTTTGACCTCCGAAATTAACTGGCCGATGGTTTTTTGGACCGAAACGAGCGGAAGCGGCTTTCTTGCTGCGACCTGGTTGTAGACGTTCTGCAGTCCAAGTATGGCATCCATCCATGTAGGCATATCCAGCATCTCTTCAAGCGTGATTCCATTGGATTCGGCATCTTCGACAAGGAAATGGGAGATTCCCATTTCCTTCAGTTTTTCCAAATATTTTGGATGAATAGTATTGCCGGCTCCAAGCAGGATCCGTCCTTTTCTGTCGTAAACAGGCTTTGCCAATTGCATGTTGTGATGATTGTAATCAGATACCTTAATCAGCCTCACCACTGCGCCTCCTTGCCAAGTTCAAAAACCATGAAAGGGTAAACCGCGAACAAGCGATTCCGTCATGATAAGGTCCCTGGAATCACTTGCTTATCCGTTCTGTCCGGTAGGCGGGTGGACTGACACGATCCCGTCCTGATAATCTACTGCCATTCCGAAAGCCTCACCGACAAAACGCAATGGCACCAAAGTCCGCCCCCCGGACAGCTCCGGCGGTACGTCAAGGGTGATGTTCTGTCCGTTCACCGAAGCCGACGGGTCGCCGATTCGCAAGGTGACGGTCTGTTTTTCACGCCGGATGGTCACCGTACCCTGATTCCAGTTCACCGTTGCCCCGAGGGCTTCAGCGATCTGCCGGATCGGCACAAGGGTGCGGCCGTCCTGGACAACGGGAGGGACGTCAAAACTGGGTTGTAAACCGTCCACAAAGACTTGGGTCCCTGTTTTGCCAAGGGCGTTATACATCTCTCGAAGTTGCGGCAAGACGGTGGTATCGGCCGGATTGTGCTTCAACGCCTGTTCCAGAGCCTGGGCTGCTCCCTGAATATCCTGTAACTTCTTCTTTACCGCGGCGAGGGTTTTGAGGACCTGTTCATCGGCTTGACCGGAAGCGGCTGCCTGCTCCAGGGTGTTCTCCACCTCGCGGTCGGCTTCCTCGTCGGTCTTCGCCCCCTGCTGTTTTGCCCAGTTTTCCAGGTTGGCGAGTACATCCTGCTGGGCTTCTGACGATTTGCCCGGTTTTCCTTCGTGCTTCTGAAGATTGGCCTTAATGATTTGGATGGCCTGCTGGATCCCAGGCGGCTGAGATGTCCCATTCGAGTCTGGAACCGAGATGGTGAGGGTGTCGGATGAGGTTCTGTTGTTAAAATCGCCATGATGTTCACCATCATGGTGCTTTCCATCACCATGCTCGCCGTCTCCCGCGTTGCCTTCATCGTTGGAGTCCTGTTCCCCGTTGTCGGGATTGTCTTTCTGTTCTTTAGAGTTCATCGTTTGGGAACTGCTGAGGGTTTTGTTGGCATCCGCAGTTGCATCATCGGACCCCGAAGAGAGCGCTGACAATCCGCTAGACTGGCCAACACCCGATCCGCTTCCCCCTTGGAGCGGCATAATCGTTTGCGAACCATGGCGTTCGAAATTTGCCTTTCCGTACCCTGCGGCAGAAGCGACAGGAGTTGTGAACAACACAGCAAAGGACAAAACCGCCGTGACTCGTTTCCATTGACCTGTGTCCATTTTCCGTCCTCCTTCTGATCTTGGCCTCGTTGGGTTAGTTCTCATCAACTTTCGTCGATCCGGTGTTGAATTCCTGCTCCGTGTAAAGGGGCCCTGAGGCGGGTGGGAGCTTTACAAGGACACGGACCACTACTAATACCGACAATTTTTGCCCGACGGGTCGATCAAGCGGACGAAGGTGTCGAAGGGGACGGGGGGAGACCAAGGGCCATTTGTGGAAAACCATCCTGAAGAAACAGTTGCAGGTGACCCAGGAATACTTCAACAGCAAAATCTGAGCGGTTCTTTGGAGAGGGCAGCGGCCCTCCCTCTTTTTCTCCCGCTGTCCGTACAGGACGAAGGGGCGGGTGCGGCAAGAAGTGCCGCGGCCAGCGAATGCGGCCAAAGTGAGCGCAATCTTTATGAGAGGCCCGCAAGAATCGCGGTTTTCTCCAGACCACCCCTCTCTCGGGGTCCGTTCTTTTGGGATAGGCGGAAGTCCATGGTATTGACAAAAGCATAGTCATATGCCACAGTTGTTTATAAAACAAGTAGGTTTACTATACATTAAAATGAGGAGGAGTCTTCAATGTCTGAGGTGAAGAAGCTATTTGAAGCAAACCGCACATACGCATCACAATTCTCCCAAGGCCAGCTTCCCATTCCGCCGGCCAGAAAAGTTGCGGTGCTCACATGCATGGATGCCAGAATTGACCCCCTGCGGGCTCTCGGTGCAAACCTCGGGGATATTCATGTGATTCGGAATGCAGGGGGACGAGTGACAGAGGATGCCATCCGATCGCTTGTCATTTCCGAACAGTTGCTGGGTACACAAGAAATCTTGGTGCTTCATCATACGGATTGCGGGATGCTGACATTTAGGAATGAGGACCTTTACGATAAAATCTCCCAGCGTCTGGGTCCGGATTCGGCCAAAGCGGCTTCAAATATAGACTTTTTGCCGTTTACCGATTTGGAACAAAGCGTCCGAGACGACGTCGAGACACTCCGCAATTCCCCCCTTATTCCGAGTGATGTTCTAATCTATGGAGCTATCTACGATGTGCACACTGGCGAAGTTATTCAAGTTTCGTAAATGACTGCTTCTCCCGGCCGGCCAGACAGTTGCGAACCGGCTGTTCAGGGAGAGACGCGTGCCTGGATGGTTGAGTCCGTACTGATGGCGATCCCGTACCCGAACGGGGTGGATGAGTAAGGAAAGGGCTCCGGGGTTTTCCTCGGGCCGTTTTTTTCTTTCCTGCCAGGCAAGTTTTGTGCCAGCCTGTTCTCGCCAGGCCGTACCGGTGACCCGGCTCCTTCTGCGTTCCCGTTCAAATCTGGGATATTTTCATCACGGAATGGTTGGTGTATGCTTGGAGCAGGGGGTCGATTGCGTACTTGGCTGGGGCGGTATGCGGGCCGGGTAAGAATAGGGAGGGGAACACATGGGTTTGTTTGATGCGCTCATGGGAAATGCCTCGGAGATCAGCGTGGCCGAGGTGAACCGGGAATTTGCCGCCATCATGGCGCCGGAGGAACGGGTGGAAAAGGCGTACAAACTCATCCGTGATTTATTGATTTTCACGAATAGACGATTGATTCTGGTGGATAAGCAGGGAGTCACGGGAAAAAAGGTGGAGGTCCACTCGATTCCCTACAGGAGCATTACCCACTTCAGCGTGGAGACGGCGGGGAATTTTGACCTGGAATCGGAGTTGAAAATCTGGGTGTCGGGGAAGGCCGAGCCCTTTGAGAAGACCTTTTCAAAGGGATTAAATATCTATGAGGTGCAAAGTGTGCTGGCTTCTTATGTGCTGAAGTAGTGGAACCGGCCCGTTCCCCCGTCGGCAAGGACTGCAACAGTGGAGCAACCGTTCCAACAGCTGCCTATAGCTGCCATGGGGATTCGCCAAATATCCGACCGTGACATTGTGCGTATTCCGATGCATTTGGACACCTAATCCGATAACTCTTGGACACTCAGTCCAATAACTTTTGGACACTCGTTCCGATAAGTCTTGGACAGGCAGATTGCCCACCGTGCAACTATTGCTTATTTAACAGTTTTCTCGGCCTGTGGCAAGCCATTTCTTAATTTTCGCATGGATCCCCCCTTCAGCAGGAGCTTGTGGGCGTTGTGGACGAGGCGGTCGAGCACAGCGTCTGCGACGGTGGGGTCAGCAAACGTGCCGTACCACGCCTCTATCGGCAGCTGGCTTGCCACACACGTCGAATGGTTCGATGTTCGGTCGTCCAGAATGTCGAGCAGCTCCCTTCCCTCTGGCGTGCTCATCGGTGCCAGTCCCCAGTCGTCCAGAATGAGAAGGTGTGCGCTGGCCAGTTGCCGCGCAAGACGTGAGTAGCTCCCGTCTGCCTTGGCTACGGCGATGTCTTGGAGCAGTCTGGATAGCCTATAGTATCGTACGCGGTATCCCTGACGGCAGACTGCTGTTCACCTTTGTTCGGCTTTTTTCTTACCAGTTCCGAAATGGTGTACGTATCCAGCAGGTACCTCACCATTCAACCTCCCGGGGGGCGTCGCCCTTACGCTCCATATCCAAATCCACGTCGACAAGCGGAGAGTTCCTGAAAAATTCCACCAGATTGGTCTTCGGCTGCGTGAGTCGCTCATACTCCTCCACAGACAGGACCACGACCGCCGGTTTGCCGCGGACGGTGATCGTCTGGGGCTCGCTGCGCACCGCTTTCTGGATGAGCTCACTCAGCCGATTTTTGGCTTCTTGCAATTGCCACACGTTTCCCACCGCAACTCACCCCGTCTCTATCCAGACTGTCTAGGCGTCGTATATGCCGGTTCCGCGTTCCTGTCATCATGGTATCTTCGGATCGGACGTTTTCAACCCAAGACCATGGAAAGAAAAGGCGGGGGGAAGCCTGTCCGGCCCGGGGACGGCCGGTGAACTGTGGCGCTTTCGGGCTGAGCCGTTTCAGGACCGAGCGCGGCTACTGGCTGATGTGCTGAGAGGACCAAGGCAGGGCCCGGAAAGAGCCGGGCCCCGTAGCCGGACAAAAGCAGGTACATGGGGGAATGTATGCTACCTCGTTTCAAAGCCAAAGGCGGCGGCGCCCTGCACCGCGTCCATCATTTGCTGCAAACCGCCCAGCCACTGGCCGGGAAACACCCCGATCAACAAGGTCAATCCTGCGGCGATCACCACCAGGGCGCCCACGGGCCAGGAAACCCGAAGCGGGGGCAACTCCTCCTCGGACCGGGTCCAGGCGTGGCGCAGGAGGTGGAAGTAATAGGCGTAGGAGACGACGGTGGTGGCGATCAACACAAACCCGAGCCACCCCTTGCCTCCGGCCAATGCCCCGGTGAGCACGTACCATTTGGCAAAAAAACCGGCGGTGAGCGGCATTCCGGCCAGGGAGAGCACGAGGATCGTCAGGGCGGCGGTGAGCAAGGGCGAGCGCCGGGACAGGCCGTTCAGGGCCGCCATATCGGTACTCCCCTGGGCCCGGGCCACCTGGTCGAGCACCGCGAAAACGCCGACATTCATAAACAGATAGGCCCACAGATAAAAGGCCAGTTGCTGAAAAGTCATGGCGTTGAACGCGGCGAGGGGAATCAGCAGATATCCCGCGTGGGCGATGCTCGAATAGGCGAGCAGCCGTTTCGTATTTTTCTGCCGCAGGGCGATCACGTTCCCCGCGACCATTGAGGCGGCGGCCAAGATGGCCAGCATGGTGCTCATCTCTCGCCAAGAGGGAGAACCGGGACCGCCCGGCGCCGCGAGGACCCCTTCCAAGATCCGCGCCAGGGCCGCAAATCCCGCCGTTTTGGAGACCGCCGCGAGAAAAGTCGTCACTGCGATCGGCGCCCCTTGGTAGACGTCCGGTGCCCACATATAAAAAGGAAGGCTTACAATTTTGAACGACAGGGCGGCCAGCACGAACATGAACCCCACCATGAGCAGGGGTCCGGCGAACTCCCCCGGCGCCGGGGCGGCCAGGCGGCGCCCGATCTCGCCAAGATCGGTGCCGCCCGTCCATCCCACAAGGTATGAGGCGCCGAAGAGGAAGACCGCCGTCGCCGTGGCGCCGCTCAAAATATATTTCATCGCCCCCTCGGCAGAGGCGCGGTTCCCCTTTCTCATCCCCACTAATACATAGGAAGCGATCGATAGAGTCTCCAAGCCCACAAAAAGGAGCACGAGGTCCGTGGCCCCAGCCAGGATCATTCCGCCTAGGGCAGCAAACAAGAAGAGCGAGGCGTACTCCGGGCGCCGTTCTGGGGGCACGCCCGGAGAGCGGCGGGCTAGGACCAGCAGCATCAAAGTCCCCACCAAAACCAGCGCCTGAAACAGCAAGGTAAAACCGTCGACCCGATAGGCTCCGGCAAAGGTCTCGGGGTGCGAAGTGGTGCCGAAGCGTAGCCACAAGCTGAGCAAGACTGTAAGCAGTGCCGATTCAAAAGCGACCTGGCGCAGGACCAAAGCGGCCATTGCGCCGAGCAAAACGACCGTCTCCGGCCATAGCATGGACCAGGGCAGAGACCAAAGATTGGCTGTCGGCATCACTGCACCTCCTCTCGTGATTCAGGATGAACCTGTTGTGTCCGCTCCCGCACGCCTCCGGCCTAGGCCAGGCGAAGCCACACATAGGCCAGGATCAGCGCGCCCAGCACGAAAAGGGCGCCGGCGTTGTACCCCTGAACCTGCCCATTTTCCAGGCGGGACAGCGCCCTGCCCAGTCCCCGGGCGATCCCGGCGGCGAGGTGCACGAGGCCCTCCAAAAGGTATCGCTCCACCTGTGCGGCCGCCTGCCCCAGAAACCGGTATAGCCCGAGGAGGAGCCGCTCGTAGAGGGCATCGATAAACAGCCGGTGGTTCAGGGGCATCGCCCAGGCGCTGGCTGCGGCCACCTCCCGCCGGGCCTGCCACCGGCCCATTCGGCTCGGCCTGAACCAAAAATAGACCAGCAGAAGGGCCAACAGTCCCACTGCGACAACCACCGGGCTGATCCACCCCGGACTCGGCCGGACCGGGTCCGGGAAATCGCCGGACACCCAGCGGCTGATCACCGGCGCTTGCGGCGTCTCCAAAGCGCCGGCCGTCAGCGCCAAAAGAGCCAGCAATGCCACGGGTACGGCCATCGACACGGGCAGCCGCACCGCCGGAGCCCACCGCCCCGGCTGCCGAACCGGCCGCTGGGCGACAAAGACGAGCATAAAGGCCCTTCCCATGTACAGGGCCGTCAGGGCTACGGTCGCCACCGCCAGCACAAACAATCCGAGATTGTGGCCGTAAACATGGGCGAGGATGGCCTCCTTGGAAAAGTATCCCGAGAGGGGCGGCAGTCCGATCAGTGCGAGCATGCCGATCAAGAAAGACCACCCGACAAAGGGCGCCTTTTTCCACAGCCCCCCCATCGCCCGCATATCGTAGGTGCCGACAATGGGATACAGACTCCCGGCCGCCAAAAACAACAGCGCTTTAAAGAACGCATGGGTGGTCAAATGAAACAGTGCCGCCCCGTAGCCCCCCACCCCCAAGGCGAGCATCATATAGCCCAACTGGCTCACCGTCGAGTAGGCGAGAACCCGCTTGAGATCATCCTGAACCAGGGCCAGGACAGCCGCCAAAAATGCCGTCGCGGCTCCCACCACGGCCACCACTCCCATCACCTCGGGTGCCGCAGAAAACAGCGGATAGGCCCGGGCAACCAAAAATACCCCCGCCGCCACCATGGTGGCCGCGTGGATCAGGGCGGAAACCGGGGTCGGCCCCTCCATGGCGTCGGGCAGCCACACATGAAGTGGAAACTGCCCGGACTTGCCCGCCGCGGCGACAAAGATCAAACTGGCGAGGGTCGCCGCCTGCACCGGGGCTAGAACCCCGCTTTCGAGGTGGGCAGACAGATCCGACCACGCCAAGCTGCCCGTGGTCTGAAAGGCGTACAGCATGGCCACAAACAGGCCCACATCCCCGAGCCGCGTCACGAAAAACGCTTTCTGGGCCGCCCGCCGGGCTTCGGGCCGGGCGTAGTAAAATCCGATCAACAGAAAGGAGGTGACGCCGACGAGTTCCCAAAAGATAAACACCGACAGCAGGTCCCTGGCCATCACCAGCCCGAGCATCGAAAACATAAACAGGCTCAAATGCTGGTAGAAGGACGAAAACCGCCGCTCGCCCTTCATATAGCCGTAACTGTAGACATGAACGAGAAAACCGACCAACGTCACGATGAGAATCATCAGAGCGCTGAGAGGGGTCACCTCAAACGCCAGGCTCAGGGTGACATCCCCCACCGACAGCCATCTCATCGGGACCGACTCCACGGTGCCGCCGGTGAACACCCGCTGGGCGAGGGCGAGGGAGACGCAAAGCCCGGCCAGGGTCGCGGCACTGCCAAGCCATGCGCTTCCCCGGTTCAGCTTACGGCCGAACAGGACCAGGAGCCCGTAAGAAGCAGCGGGGAAAGCGATTACCCACCACGGCCACCATTCCGGATAAACCACGTCTTCCACCCCCGTCATCAGAACCTCGGGTCCCCGTCAGGGCCCATCTTTTAATGAATCGAACGTGTCGACCTCCACCGACTCCCGCAGGCGATAGAGGGCAATCAGGATGGCCACCCCGACCGCGACTTCGGCGGCGGCGATGGCGATGTTAAACAGAGCGAACAATTGGCTGGCGGCGTTCCCGGAGAGGGCTTCAGCCGCTGGCGAACCCCCTCCGTGCAAAAACGAACCCAAAGCCGCAAGATTGAGGTTTGCGGCCCCCAGCATCAGTTCAATCGAGAGCAGCACGATGACCGTGTTGCGCCTGGTGAGCGCTCCGTACAGGCCCAGGGCGAATAAAAGGGCCGCCAGGAGCAAATAGTCTTGGAGTCCAATCATCGACGATCACCGACTTTCCCCATCTCCTCCTTGGCCATCACGATCGCCCCGACCAGGGCGACCAGGAGCAAAACCCCGAGAAGTTCAAAGGACAGCAAGTAACGCGGCGAAAACAGGGCTTCGGCCATCTTCATCGGCCCGATGACCTCGGTGGCTTGCCCGACCGCGGCCGGCGTGTCCAGGATGACCCAGGCGAGCAGTGCGAACAACCCCAGGGGCACCGCCAACCGGAACCCCCGCTTGAAACCGGTGGCGCCGACGGCGGGCCCCGCCGGCTCATGGCGGGTCAACATAATGCTGAACACCGCCAAAATGGTGATCGCCCCGGTGTAGACGATAAGCTGAGCGACGAACAAAAATTCCGCGCCCAGCACCGCGAACAACCCCGCCAGGCTCAAAAAGGACAGGGCGATGGAGAGGACCATGTGCACGATCCGCTTCGAACGAAACATCAAGAAGGCGCCTGCGAAGGCTATCCCCGCCAGGAGAAAAAAGGCGATTACGTTTTGCGCCACGGCAGATTCACCTCCCGGGCCTCGGCGGGATTTTCTGTGAGCCAGGTCATATCTTTCTGCAGGGCATCCCGGGTGTATTCCGCCAATTCAAACCGGTTGGTCATCACGATGGCCTCGGTGGGACACACCTCGGTACACAGATCGCACAGAATGCAGGTGTCGAAGTGAATCTCGAAAGCTTCCAGCACTTTCCCTTTTTTGGCCGGGTCGGGATGGGGCTTGCCCCGGATCGTGATGCACTGGGTGGGGCAAACCATGGCACACTGATTGCAGACAATACATTTCTCCGGATACAATTTTTGAATCCCGCGAAAACGGTTCGGGAAGGTGTACGTCTCATCGGGATAGCGAGTCGTGACCTTCGGCCGGATCATCTCTTTCAGGGTCACGGTCAAACCTTTCAGCACACCGCCGCCAAACATCGCACTCACCTCTGCTTGGGTTGGGATCGCCGATTTTCTCGCCCCAGGTCACCCAGGGTTTCTCCCGTCTCAGGCCACCCAGATCGTTTTTAAACCGACGGTCAGGGCCAGGTTCACCAGGGACAGGGGTAACAGCACCTTCCAGGACATGGTCATCAACAGATCGATGCGCATCCGGGGCAGGGTTGCCTGGAGCCAAAAGGGGACAAAGGCGAAAAACAGGGCTTTGAGCAAGAACCACACGATTCCCGGCACGAAGGCCAGGGCGGGATGGGGCGGAAGCCATCCCCCAAAGTAGAGCACCGCCGTCAAAGAGCCCATGGCAAAGAGATACAAGTACTCCCCGAGCATGAAAAATGCGAATCGAAAACCGCTGTATTCCACCTGGTACCCGGCGATGAGTTCCGATTCCGCCTCGCTGAAATCGAAGGGCGTGCGGTTGAGCTCGGCCAGGGAGGCGATAAAGAAAATCACAAACCCCAGGATCTGCGGCAGAATGAACCAGTGGCTTTGGGCCTGGGCGTCGACGATGTGCGAGAGATTGAGAGAGCCGCTCAGCAGCACCACCCCGAGGACCGCGAGCACCAGCGGAATCTCGTAACTGATCATCATCGCCGCCGCGCGCATGGCTCCAATCAATGACCATTTGTTATTCGAGGCCCAACCTCCGGTGATCACCCCGAGGGTCGATAGGCCGGCGATCCCGAAATACAACAACAGCCCTACGTTAAAATCCGAAAAGACCAGCGAGGACGTGTACGGGATGACGGCCAGGACCACGAAGGCCGGCGCAAAGGCGATGATGGGCGCGATGAAAAATAGCACCCGATCCGCTTTGTTCAGTTGAACATTTTCCTTGACCAACAGCTTGATCGTATCGGCCACGGTCTGCAGCAACCCCCAGGGCCCCACCCGGTTAGGCCCGACCCGGCTCTGCATCCAGCCGAGAAGTTTTCGCTGCACGTAGATCGAATACGTGACGAAAAAAAGACCGAACCCGAGGAGCAGGAGGCTGGCGACGATGTAGCCGAGCCACGTTTCCCACGTCGGCGGCGCATGGAGCCACTCGCGCATCGTTACGCATCGACCTCCCCCATGATGACGTCAATTCCCCCGATGATCGCAACCATGTTGGCGATGTGCTCTCCCACCAGGAGGCGGGGCAGAATCTGCAGATTGACGAAGGAGGGGCGCCGAAAATGAACCCGATACGGCTTGGGCCCGCCCTCACTGCGAATATAGACTCCGAGCTCCCCCCGGGTGGATTCCACCGAGGTGTAGACCTCCCCGGCGGGGGCCCGCAGGACCTTGGGCAGCTTCGCGATGATGTCGCCGCCTGTGGGAAATTGGGCGACCGCCTGTTTGACGATGCGCCGGGACTGTTCCATCTCCTCCATGCGCAGGCAGTAGCGCGCCCAGAGGTCGCCCTCTTCCCGGGTGGGAACATGAAAGGCGAAACGGTTGTAAATGGAATAGGGTTTCGCCCGGCGCACGTCGTAGTTCACCCCCGTCGACCGCAGATTCACGCCGGTCAGACCGTAGGCGATGGCTGTGGCGGCGTCGTATTGTCCTACCCCTTTTAGACGGGCTTGGATAATCTCATTGCCCGTGACCAAATCGTGAAACTCTTCCAGGGCTCCGGAGAAGGCGTCGAGGAAGGCGTCCACCCGTCCCAGCCAGCCCTCGTCCGGCACATCCCATTTCACCCCTCCAATCCGCATATAACTGTAGGTCATCCGGGAACCCGACAGTTCCGCCAACAACTGCAGGATTTTCTCCCGCTCCCGAAACGCGTAGAGAAAGGGCGTGATGGCCCCCAGGTCCAGCAGGTACGTGCCGAACCAGACGAGGTGGCTGGCGATGCGGTTGAGCTCCATGGCAATGACCCGCAAGTATTCGGCCCGTTCGGGCACCTCGATCTCCATGAGGGTCTCGACGGCGTGTACGTAGGCATAATTCCCGAGCATGGCGGAGACGTAGTCCATGCGATCGGTGTACGGAATGATCTGGGTGTACATCAAGTCCTCGGCCAGTTTTTCGGTGCCCCGGTGGAGATACCCGATCACCGGCGTGGCTTCGATGATCGTCTCTCCGTCGATTTTGACGATGAGGCGAAACACGCCATGGGTGCTGGGGTGCTGGGGCCCCACATTCAGCAGGAGCTCGTCGGTGCGGATCATTGTTTCACCTCCTTATCCTTCGGCACGTAGTCCTTGCGCAGCGGATGGCCCACCCAGTCCTCGGGCAAAAGAATGCGCTTGAGATTCAGGTGTCCGACGAAGAGGACGCCGAACAGGTCGTAGGCTTCTCGTTCATGCCAATCAGCCGTCGGCCAAATCTCGGTTACCGAGGGCACCCGGGGGTTATCCCGGGGCACCGTTACACTGACGGCGAGCATGTGACGATGATTGAAGGATTGCAGAAAGTAGTTGACCCGAAACTCTTCCCCCAGGTCGACGGCGTGCAGGTCGTTCAGATAATCGAAAGACCACGCCGGGGTGTTGCGCAGATACTGGGCGACCTCCAGCCATCGTTCCGGGACGACATCGAGCTTCGCCGCACCAAACATGTGATCGGCCACCCGGGCGTCCTCCAGGGTGTGGGGTCCAAAAACGGTTTCCAGTTCCCGGGCCAAGGCTTCCCCCCAGTGGTCTTGGAGGGCTTGGGGATCATAGACCATCCTCGACCACGCTCCTTCCCGTGCGGGCTTCGTAACGAATTTTTTCCTGGAGTTTGTTAATTCCGTAAATGAGAGCGACTGGGCTGGGTGGACATCCTGGGATGTACACGTCCACCGGAACGATTTGGTCCACCCCGTTGACCACGCTATAAGAGCGCACGTAAGGACCGCCCGCCGTGGCGCAACTTCCCATGGCAATCACCCAGCGCGGCTCGGCCATTTGGTCGTACAGCCTGCGGAGCAGGGGTGCCATCTTCTTGGTGACGGTGCCGGAGACGATCATCAGATCGGCCTGCCGGGGCGAAGAACGAAAGAAGACGCCGAAACGGTCCGCATCGTAATGGGCCCCGCTGGTGGCCATCATCTCGATGGCACAACAGGCCAGGCCGAAGGTGAGGGGCCACATGGAATTCGATCGCGCCCAAGCTTTGACTTTCTCCAAAGTCGTCAACACGACGTTGCGCTCAAGCTCCTTCTCCTCCAGCTGTCCGACCCCTTCGAGGGGAAACCCTTTCACTTCCATTCCAGCACCTCCTGTCGCCATGCGTAGTACAAACCGAACACCAAGATAAAGAGAAAGATCCCCACTTCCGCCAGGGCGAAGGTGCCCAGGGCGTCATAGGCGACCGCCCAGGGATACAGGAAAAGCGTCTCGACATCGAACACCACGAACAAGAGGGCGAACAAATAATATTTCACGTGGAAGCGAACCCAACTGGTGCCGACGGTGAGGTTGCCGCTTTCGTAGGTCTCGCCCTTTTCGCGATAGGCGTGGTGCGGTCGCAATAGACGGCTCAGGGAAAAGGCGACGATGGGCAGACCGACGCCGATGGCGACGAAAAGTGCGATGAGAAGCACGCTGGTGACGTAGGACTGGGACATCGCCTCATCCTCCTCTGCTGGAAAATGCGCCTCCCGGCTCCATTCCCGGGGACGGGCTCCGCCTGGATCGGCCTCGGCTATGGAGATGCGAGGGACTGCTCGATTTGGGCGATTTTGCCCAAGCGCCGATCGTGGCGCCCCCCGCTGTAAGGCGTCGTGATAAAGAGGCGGACGATTTCCCGGGCAATGTCCGGGCCGATGAGTCGGCCGCCCAAGGCGAGGACGTTGGCGTCATTGTGCTCCCGGGCGGCCCGGGCGGTGAACAGGTCGTGCACCAGGGCGGCCCGGATGCCCTTGATTTTGTTGGCGGCGATGGACATCCCGATGCCCGTGCCGCAGATGAGGATCCCCCGATCCACTTCTCCCCGGGCCACCATCCTGGCGACGGGAAGGGCATAATCCGGGTAATCGACAGATTTTCCATTCTGACAATCGGTGCAGCCCGTGTCGACGACCTCCACGCCAAGTTCGTCGACGAGCAGCGAATGGATGGACGTCTTTAAGGCAAATCCCGCATGGTCGGATCCGATGGCCACCCGCATCTCCATCACCTCCATCAATGAGTGTCCAGCGCAGGTTCCGGTGGTCGCCGTCCAGAAACTCCATATCCCGGCGCGCTCAGGAGGGCAAGGCCTCGATGGCGGCCAGGGAAGCATGGGCCAGATCCCCCATGAGAAACGGAAACACGCCCAGAAGGACGATCCCCAGGGACAGGGCGGCAATCGGCGCCATATCGGCAGACCGGGCGTCCTGTACGTGAGCAAGGGCATCGGGCAGCGGCCCGTGCATCGCCCGCATCACCGCCCGTAGAATATAGAGCGCACTGGTGACGATGGACAAGGCTCCAATTATTGCAAAGGGCCGAAAGGGGGTGGTGAACAACCCCAACAGTGCCAGCCACTCGCCCACGAACCCGGACAGGAGCGGCACGCCCAGGGAGGCCAAGGCAGCGAACATCAGGAAACCGGCCGTCCTGGGCATGCGCGCCCCGAGTCCACTCAGCCGATCCAGGGAGGAAGTGTGGGTTTCGGCGTAGGTCACCCCGGCCAGGAAAAAGAGAAGCGCCGAGATCAAACCGTGGGACACGAGTTGAAAAAGGGCGCCGAGCAAGCCGATCTGGTTAAGGGCGGCCAGGCCGAGCAGGACGATACCCATTTGACTGATACTGGAGTAAGCGATGATCCTTTTAAAATCGCGATCGACAAAGGCCAGGAGGGCGCCGTAAAACACATTGATCAGCCCCAGGGCCACCAGGAGCGGGGCGAGACGGGCAAAGGTATCCGGGAAAAACCCGAGGGCAAACCGGATGAGCCCGTAGGCGCCCACTTTGAGTAAGACGCCGGAGAGCATCATCGACACCGGGGCCGATGCGACGGGATGAACATTTTTTACCCAGGTATGAAAAGGAAAGATCGGCAGCTTAATCCCGAAGGCCACCAGAAGACCGATGACGAGCCACATTTGCTCCCCGGGAGGTAGGGCCTGCCGCTCAAAAGCGGCCCGGATCTCCCGGATGTCCGAGGTGCCCGTTGCGAGAAAAAGGGCGACGAATACGATGAGCATCACCAGGGAACCGAGACCGTTGTACAGAAGCAGTTCGTAGGCCGCCCGCCACCTCCCCTCGCTTCCCCAAATCCCGACGAGGAAAAACAAAGCAATTAACGCTAATTCAAAAAATATAAAGAATAAAAGAAGGTTCTGGGCCGTCCAAATGCCGTTTACCCCGGCTTCGAGCAAGAGGAACCACAGGGTGTAGGCTTTGACCCGCTCCACCGTGCGCCAGGAGGCCACCATGGCCGCCGCTGCCACGAGGGTAGACATCGCCAAAAGGGGCAAGGACAATCCGTCGACCCCGAGGTCGTAGCCGACTCTCACCAGGGTGACCGACGGTCCGGACTGGAAGGGCTCCAGACCGGGCAGGGGAAAGGTAAACCATTGTCCGTGCTCGGTAAACTGCAGGGTTCCCGAACCGCGGTCAAACAGGAACCAGATCACAAGGGACAGTAGAAGCGCCAGGATAGACACCGCGATCCCGACAGCGCGAATCGCCGTGGTTTTTTCCCGGGGGATCCCGGCGGCGATCAACATACCGAAAAGGGGCAGGGCGAGGAGGAGGGACAGGACGTGCGTCACCGCATTCACCCCCTTTCTTCGATGACGGCCCGTACCGCCTCGACGACATTTTCCACGGTAAACCCATAGTTCTCCACGACGATGTCGCCCGGGGCCGAGGCGCCAAAGGTATCGACGGACAGGATCCGCCCGCCTTTCCCCACGTATCGCTCCCACCCCAAAGACCGCCCCAACTCGATGGCCACCCGGGCCTCCAGGTGAGGGGGCAGGATCCGGTCTTTCTCCGCCTCGGTTTGCGCTTCGAAACGCTCCCAACTCGGCATGCTGACGACCCGGGTGGGAATGCCCGCCTCAGCGAGGGCTTGGTGGGCCGCCAGGGCGAGGTGGACTTCGGACCCGGTGGCGATCAAGATCGCTTGGGGATCGGGAGAGTCGGCCACGACGTAAGCACCCCGGGCCACTCCCTCGTAGATGGCGTCTTCGGTATCGTCCCCCCGGGGAAGAAGGGGCAGAGCCTGGCGGGTCAACACGATGGCCGTGGGCCCGCCGGCCCGGTCGAGGGCGTATCGGTATGCTGCGGCTGTCTCTCGGGCGTCGGCGGGGCGGAACACAGTCATTCCGGGGATCGCCCGTAGAGCGGCCAGGTGTTCCACGGGCTGGTGGGTGGGGCCGTCTTCTCCCACGGCCAGGCTGTCGTGGGTGAGGACGTAAACCACCCGCAGACCCATGAGGGCGGCGAGTCGCATCGCCGGGCGCATGTAATCGGAGAAGACCAAGAAGGTCGCTCCGAACACCCGGAGTCCTCCGTGGAGGGCCATGCCGTTTAGGATGGCCCCCATGGCGTGTTCCCGCACGCCGAACCAGATGTTTCGCCCGCTGTAGTCGGGCGGTCCGAAGGCCGGCTCATCGGCAATGGCTGTCTTATTGGACGAGGCGAGATCCGCCGACCCCCCGATCCACCAGGGAACCACCCGGGCGATACCTTGGATCGCCCGGTGGGAGGCGTCCCGGGTGGCCATGGCCGGTCCGCCTTCGGGAAAACGGGGCAGGGCCTCCTCCCAACCCGAGGGGAGCCCTTCCCGCCAGGCGTCTTCGAAGTGTTTGGCAAGATCCGGGTGTGCCTGGCGATAAGCGGCAAACATCTCCCGCCAGGCCGCGGACGCCTGGCTGCCCCGGTTCCGGACTTCGAGAAAATGATCCCGGACATCCTCAGGGATGTGAAATGGGGGAGAATCCCAGCCGTAGAACTCCTTGGTGCGCCGTAGTTCGTCCGGCCCGAGGGGAGCGCCGTGCACCCGGGATGTTCCCTGCAAGGTCGGGCTTCCGTAGCCGATCACCGTGCGCACTTCGATCAAGCTCGGCCGATCCGTCACAGCTTTCGCCGTCTCCAGCGCCCCCAGGATGGCGTCGACGTCGTTGCCGTTTTCGACGAGCAGGGTGTGCCACCCGTAAGCTTCGTAGCGAAGACGCACGTTTTCGGTAAAGGCCAGAGAGGTGCTTCCATCCAGGGAAATGCCGTTCGAATCGTAAAGCACGATTAATTTCCCGAGTTTGAGGTGGCCCGCCAGGGAGGAGGCCTCTTGGGACACGCCCTCCATCAGGTCCCCGTCGCTCGCCAACACGTAGGTGTGGTGGTCGACGATGGGAAATCCCGGCCGGTTTAACCGCGCGGCCAGATGGCGTTCAGCCATGGCCATTCCGACCGCCATGGCGATTCCCTGACCCAGGGGACCGGTGGTGGCTTCGACCCCCGGGGTGTGACCGTACTCCGGGTGTCCGGGCGTTTGGCTTCCCCATTGGCGGAATTGCTTGAGCTCCTCCAGAGAGAGATCATAGCCCGTCAGGTGCAGCAAACTGTAGAGCAGGGCGGAGCCGTGCCCGGCGGAAAGGATGAAGCGGTCGCGATCGGGCCACTCCGGGTCGCCGGGGTCGTGGCGCAGGTGATGCACCCAGAGCGCGTAGGCCATCGGTGCGGCCCCCATGGGCAGGCCGGGGTGTCCCGAACGCGCAGTTTCGATCGCATCGATCGAAAGGACGCGCAGGGCGGATATCGCCTTTTGCTGGAGAGTTTTCGTCTCGATGGCGCTCATGCGCGCCCTCCCTCCTTATCACCGGGGATTTTGGATACCGAATCGGCGCGGGACTCGGGTTGTGGTGCCGAGTTGCCCGAGTCCCACGCCTGCCAAACGGATTACCGCGAACCCGTCGTCACGCGGTCCACGGGCATATCGGTGCGACTGGAGCTGTGACCCGGGTTTGTGCGGGCGCTGGGATCGATATACGTTTTTGCGTGGTTGACCGCGATCGTCGCCTCGCCAAAACCGGTGACGATCAATTTTACCTTGCCCGGGTAGGTATTGATGTCCCCTACAGCGAACACCCCGGGGATGTTGGTCTCCATCCGGCTATTGACGACGATTTCATTCCCCTCGATATTGAGTCCCCAAGTCTTCATGGGGCCAAGGGAGGCACTGAAGCCAAGGCCGCTGAGGATGACGTCCACGGCGATCTCCCGGGTTTCTTTTGTCCGGTTGTTGAGGAGCGTGGCTCCTTCCACCCGGTCCCCGCCGAGAATCGCCTGGAGCTCGGTGAACACGTGAACGTTGATCGAACTGTCATAGAGCCGCCTGACGCTGTGCTCATGGGCGCGGAACTGATCCCTCCGATGGATGAGGGTGACCTGCCGGGCCACGGGTTCGAGCATGAGCGCATAATCCACCGCCGAATCCCCGCCTCCGACCACCAGCACTCGCTTGTCGCGGTAGGCTTCGGTCTCCTTCATCAAATAGTCGATCCCCCGCCCTTCAAAATCCCCGGCTTCGGCGGCCGGCAGTTTGCGCGGCGTGAACATGCCGATCCCACCGCAGATGATGACCGCTTTGGCGGTGTGCACCCCTTGGGTCGTATGGAGGGCGAAAAGGCGCTCATCCAGTTTTTCGAGTTTCAGAACCTGTTCAGACAGGCGAATATCCGGTTCAAATTGCATCATTTGCGCTTTCAGGCGCTCGATCAGATCCCCGGCCCGGATTTTCGAAAACCCCGCCACATCGTAAATAAACTTTTCGGGGTATAAGGCCGTCAATTGGCCGCCCAACTGAGGCAGACTTTCGATGAGCCTGCAGGAAAGTCCGCGCATCCCGCAGTAGAATGCCGCAAACAATCCGCTTGGGCCGCCGCCGATCACAGCGACGTCGGTTTGTTCCGCGCCGTGGTGGATGTCCATTCCCATTCTCACCTTCCCGATCTTCGTCAGTTTAGGTGGCGCCGGCCTGGCTCTGCTGCAGGACCCGGCTCGCCATGATGTCTTCTTCCTCGATGGTCATCAGGTCCTCGACCGAACAGGTGCAGGGCCGCGCGAAGAGGCGGTTGGCCTGGCGAAGCCGCGCCCGGTCGAGGGCGTTTCGCACGCTGCGGGCATTGGCAAAACGGGGCATCTGTTTTCGCCGTTCGATATAACTCCGCAATGCCCGATCCGCCGCGGGGCTGAGGCGATAACCCATGTCGGCCAGCATCAGCTTTGCAATGTCCATCAGTTCATCCAGGGTGTAATCGGGAAACTCAATGTGGTGTGCGATGCGCGAGCTCATGCCCGGGTTGGATTTAAAGAACTGCTCCATGCGGTCTTTGTACCCGGCCAGGATGACCACCACATCATCTCGCTGATTCTCCATCACCTGAAGCAGAATCTCGATCGCCTCTTGACCATAATCTCGCTCATTCTCTTGCCGATAGAGGTAATAAGCTTCGTCGATAAATAGCACACCGCCCATGGCCCGTTTGAGCACCTCTTTGGTTTTGGGCGCCGTGTGTCCAATGTACTGGCCGACCAGATCATCCCGGGTGACGGCCACCATATGGCCCTTGCGCACGTACCCGAGGCGGTGCAGGATATCGGCCATCCGCAGGGCGACGGTGGTTTTGCCCGTCCCCGGGTTCCCGGTGAAGGACATGTGCAAGGAGGGAGGAGGTGTCTTCAGTCCGACCTGTTTGCGCATGCGGTCCACCAGCAGGAGGGCGGCGATCTCGCGAATCTTCGTCTTGACGGGCCGCAGTCCGACCAGCTCGCGGTCCAACTGATCGAGCACCTCATAGATGGCCGTTTCTTTTGCGATTTCGTGCAGATCGACCTGCGGGGATTCGGCCTCCGCCATTGTCCTTCCTCCTTCGCCGCGTCCTTCAGGAATCAAACCGAGCGCCTTTGGGCCGGTCCGTGGCATAACTCGTCAACGTGTAACGGATCTGGCGATCACTTTTTTCTTGGCGAATGACGTGGAATCCAGGGTCTTCTTTGGGACGTTGGACGATGAAAGAAAGCGCTGTCGTCTGCCGGCCGTAACTGCGATCGTAGGCGTTCAGTCGGATGTAGCAATTCGGATACGCGGTGCGGCAGGCCCGGAGTTCCGTCAGGACCGCCGCGGCGTCCTGGATGTCGAACATCGGCAGTCCCCACATATCCCAGTACACATTCCGCGGGTGCGGATCATCGGTGAATTCAATACTGATCGCCCAGCCATTTTGTATAGAATATTCAACCTGTTTGGCGATTTCTTCATCACTGAAGTCGGGTAAATAGGAAAATGTCCCCTGTGTCAGTCGGAAATGGCTCATTGTCCCGCCTCTCCTCTCCAAATGGTCATGTGACTTCGCGGGTCTCCCCGGTTTAGAACGTCGGGGTGGCGACAACGTCCGGAGTATCGGTAGAGGCGTAGTTAAAGGTCACGTCTTTCCACACGTCCAATGCCGCCCGGAGCTCCGGAGACCATTTGGCCGCTTTCTCCAGAATTTCGGGTCCTTCCCGCAGGATATCCCGCCCTTCGTTCCGCGCCTGAATCATGGCTTCGATGGCCACCCGGTTGGCCGTGGCGCCGGCTGCGATGCCCATGGGGTGTCCGATGGTCCCGCCGCCGAACTGGAAAATGACATCTTCACCGAACAGGTCGATCAATTGATGCACCTGGCCGGCGTGGATTCCACCCGAAGCCACGGGCATGACCGCGGGCATCGAACCCCAGTCCTGCTCGAAAAAGAGCCCGAGCCGCGGATCGGCGTCGTATTTCATCCCGCGCAGGGTTTGATAATACCCCTTGGTGATGTTCGGATCTCCTTCCAATTTCCCAACCACGGTCCCGGCGTGGAGATGGTCGACCCCGGCGAGGCGCATCCATTTGGCGATCACCCGGAAGGACACCCCGTGGGTTTTCTGCCGGGTGAAGGTGCTGTGCCCCGCCCGGTGCAGGTGCAAAAGGACGCTGTTGCGCCTGGCCCACTTGGCCAGGGATTGGATCGCCGAGTAACCGACGGTCAGGTCGATCATCACGATGACGCTTCCCAGCTCCTTGGCGAATTCCGCCCGCTCGTAGATGTCCTCCATCGTCGCCCCGGTGACGTTTAAATAATGGCCCTTGATCTCGCCGGTTTCCGCCATCGCCCGGTGCACAGCTTCCATGGCGTACAAGAAGCGGTCCCGCCAGCGCATGAACGGCTGGGAGTTAATATTCTCGTCGTCTTTGACAAAATCGAGTCCGCCCCGCAGCGCCTCGTAAACGACGCGGCCGTAGTTGCGCGCCGACAACCCGAGCTTTGGCTTGGTCGTCGCTCCCAGAAGCGGGCGGCCGTACTTGTTGAGCATCTCCCGCTCCATGACGATCCCGTGGGCTGGCCCCTGGAAGGTCTTCACGTAATGCAGCGGGATGCGCATATCCTCCAGCCGGAGGCTTTTGAGGGCTTTGAATCCGAAAACATTGCCGATGATCGACGATGCCAGGTTGGCAATGGAGCCTTCCTCGAACAGATCGATGTCGTAGGCGATATACGCGATGTACTGGTCGGTTCCGGGGACGGGATCGACACGGAACGCCTTCCCTTGGTAATGTTCGTACGTTGTCAGTCGATCGGTCCACACCACGGTCCAAGTGGCGGTCGAGGATTCTCCGGCCACCGCCGCGGCCGCTTCTTCCGGATCGATCCCCTCTTGGGGAACCACCCGGAATGCCGCGATGACGTCCGTATCTTTCACCTCGTAATCCGGCTGCCAATATCCCATTTCCTTATACGGAATGACCCCGGAGGCCCAGCGTTTTTTCGCATCCTGTTCCACGGTCGTTTTTCTCACCCCTTTATTGGTGTCCCCGGGACTTGCTCCCAGTGGAGAGGAAAATCTGGATCGTTCTTTTGGCCCTCATTATAAAGAGAACCCTTTCCGTTGACTAATACCGATCTTTCTGGATATTGATAAGCGTCCGCTTATGCGTCCCCAGCCTCCACGGGTGTTGGCGTGCCCTTGGGGATTCCCGCGGCCGGGGAGTCCTGCTCGCCTCGATAGGGGGTAGGCTTGCTCGGCAGGTGATGGCGTCCGTGAATCTCTCGCACCGTCCGGGTCCAAGCCCGGGCGACGATGGTGTGGGTCAGAGCCGTCTCCCCGGGTAGAAAGCGCACGCCTTGCAGGAGGGCGCCATCGGTGATGCCCGTGGCCGCGAAGAGCGCATCTTCGCTCTTGACCAGATCCTCCAGCATCAACACCCGCGCCGGGTCCTGGATCCCCATGGATGCCATCCGGGCCAGCTCTTCCTCGTGTTGGGGCACCAGGCGGCCCTGGAAATCCCCGCCCAGGCATTTAAGCGCCACGGCGCTGATCACGCCTTCCGGCGCCCCGCCCCGGCCGAGGAGCATGTCGACCCCGGAGCGTTCGTCACAAGTGGCGAGGGCCGGGCTGACGTCGCCGTCCCGAATCAGGCGGGCCCGGGCGCCGAGGTTGCGGATCTCCTCCAGGATGTGCTCATTCCGCGGCCGATCGAGAAGCACCACCACCACATCTTCCACCCGCTTGTCGAGGGCTTTGGCCACGGCCCGGATATTGTCCCGAACGGGGGCGTCCAGGTGGACGTGGCCCCGGGCCCGGGGTCCAACGGCGATTTTGTCCATGTACATATCCGGGGCGTGAAGCAGTGCCCCTCGGGGCGCGGCCGCGATCACGGCAATCGCCCCGCCTTCCCCCCGGGCGAGGATGTTCGTCCCCTCCAAAGGGTCTACGGCGATGTCCACCCGGGGACCCGCGCCGCTGCCGACATGCTCGCCGATATAGAGCATCGGGGCCTCATCGAGTTCCCCTTCGCCGATGACCACCGTGCCGTCGATGTCGATCTCCCGCAACACTTCCCGCATGGCTTTGGTCGCCGCATCGTCCGCATGCCACTTATCCCCCCGGCCGAGCCACCGCGCCGCGGCCAGGGCCGCCGCTTCGGTCACCCGGGCCATCTCCATGGTGAGCGCCCGCAACTGACCATTTTGCCACAGGGTGGCGTCTTCGGGTTTCGTCATGTCTGATCCCCCACCGGATAAGCGACTTTGTTCCGCAGTCCAACATACTCCATCAGGTCGACCATGCGATGGGCAAAGCCCATTTCGTTGTCATACCAGCCGAGGATTTTGACCGTGCGCTCGCCGATGAGCATGGTGGAAAGGGCATCGACGACGCAGGAGTGGACATCCCCGATATAGTCCGATGACACCAGCGGCTCGAAAGACACCTGGAGAATGCCCTGAAGGCGTCCCCGGGCGGCCTCGGTGAACACATGGTTGATCATTTCTTCGTCAGCCGGCTCTTGTAGGGTCGCGACCAAATCCACCAGGGATACGTTCGGGGTCGGTACCCGAATGGACACGCCATTTAACCGGCCGGCCAGCTCTGGGAAAATCTTTCCGATCGCCCGGGCGGCCCCGGTGGTGGTGGGCACGATGGACTGGCTGGCGGCCCGGGCCCGACGAAGGTCTTTGTGCGGGTTATCCAGGCTGCGCTGGTCGCCCGTAAAGCTGTGCACCGTTGTCATGGCGCCTTCCACAATCCCGAAGGCATCCTGGAGAACGGCGATGATCGGGGCCAAGCAGTTGGTGGTGCAGGAAGAGCTGGAGATGATGTGGTGTTTTTCGGGATCATACAGTTCGTGATTGACGCCATAGACCACCATGAGATCGTCAGACTTGGCGGCGGTGGTGATGATCACTTTCCGTGCCCCGGCCTCCAGATGGGCCGCAGCCGCGTCCCGGGTGGTGAACTTGCCCGTCGCCTCCAGCACGATTTCGACGCCGAGCTCGCCCCAGGGCAGACGGAGCGGGTCGCGGTCGGACACGACGCGAATCCAGCGACCGTTCAGGCGGATGCCGTCGCCGTCCGCCACCACTTCCCCGGGAAACCGGCCGTGTACACTGTCGTATTTGATCAGATGGGCGAGGGTCGCCGGGTCGGTCGTCGCATTCACCGCTACGACGTCGAGCTCCGGCCGGGAGTCCAAAGCCCGGAGCACCAGTCGTCCGATCCTCCCCATCCCGGAGATCCCCACTCGGATGCTCATTCGCTTACCCTCCTGTCCTTTTGTGAGTCAGTTTTCGTGGTCAATTGGCCCATGCTCCTTGGATGCCCTGCCGCCCGTAAGCCAGCTCCATGATCATGTTCGCAACGAGAAACTGGGTGACTCGAATGGGGTCGTAATCCCGCTCGTTCATCTTTTCCTTGAGATGGGCCGTGTCGCTGATCATCTCCATCAGCGCGCTCATGGAGGTCGGTGCGGTCTTGCCCTGGATATCGGCAACCTCCATCTCCTCGCCGACGATATTTTCGTAATAGTGTACCGCTTCGATCAATCCGAACCTGGAACCGAGGGAAAGCCATTTCACCAACCGCCGCTTGGGTCCGCGCAGGCGTTCGGCGATCTGGACTTTAATCGGCTCGGGGTTATCTTCCGTGGGAGCCCGGTCGTCATCCGGTACGTACTTAATGACCAGGTCGGCCCAGGCCTTCTGGGGTTCGATATACCGGACAACATCGGTTCTCCGCCGCTCGATTTCCGCCAGGACCTCCTCCTCGGTGTAACCCCGGGTTTCCCGGTCCCGTCGCACCTTCCAACGCACCCGCAACCGGGTGTCGGTGTCAAAATAGATTTTTAGGTCCAGAGCTTCCCGCAGTTTTTCCAAGTAGAGGATGTGCAGCCCCTCCAAGAGGATGATGTCTGTGGGGGTGACATTCTCCGGTGGGGCGATGGTGCCCGTGCTGTGGTCATAAATCGGTTTTTGAATCGTCCGGCCCGCCTTCAGCTGCCAAACGTGGTCGACGAGCAGGCCGAGGTTGTTCGCCTTCCACGGGTGGAGGGCGGTGACGCCGATTTGATTGCGTTCCCGCCGATCCAAAGAATGGTAGTCGTCGATGGAGATGGTCATCACGCGGTCGGAACCGATCAACTCCCGCAACTCTCCGACAAAGGTGGATTTTCCCGCTCCGCTATCGCCGGCGATCCCGATGAGAATGGCCTTGGGTCTCCGCTGCATCGCCTCTCCCCCCCTGACATCAAAAATTGTTCAGCCGCTGCGCCCTGGCCGCGGATCGGGAATGCGCGCCATCAATATCGATTGTGACTGCCGAACAGACGAATCTTTTTCCGCACGATCTCTTTCACGGCTTCCCTTGCTGGACCTAAATATTTGCGCGAGTCGTACAATTTAGGATCATTATCGAGCTTTTCGCGAACAATCCGGTTAAATTCCATCTGGGCCTCCGTGTTGACGTTGATCTTCGCCACTCCCAGGGAGATCGCCCGCCGGACATCGTCGTCGGGGACACCGGATCCTCCGTGTAGGACGATCGGTTTTCTCGTCTTTTCGAAAATGTTCTCAAGGCGCCCAAAATCGATCTCCGGTGCTGTCCGATACATGCCGTGGGCCGTCCCCAGGGCCGGGGCTAAGGCGTCAATCCCCGTCTCCTCCGCAAAGCGGATCGCATCGTCGACCCGGGCGAGCATCGCCTCCCGCTCGTCCACGGACACCTCGTCCTCCGTCCCGGCGATCTGCCCGAGCTCCCCTTCGACGTCCACGCCCGCGGCGTGGGCGGCGTCCACCACCCGGCGCGTTTCGGCGATATTCCGGTCCAGTTCGTGCTCGGAGCCGTCGTACATCACCGAATCAAACCCGCCCCGGATGGCCTGCTGGACCACTTCGAAATTCGGCCCGTGATCGAGGTGCAGGATGACCGGAACCCGGGCACGGAGTTTCGCCGCATCGGCCAGGGCGGTCAAATAGTGCAGGCCGATGTACTTCATCGAGCTGACGCTCACGCCGAGGATGACCGGGGATCGTTCTTCTTCGGCCACTTCGACGATGGCCTGGAGGTACTCCAGGCCGTTGAGGTTAAATTGGCCGACCGCGTATCCTTTGGCATTGGCGTCTTCGAGCACTTCCCGATACGATGCTTTGGGATGGACGTGCAAACGTGTTCGCCTCCTTCATCCGTCTGTGTTGGTATCGACTGTACCCAGGGGCCCACCCGCCGAGCCCGGTCCGGTGGGTCGCCCCGACCCCGGCGGGGCCGATCCCTGCCGACTCCCGGCGGGTGTTCCACGTGGCGGTACAACCGAATTGCTACCATGATAGCAATCACTTTTTTAAGACGCCAATCGATCTTTTCGCATGCTACGATACGTGGTTGCTTATGTCTTCCTCGGATGGTAGAACTTCGTTACACAGGTCGGAATGGCCAATTTTATCCATACGGCGGCCAGGGTTATGAATTAAGCAGTAAATTACGGAAAATTTTTGCGAATGGGGAGAGGCTGCGTTCATCGGCATACACCACATACCATTTTCGCATGATCGGCAAATGGTCGACGGAGAGGACTGTGAGTTTTCCCACCTCCAGTTCCGTTCGCACCGCCGCCTCGGAGACGATGGAGAGCCCGAGTCCCGAAGCCACCGCCTCCTTGATGGCGGCGATACTCCCGAGCTCCATAGTGATACGGGGCGCCAGGCCGTGTTTGTCAAAGAACATCTCCACCGTGCTTCGGGTTCCCGAACCGCGCTCCCGCATGAGAAACGGTTCCTCCACGAGCCGATCCAGGGGAATGTTCGCCTCCCGGGTCAGGGGATGATCGGGTGGTGCGATGACGACCAGGGGGTTGTCTTTGAACGGATCGGCGTTCAGGTTGGCGGGTACCCTGGGATAGCCCATCACCGCGAGATCGACCTCCCGGCGAACCAGGCGTTGCAAGACCATACTGCGATTGCCGACATCGAGTTTGATGTTGACCCGCGGATACAGGTCGTGAAACTGGTGCAAAAAAGGGGGGACGACAAAGGCTCCGGCCGTCGTATCCGCGGCGATTTTCAGACTGCCGATATGATGGCTGCGGATGTCCCGCACCGTCTGATGGATGGCTTCGAGCTGCTTGAACAGCTGGTTGGCCGCGTCCTTCAGGTACAGACCGGCTTCGGTCAGGACGATTTTTTTCCCCGACTGCTCAAAGAGCTCGACGTCAAAATATTCTTCTAATAGTCGAATATGTTGGGAGACAGCGGGTTGGCTCAGGTACAGTTCGTCGGCCGCCCGGGAGAAACTCAGGTGTTTGGCGACCGTTTGAAAGACGTACAGTCTGCGAAGGTTGAGGTATTCCATCGGACATCACCGGTCACGCCCGGTCCTGCAAAACGGCGACGCCCGGGAGTATTTTTCCCTCCAGGAATTCGAGGGTGGCGCCTCCGCCTGTGGACAGGTGGGAAATCCGGCGGGCAAGTCCTGCGCCCTCAATGGCGGCCAGGGAATCTCCGCCGCCGACCACCGATTCCGCTTCCGAGTCGGCCACGGCCCGGGCCACGGCGTAGGTACCTTCGGCAAAGGGCGGGACTTCGAACACGCCCATGGGCCCGTTCCAGAGGATAAGCCTTGCACTCATCAGCTCCCGCCGGTAGTGTTCGACCGTTTTCGGTCCGATGTCCAGGGCCTGGGAACTACCTGGGATCGCGGAAATGTCGACGATCTCACGGGGTGCATCCGGTTCTGGCGCCGGCGCGGTGACGACATCCACGGGTAAACGAAGGTGGGTTCCGCGGGATTCGGCCTGCTCGACCAGCCGGCGGGCCACGTCGACTTGTTCAGGTTCGTAGAGGGATGCCCCGACGTCAAAGCCCTTGGCCGCGAGAAAGGTGTTGGCAAGGCCGCCGCCGAGCAGAAGCACGTCCACTTTCTGCAACAAGCTTTCGATGACGCCGATTTTGTCCTTGATTTTGGCCCCGCCGATGACGGCCACAAAGGGGCGCTTGGGGGCCGCGAGCACCCGGGACAGCACGGTGATCTCTTTGTCCATGAGGTACCCGGCGTAGGCGGGCAGATGTTCGGCCACTCCCACGGTGGAAGCGTGGGCGCGGTGCGCCGTTCCGAAGGCATCGCTCACGTAAAGTTCGGCGAGATCGGCCCAGGACCGGGCCAGTTCCGGGTCGTTGCGGGTTTCGCCCGGGTGAAACCGCACGTTCTCCAGCAGGAGGACCTCCCCCGGCTGCATGCGCTGGGCGAAGTCGGCGACCTCTGGCCCGGCGACTTGGCCCGGGAAGGCCACCGGGCGGCGGAGAAGCCGAGAGAGGTGGGCGGCGACCGGCGCAAGGCTGTACGCGGGGTCGGCCGTACCCTTGGGTCGGCCGAGGTGCGACGCGAGGATCAGTTTGGCCCCCCGTTGAATCAGGTCTTCAAGCGTCGGCAGACTGGCTCGGATCCGGGTATCGTCGGTGATCTGCCCGTCTTTCATCGGCACATTGTAGTCGACTCGAACGAACACCCGGCGATGGGTCACATCCACGTCGCGAATCGTGGCTTTCACAGGCGTACCTCCTTTGCGCGAAATGATCGTCGCATGGCGAACATGCACGATTATTTAATTCTTTTCACAAGTGAATCGAAAGTCAAGCGGGGGGATTGGCCCGATTGTTGAATATTTCGTGAACGGGCGGGTGTCAAAGGTTCATCGAAGTCTTATCGTGGTACGACAACCACCAAGTATTAAAAGGCATCCACCTGTCTGTCAAGACCCATTCCATCACCGCGCTGATCGGACCGTCGGGATGTGGGAAGTCGACGTTCATTCGTTGTCTCAATTGCATGCACGAGGTGGTGCCCAGCGTCAGAATGTCAGGTAATATTTACATCTACTGAGAAGATATCTATCGGAGTATGACTCCTGCCCAGGTCCCCGGCGGGTGGGGATGGTGTTTCAGACGCCGAACATTTTCCCCACCCTGTCGATTTTCCAAAATGTCGTCGCCGGGCTGTACCTCAACGGGATTCGAAACCACAGGCTCCTGGAGGACAAGGCCGAATCCTGCTTGCGCCAGGGGTTTGGCGTGTCAAAATAGATGACCAAATCGTCCCCCTGCCGGCGGACTTCCAGGACCCGGTGGGGGGCGAGAAGTTTTTCCACCCGTTCGTTGATCAACTCGTCCAGGGCGGTGAGCACCTCCCGGCTGTGGTGAACGCCGTAGATCTGTTCGGTGGATACCTGGGCTTCGGGGGATGGTCATGGGACGTGTTACTTAGCGGGGGATTGTCGGGGAAGAGACGGGGGCGCGCTCCACCGGCGAAAAAAAGAAACGCAGGGGCGCGTCATAAAGGCCGTTATCGGGCGCAAGGACGCGGGGGCGACGGGGCGCTGCCCACCGCCCTCCGAGCCTTCATCGGGCCGCTCGTCTTGCTCACTGTGCCTGGAGAAATTTCAACGTCTCCTCCAGCAAAACTCCGCGGTTCTTCTCATAAATGGCCCAATGGGTGGCCTCGGGAATAACCACTTCTTTTTTCTCTTTCGCGGAGGTCAATTTGTCAAAAAGCGTGGGATCGGCAAAGAAGTCGGAATCTCCCCGGACCACCAATGTCGGGCACTGGATTTTGCCGGCGTCAAAAATGGGCCGGTTGGACCAGATGGCATACAGGTCCACCATGGGTCCCATGGGCCGGCGCACCGAGGGAGGATTGCGGTCCCCGGCAGTGGGATCGGATTCCATAAAGATCTTTTTTGCCCCCTCCACAGCGTCGGCGCTGACCAAGGGGCGGCCGTTCATCATCATGTTCCAATGCTGCATGGTCATGGCGAAGGTGGCCAATTGATAGGCCGGGATGTCTTTTTTCAGTACGCCGGGTTTCTCCTCCATGGGTTGGGTCATGCCGGGCAATTGGAACCCGTGCATGGCGCCGTAGAGCACCACACGGTGAACGTTCTCCGGGTGCTGGGCCGCGTAGGCGCCGGCGGCCACGCCGCCGTAGGACCAGCCGATGAGATCTACCGAGGGCACACCCCGGCTGGTCTTGATGAAGTTGACAGCGGCATCCACGTCTTTGAGGACGTCGTTCAGTCGAACCACGGGAGCATTCTGGTTGGGCGGCTGGGTCATGGCCGCGGGGCGGGTGGATTGGCCGAACCCGCGAAAATCCAATGCCCAGGTGTCGAATCCCTGTCGAGCGAGATGGTCCATCCAGGAATACCCGGGGAGGTCGAAGGCTTCGGCAGTGGGCACCCCGAAGGGCTCCAGGAACAGGACCGCTTTGGTTGGGGATGGGGTGGCCGCAGTGCCGGTTGCCAGGACTTTTTCTTTCAAGTAGAGTTCGATGCCCGGATCCGCACAAGGAATGCGGTGCTGGTGGGTGACGACGGCGCCGGTGGTGGCCTTGGATTTGTCTTTCGATTCTGACGAGACAGCGGCGTTGTCTCCGGGAGCGCATCCGGTGAGCAGCATGCAGAGGCCGACGGCCCACATGGCGATCGTTTTGGCCCGGGTCATGGGGCGAAAGGGGCGGGGGCGGGCGGCCAGACCCCGGCTGGGAGCGGGATCCGAAGCTCGGGAGATGGATTGAATCGATTTCATACAGGCGCCTCCTTGGTGGAGAATGATGAGATCCACAAGTCTATCTTTGATGGTACCCGGGTCCATCCCGAGGCGCCCATGACTCGAAAGGGCCAATTTTGCGACGAAGGTGTGAAAAGATGAACGAACTTATGCGAAAGTCGGCAGGAGGCCCACCGGGCGAGTCCGCTCCTGGCTTGGATGGTGGCTCATGGGCATCTGGAGCTGAAGGTGGCTCTGCGCGTGCATCGGGATACCGGGAAGCCCCTCCCGTTTGATTCAGTGGAAGACGGCTATGTGCACGAAAAATGCTTCATCCTCCGGGACGAGTTCGGGAATTGCCGAGAATATCGATGTTCATTGCGATTGGTGGGAGGGGCGGGACCGTAGGCGTGTGGACGAAGACGAGGCGGATTTTCAAAATCTGTGGGAGGGAGACCCGAAGAGTCTGCGGATCATACCATTGCCCGAAGCGGTCCAGAAGCTGTGTACCGACGCGTCGGCCGAGGACCTGAACCTCCAAACGGCCGACATGCTCATCAATTTTGACCTC
Source organism: Kyrpidia spormannii (assembly GCF_002804065.1). Classification (NCBI taxonomy): domain Bacteria; kingdom Bacillati; phylum Bacillota; class Bacilli; order Caryophanales; family Alicyclobacillaceae; genus Kyrpidia; species Kyrpidia spormannii. Next base: position 2,903,483 of record NZ_CP024955.1, on the reverse strand, counting down.
GGATGGAACCCGATAAAAATCGAACAGCGCATCGGCCGGATCGACCGTATCGGCCAACGCCACCCGGAAATCTTTGTGGTCAATTTGTGTTATGCCGGAAGTGAAGAAGAGGTTGTTTACGGGCGGTTGTTACAGCGTCTGCAACAGGCCAATCTTGTCGTGGGCTCAGCAAATGTCCCTGTTGCCAGTGCAGCCGGATGAGTTTCATGATCTGGCGGAAGGCACGCTGGACATATCGGAATTGGAGAAGCGGCTGAGGGACCGGTTAGAAAAGCAGCGCGAGCAAGAGCAAACGATGCAGATCGTTAAGGAGCAGGAGCGCCGCTGTATACCCGTCGATTTGGACGCGATTTAGGAGGCGCTGGGCGGGTCGGCATATACTGTAATCAGTGCTGCACGAGGGCTCCCGGCCTATGGAAATACTTTGTGGTCGATTGCCGCCACAAGGAGATGGCTGATGTTTGTGGAGGGCGAAAACCAGCGTCCAAATCCTCTGAAAGCGGGGGCCGGGTGCCGCCCGTTCGCCTGTCGCGCCCCCGCTTCTATCCCCATCAGCGCTTCCGCACAGTAAAATTGTCCTCCAACAAAAGCCAGTTCTGGGGAAACGGGTAGCCCAGCACCCAGTAACTCACGCCCCGCAATTGATAACTTTTCACCAGGTTGAACTTCGCCTGGGCGCTTCGGGCATCTTCGAACCACACCTCGTGGCCCTGACCCCGGGCGTCCCAATAGCGAAAATAGGGCGACTGGGCGGTCCAGTCGTACTGGATGACGGCACCGTGCTGCACGGCCCGGCGCACCGCTTCCTGGTTGCTGATGGTCTCCGCCTGCATCCCGGGCCGGTGGGGAATCCGCCAATCCCGGGCGTAGATTTGAAAGCCCATCAGAATCTTGTTCCGCGGAATCACCGATACCGCGTAGTCGAGCACACCGCGGATCAGGTTGACGGGGGAGATGGCCCTGGGCGGCCCCAGGCGATAGCCCCATTCATACGTCATGAGCACGACAAAATCGGCGATCCGCCCGTGAGCCGGGTAGTCGTGGGCCTCATACAACAATCCCCGCTGGGCGCCGCTGGTTTTTGGGGCCAGGGATGTCGAGACAAAATAGTTCTCCGCGTGCAACCGGTTGACCGCCCGCTGGAGGAAGGCGTTGTAGGCCTGACGGTCCGCGGGGAGAACATTTTCGAAATCGATGTTCAGTCCGCGGTAGCCTTTGTTCCTCATCATGGCCACAATGTTGTTGAGCAGGCGGTCCTGCACGGCGGTGCTGCTGAGCACGGCATGGGCCCGGTCCGTCCCCAACTCCCGGGACGTGAAATTGGTGATGGCCATCATCGGCACCACCCGGGTGGCGACGGCAGCCTGAATCAGGGCCGTATCGTCGATCGTCTCTAAAGTACCGTCGCTGCGGATGCGATACGCAAAGGGTGACATGTACGTGAGGTGTCGTCCGTGCCGGCGAACCTCCTGGGCGCCGGCGGGACTGAATTGAAAGGTAAAGGCGTTCACATCGATGGTCGGCTTGGGGCCGGGGGAGGGGGTGGGGATCACCAGCGCCAGGCCGGGGACCAGGCGGTTGGGATCCGGCAATTGGTTCGCAGCGGCGATTTGGTTCAGCGCCACCCCGTATCGGCGGGAAATGCTCCACAGGCTCTCCCCCCGCTGCACCACGTGGATCTGCATGATCGTACCCCTTTTCTCCATGATGGTCTAGGGTACTGTATTCCGCAGACGCCGGGTGCGTGCGCCCAAGGGCGGTCACCCCGCTACAGGGCGGCTTACTCGAAAGTGGGCAGGCGGTCGAGGTTATTCTCTGTCGTGCCGTCCGCCTCGCTGCGCAGGATGTCACGATCGTATCTCTGAACCACATCCACGTGCTCGATCTCCCCTTTTTTCGCCTTCTCCACCGCTTCATCGTATTGGAGAATTTTCCCCGAACTCAACTTCACCGCCACAATGTCGCCGTCCGTGTTCTTTTTCACGGAGATGATCCGTTCTCCCACGAGACCAATCCTCCTTTGGCGAGAAGGAATTTCCGGGGCGTGGCTTGCCATCTCGCAGTGCGAGTGCGGGCCCTGCAGCCTGGCGACCCCGGGTTCACGGATAGTGTGTCCCGTCATTTACCAATCGATCAGGAGCGGCGCCGGCGATCTCGAATTAAATGGGAGAACGGAAAAAGCAGATAAAACACGGCGAGGATGCCGAGCAGGGTTGCGCTCACCACCACAGTCCCGGTTTCGCTGTACAGATCGGCAATCCGGCCGCCGAGAATCGGCCCGATCATCACGCCGATGCCCTCCACGCTGGAGAAGACCCCCCAGCCCAGCCCCTGCTGGTCGTCCGGCACCTGGTAAGAGAGAACAGCATTCCACACCGGGAGCACCGCGGCGTAAGACAGCCCTAAAACGATCGCCACCAATATAGCGGCGCGAAGGCTTCCCACCATGGTCAGGGCGTACAGGGTGAGGGCGAATCCCGCAAAACCGCCCACCAGAAACCATTTTCGCCCTCGGCGGTCCGAGAGCCGTCCCATGGGCACCATGGCGATCACGGCACAGAACCCTCCGGCGAGCAGCACGTAAGAATATTGGCTGTAACTGAGCCCCACGTGGTGGGCGGCGTAACTCGGGAGAATCGGCACCAGCATGCTGGCGGCGGTGGTCTGAAGCATCATGCCTGGCAGAAGGGGCCGCATGGTTCTCAGCCGCAGCCACAGCGCCCGAAACTGGGCGGCAAAAGAGGGGGTTTCCACTTCGGAGATGGTCTGGTCCGCCAGGCGCAGGGAGAGCAGCCATCCCAGCACCCAGAAGGCGACCATCAGCCAGAAAGACAGGTGATATCCCTTATCGAGGAAAAAATTGAGGAGGATCGGGCCGGCCCCAAGTCCCGCCAGCCACAGGGTGTACAAAGCGCCCATTTGTGTCGCCCGGGCGGCGCTGGCTTTCACGGTGCTCAGGGCCACGATCCACACCGGCGAAATGCCGATGCCAAACACCCCGGCCCCGGCGATGACCAGCCAGGCAAAGGGCGCCCCGTACGTCATGAACAGTCCGAACATTGAAATGAGCAGCCCACCGAATACCACTTTTCGGGAGGAAAAACGGTCCAACAAATGACCGAGAAAGCTCTTTGTAAAAGTGTCCATCACGAAATGAGCGGTGACAGCGGCACCGACCGTGGTGACGGACAGCCCCAGCCCGTTTGTCACATATGTGGGCAAAAAAGAACCCAAGTACGCCCCCCGGACCAGTTCCACGAAAAATAACACCATGGATACGGGCAAAAGGCCTTCTGTCATCCCCGCTCGCTTCAATATCTCCATTCGATCCCCTTCCCGACGGCGGCCATTGGCCCGGGGCAGGGCATGGCTGGGCAAGGCTTTTGTCTCTAGGACCGACGCCCTGCTGCCGCCCACATCCTGATGACGCCCCCCGCCCGGGTCCACAGCCCCGACACTTGCCGATGCACCGACACCCTTCGATGAGTCGATGCAAAATGGCGCTCACCGATGGACCGGGGTCATGCGGATCTGCGATTGTATCAAATCTAATGTATCCTTGACGATTGTATCGGCAGCAAAGGGCTTTTGCAAGGCCGCCATCGCCTGTCTCATCTGTCCGAGGCGGCGTTCGTCCCGGAGCAGCGGCCCCACCCGCACCCGAAATTCGTCCATGTCCTTGAAGACGATCACCGCGCCCTTGCCCGCAAGGTACGAAGCGTTCTCCCGCTCCTGCCCCGGAGCGGGCCGAAAAATCAAGGTGGGCAGTTTCATGGCCAGGGCTTCGGACAGGGTGATGGCCCCAGCTTTGGTGATCATCGCCGAGGCCACAGCCATGAATTCGTGGATCTGTTCGACAAAACCGAACACGTGAATGGACGGCTGGTCGGCCAAGGTGGTTTCCAGCACTTTACGTAACGGCTGGTTTTTGCCACACACCACCACAACCTCCAGGTTCGGGTCCTGGGCCAGGATTTTGCAGATCTGCCGGGTGTTCTGAAGCACCCCATAGGCTCCGGCCATCACCAGGACGATTTTCTTCCTCGGGTCAAACTGGTATTTTCCATAGATTGTGTTTCGGTCCACCGGCGTCGCAAAGGACTCGCGGATGGGGATGCCGCTTACCACGACGCGGTCTTCCGGGATCTGCCGCCGGACGAGCCCCTGCTTTAAATCCTCCGTGGCCACGTAATAACGGTCGATCGCCGGGTGAAGCCAGCGCTGATGCAGCGCAAAATCGGTGATCACTGCGGCGAGGGGGATCTCCATGCCCAGTTTTTGCCGCAGCTCCGGCATGGTCGAGACCGGAAACGTGTTAATGACCGCGTCGGGCCGCTCTTCTTTCAAGATCCGCCGCAAAGTCTGTTCCCCGAAGGAGCTGAGCAAGCGGGCAAACATCCCGTCCTGTTCCATATCCCGGGTGGACGTGTACATCCATCCGTAAATCGACGGCGCCACCCCATAACCCATGAGATAGGCGTAGCGCGTGACCTGATTGATCACTGGGTGCGCCTCGGCAAACAAGTCCAACACCCGGACCTTTCGAACACCTTGTTTCTGGAAGCCGTTTCGCAACACCCGGGCCACCTGAAGATGTCCATCGCCAAAACTTCCGGTTAGAATGAGAATGTTTGGCTCTTTTGACACTCCCCACGCCTCCCGTCATCCAAACGGCTGACCCGGGCACCGACTCGTCGGTCGGGCCTGAGCCTTCTTGGGCATGCTTACGCCCGTCTATACCATAGGATGACCGTTTTGCGGGAGATTCGCAAGACCTGCGGAACATGTTCAGTGCGCTCTGGGCGGCCCCAGGGTTTACGCAGAATTGGAGAATGGAACTCGGCCTATGAACCCCGGCGGTTACATGATATGCCAAAAATGGAGCCAGCAAGGAGTTTGCCGAAAAATCCGCCTCACTGGCTCCAGAAAGCCACTAATGACCGACCATCCAAGGACGGCCGGGACGGGAGCCATTTGCTTGACGTTGCCGCTCGGTATTGACAGTGGAATTCGTTCCGTTGTGTGGCTCAACAACACGTACCGAGGTGGATCGTCCAGCCGTTTTTAAGACATTTGGGACCCCATAGGTTCGACGTGCCACTTCTCCACAGAAAGGGCAAATGCAAGTATCTTGGGCATCCTTCATGGCCATCTGTCGCTCAAACGGTCCGCATCTTTGACAGTTAAATGCATAGGTTGGCATCGGATCACGCCGGGGACAGGTCCCGATCAAAGATTTCCAGCGGTATGGCTAAGGTACAGCAGGCGTTGGGAATATCGACAATTCCACTGATGCGGCCTTCGACGGGGGCAGCGCTCAGAAGCAGGTAAGCCTGGTCCCCTGTATACCCGAAGTGTTGTAAATATTCAATGGCGTTCAGGCAGGCTCTCCGATAAGCAATGTGGGCGTCTAAATAATGCTGTTTTCCGCTTTCATCGACTGAAATACCCTCAAACACGAGATATTGGGAGAACTTTGGTTCCACAGGTCCCGGTTTGAAAATTGGATTGGCGACACCGTACTTGGTCATGCCACCTTTGATCACATCGACATGAAGATCGATCCATCCAGCCATCTCAATGGCTCCACAAAAAGAGATTTCTCCGTCACCCTGGCAAAAATGAAGGTCGCCGACGGATAATTTCGCCCCTTTGACATATACGGGTAGATACAATCGGGAACCCTTGGAAAGGTTCTTAATATCACAGTTACCGCCATGTTCACGGGGCGGGACTGTGCGAGCGGCCTCCCGTGCAACTCGGTCGAACTCGGCCCCCTTCAGACTGCCCAGCACAGCACTTTGCGGATTTGGAAGGTTGGCAAGCGGTGGGATTCGCTGGGGATTCGCGGCCACGAGTTCAGCTTCTCTCCGATTCCATTCATCAAGGAGCTCTTGGGATGGGGCACATCCGATCAGTCCGGGGTGGAGGACTCCGGGCAAACGAACCCCAGGTATGTGTCGAGATACGGCATAAATTCCTTCAAAGTCCCATATTGCTTTCCGGGCTTCTGGAAAACGATCCGTCAAAAAACCACCGCCGTTTTCCCGAGCAAAGATTCCGGTAAACCCCCATTCTGAGTCTGGCAATGCACCGATGTCCAGGATATCGACCACCAGGAGATCACCGGGTTCCGCTCCGTTAACCCATACCGGTCCGCTTAAGACGTGTACCCGGTTAAGGTCCACATGGGCAATATCAGAAGGGTCATCGTTATTATGAATCTGCCCATCGGTCCAATCCTTACATTCGATACGGAAAATTGAGCCAGGGTTTATTGAGACTGCCGCCGGGATATCCGGATGCCACCGATTGTGCCCAGGTATGTCTTGCTCATCCATGGGTTTTGTCAAATCCACATGAAACAAAACATCTGGCATCTTTTTCCCTCCTCAATGAGTTCTCTTTAATCGTATCTGTTCGATCGGGTAGGTTTTTTCGAGAGTTGCACCTCCTTTCTTAATTGGCAAGCAACCTTGCCATGTAAGAATTATAATCATTGACTTGACGCACTTCTGGATTGATAATAACAGTGGCAGAAAGATGTGTCAAATAAGATTCCACAATGCAACTAAAAGGGTTTATCCATGTGCGACTGTGAGGTCATTTGAGTTAGCTTTTCAAACTAACGCAGAACTGATTTGCAGCAAATCACCTAGGACGATTTTGCAACTGGCGCGTGAGAAGCTCTTGTTGTCACCCAAGCCCAGGTGAAAAGCGCGAGGACGAAGAGCACTGCGATCCAGACCACCGTGGCGCTTATATGGGTCCAAAGTCCGGTCATAGACAAAAACGCTGGAATCGTACAGGTTGCCCAGGACTCTATGAGTGTAACCCACCCTGTAAATCGGCCGATATCGCGTTTTTGCGCGAGCAATAGAAAGAACAAACCCCAAAGAAACGCCCACATTAGCCATATAACGCCAAACTTGATATCTCCAAAATGGTAGAAATTAACAATGCTATAGCCAATCGCGAGCATAGAGACCCACAGCGAATACCAACCGACACCCGAACTGTTGTTGCCGGTTAAATTTGATATTCCGACATACAGATAAGTAAACCCGAACAAGAAAATACCTGAGGCACTAAAAATGTCCCAGCTATTCTGGGCGGTCATGATTAGGTAGACCGGCGTAAATACTTGCAGTGCACCAACGAAAAGATTAAAAATGCCCGCACTTTTTGAATCGATTTTGCCCAACAGCATAAGTGCATTGACGAACAGAACGGCTCCAACGTAAAGAAGCCCAACGTTTGCCATTCGATGACCTCCTCCATAGGCGTGCGACAGTCTATCATTCCTTCTGCAAATCCTTCCGAAAATGTGTGTCCCCGTTCCTCCAAGCCACAATGACCCTTTCAGAAGGCATTTCCGATTCCCAGCTACGAGAAAGTAAATATTTAGCCAATGGGACTTCCACGTACCGGCGAATAGCTCGCTTTAATGATCTTGCCCCGTACCGCTGGTCAAATCCGACTTCTGCGAGGTGCGCAAGCATTGAGGGCTCTAGATGGATGTCGACCCGATGATGCAGCAAACGCTGATTCAGTTGCCGGATGTGGAGCAAAATAATATCCTCGACGGCGGTTTCGTCCAACCAGTTGAACGTAATGATGTCGTCGACACGATTAAGAAACTCAGGAGACAATCGGGTCTCGAGTTGCTCCTGGATGAGTTTCCGAGTTGTCTCTATACTCAGCGGTCGTGTAACCCTGAGAAAGTGGCGGAGTTTTGAGTGAGACTTGCGTCTCGCATATTCTTGTACCTCACGGGCACCAATGTTGCTCGTCATAAAAATTAATGAGTTACGGAAATTAATCGTTATTTGTCCTGATGCCACAGTCATGAGCCCGTTGTCAAAGACGTTTAATAGGGTTTGCAGAACCGTGTTGCTTGCCTTCTCCATTTCATCAAATAACACGATACCTGGTGTTCTGTAGGAACCTACTATCTTTTCTTTGTCGAGAATGGTGGTTCCCTCTTTACTTCCCACGTATCCGGGCGGTGCTCCCGTTAAAGACGCCGCGTAGTGTTCTTGGGACAGCGTGTTCATGTCCACTCTACAAAAAGCTTCTCGGTTTCCATGAAGTGCCTCTGCCAAGAGGCGAACAATTTCTGTTTTTCCCACTCCGGTTGGGCCTAGGAAAAGTGCAATGTACAGTGGACGGCTAGGATCAGCAATATCGGCTCTTACCAAGCGTAGCATCTGCTCGATGGCATTGAGTGCTTCCTGTTGCCCGGCAATATGGCTTTTCAAATGTTGCATCACTTTATTGACGTCGAAAGTAAATCGGGTGACTACCGTTGCTGACGATGACTTGGTCGACTGGTTGGGTCCAGTATTCTCCTCTTCTTTCGCTATTTTCTGTTGGGCAAAGCTTTGGAGCATATCGTTTACGAATGGCATTAACCGTATCCCCTTTTTACAACTGATGCTGCTATACAGGTCAGATCCGCCGCCGGGATCCGATGGAAGCTTACCTTTTGGTTCCCGGCGGCGCTCATGGATCAACTACCGATCCGCTTCGCGTTCTGCACCGTTATAGGGCAGACCGCCAACTGGACAACATGCTGTTGTTAGCTCCGTTCGGGTAATTTTCTCTACATTCTCTTGAGCTTTCTTTGCATCTAACACCCATGTCCGATAAAAATCAAACGGACATTCTGCCAATCCTTTGTCGCCGTCCCCTGAATTATAGATACCTGTATATCCGCGATGTAATAATTTGAAGAGCTGATTTTGCGATTGCCAGTTCTGCCGGGCGTCACGAATCGCTGAAATCGACAGCTCCGCATACTGGATACCGTACTCTTCTTCGCCACATTCGCCCAATGTACGGCCGTCGAATCCAATAATTGCTGAGTGACCAAAGTAGGAATAGACTCCGTCAAATCCGGTCGCGTTCGCCACAGCGACATAAACGTTGTTTGCCCATGCCATTGTCTTAGCCATCATGATCTGCTGTTCTTTGGCCGGATACATATATCCCTGTGGACGAACAATCAATTCTGCGCCTTTCATTGCACAATCCCGCCAAATTTCGGGATAGTTTCCGTCGTCACAGATGATCAGACTAACTTTAAGTCCTTTGGGTCCATCGGAGACATAGGTCTTATCCCCCGGATACCAGCCTTCGATAGGAGCCCAAGGTAGTATCTTTCGATATTTTTGCACGATTTCTCCTCTGTTGTTGATCAGCACCAGCGTATTGTACGGGCTTTTTCGCGGGTGTTCCTCATGCCGTTCCCCGGTTAGAGAGAACACTCCCCAGGTGTTGGCTTCACGGCATGCCCGGCCAAAAATCTCCGTTTCTTCCCCGGGGACTGTACATGCAGTTTCGAACATTTCATCCGGGTCATACATAATGCCCATCGTGCTGTACTCGGGAAAGACGACCAAATCCATTCCTGGCAGGCCTTGCTTCATTCCGACGATCATGTCCGCAATCTTCCGAGCGTTATCCAGTACCTGCTCCCGGGTATGGAGCCGCGGCATCTTGTAGTTGACAACGGCAACACCTACAGTATCTGGACTGCTAGCAATGTCCCCATGTCTCATTGAGAACACCCTCCGTCATTTGTATATTTTAGAAATGTAACTTCTCTTTTTAACCTCTTTGCAGGTTTCATGCCAAATACGTGAGCAGAAACGGATTTATCTCAACGCAGCAGTACAGCTAACCACGACCGTCTGGAAGCACGGTAGGGAAGCTCAGAAAGGGCGAACCGCGAATCTGGTTCCCTTGCGGTCTGTATCGTTATGTCCTCATCTGTTTAATCGTGTTCTAAGACGACGAACGCCAGGGATAAACAAACCGATGCAAAAGCGCAACATTAGGAAACATTGCAAGACATCTATAGAACACAGAATGATATAATGTCCCTAGCAGGTGAAAAGGAGGGCGAACCAGTGCCTGGCGGTCAGGACATCCACATCGGCCTACTTTTCTCGCTCACGGGCACGACAAGCGTAACAGAACGGGGGCAATACCAATCCGCACTGTTGGCGATCCGCCAAATCAATGAAAATGGGGGGGTCTTGGGGCGAAAGCTCATTCCCATCACAGAGGATATCGCCTCTGACCCTATTTTGTCGGCAGCGAAGGCCGAGAAACTGATTCATACACACCATGTTGCGGCGATCATTGGTCTATATACCTCAGTTTGTCGCAAGCTTACTATTCCCGTATTAGAAAAGTACAATAAATTGCTCTTTTACCCCACATTGTACGAGGGCGAAGAATTGAGCCCTTATGTGTATTATTGTGGTCCAGTTCCGAACCAGCAGCTTGAAACTTTCATCCCTTGGATTTTTGATCACATTGGTAAATCGGTTTATCTTGTCGGGTCTGACTATGTATACCCCAGAGAGACGAATAAGCATATCCGTAGACTCGTGAAGTTGCACGGGGGCACTATAGCGGGCGAGCAGTATGTTGCTTTAGGTGCTCAAAGATTCCAGCAAATACTTCGGGAGATTACGGCCGTAAAACCGAATGTAGTGTTTTCAACGCTCGTAGGGGAGAGCGTGATTGCTTTTTATCAACAGTTTTACGGCACTCGTTTAAATATACCGATTGCCAGCGCAATTACTGCGGAAACGGAGATTCAGGCAATGGGTATCAAATATGCTGTCGGCCATTACACATCATTTCCATATTTCTCATCCATCCGTACAAAACGAAACTCGGAGTTTCGCAGTCTGTACAATGAAACCTATGGGACGCAAACGATAAGTGCGGTTATGGAAAGTGCATATTATAGTGTTTGGTTATTGGCGGAGGGGATCCGTCGGGCGAGGTCAACAGATACAGATGAGATTCGTGAGGCACTGCGTGATATAGAGTTCGAGGCTCCCCAGGGGTGCATTCGAGTAGATCCAAAAAACCAACATCTGTGGCTGCAGTCTAGAATTGGACGCGTGAATGCCAATGGGGAATTTGACATTGTGTGGGAATCAAATGGGTTGATACCGCCCATACCTTTTTACAACGACGAAAAAGAGAATCCTGCACTGCTGCGAAGTGACAGCGCGAGTGCCCCCATTCACGTGCTCCGGACTGCCCAGGATCAATACAAGCCTTTGATCGATGCAATCAAAAATATGACAAAATATTTTCCATACCGATTTGGAATCTTTAACGCTGAAGGTTTGACCTTAGCCGTTTTTCGCCACGATGTAACAGACACACCCGAGCTCCCCCCCTTTTTGAGCCCTGGGATCAAGGCCAATCATGCGTTAATTGGTCATTCCGGAATTTCCCTGGCGTTAATGGGTCGAAGTGAAGCTGTTGTTCGGGGGAGCGAACATGAACGAGAGGAATTGAAAGACTGGATTACGATAGGAATACCCATTCAGCGTAAATCCGGCCGATTCTATGGAGTGCTTGGTGTATTCATCGATGATTGCTCGTTGAGTCCTGATACCATTACAACCCTTTCTAGGGCTTTGAAACAGTTGCTAGAATGTGCTGTTGGCATCGTCGAGGAACAGGGTAAAAAAGCGGAAGTTGATCGTCTTTTCGTGGGTGCTATAAATGCGATACCGGAAGGATATATTAGTGTAGCTAACAATGAGGTACTCGTGAAAAATCAACTTGCCAGCGATTGGTTGGCAGATGATCCAAACCTGCTTCCTTTCCTTAGATCTTACCTAAGCAGCGTACAAGATCACCAATTCATGACTCGTTTCAGTCGAGATCAACACGTGTTTGAGATTAAGGGCCAGAAAATAGGGGAAGTGTACCATATCTTCATTCGCAAGATGCGTATTTTATCCCGGAAATCTCAAAAAAACCAGGTGGAACTCGTCGGTTCAAACGTATTGTTTTTAAAGAACATTCAGCTTGCGGAGCTTGCTGCACAAGCTGACGCCAATGTCCTACTTTTGGGAGAGAGTGGGACTGGAAAAGAACTTTTTGCGCGGTTTATTCATAACGCCAGCCCGCGTCGTAACAAGCCGTTTATTGCCGTGAACTGTGCGGGTCTACCGCGGGATTTGGTCAGTGCCGAGCTGTTTGGTTATGAGGATGGAGCATTTACCGGGGCAAAACGGGGGGGACGTCCAGGCAAATTCGAACTTGCGAATGGCGGAACACTGTTCCTGGATGAAATTGGGGATATGCCGATCGACCAACAAGCCATCCTACTGCGTGTATTACAAGAAAAAGAAGTTGTTCGAGTAGGGAGCGGCACCCCGATTCCGGTTGATGTACGAATCATTTCCGCGACAAACAAACGCCTAGCTCAGGAAATCGCATACAATGGGTCGTTCCGAAGCGATCTTTACTTCAGGCTCAATGTCTTCACCATAGAACTTGTACCCCTCCGTTTACGAAAAGATGATATTCCGGAACTCGCGAGGCACTTTCTTACTGAGTTCTCGGAAGCCACGGGAACACCTGAGAAATCATTGTCTGAGGAGGCGACAAGAGTCCTTATGCAGTACGGGTGGCCAGGTAATGTCAGAGAGTTGCGTAATGCCCTAGAACGAGCCTTTTATGTAGCAGGCAACGAACCCCTCATTACATTGGACCACTTACCCGATTACTTACGGACGGATGACACGTTTCAATTGATCTCGCCGGAATTCGAGCCCAAAATGCCACAGGCTGTACAGGCAAACGTGCTCTCGCAAGACGAAATCGAGTCTATTGACTCCGGAGTACAGGGAAGGCGGGATGAACAGCTTGTGCAACGGGACGCTCGTCTTTTACGTAACGTCGAATCGATACGGCTACAATATGCCCAGGATGAACGGTTGGAGATTGAGCGTGCACTCATGATGTACAAAGGTAACATTAGCCGTACTGCACGGGAACTCGGAATATCCCGTACAACGTTATACCGTAAACTTCGAGACTACAAGTTGATCTAAAAGCGCTCGGGGGTGACGCAGTCCTTCTCCCAACTGCTGCAATCCTGCAAACCTGTCCTGTTCGATGAGAGCGGGGAGGGCTCGTGCCCTCCCCAATCGAGGGGAGGATCTCCTTAGATGTTCGGAGCAGTTGACTTGGGCCACCATGAGGCCGCTATCCGGCGCACCTCGGCGATGCGCTTGGGCAGAGGGGGATGAGTGGACATTTTTTCCGTCATGCGAAGTATAAAGCCGCGGTTTTGTTCGCTGTCGTGCAAATATTCATCCACATCGATGTCTGCGTACAGATCTCTCCCTACGGCGAGCATCGTCAGGCCTCGCTCGGCAGCGGCAGGGCTGGCTGTCACATAGGTCGCGATGCGGTCACAGGTGAATTCGCATGCCCGGGAATAGGCATTGCCGAGAAAAGGGATCAACCGGGCCGGGAGAATCAAGATGTTATGGCTGACGTGCTTGCGCCGGATGTGAGCCAATTCATGGGCCAAAACAAAGTCGAGCAACTCATGCTCTCCGGTACGGATCACCTCGAAAATATCCGAGTACACCGTGACCATGTTCTTGCCGAAAAAGCGTGCGGCAAAAGCATTTAATGCGCCTCCAGCCTGGGTGACGTACACGTCTGGAACCTTTGAGATGTCCATTCGATCGCAAAGTTTGCGCACCCGTTCATAGACCTCTGGAAATTGGCGTTCGCTGAGACGCACCCCGTTCAATCGCACAAAACCGAGGGTCATTAAGTTCAAGGCGAAGGCCAGCAGCAATCCGATGATCAAATACACAATTCCTACAAGGGAGATGATCAGGGCGAGATAGACGATGATACTAAATATGACGCTGAGGACATAATACCGTTTTTCTTTCGGGTGAACCAAGGATCTCTCCATGTCTTGAAATGACATCGGCAAACCTCCTGACGTTTTTACAAATGTGAACCGTCGGGCACTGCGGTGCATGTGGCGTGTCCTTACCCAGGACAAGGGCATGTTTTATAGCTGTATTGTATGAAAGAGCGTGGTAAAAATCTACCACATTCGGAACCGTTCCAATGCCGAAACTTTACATTGCTCAGCCTCAGTTTTTGCTGAAACATCAAGGTGTCCATGAATGATGACAAGATCGGCGCCGGGCGGGAGTTACTTATTTTTAATCCAATCTTACCAAATCGCACCTTTGCGATTGTTTATACTTCGGACCGAGGTGTGGAGAGAGCGAGCGCAGGGCGATGGTGGGTTTCCACTGCCCCACAGGGGATAGGCACCTGGGAAGGCTGGATAGCGTACATTGGGGGCAGAAGTCCACAAACCCTCGATGTGAAGGGGGCCCAGGGGATGCTGTTTATCTACGGTGACAAAATGCCGCTGCGCATTCTCGATGAGGCGGATTTCTGGAAGCAGCAGGAGGCGGAGCACACGGTGGTGATCCGCCAGTTGGTGAACAACCTGGAGCCGCGTTTCGTGCGGGCGCTACAGATTTGGGGGCAGATGTTGGAACGCACCCGGGGGGCGGTGCGCCGGATGATCGAACTTTACGTGTGGACAGATCCACGGGCGGCCGCCGCGTTTCACGGGGATCTCCTCCACCTCGTCGATCACTGCCTCCGAGAAAGTCGGGCCTTCATTCACCTCTTAGACCAACTGGGTGTGGAGAGCCCGGCCATGTACAGCAACCCCACGGTGATGGTGGTCCTCAATCACATCCGGCGGGAGTCGGAGTATTTTATCGGCGTCGCCCAGGCTATCCTAGCGAGTCGGCCTCATCGCGCCGGGCACCTCCGGGAAACCTTTGTGGCTGGTTGACAGAATGCCCAGGCCTATCGAAGGGCCACGGGCCCGGCGCTGTGGGGCTGTTCATGTTGTGGTTGACGCACGACCGGCGAGGAGCAAGTGATCGCGTGGGCGCTCGGGGAGGAATGCAATCCGCCCCTCCCGATCACCACGGAAATGGTGGGGAGGAGAGTGGACATAACCCGCTCCCATTGCCACCGTGCGGTTTGTGCCCGCCGCACCGGTGCCCGCTGACCTATCGTCCGCGGTGCGCGCCCACCGGCTGCCCTCCCGCCGACCCTTGAGGCCCCTGTGCTGCAGCGATGGTCAGTCTTTCCAAATGCTGCAGTCCTCCGGCCAACAACAGCCCCACCCCGAGCAGCCCCACGATCAGCCCGATCACCCCAGGCCATCCGAAGCGAGTCCAGAGAAACCCGCCGGTCACGCCGGCCAGGCTCGAACCGGCATAATAAAATAGCAGATACAAGGACGAGGCCTCGGCTTTTTCCGTTTTTGCCCGCTTGCCCACCCAGGCACTGGCAATGGCGTGGCTCCCGAAAAATCCCGATGTGAACAGGGCGGTGGCGGCAATTTTCACTCCCAAAGGCTGAGCGAGGGTCAACAGGGCCCCGGCGATGCTGAGTCCGAGCCCCACCCAGAGGATTTTGACCCGTCCGTGCCTATCCGCCAATCGTCCCATCCAGGTGGAACTGAAAGTTCCGGAGAGATACACGAGGAAAATCAGCCCCACCCAGGTCTGGCTCAGGTGGTACGGCGGTCCCATTAGCTCATAGCCCAGGTAGTTATACAGCGTCACGAAGCCCCCCATGAGCACAAAGCCCAGTCCATATAAGGTCAAAAGCCCCGGATCGCGCAATTTGGCCGCCAAAGACGGCGCCAGCCGCCGAAGGGCTCCGGGTTTTGGCGTAAAATGCCGGGATGCCGGCAGCCCCCTCCAGAAAAGGATCGACGCCGCCAAGCTGATGACTCCCAGTCCCGCCAGGGCTCCGCGCCAAGACCACAGGTCCGACATGGCGCCCACGAGGATTCGCCCGCTCATTCCGCCCACACTGGTCCCGCTTACGTACATCCCCATCACGATGCCTAGGGTGGCCGGGTGGAACTCTTCGTTCACGTAGGCCATGGCGATGGCCGGAAGCCCCGCCAAGGTTGCACCCACCACCGCCCGGAGCACCAGAAGCGAGAGGAAACTCGGGACGAGGGCCGTGAGGATCGCGAGAACCGAAGAGGCCAGCACCGAGGCGACCATGATTGATTTGCGCCCCCGATCTTCTGACCACGCCGAGGTCAGAAGCATGAAAATCGCTAGGATCGCGGTGGTCAGCGAAACCGACAGACTGGCGACCGCCGGACTGACGTGAAAATCGGCGGACAGTACGGGGAGCAGAGGCTGGGTGGAGTACAGAATGGCGAAGGTGACGAAGCCTCCGGCGAACAGGGCGGCCAAAGCCCGCCCGAATCCTTTTTGTCCCCGTTCCAAATACGGCATGTGCACGCGCCTCCGGATCCAAAACTTTCTTCTTGGGATTCATCTCAACATGGTCTCATTCTACTCCTGCCCAATCCATACTGTCTAATTGACGTTTTCGATCATTTTGATGCATCGTATGCATAGATACGACGAAAGTGGGGATGGCCGTGGAATGGGCACAGTTGGAGTATTTTCGCATGGCGGCGCGGTTGCAGCATTTTACCCGGGCGGCGGAGCGCCTCGCCGTCTCCCAATCCGCCCTCAGCCGTTCCATCGCCCGGCTGGAACAGGAGCTCGGGGCGCCATTGTTCGAGCGGGAAGGGCGCAGCATTCGCCTGACTCCCTATGGGCAGCGATTTCTCCGCCGGGTGGAGAGGGTGATGCGGGAAATGGACGAGGCCCGGCGGGAGATTCAGGAGCTGGCAGATCCCGAGCGAGGCGAGGTGCGCCTGGGCTTTTTGCATACCCTTGGCGTGCACCTCGTTCCCGATCTGATTCGGGATTTTCGCAGCCGTTTCCCGAAGGTTTCCTTTGTTCTGGTGCAGAATGCGGCCGGACCGGTTTTTCGTCAACTGGAGTCCGGGGAGATTGATCTGTGTTTCCTGTCTCCGCCGGTGCGCCGGGAGGGGGTGGGTTGGGTGGATCTGAAGACCGAAGAGCTCTTTTTGATCGTCCCCTCGCAGCACCCCCTGGCGGGACGGGATAGAATCGAGCTCGGGAATGTGGCGGAGGAGCCGTTCATCGCTCTCAAGCGGGGCTACGGGATGCGGACCATCACCGAGGAGCTTTGTGCCCAGGCGGGATTCTCGCCCCGGATTGCTTTTGAAGGGGAAGAAGTGGCCACCGTGGCCGGACTGGTGGCCGGCGGCCTCGGTGTGGCGATGGTTCCTGATTTTCCCGGTTTGGAGTTGTTGGGGATCAAAAAATTGCCGGTCCATGCGCCATTGTGCCGCCGGGTGATCGGCATGGCCTGGATCGAGCACCGCGCTCTGTCCCCGGCGGCGCAGCGGTTCCGGCGCTTTGTGGTCGGGCGGGAGGAGACCGGGAGCTCGCGCTAGGCAAGGAAAGTCTTCCTAAGACTGCCCCATGTCTCGCCCCTGCCCCAGCTTACCCCAGGGGACGAGGGGCTTCTCCGGCCCGATGGGGGTGCGGGGTGTGGTTAACAAGGTAGATACTCGCGGCGATCAGCAACAATCCTGCAAAAAGCCATCCGCTGATCGTCTCATGTAGGAAGAGGGCGCTCAGCACCACGGAGATCACAGGTACCAGAAAGGTCAGCGCGGCCACCCGACTGACCTCGCCCATCTGGACCAGGCGGAACCAGATCAGCCAAGACGAAGAGACGCCGAAAAACATGGCGAAAGCCACCGTTGCCAAAAACGGCCAGGTCCACTGAATCGCGGACCAGCTTTCAAACAGGCTCCCGGCCCCCATCATCCCCGCGCCGCCGAGTAAACATTGGATAGCCACCAGCCACATCATATCCACTTGGGCCTGCACGCGTTTGAGGTACACGGTGCCCACCGCCCAAGAAATGGCTGCCGCCAGTCCAAGCAGGATCCCCAGACCCGAGGCGGACCCGGGCAGGCGGTCAAAGCTGCAGGCCGCGACCCCGAGCAAGCCGAGAAAAAGGCCCACCATTTTGGCGGGTGTGAGGGTTTCTCCCAGCCATTTCCACGCCAACAGTCCCACGATCACCGGCTCGGAATAGACAAGGACCGAAAACATGCCTGAGGGCAGGTACACCAACCCCACAGTCTGAACTCCGAAGAACAAGAAAACATTTAATAAGGAAGAAATCACGTAAATCTGCCAGTTCCTCCGCCATTGCAACGCTTTCCATCGGGGTAGGGCCAGAGCCGCCATCAGTACGCCGCCGAGAAGAGTGCGAATTCCTGCGTAAAGGAGCGGAGGCGTATAGGTTAAACCGAACTTATAGACCGGCCAACACACTCCCCATATCAACACCAGGGCCGCGATGTAGCCGATCACCGGCCAGGCGAGCTTTCGAGTCACCTCCACCCCTCCTTTGTCGTCATTTTGTACAATCCTTTGGGATCTACAACCCTTTATACTTTATAACGATTTTATCGAATCGGCGAGCCCCTGACGATCCCCCGCCGGGGCGGCGCGGCGGGCCGCCCGTAGCCATAGGGAGGGCACGCCGGGAAAACGGCATTTCCCGCCCGCCCGTGCGGAAAAATGACGCTTTTTCTTGGATGGTGGGGATTTTGGGCTTAATGGTTGGTCGGGGGCGGCCGATTCGTATAATAAGGAAATCTTCGGGCGGGAACGAGGAGACGACCGGAGCGGGAGGGATCGACGATGAATGGTGGCATCGTGCCGCCCCTGCATACGGGAATGCCCGTGGGGCGGGAGTTGGTGGATGCGGCGGCGGCAGAACAAACGGCGCCGGTGGTTCGGGTGGAAGCGCCGACACCGGTGTTGCCGGCGAAGACAGGCAACGAAACACAAGGGGACCCGAGGAAGCCATCTCCGGAGCAGGTGGAGCGCTCAGTGGCGCGGATGAATGTGGCCGCCCAGATGGCCAGGACCCATTTGCGGTTTGAACTGCAGCAAGACACGCACCAGGTCATCGTTCGGGTGATCCGGGACGATACCGGCGAGGTCATCCGCCAGATTCCGCCGGGGGATCTCATTGCCATGGATGAACAGATGCGCTCGGTGTTGGGCGTATTCTTTGATCGGACCATTTAGGGGGTGCAGGTATGATTCTCGGGGCGACGGGGTCGACGAACTCCGGAAGCGGATTCAATGCCATCGACTACAGTCACATTGCCGGTTTGGCCTCCGGGATTGACACGGACAGCATGGTCAAAGCCATGATGCAGGCGGAAAGTATCCCCCTGAACCGCTTGATGCAACAAAAGCAGCTGTGGCAGTGGAAACAGGACGACTACCGTCAGGTGAACAGCGCGCTGTTGGATTTTCGCACCAATGAGTTGTTCTCGATGAAGCTGCAGTCGACGTTTTTGGCGAAAACGGTTTCCAGCTCGGACACTTCGGTGGTGACGGCCACGGCGGCCGCCACGTCCCCGGCCGCTTCGTATTCCGTTTCGGTGAGCCAGTTGGCCCAGGGGGTGACAGTTGCGTCCGCAACGGCCTTGACGGCGGCGGGGAAGCCGCAACTGAATCCGAACGCGCCCCTGAACCAGTTGAGCACGGCTACAGGTTGGAGCCCCGGGGCGGGGCCGCACCAAGTGACGATCAACGGGGAGACGGTGACCTTCGACCCGGCCACGGACACGTTGAACACGTTGTTGGCCAAGATCAGCAGCGATCCCAAGACTGGGGTGACGGCTTTTTATGATGCCGTCCAGGACAAAGTGGTGTTTCAAACGACGGCCACGGGCAGCGGGGCGAAGATTTCCGTCAGCGGGGACAACGACAATCTCTTTGCGGGCCTGTTTCACCTGAATCCTGCAGGGAATGTGGCCTCGGTGAACGCCATCGGGACGCTTACAAAAGATGCGAGTTTGCGCATCAATGGAGTTTCCTTCAATTTCTCGGCGGGGCAGACTCTTTCGGACATCGTGACTGCGATTAACGGTCAGACCGCCGTGACGGGGGTACAGGCTCAGGATGACGGCTCCGGGCATCTTAAACTTTTGCCGGTAAACGGTGGGGCGGCGGGTCCCACGTTGTACTCGCCCATCAGTGTGGAGGTGGTCAGCGATCCCGGGAATGCCTTTGGCGGGTTCCAGGGTGTCAGTGCGAACGCGGCGAAGGATGCCATCTACACCGTCAATGGCTATACGTCGTACAGTGCCACCAACACCGTGGTCTACAATGGTGTAACGATGACCCTCAAAGGTGTGTCCGCGAAAGACGCGAACGGAAACCCCGTTTCTTCGAGTTTGGTGGTCACCACCGATGTGGATACGGTGGTCAAAGCGATCGAAGGGTTTGTGGATAAGTATAATAGCCTCATGAAGACGATGAACGATCTGTACCACGAGAAACGGAATTACGACTATCCGCCTCTCACCGACGATCAGAAGTCCCAGATGACCCAGGATCAGATTACAAAATGGGAAACAATGGCTAAAAGTGGCATGTTGTCCAGTGACCCCCTTTTGGGGAATGTTATCGACAGCCTGCGGGGAATTGCCGGGTCGGTTCTTCAGGGACAGGCGCCTTCCACGGTGAACGGGCAGACCGTGACCCTGAACAGCTTGGCGTCTATCGGCATCACCACGGGAGATTGGTGGGAGTATGGGCAACTGCACGTGAACGAAGATCAACTCCGGGCGGCGGTGCAGGCGGATCCCCAGGCGGTGATGCGGCTGTTCACCAATCCGACCTCGAGCGTGACGGATACCAGCAGCCCGGGGGCCGGGATCGCCGCAAAACTCTATAATGCGGTCAATACCGCCATCGACCAGATCAGCCAAGAGGCGGGCAGCGCGTCGGACCTGGTCGACAACAGTTGGATCGGTCAACAGGTCCGGGAGATCGACACCCAGGCGGCGGAGATGCAGCAGCAATTAGACCAGAAACGTCAGTATTACTACCAGCAGTTTACCGCCATGGAACAGGCCTTGTCGCAATTGAACAGCCAAGCGGGATTTTTTCAATCGATGATGGCCGGTCACTAATTTGATAACTGGTCATTGAACGGACGGCGATGGATCAAGCAGTGAAGGGGTGACTCGGATGACCGATAGGGACCAGGCGTCAGTCGCTTATCGCAATACGGCGGTGCAGACGGCGGCGCCAGACCGGTTGCTGCTCATGTTATACGATGGATTGATCCAGTTTCTCGAAGCGGCCAAGCGGGCTCTTGAGGAGGGGCGCCGTCCGGATGCCCATGCGTTTCTCTTGCGGAGTCAGGATATCTTGCGGGAACTGACCGTGACGTTAAAGATGGATTACGAGATCTCCCATTCTTTAGCGGCTTTATACGATTACTATCACCGTCGTTTGGTGGAGGCGAACGTTACCAAGGATCCGGTGCCGGTGGAGGAAGTCTTGGAACAGGTTCGGGAGTTGCGCGAGGCGTGGGCGGACGCGGCTCTCGCGCTCCGACAAGCTTCTGCCCGCGCCCAGCAACTCGGTTCCATATAGAGAGGAAGCGACCATGAGTTTAGACAAAGAGGGACTATTAGCGGTCTTGCATACTCAACAAGAACTTTTGAAGCGGATGTCAGAACTCGGGGAAGACATTCTGCGAACGGCCAGTCAAGAAGATGCTGTGGAACGGGTGATGACCTTGTCGGACACCCGGAAAGGAGTGTTCGAACAACTCCGAGATGTCATCTCCCCCGAGGATCTCCGCCTGGCTGCACTGTTGGACCATGCGGATCCGGAGATCCGAGAGGCGGCCGAGCGAGTTAAAGATCAGTTTGAAGCCGTGATGGAGCAGGACCGTCGCCTGCAGCAAACTTTCGTCAATCTTCTCGGGAAGGTGGGCGATATGCTGCTCGGATTGCAACAGTCGCTCAAAGTCGAAAAGACCTACCGTTCGGGTGGGGCGACACCGGACGGGGTGTTTTTCGACCGTAGAAGATAACGGTTTCAGGAGGACACGAGAGGGGCCGGGTTCACCTCGCGGTGTCGGGGAGCCGTCCGGGATCACCGATCAGGAAAGAAAAAACGGGCCGCACGGGGATCATCGATCCCTCGTGGCGGCTTTTTTTGTGGGCAATGTGGATATCTTTGTGGACAGACTGTGGTTAACGGGAGTTATCTGTGCATTTATACACCTTCTCCTTGTGGATAGTGTGGATAACTCCCTCTTATCACGAGGGCCGGTGGCTTGGGCTGTGGATAAATTTGTGGGCTCGTGGGTGTTGGCCGGTTGGGTTCACGGTTGGCGATGACGTGCGGGCGTGGTATGGTGATCGAGTACGGAGAGGGGGTGGAGGATCATGGGTCACCTGGACGTAACCCCTGTCGGAGATTCGGCGGTGCTGATCCGGTTCGGGGACGCTGTCGAGGCGAGTACTCACGCCCGGATTATGGCTTTTGTGGATCATTTGGAGGCCGCGCCGATCCCGGGCATGGTGGAATGCGTCCCCGCCTTTACCACGGTGACCGTTTTTTACGATCCCGTCCTGGCCTCGTATTCTGAAGTGAAGGCCGAATTGGTGCGGCGGCTGGCCGATGCCCCGGCTTCCACGGACCGCCGCGTTCGGGTGGTGGAGATTCCCGTGTGTTACGGCGGGGAATTCGGCCCGGACCTCGAGGATGTGGCCGCTCACAACCATTTGACGCCGGAGGAAGTGGTCCGTATTCACACCTCCGGGGAGTATATCGTGTATGCCATCGGCTTTGCGCCGGGGTTTCCATATCTCGGCGGGATGTCCGATAGAATCGCCACTCCCCGCCTGGCGACGCCGCGCCTTGCCATTCCCGCGGGGTCGGTGGGGATCGCCGGCGGGCAGACAGGGGTGTATCCCATCGAGACGCCGGGAGGCTGGCGGTTGATCGGCAGGACCCCCCTTCGGTTGTTCAGGCCCGAGGACGATCCTCCCAGCCTTTTGGCGGCGGGGGACCGGGTGAGATTTTACGCCATCGATCGCGACGAGTACGACCGCCTGGGCGAAGGGGATGACAGGGGATGATTCGGGTCATCAATCCCGGTCTTTTGACCACGGTCCAGGATGGCGGGAGATATGGGTATCAGAAATACGGGGTCATCGTGAGCGGAGCCATGGACGGTTTTTCCCTGCGGGTCGCCAATCTTCTGGTGGGCAATCCGGAGGGGGCTCCGGCTCTGGAGATCACCCTGGTGGGGCCGCGGCTCAGATTCGAGGAACTCTCCTTGATCGCCGTCGCCGGTGCGGGCCTGGCGCCCCGGGTCGATGGCATCCCGGTTCCTCTTTGGCGGCCGGTGCTGGTGCACCCCGGGGCTGTGCTCGATTTTGTCGCCGAGACCTCGGGGTGCCGGATGTACCTGGGGGTGGCGGGGGGAATCGCCGTTCCCCAGGTGATGGGCAGCGCAAGTACCTATTTGCGGGCGGGGATCGGAGGGTATAAAGGCCGGGCGCTTCAAGCGGGGGACGATCTGCCCCTCGGGCCACCGGGGGAATGGGCCCGGACTGTCATGGCCATGTGGTCATCCCGGCTCCGGGGGAAAAGCTTTGTCGCGGCTCCCTGGGGGGTGGATTCTCGACTTTTGCCGAAGTACGAACCCAATCCCCGGGTCAGGGCCATGCCCGGACCGCAGTTTGAGGCTTTCGACGAAGAAGCCCGGCGAAAGGTGTTTGAAGCGGATTTTGTCGTTCTGCCCCAGTCCGACCGCATGGGGTACCGTTTGGATGGGACAAAATTGGCGCTGGCCCGGCCCATCGAGATGATCTCCGAGGCGGTCACCACGGGCACCCTCCAGGTGCCCCCCGACGGCCGGCCGATTCTCCTGTTGGCGGACCATCAGACGATGGGCGGCTATCCGAAAATCGCCCAGGTGGCGACGGTGGATCTGCCGGTGGTGGCCCAGGTCCGCCCGGGCGGGCGACTCCGGTTTACCCGGATCGAGTTGGAGGATGCCCAGAGGCTGCTGAGAAAGCGGGAAGAGGATATCGGCCGGCTGCGGGCGGCTTTGTGCCACGCCCGGATATGAGCATCGCCCGGCGCGGCAAACCGGCGGTTAACCATAAAATTTCATTTGCATGGTGGATGTCCTTTCTTGTAACATGTTAACGTTGACGAAGATACCGAGATCAGGTAGAGTCATATTGACAGAGAAGTGCGGCATTGCCGTTTTGCTGCAGACCGGGTGGACAAACCTTTCGCAGGCGAGATCGGGAGCCGCAGAACACACAAAGGGGGATCATACAGGTGAGAGATTGGGTCCGCAAAGGTTGGGCCGGGGTCGCCGCTTTGGCACTGGGGGTAGCCCTGGCGGGGTGCGGCGCGTCGTCCAGCGCACCTTCCGGGGCGTCATCGACGGGCGGGGGGACCAACAATAACAGTCAAGTTTATGTGGTGGGCACCGACGCGGCTTACGCGCCCTTTGAGTCGGTGAATCCCCAGACCAATCAGATTGAAGGATTCGACATCGACTTACTGAATGCGGTGGCGAAGGCGGCGGGTTTTCAGGTGAAGTTTGAAAACACCCCGTGGAAGGGCATCTTTCAGGCCCTGTCCATTGGCCAACGGGATATTTTGATTTCTGCTATCACAATTACCGATGAGCGCAAACAGTCCATGGACTTCTCCAATCCGTATTTTCAGGCGCAACAGATGATCGTCGTGCCGCCGGGTTCGCCGATCCGGACCCTTCAAGATCTGAAGGGCAAGAAAGTGGGGGTACAGATCGGGACCACCGGGGATGAGATTGTCACAGATTTTCTGGGCAAGACAGACCCGAATATCAAGCGTTATGACACGACGCCCCTTGCCTTGGAGGATCTGAGAAACAAAGCGGTCGATGCGGTGGTGGCCGATAACGGGGTGGTGCTCGACTATATCCGTCAGAATTCCTCCAAAGGATTCGAGCATTACACCGATCCCAAGTTCCCTAAGGAATACTACGGCATCGCCGTTAAGAAAGGGAACACGGCACTCTTGGAGAAGATCAATGAGGGCCTCGCCAAAGTGAAGAGCGATGGCACCTATGATACCATTTACAAAAAATATTTCGGATCGGCTCCCCCGGCGGAATAAAGCGCGGCTCGGGTTCGAGGGGGCCGGCGGTGGGCATGGAACCTCGGTGCGGTTCCGTGCCCATTTCGTGTGTGGGGGTATCGCGCTCGGGAAGGCGGGTCGGGGGACCGGCTGTGATCGCGCAAACGAGGAGGGAACCCGGTGGGGGTTCATTTTCGCTGGGAAGTCATTCGGGACTATTGGCCTTTAATTCTCCAAGGTACTCTGGTGACCATCGAGGTCACGGTGATCGCTGTCCTGGCCGGCACGTTGCTCGGTCTGATTCTCGGCTTGATGCGGCTGGGGCGGGGCTGGTGGTGGCGGTGGCCCGCCTTGGCGTATATCACATTTTTCCGGGGCACGCCCCTTTTTGTGCAAATCCTTCTGCTGCATTTTGCCGTGATCCCGCAGTTTAACGGCGGGCGGGCTCTGGACGCGCAGATCTCGGGCACCATCGCGTTATTGCTGAATTCCGCGGCTTATGTGGCGGAGATTTTTCGGGCGGGGATCCAGTCTATCGACCGGGGGCAGATGGAGGCGGCCCGGTCTTTGGGGCTGCGGATGGGCCAGGCGATGCGGTACGTGATTCTGCCCCAAGCGTTTCGCCGCATGCTGCCGCCTCTCGGGAATGAAGCCATCGCCCTTCTCAAGGATTCATCCCTTCTGGCGGTGATCGCCGGGGGCGAGATCGCCACCCAGATGAACCTGATGTTCGGGCGGATCCTGTCGCCTTGGGAGCCCTTTTTGACCTTGGCCTTTGTGTATCTGGTCCTGACCTTGGTTCTGCAGCAGGTGGTGGCCTATCTGGAGAGGAGGTACGGGCAGGGGTGATCCACGTCCGGGATCTGCACAAGCGTTTCGGGGATCTCGAAGTGCTCAAAGGGGTCAACTGCGACGTCCGCGAGCAGGAGGTGGTCTGCGTCATTGGCCCCTCCGGCTCGGGGAAGAGCACATTTCTGCGCTGTTTAAATGGCCTGGAGACGGTGACTTCCGGGGAAGTGGTGATCGACGGCATCCGGGTGTCCGATCCTAAGTGTGACATCAATGCTGTGCGCCGGGAAGTGGGGATGGTGTTCCAGCGGTTCAACCTCTTCCCGCATATGACGGCTCTGGAAAATATCATCCTCGCCCCGATGAAGGTGAGAAAGGTCCCCCGGGAGGAGGCCATGGACCAAGCCCGGGCCCTGCTGGCGAAAGTTGGGTTATCAGACAAGGCGGACGCCTACCCGGAACAATTATCCGGCGGGCAACAGCAGCGGGTGGCCATCGCCCGGGCCCTGGCGATGAAGCCGAAGGTGATGCTGTTTGACGAGCCGACGTCCGCGTTGGACCCGGAAATGGTGGGCGAGGTGCTTGCCGTGATGAAGGATCTGGCCAAGGAGGGCATGACAATGATCGTGGTCACTCACGAAATGGGTTTTGCCCGGGAGGTGAGCGACCGGGTGTTGTTTATGGACGAGGGGATCATCATGGAGGAAGGGGATCCCGCTCAGTTGTTCGGGGCCCCGCAGTCCGAGAGAACCCGGGCATTTCTCAGCAAGGTGCTTTGACGCAGGGCGCCCCGGCCGCGGTTTCACCCTTGGGGTCAAGGGGATGTGCCCACCGGCCCCTTGGCGGTATTGATTTGGATGTGTTTGGCGTACACTACGGGTAGCGCACAGCCGTCCCCGGACGCCTGGGGGTGGCCGCGCAATTACCCGAGGGGAAGGAAGGAATCCATGCAAGGACGAGTCAAATGGTTCAACCCGGACAAGGGGTACGGGTTTATTTCCCGGGAGGACGGGGAAGACGTGTTCGTTCATTATTCGGCCATTCAATCCCAGGGATTCCGCACGCTGTCCGAGGGACAATTGGTGGAATTCGACATCGTTCAAGGGGCTCGGGGTCCTCAGGCGGCCAACGTGGTGCCGATGGGGCTATGACCCAGGGGTGTTCGTTGTCTCTCTGATACATCGACGCAAGGAATGGGAGCCGGTGTCCGCCTGTGGCCCGGCCCTTTTTCTTTTGTCACGAAAAATCCCCATAGTTCCCTTGGGGATTCAGCAGGAATTTACGCAGACTGAGGGAATATTTCATATAGAGACCAAAGGGAGGGGTGTCCCCATGAGAATCCACGTGCGCGGAGATAATTTGGCTGTGACAGAAGCCCTTCGCGAGTACGCGGTACGTAAGGTGGGGCGCTTAGAGAAGTACTTCGACGCGCCGGCCGACCAGGATGTGTACGTCACCTTATCGGTGAAACGGGGCCTTCACAAAGTGGAGGTGACGATGACCCTGGGAGGTATCGTGTTCCGTGCCGAAGAAAAGTCTGGGGATATGTACGGTTCCTTGGATCTCGTCGTCGACAAACTGGTCTCACAGGCGGAACGCCATAAGTCTAAGATCAATAAACGGTTCCGGCAGGCGGGGATCCGTACGCTGACGGCGGAGGTGGAGCCGCCCGAGGAGAGCCAGCGGGAGATCGCCGGGGAAGTGGTCCGGGTGAAGCGGTTTCCGGTCAAGCCCATGCCGGTGGAAGAAGCCATTCTCCAGATGGATCTGTTAGGGCACGACTTTTTCGTCTTCGCCAATGCGGACACGGACGAAGTGAACGTGGTATACCGGCGCAAAGACGGAAACTACGGGTTGATTGAGCCGGCGTTTTGAGGCCGGGGTTGCGACCTTAAAAGGGGACCGAGCGGGGTCTGGCGATGGCCGGAGCCCGCTTTTCTCGTGCCGCTACTTTTGCTTCTTTCTAGATTCTGGATGTGCCCCTGGACTGGCTTCCGCTGACAAAAGGTGCTACAATAACTGTCTGAGATGATGTCGGCCGACAAGGGCCGGCCGCCGATGCGGACCCCGGCGGCGGGGCGCTCGGCGGGCGGAGGATGAGAGGAGAAAGGAGTGGTCCGGTTTGCTGGGACTCCTCAAGAGGATTGTCGGCGGTTCGAATGAGCGAGAAGTGAAACGGCTGCAGCCGATTGTGGAGCAGATTAACGCCCTTGAGCCCGAGGTTCAAGGGCTTTCGGATGAACAGCTGCAGGCCAAGACGACGGAGTTTAAAGAACGGCACGCAAACGGCGAAGACCTGGATGACCTATTGCCCGAGGCTTTTGCGGTGGTGCGGGAGGCTGCCCGCCGGACGTTGGGCATGAGACATTTTGACGTTCAGCTCCTGGGTGGGATCGTCCTTCACCAAGGCCGGGTCGCAGAGATGAAAACCGGTGAAGGTAAAACCTTGGTGGCGACCCTCCCTTCGTATTTGAACGCTCTGGCCGGACAAGGGGTTCACGTGGTGACGGTGAACGATTATCTCGCCCGGCGCGACTCGGAGTGGATGGGTCAGATTCATCGCTTTCTCGGTCTGACGGTGGGCCTGAATATTCCGGGCATGACCCATGGGCAGAAGCAGGAAGCGTACCGGGCGGACATCACCTACGGAACCAACAATGAGTTCGGCTTCGATTACCTCCGGGACAACATGGTGCTCCAAAAAGAGCAGATGGTTCAGCGGCCTCTTCATTACGCCATCGTCGACGAGGTGGACAGCATCCTCATCGACGAGGCCCGCACGCCGCTGATTATCTCCGGACCGGCGGAAAAATCCACCGATCTGTACGTGCGGGCGAATTTGCTCGTGGCGAACATGAAACCCGGAGAGGACTACACGGTGGACGAAAAAGCCAAGTCCGTCACGTTGACCGAGCAAGGGGTTCAGAAGGCCGAGCGGTTTTTCAATATCCAAAATCTCTATGACCACGCCAACGTCCTGATTCATCACCACATCACCCAGGCGTTGAAAGCGCACGGTTTGTTCAAATTGGACCGGGACTACGTGGTTCAAAATGGCGAAGTCATCATCGTGGACGAGTTTACGGGCCGCCTGATGTACGGCCGCCGGTACTCCGAAGGATTGCACCAGGCAATCGAGGCCAAAGAAGGGGTGCGGATTCAGAACGAGAGCAAAACCCTGGCCACGATCACGCTTCAGAATTACTTCCGGATGTACAAAAAGCTGGCCGGGATGACGGGTACCGCGAAGACCGAGGAAGAAGAGTTGCGCAGCATTTACGGGATGGACGTCGTGGTCATCCCGACGAACAAACCGATGATCCGCGCGGACCTGCCGGACGTCGTGTACAAGACGGAAGAGGCCAAGTTCCGGGCGGTGGTGGAGGAGATCGTCCGGCGCCACGCCACTGGGCAGCCGGTGCTGGTGGGGACGACTTCCATCGAGAAATCCGAGCGGCTGTCGGAGATGCTCAAAAAGCGCGGCATTCGCCATCAAGTGCTCAATGCCAAGCATCACGAGCGCGAGGCGGAGATCGTGGCCAAGGCGGGCCACCGGGGGGCGGTGACCATCGCCACCAACATGGCCGGTCGGGGCACGGACATCATCTTGGAAGACGGGGTGGCGGAACTCGGCGGTTTGCATATCATTGGTACCGAGCGGCATGAAAGCCGACGGATCGACAACCAGCTCCGAGGCCGGGCGGGCCGACAGGGGGATCCGGGGTCATCCCAGTTTTATCTGTCTCTGGAAGACGATTTGATGCGCCTGTTCGGATCGGAGAACACCATGGCGGTCATGGACCGACTGGGGCTGGAGGAAGATCAGCCGATCGAAAGCCGGTTGGTCACCCGGGCCATTGAAAGCGCCCAGAAAAAGGTCGAGGGCAACAACTTCGATTTGCGGAAGCACGTGCTGAAGTACGACGACGTGATGAACCAGCAGCGGGAGATCATGTACAAGCAGCGCCGGGAGATCCTCGAACGGGATAATCTGCGGGAAGTCGTCGTCGGCATGGTGGAAGATCTGATCGACTGGATGCTCGATACCTATGCCCCCCAGGATGCGATCCCCGAGGAGTGGGATCTCAAAGGGCTGCTGGAATACGCCGAGCGGACTTTTCTGCTGCCCGGGGCCATAGAGCTCGAAGGGCTAGCCGATAAAGGCCGGGATGAGTTGCACGACCTGCTGATGGAAGCGGTCAATCGGCAGTACGACATGCGGGAACAGCAGCTTGGCCCGATGATGCGGGATTTTGAAAAGGTCGTCCTGCTGCGGGCGGTGGACAGCAAATGGATGGATCACATCGATGCAATGGACCATCTGCGCCAGGGCATTCACCTGCGGGCGTACGGCCAGCGGGATCCGTTGGTGGAGTACAAGTTCGAGGGCTTCCAGATGTTTGAGGAGATGATCCACAGCATCCGGGAAGAAGTGGCCACCTTTATTTTCAAAGCGTATATCGCCGTGGCTCAGCCCGAAGTCGTCCAGCAGCAAGTCGTGGTGCAGGGCGAAGCGGTAGGTCCCAGTGAGCCGACGGGCACGGCACAACAGGTGAATCCCGGAGAGCCGGCGTCCGGCGAGGAAAAAGCGAAAAAGCCGGTGGTCAACAAGGACCAGGTGGGCCGCAATGATCTCTGCCCCTGCGGAAGCGGGAAAAAGTATAAAAAATGTCATGGTGCGTGAGGTGTTGAGGATGGCGCAAACCTTTGGTGAACTCCGTCAGGCGCTCCACGATCTGGTGGAGCGGCTCGACGAAATCGGGAGGTCTCTTTGACCTCGCTGGGAAAAAGAAACAGATCGCCGGTCTCGAACAGCGCATGGCGGCGGCCGACTTTTGGGATGACCAGGAAGGCGCCCAAAAGGTGATCGCCGAGGTCAACCGCTTGAAAGATGTCGTGGAGCGGGTGGAGGGCCTGCGCAGTCGGGTGGAGGATCTGGAGGTTTTATGGGAGCTCGGTCACGAGGAAGGGGACGAGAGCGTCCTCGGGGAGATCAAGGCCGGGATTAACCAGGTGCATTCCCAACTGGGTCAATTCGAACTGGAACTGATGCTCAGCGGTCCCTATGACCGCAACAATGCCATTGTGGAACTCCACCCCGGGGCCGGGGGTACCGAGTCCCAGGACTGGACGGCCATGCTCCTGCGGATGTACACCCGATGGGCGGAATCCCGGGGATACAAGGTGGAAACCTTGGATTATCTTCCGGGGGAGGAGGCCGGGGTGAAAAGCGTGACCTTGTTGATCAAGGGTCACAATGCCTACGGGTACCTCAAAGCCGAGCGGGGCGTGCACCGGCTGGTGCGAATTTCCCCTTTCGACGCTTCGGGGCGCCGCCACACCAGCTTTGCTTCGGTGGATGTCCTGCCGGAGCTCGATGAGAATGTGGATGTGGATATCCGCCCGGAGGATCTGAAAATCGACACGTACCGATCCAGCGGAGCGGGTGGGCAGCACGTGAACACCACCGATTCGGCGGTGCGCATCACCCATATTCCCACGGGTATCGTCGTGACCTGCCAGTCCGAGCGGTCCCAGATCAAGAACCGCGCCACGGCGATGAAGATCCTGGCCGCCCGGCTGTACGAACGACGCCGCCGGGAGCAGGAGGAGCAGATCGCCGCCCTCCGGGGCGAGCAAAAGGAGATCGCTTGGGGGAGCCAGATTCGTTCCTACGTGTTTCACCCCTATTCCATGGTTAAAGATCATCGCACCGGGGTCGAGACGGGGAATGTCCAGGCCGTTATGGACGGGGATATCGATGCTTTTATCGATGTCTGGCTGCGTCGGCAGGCGGCCGCCCAGTTGGATCGGGATGCCGAGGCGAAACCGGCTGCCCAGTGAGGGGCCGGTTTCCTTCTTGCCCGGTGGTGGATTCCTCTGTTATGATATCGATAGGCGCGAAAATCGCGGGCCCATAGCTCAGTTGGTCAGAGCCGCCGGCTCATAACCGGATGGTCCCAGGTTCGAGTCCTGGTGGGCCCACCATGAGGGTAGCTAAAGGCGCTTGTGCGCCTTTTTTTCTGGCGGGGAATTGCACAATCGTGAAATTCCCCTGGAGGAATCAGGTCTGGGTGGGATTGCGGCGAGGCTTGTCACCTGAAGTTCCCGATGTAGAGCTCTCGGGGGAGGAACGCTCATCGCGCAGCCATTGCTCCATCTCTTGGAGGGACACACGGGCTTCTTGTAGGCGCTTGGCGAGGTACAGATAAGGGGTGGCGTCCTCCCGGGTGACAAACTCCCTGATCTCGGGCGGCAGGTGTTCCAGTGGGTCGACTTCCTCTTCACCGGCGTCTTCCAGAAAGGTGGCCAGGGGGACTTCCAAGGCCCGGGCCAGCCGTACCGCCACCTGAAAGGAAGGCTTCATTCGGGTTCCGCGTTCCAGGGAGGAGATATGGCTGATGGACAAGCCCGAGCGGGCCGAAAGCTGTTCCAGGGTCCAGCCCCGCTCCGTGCGGAGTTGCTTTAATTTTACGCCGAAGGCGTTGCTCATCGAAAATCATCCTTTATGGCGAATCTTTTCCATTTCAGTATAACGGCTCTCTACACTTGTGTAAACCAAAGCCCGTATTCTCGGGCGGGCTTTCTTTGTTCCCCGGATTTCTTCAATCGTGAAAATCTCAGATCGCGATGGGGAGGGGTGCGCGATGGCGGAAAAACCGACGATGGGGGAACGCCTGCGGGAACTGCGCCGTGAGCGGGGAATGACTGTGCGGGAACTGGCGGAAAAAGCCGGAGTCTCTCAAAGCTATATCTATGCGGTGGAGGCGGGAACCCGGGGCAGCCGTTTGGCGAAACTGATCAAGATTGCCCGGGCGCTGGAGGTGGATTTGGCGACTTTGATCCAGGATGAGCCGTAAACGACCGGTCGGTTGTCCCCTTGCTTCGCCGGCGATATACTGGGCTTGCAGGCGAAAGGAGAGGTGTGGGATGAACGATGTGCGGTACGAGGTCGATCAAGGGGTGGCGGTCATTACCTTGAACCGGCCGGAAGTGCTCAATGCTCTGACGGACGGGGTGCTCACCGCATTGAGGGAGGCCCTCATCAGGGCCGAACAGGACCGTGGAGTTCGGGCGGTGCTGCTCACCGGGGCCGGGAAGGGATTTTGTGCGGGGCTGGACCTCAAGTCGGTGGATCCCGGGATGATGGGTCAGATCGACATGCATGTTCGGCGGGATTTTAACCCTTTGATTTTGAAGATGCAACAACTGCCCAAGCCGATCCTGGCTGCGGTGGGGGGTGTGGCGGCGGGGGCGGGCCTGAGTTTGGCCCTGGCGGCGGATCTGAGGATCGCTTCGGAAGATGCCCGGTTTGTCTCGGCTTTTATTCGAATCGGATTGGTGCCGGACTCCGGGGCGTCATATTTTTTGCCGAAACTGATCGGGGTGTCCCGGGCGATGGAATTGGCGCTGACGGGGGAATCCCTGGATGCCGAGAAGGCGCTTCAGGCGGGATTGGTCAATCGAGTGGTACCTCGGGAGCAACTCGAAGAAGCGTCGTTGGCCTGGGCTCAGCAACTGGCGGAAGGCCCGACCTATGCCATGGCCTTGACCAAGCGGATGATTTATGAAGGTGCCGCCGGAAGTTTGGCTGAGGCTCTGGACCGGGAGGCGACGTACCAAGGCTGGGCGGCCGGAAGCGCGGATTTTACCGAAGGGGTGCAGGCGTTTTTGGAAAAGCGGAAAGCCCGGTTTCAGGGGCGCTGATCCGAGGGGCGATTTTCTCGATTACTTTGGCGCGGTGATGCGTTACAATAGAGATAAACATGCATCGGAAGCTCGAAGCTCATGATGCACTCGGGGATGAGCGAATGGGGGGCGCGGTGGATGCAGCTGGATCGATTCCGGGACCAGACGGTGGACCAATTGTTCGAGGCCATTCTGCAGTTGCGATCGTTAGAAGAATGCTATCGTTTCTTCGATGATCTCTGCACCGTGGGGGAAGTGCAGGCGATGGCCCAACGCCTCGAGGTGGCCCGAATGCTTCGGGAGGGTTTGACGTACAGCCGCATAGAAGCGCTCACCGGAGCCAGCACTGCCACCATCAGCCGGGTGAAACGATGCCTGAACAATGGGACGGATGGATTCGAGCTGGCTTTAAGCCGCCTCGGCCGATAGCCGGGCGCGGGTGCACGGCGCCCCCGGAGATTCCCCTGAGTGCCGCAACCTGTTAAAAGGTCCAGGTATGGACGCTCCTTTCTGGCCGCAGAATAGGCTTGAAAGGAGGGAAGCCCAATGGCGTACGCCATTTTCTGGACTTTGGTCGTCATTGCCGTAGCCATCGCCCTGGGGTATTTCTTTGTCAACCCCCGGGACGAAGATCGCGGGCGGTCAGAGGCGCGGTGGAAAGACCGCTCGGCGTTGGACACGGAGTTCAGCCAGTGGCTGGGTCTTGATGACGAGGATCATCGCGAGGATTCGGATCACTCGACCGCCGATTCAAGACGGTCCGGAGATGCTCAGTCGCCGAACGACTCCGTTTTTCGGGGAACCTCCACTTCGGGGCGCTCTCCGGTGGCGGTGAGGGAGTTTAAAGCGAAAGGCGAAACCCAGGTTAGGAACAAGCCGGCTCAGGTGGTCGACCTCAAGGAAAGAGAGTTTCCCCCTGCACCCGGCCCGGCGGGGATCCACCAGAAAACCAAAGGTGAGACGGACGGGACGCGAGCAAATGCCGCGAATCGCGCTTTGGGCGCGGCGGATATGAAAGCGGACGCCCGGGAGACGGCCTGGACCGAAGGGGAGACGCCCAAAGCGGCCGATCGAGCCGTGGCTTCTACCGATCAAGACGCGGCCAGGGCTACGGCGAAAGCGGCTCTGGGCGAGAGCGCGGCGCTGCTGGCCATGGATGATGCGCCGGAGGACGATCAAGAGACGAAGGTCGAGTCTTAGGATTAACCTGGGATAACCGTTGAAGAAACCGGCTCAGAGTAGCGGCGGTGCCCGCCTGGTGACAGGCGGGCATTTTCACGCCAGGACGGGTGAAGGGCTGGGCCCCTGGGTATTCTCTTTTGGGACGACGGGACGAAACCTGCTATAATAAAGGGCGGCATATGCAGTCGGCAAGCGGTGGCCTCACCGCACCCGGCGTGCGGGAAAGGCGGGGAGAGCATGGCAATGGCGGGAGAGGAGGCCCTCCGGGCCGAGGCGCTTCTGGCCGGGCTCAATGATGCCCAGCGGGAGGCGGTTCGCCAGACCGAAGGCCCCTTGCTCATTCTGGCGGGAGCGGGGAGCGGAAAAACCCGGGTGTTGACCCACCGGGTGGCGTATTTGGTGGCCACCAGGAAAGCGCCGCCTTGGGGAATTTTGGCCATTACTTTTACGAACAAAGCGGCCCGGGAGATGCGAGAGAGGATCGGCCGGTTGGTGGGGCCGGAGGCCGAGGAGATCTGGGTCTCCACTTTTCACAGCTACTGTGTCCGGGTGTTGCGGCGGCACATTGAACCCCTGGGCTTTACAAGATCCTTCAGCATTCTGGACGCGTCGGATCAGACCACGGCGGTGAAGCAGGTTCTCGGGGAGATGAATCTGGACACGAAAAAGTTCGATCCCCGGCGGATGGCCGGGGCGATCAGCGCCCTCAAAAACGAGTTGATCACTCCTTCCCAAGCGGCGGAGCGGGCCAGGGACTTTTTTCAGGAAGTTGTCGCCCAGGTGTATGAGCGCTACCAAGAGAAACTCCGGGCGAACAACGCCCTGGATTTTGACGATTTGCTCATGAAGACAGTGGAGCTCTGGGATGCGTTCCCGGAGAGTTTGGAAGATCAACAGCGGAGGTTTGTCTACCTCCATGTGGACGAGTACCAAGACACCAACCACGCCCAGTACGAACTGGTGAAACGCTTGGCCCAGCGTCGGCGGAATCTCTGCGTGGTGGGAGATTCGGACCAGGCGATTTACGGTTGGCGGGGCGCCGATGTGAGAAACATTTTGGATTTTGAAGCCGATTATCCCGATGCCAAGGTCATCAAATTAGAGCAGAATTACCGTTCCACCGGCCGGATTTTGGCGGCGGCCAACGCTGTGATCGCCCACAATCGAAAGCGTAAGGAAAAACGGCTCTGGTCGGACAGGCCCCAAGGGGAACCGGTGATTGTCCACGAGGCGATGGACGAGCAGGGGGAAGCCTATTTTGTCGTCGAAGAGATCCGCAATCATGTGGAGCAAGGCGGAAGATACGGGGATGTGGCGGTACTGTACCGTACGAACGCCCAGTCCCGGGTGTTGGAAGAGATGATGATGAAAGCGTCCATCCCGTATGTCATGGTGGGCGGGGTAAAATTCTATGAGCGCAAGGAGATCAAGGATCTTTTGGCCTACCTTCGGATACTGGTCAACCCCCGGGACGATTTCAGCACCGAGCGGGTCGTCAATGTCCCGAAGCGGGGAATCGGGGAAGGGACGCTGGCGAAAGCGGCGGCTTTCGCGGCCCGGAGGAATCTGTCGCTTTACGAGGCTCTGGAGAGGGTCGA
This sequence comes from Kyrpidia spormannii, assembly GCF_002804065.1. Taxonomy (NCBI): domain Bacteria; kingdom Bacillati; phylum Bacillota; class Bacilli; order Caryophanales; family Alicyclobacillaceae; genus Kyrpidia; species Kyrpidia spormannii. The sequence goes on along the minus strand of NZ_CP024955.1, from coordinate 2,867,497 downwards.
CGAGTTGGAGGTTTCCGCCCGGGCGGCGTCGGGGATCCGGCAGTTTGTGGATCTGACGGCGGCTTTGCGGGCGATGATGCCATTCTTGTCCGTGACGGAATTGGTGCAGGAGGTCCTGAACCGGACGGGGTATCGGGAGGCACTGATCCGAGAGGACACCCTGGAGGCCCAGAGTCGGCTGGAGAACCTGGAGGAGTTTCTCTCCGTCACCCAGGAGTTTGATCGTCGCCAGGATACGGCGGCCGAAGGCGGGCTGGAGGCATTCTTGGCCGATGTGGCTTTGGTGAGCGATCTGGATATGGCCGAGACGGAAGACGGCGTGGTGCTCATGACCCTTCACAGCGCAAAGGGGCTCGAGTTTCCGGTGGTGTTTCTGGTGGGGATGGAAGAGGGGATTTTCCCCCATTCCCGGGTGTTGGACGATCCCGATCAAATGGAGGAGGAGCGGAGGCTCTGCTATGTGGGCATCACCCGGGCGATGGACCGCCTGCTCATCACCCGGGCCCAGCAGCGGAATTTGTACGGCCGCTGGCAGGCCAACCCGCCCTCCCGTTTTCTGGAGGAGATTCCCGAAGCGCTCCTTCAATGGAGCGCACCCCGGCGAAGTTTGCGCGATCGGGCCGCGGATCCGGCGCCGGCTTCAGGAAAGGGTGCAGGCGTTGGGCCGGGCCGAGGCGCCGGGAAGTCCGAAGGGGGACATTTGCAAGTGCCTTCGGGGTTTGGCGCCGATCCGGCGGAGAGCTGGGAAGTGGGAGACCGGGTGATGCACCGCAAATGGGGCGAAGGCCGGGTTGAAAAAAAGGACGGGGTCGGCGAGGACACAGAATTGGTGGTTGCTTTCGCGCCCCCCATCGGCCGGCGAAAGCTTCTGGTGCGATTCGCCCCGATCCGAAAGATTGATCAATAGCTTGGAATGGTAGGGCCACTCACAGGGGGTATACGGATGTCGGGCCAGGGGGATGCAGCCCGCCGGATCGAAGAGTTGCGGGCGCTGATTCGACGTTATGATTATCACTACTATGTGCTGGACGATCCGCTGGTGGACGACGCCGAGTACGATCGCTGCATGCGGGAATTGGTGGAGTTGGAGGCTCGGCACCCGGAGCTCGTGACCCCGGACTCCCCCACCCAGCGGGTCTCCGGGGCGCCGTCCGAGGCTTTTGCCAAGGTCGTCCACCGGGAGCCGATGCTTTCTTTGGCGAATGCGTTCAGCGAAGGGGATGTGCGGGATTTCGACCGCCGGGTTCGGGCGGCGCTGCCCGGCGAGGACGTGGAGTACGTCTGTGAGCTGAAGATTGACGGGCTGGCCATTTCCCTGCGCTACGAAAATGGCGAGTTTGTGCAGGGGGCGACCCGGGGGGACGGCGAACTGGGCGAGGATATCACCCGGAATCTGCGCACCATCCGGGTTTTGCCTTTGCGCCTCCCGGAGCGGGTCAGTGTGGAGGTGCGGGGCGAGGCTTACATGCCGAAAAAGGTCTTCCTGCGGGTCAACCGGGAACGGGACGAGGCCGGGGAACCGGCTTTTGCGAACCCCCGCAATGCCGCCGCCGGGTCCCTGCGCCAGCTCGATCCGCGGGTGACGGCCCGCCGGGGGTTGTCCCTGTGGATGTACGCCGCGGTCTTGGGGCCCGACGGGACTGTGCCTGGAGGACCGGGACCCTTTCGCACCCACGAGGAGATCCTAGAATGGCTAGATACCCTCGGATTTCCGGTGAACCCCCACCGGCGGGTTTGTCGGAACCTGGAGGAAGTGTTTCAATTCTTAAACGAGGGGGACCAGCTCCGGGCAACGTTGCCTTATGACATTGATGGGATGGTCATTAAGGTCAATAACCTCGATCAACAAAACCGGCTGGGCGCGACGGCGAAAAGTCCCCGATGGGCGATGGCTTATAAATTCGCCCCGGAACAGGCGGAGACGCGGTTGTTGACAATCGAGGTGAGCGTGGGCCGTACCGGTGTGGTGACCCCCACCGCCGTTTTTGACCCCGTTTTTTTGGCCGGTACCACGGTGAGCCGGGCGAGTTTACATAATGAGGATTTGATCCGGGAACGAGATATCCGCATCGGCGACATCGTGGTGGTGGAAAAGGCGGGGGAGATTATCCCCGAAGTGGTGCGGGTGCGGGCCGATCTCCGAACCGGAGAAGAGCATATTTTCTCCATGCCCAAGGATTGCCCGGCCTGCGGGTCCCCCTTGGTGCGCTTGGAAGAAGAAGTGGCCCTGCGGTGCGTGAACCCGGACTGTCCTGCCCAGATTCAGGAAGGGATCATCCATTTTGCCTCCCGGGATGCGATGAATATCGAGGGCTTGGGGGAAGCGCTGGTGGCCCAGCTGTACAGAGAGGGGTTGATTCATAGCGTCGCCGACCTCTATGAACTGAAGAGAGAGCAGTTGGTGCCCCTGGAGCGCATGGGGGCCAAATCTGCAGATAATCTGTTGCAGGCGATTGAGCGAAGCAAGCAGAATTCTCTAGAGCGGCTTTTGTTTGGCCTCGGGATCCGGTATATCGGCGAAAAGGCATCCCGGGTGTTGGCGGCACACTTTAAGGACATGGACGCGCTGATGGAGGCGCCTTCGGAAGAGCTGCTCAAGGTGCCGGATATTGGGACGAAGATGGCCCAGAGTATTCGGGTATACTTTGGTCAGGAATCGGCGCGCCGATTGATCGAGCGCCTTCGGACCCACGGTGTGAACATGGTGTATCGCGGGGCCGAGGCGGCGCCGGTGCCTTCCCGGCTGGCGGGGAAGACGGTGGTGTTGACCGGGACCCTTCATGCCATGGGGCGCCGGGAGGCCCAGGATTGGGTGAGGAGGCTCGGCGGGAAGCCCACCGAGAGCGTCAGCCGGAAGACGGACATCGTGATCGCCGGGGAAGACCCCGGCTCCAAGCTCGACAAAGCCCGGCAGCTGGGCATCGAAGTGATGAACGAAGATCAGTTTTTGTCCATTCTTCGTGAAGCCGGATTTTGACTGGGCAAGGTAGATTGGGTTCTGCTATAATAGACGCGACTTTGTCTGAACACTAGGGGGCCCGGACTGATGGCTTTCCTGTTGGCGTTCGCCGCGGCGTTCGCGGCGGTGTACGGGATGGTACCGGTGGTGCGTCGCATTGCGCTCAAGTGGGGTTTTGTGGACATGCCCAACCAGCGCAAGATCCACAAGGAGCCCATTCCCCTGATGGGCGGGGTGGCGCTGTATGTGGGGTTTGTTTTCGCCGCGACGGCGGCGACGGCGGTTTCGCCAAAAGTTCACCTGACCATGGATTTTTGGGGTATCGTCCTCGGAGGATTGGTGATTGTGGCCACGGGACTGCTGGACGACGGATTTAAAGCGAGGGGCAGGGAGCTCAGTCCTTGGCCGAAGTTGATCATGCAGTTTGTCGCGGCGGGGATTCTCATCGCCTTTGGGGTGCAGATTAAATGGGTGACCATTCCTTTCACCCCCCAGGGGATGTACCTCATGCCCGATTGGCTTTCCATCATTGCCACCCTCTTGTGGGTGGTGGCCATTACGAACATGATTAATTTTCTCGACGGTGTGGACGGGTTGGCGGCGGGGATAGCGGCCATTTCTTCGACCACCCTATTTTTTGTGGCACTCATCAAGGATCAGGCGCCCACCGCCCTGTACGCGGCGACAATGATCGGGGTCACCCTGGCCTTTCTCAAACACAATTTTCACCCGGCAAAAATCTTCATGGGGGATGCCGGAGCCATGTTTTTGGGTTTCACCCTGGCCGCCATTTCGGTGGACGGCGCTTTCAAGAGCGCGACTTTGGTGTCGGTGTTGGTGCCCGTGTTAGCCCTTGGGGTGCCGATTTTTGATACGGTGTACGTGATCTTTAAGCGGCTGAAGGATAATCGGCCGATCTACGTGGCGGACAAGGGGCACACTTTTCACCTGCTCATGCGTTCGGGTATGAACCAGGTGCAGACGGTGGCCTTTTTGTACCTTCTCGGCATCTGTTTTTCCCTGGCTTCGATCGTGGTGCTCCTTGCTGCCCGGTGAGGGGCGGCGATCGTTTTTCCCCTTGCAATTCTCCACTCGTACATAAACTGCCCCGACTTGGCCAAGCGCCGACAAGCTCCCCGCTTCCGGTGAATACGTGCAGTGACCGGGGACGGTGCGCTGCGGGTCCGTCCCGTTCTTCTCGGGATTTGGTGTGAAAGCGCAATTTGCCGCGATTTTCAGGGGTGTGATATAATGGTAACCTGAATGTGCAGGAGTCTGGCGCGGAGGTGTCATTTTTGAAAATCTCGTTGGAACAGGTGGAGCACGTGGCCCGGCTCGCCCGGCTGGCCCTGACGGAACGGGAAGCGGAGGTCTATGCAGAGCAGCTGGGTGCGATCTTGGCTTTTGCGGATCAATTGCAGGAATTGGACGTATCCGATGTGCCCCCGACCAGTCATGTGCTGCCGATCTCGAACGTGCTGCGGGAAGATGAGCAGCGGCCTGGGTTGTCCCGGGAGGCGGCTTTGGCCGGGGCCCCGGACCAAGAGGACGGACAGTTCCGGGTGCCGGCGATTCTGGAGGGATAGATCAGATGAGCATGTGGCGGTGGAGTGTGCGGGAGATGGCGGACAAGGTCCGGCGCCGGGAAGTGAAGCCGTCAGAGCTGGCGGAGGCGGTGTTGGGCCGGATCCGGGAGACGGACGATCGGGTGCGGGCGTTTTTACATATCGACGAGGATCGGGCATTGGAGAAGGCCCGGGAGATGGACGAGGCGGCATCCGCGGGCCGAGGGGAGGGGCCTTTGTTCGGGGTGCCCGGGGCGGTGAAAGACAATCTGTGCACCGAAGGGGTGCGCACCACCTGTGCGAGCAAGATTCTGGCCAATTATGTGCCTCCCTATACGGCCACGGCGGTTCGCAAGCTGGAGGATGCCCGGGCGCTGATCGTCGGCAAGACGAATATGGATGAGTTTGCGATGGGGTCTTCCACGGAGAATTCGGCGTTCCAGCAGACGGCCAACCCGTGGGATCTGGGGCGGGTGCCCGGAGGCTCTAGCGGCGGGTCGGCGGCGGCGGTGGCGGCGGGGCAGGTGCCCTTTGCCCTGGGGTCGGATACCGGGGGTTCCATCCGCCAGCCGGCGGCCTTTTGTGGTGTGGTGGGGCTGAAGCCCACGTATGGGCGGGTGTCCAGGTATGGCTTGGTGGCTTTTGCTTCATCCCTGGATCAGATCGGGCCCATCACCCGGACGGTGGAGGATGCGGCGGCGGTGCTCCAGGCCATCGCCGGACACGATCCCTTAGATTCCACGTCGGCGCCGGTGGAGGTGCCCAATTTTGTCGGGGCCCTGACCGGCGAAGTGAAGGGAATGCGCTTGGCGGTGCCGAGGGAGTACATCGGCGAGGGGACAGATCCCGGGGTGGCCGCCGCGGTGAAGCGGGCGGTGGATACCTTGGCGGGCCTCGGGGCGGAGGTGGAGGAGGTATCTCTGCCTCATACGAAATACGCCGTGGCGACTTATTATTTGATCGCGCCGGCCGAGGCGTCGTCGAACCTGGCGCGGTATGACGGGGTGCGCTACGGGGTTCGAGTGGAGGGGGACAACCTCATCGACATGTACCGCCGGACGAGGAGCGAGGGGTTCGGCCCCGAGGTCAAGCGGCGGATTATGCTCGGCACTTATGCCCTGAGCTCGGGGTATTGCGATGCGTATTATCTGCGGGCGCAAAAAGTCCGGACTTTGATCCGGCGGGATTTTGACGCCGTGTTTGAACGGTTTGACGCCGTGGTGGCGCCGACGACCCCCACCGTGGCCTTTCGTTTCGGGGAGAAGGTCTCGGATCCCTTGACGATGTACTTAAATGACATCTTGACGATTCCCGTGAATCTGGCGGGCCTGCCGGCGGTGAGCGTGCCCTGCGGCTTGGTGGACGGGATGCCGGTGGGGTTGCAGGTGATCGGTAAAGCTTTCGATGAGGCGGCGGTGCTGCGGGTTGCCCACGCCTATGAACAGGCGGCAGCGCTGGAACTCTGGCCTGCAGGTCTGGCGGAGAGGGGGAGCGGCAACAATGGAATTTGAAACAGTCATCGGTTTGGAAGTGCACGTGGAACTGGCGACGAAGACGAAGATCTTTTGCGGGTGTTCGACGGAATTCGGCGCTCCCCCCAACACCCACGTCTGCCCGGTGTGCCTGGGTCACCCCGGGGTGTTGCCGGTCTTGAATCGGCGGGCGCTGGAGTTGGCGATGAAGGCGGCGCTGGCCCTCAATTGCGAGATCGCCCGGGAGAGCAAATTTGATCGGAAAAACTATTTTTATCCGGATCTCCCGAAAGCATACCAGATTTCGCAGTACGACAAGCCGATCGGGGAGCACGGGTGGGTCGAGATCGAGACGGCGGATGGGCCGAAGCGCATCGGCATTACCCGGGTGCACCTGGAGGAAGACGCCGGGAAGCTCATGCACGGAGGGGACGGGCTGCATTCCCTGGTGGATTTTAACCGGGTGGGGGTTCCGCTGATTGAGATTGTCTCCGAGCCGGACATGCGGTCGCCGGAGGAGGCCCGGGCGTATCTGGAAAAGTTAAAGGCGATCATGCAATACTGCGAGATTTCGGATGTGCGCATGGAGGAAGGGTCCCTGCGGTGTGATGCCAATATTTCTCTTCGGCCGGTGGGGACGGCGGAGTTCGGGACAAAGACGGAGATCAAGAATATGAACTCGTTCCGCAATGTCCAGCGGGGCTTGGAGCACGAACAGGAGCGTCAGCGGGAGATTCTTGCGACGGGGGGGCAGGTGGTCCAGGAAACCCGGCGGTGGGATGAGGCGGCCGGCCGGACGCTGCCCATGCGGAGCAAAGAAGAGGCGCACGATTATCGGTATTTTCCCGAACCGGATCTGGTGACCCTCTCCATCGATGAGGAGTGGGTGAAGCGGGTACGGGAGACGATTCCGGAGTTGCCGGATGCCCGTCGGCGGCGCTTTGTGGAGCAGTATGGGCTGCCGGCTTATGACGCGGGGGTGTTGACCGCCTCCCGGGGCGTGGCGGATTTTTTTGAGGAAGCGGCGCGTTATGCCGGGGATGCGAAGGCGGTCAGCAACTGGATGATGGGGGAGCTTCTTGGGCACATGAATCAGAGCGGGCTGGAGATCCGGGATGTGAAGGTGACGCCCCGGAGTTTGGCCCGGCTGATTGAGTTGATCGCCGACGGGACGATCTCGACGAAGATCGGAAAAACTGTCTTTGCGGAGATGTTTGCGACGGGGAAAGAGCCGGATGCGGTGATTGAAGAGAAGGGGCTCGTCCAGATCAGCGACGAGGGCGCCCTGGCGGCTTTGGTGGACCGGGTGATCGAGGCCAATCCGAAGTCGGTGGCCGATTATCGGGGAGGCAAGGGCAAGGCGCTGGGGGCCCTGGTGGGCCAGGTGATGAAAGAGACGAAGGGGAAGGCCAATCCACAAGTGGTGAACAAATTGTTGCGGGAGCGCCTGGGCTGAGCGGATCCGGCCCGGGAGGTCCGGGCAAAGAAGTTGGGATAAGGGCCGGGAAGTCCGGGCAACTCCCCGGGCCATGGCTCTCCTGGTTTGACGGCGCCTGTCTGCGCCTGGGTACGGGTGGAACGAGGGGATGGTGAGGGGAACCATGGCGGCGGAAGTGCGATTTTTACAGGCAATTGCGCCCTATTATGATGTGTGGATGGATTGGGACCGGCGGCTGGCGGAGGAGATTCCGTTTCTGGAGCGGGGGCTGCCGACCCGGGGGCCGGTGTCCATCCTGGATGCGGCGTGCGGGACGGGCCATCGGGTGCGGGTGTTGGCGGACCGAGGGTATGAGGTGATCGGGGCCGACGGGGAATCGACGCTGGTGGACCGGGCTCGAGAGCTTCACGGCGGCATCGAGGTGTATCCCGTGTCCCTCGCGGAACTCACCCGGGCGGCCAAACCGGGATCGATGAATTTGGTGGTCTGCGGGGGAAACGCCGCGGTGCTCGGCCGCAGTCGGGCGGAATTGGAGCAGGCATTGAGCCGCATGTTCGACGTTTTGGCCCCGGGGGGCCGGCTGGTGATGGAGATGGACAATCTCGCCAAGGTGGTGCGGCGGAAGCTGAGGTTTTTGCCCCTGCGGCGGGGACGGCCGGCGGACGGCGAGGGGGAGTGGCTGCTCCTCGGGGAGTATGAATGGAACGGCACGGGGATTTTGTATCATCTTCTCGTGCTGCAGCGGGATTCCGGAGGAGAGTGGACGATGAACGTTCATTCTTCGGAGGTGTTGTCCCTGGAGCACAGTGATTTGGTGCCGATGCTCCGGGAGACGGGATTTAACGATATTCGCTTGTACAGCGATTATGCGGATGGGGAGTTTTTGCCCTTGGAGAGCGACCGGCTGATCGTGACCGCGAGACGCCCGGAGTAACGGGCGAAGAGGCGGAGAAGGCGGCCTCGGGATGAGCCGAAGGTCGAGCCCCCAGGTGGGAGCCTCCAGGACGAGCCTTCAGGCGGTGCCCTCCAGGAAGAGCCCCTAAGAAGGCTCCAGAACGAGCCCCTAGGCCGGCTCCTAGGACAAGCTCCCGGGTGTGCCTGGCCCACGACGTCTGTGGCGGAACGGGGCGCGGGTGAACTGGGCGAGCGGGTTGGCTTGCCGCGGTGTGGACAGGTGCAGGGCGGGGGAAGAGGCTCGCCGAAGGAGGTATTTGGCGGTGGACGAGAAAATACCGGTGTCGCCCGGGGATGAAGTGGACGTGGTGCTTCATCGGGTGACCCAGGAAGGCAAAGGGGTGGGCCGGATCTCGGCGGCCGGGTCGTTGGGCCAGGCGGACCGAGGCGGGTTCACCCTTTTTGTGCGGGGCGGGTTGCCCGGGGAGCGCGTCAGGGCCCGGGTCACCCGGGTGGCCCGGGGATACGCCGAGGCGGACATGGTCGCGGTGGTGGAGGAATCCGCCGACCGGGTGCGGCCGCTCTGCCCGGTGTTTGGGGCGTGCGGAGGGTGCCAGTTCCAGCACGGGGCTTATGGGTGGCAGTTGAGCGTCAAGAGGGTCCGGGTCGGTGAGACGTTGGAGCGGATCGGTCGTTTTCGGACGGTGTTCGAGGAGGGTGAGGATCCGGGGGTCGGCGAGACGGCCAGGGGGTCAGATGGGGGGCCGGGAGGCGCTGGGAAGCCCGAGGTCGTCGCAGGGGAGGGCCATGTGCCCGCCTCGCCCGGGTTGGATCGCCCGGTGGGCCCCGTGATCATCCACCCGACCGTCGGGATGGAATCCCCTTGGCGTTATCGCAATAACATCCATATGGCGGTAAAGGATCGGGGCGGGCGGTTGGTGGCCGGCTACTATTCCTCAGGAGGCCGGCGGTGGGTGGCGGCCGAGGATTGTCCCATCGCGGATGAACGACTGGTGGCGTTGATCCAGGCCGGACTGCGGGCGGCCGAAAGGTGCGGTTGGCAGGCGGCGGAGGAAACGGCGGGGTCCCGCTCCCAGGCCGAGCTCGCGACGGGCCGGGGTCGGTTGTACCATGTTGCGGCCCGGGTGGCGCCGGGGACGGGGCAGACGATGCTCATCGCGGTGGTGGACCGGGAGCGGATGAACCGGATGGGGGAGTTTGCTGCCTGGGTGCGGGACGCGGTTCCGGAGGTGACCAGCGTGATCCTGAATGTCCGGCGGGGGCGCGGAGACGGGCCGGTTTACGGAAGGCGGTCGATTGCCCTTTACGGTCCCAGCCGGATCGTGGATCGAATGGGTGGATTATGGTTTGAAATTTCGCCGACGTCCTTTTATCAGGTGAACAGCTTGCAGGCGGAGCGCATGTACGAGCTGGCGATGGAGGCCGCCGGACTCGACGGCTCCCAACGAGTGGTGGACGCCTACTGCGGGGTCGGAACTTTGTCGTTGTTTCTGTCCCGGGGTGCCTCCCAAGTGACAGGCATTGAAGTCGCTACGGAGGCCGTGGCGGACGCCCGCCGAAATGCGCGGATGAACCGAATCGAGAACGCGCGTTTTCAGGTCGGCGCCGTGGAGGAGCTTTTGCCAAGCCTGGTGGCCGACCGGCGGCCCGACGTGGTGACCCTCGATCCCCCCAGGCGGGGGTGCGGCCGGGCGGCGTTGGAGGCCCTTGTCCACGCCAAAGTCCCCCGAGTGGTCTATGTGTCCTGCGATCCCGCCACTCTGGCCCGGGATTTGCGCGTTCTCGCGGACGGCGGGTACCAGGTCCGGGAGGTTTGGCCGGTGGACATGTTTCCCCAGACCGGGCATGTGGAGAGCGTGGCGCTGCTGGTGAGAGGGGATGTTTTCTAATTGGACTTGTTTCTCACTTTTCTGTTCGGAGTGCAGAATCGGTCCCCTGCCCGTGTTGTGAGGGGGCGCTTGGCGTGATTTGAGATGATCCAATGGCAAATAGACAATAGACTTACAAGAGACCAAGCAAGATCGGTTTTTGAAGAGTATTCGCGAGAAATGGGCCGGGTTCCGCCAGTCTGTGGTGCAGGCTCCCTCGGCAGCCGAAGCGCCGCCGGCGGCGGAATGACGCGCGGCCTGCTCATCGGGAACCGTGCCCTTGGTCCCTACCGTGCGACCATAAGCCTGCGCTCGTTGTTTGACGGACATCCTCACCTTGTCCATCACTCATATGTTCCGGTTCTAAGCCGACGCAGGAAGAGTTCAAATGGAATGAATCAACTCCCCAAGAAATCGGTTGGCAGCGGTTTTTCCAGCAGCTATAGCTTCTTTCGCCAGGTCGAAGCGATGAGCGTCGATGTGGTCTATATCCGGATGAATGACCCAATCGGCCGCTGAAGAAGAATCGTTTTGAGCGGCCAACTGGGCTTCCAGTGCATCTACACTGGCAAGGAGAGTCTTTAGCAGGCCGAATCGGTTGCTTTTTTCCAAGGGATGGGGTGCGTGAGTTTCCTCGTTGAGGAGACCGACTACCTCCATGGCACGGGCGACAGGGGAGTGGTTGACAGAATCGTGCACCTCCTGCAAGAAAGAACGCAGGCGTGTCCAACGAACTCGCGCAAAGGTCGCTGTAACCGTCCACCTGTCTCGACTGGAACCCACGTCCACGGCGACAGTGGGAGCCGGGGATAAGGAACTGGCCGCATTCGATGGAACTCGGTTGCTCACACCGCCGTTCACCAAGAGACGGGAATTCAACGGCATCGGAGTAAACAACCCGGGGACTGAAATGCTTGCCCTTACGGCGTCGATCACCGAGCCGTGTCGTAACACGGCAGTTTCTCCGGTTACAAGGTCCGTGGCCACAACGGCCAGAGGTACCTTGAGGTCCTCAAAATGCACATCCCCGATTAACCTGCGCAGCTCTTGGGCAACCCGATCTCCCTTGATCAATCCGCCACTCAAAAACGCAAAATCGGCGAATTTGATTAAATCGATCAGACGGATCTTCAATGCAGTCTCTTCAAGAATATTCAATTTCCCTGCTCCGTAGGCCGCTGCAACCAGAGCTCCCATGCTGCAACCCGCGATCGCGACAACGGGCACGCTTTCTCTCTCCAGTGTTTGGAGAACCCCGATGTGGGCCAATCCCCGGGCGGCGCCGCCTCCCAACGCCAGGTTGACACCGTTCGTCAATTTTTTGGTTTTTTGCACCTTTCCCCTTGACATGGACGTTTCCCTTTCCTTATCATGGCCATGATTATGGGTTTTTTGGGGGGATTGAGCATGTCCCTTACGGAACGCCGCAGGCAATTTCTGCAACAACTCGTCGGATTATATCAAAAGACAACCTGTCCCGTTCATTACATAACCCTGGCGAAAGCTTTGGGGGTCAGCAAATGGACGGCCTATGACATGTTGCGGGAATTAGAGAAATTAGGATATTTATCTCGAGATTACATCCACGAACATGGAGGGGCAGGAAGGTCGCAGATCGTCTTCGTGCCAACCGAAAAGGCTGTTCAATTGATTTCCCTGGTTTATGAGAACCGACTGGTGCCCGCCGAATGGAGCGAGATGGAGCGAAATATGATCGGCTTGTTGCAAGAGTTGCGACATGCGGAGATGGGATTCGCCGTCAGCCGCCTCATCGAGACCGTCTCCCATACGCCCAATGGAATCACATTTTGCCTTTCGTTGTTGGGACTACTGACCCTTTTCCTCAGCCACGCAGAAGAGCCCGTGAGAACGACCGTTGAACAAGTCATTTTGAGCCTCGACCAACCGAGAACGCGCATCCTCGTCTTCATCGGCACCATGCTGGGAATTGTGGTCCAGACGGTGAGCGACGAGCTCGGACGGGAGACATCCCGTCTGATCGGCCGTGCTCTTTGCTGTGTACAGGAACTCTCGGAAAGCGAGCTCATCCAGTTGGCCAACTTTCTGTCCAAGGCGCTTCAGCAAGTCCAATGAGAGATGAGGTGTCGTGCGTTGCAGAAATGGTTGGTGCTCGCGGTGGTGGTCCTCGGATTGTCGTTGGACCTGCTGGATATGACCATTGTAGAGGTGGCGATACCGGATATCATGAACCAATTCGGCGCCGATATTCACCTGGCCCAATACGTGGTTACCGCGTACATGATGACCATCGGGCTGGTGGAACCGGTGACCGCCTATTTGGCCGAGACCCGTGGCATGAAGAAAATGTACATTAGAAGTCTGGTCGTGTTTATCTTGGGGTCTGCGTTGTGCGCCGAATCGTGGAGCATCGAGTCGTTGATCGCTTTTCGTGTTGTTCAGGCGATAGGTGGAGGCATGATCATGCCCTTGTCGTTGGCCATTGTCCAAAAAGTCTTTGGCAAAGAGGAATTGCCGTTAGCCATGGGTTTAATGGGCGTTCCCCTATTGATCGCCCCGGCTGTAGGGCCCGTGTTGGGAGGATACTTGGTGGAACATTTCAGCTGGAAATGGATTTTTTGGCTGAATATTCCTGTCGGCATACCAGCCTTCCTCGCCGCAGGGCTCGTCCTGACAGAATTTGAAACGATGCAGAGAAAATTTGACGCTCTCGGCTTCATTCTGTCGGGCATCGGTTTTTCGAGCCTGCTGTTGGCCATCAGTAACGGTCCGGACGAGGGATGGGGTTCTGCATCTATTGTCGGTCTGTTTTTCCTTTCCGTCTCCTGCCTCACCCTCTTTGTGTGGGTGGAGGCAGTCGTCTCAGATCCGCTGTTGGACCTGCGCCTCTTTCGCCACCGCATTTACACGTCTGCCACCTTCGTGACGTTTTTTCTCATGATGAGTCTGTTCGGAAGTCTATATTTAGTTCCCTTGTTTTTGCAACAATTGCGAAATATGGGTCCTGTCGACGCCGGACTGGCCTTGATTCCCGAAGTGCTGGGAGCAGCCCTGTTAGTGCCGGTCAGCGCACTCCTCCTCCCCCGGGTGGGAGCCACTTGGTTGACCATCGCCAGCGTGGTTGTCATGACCGCCGGAATGATGCCTTTGACAAGTCTCGAAATGGATACCGACCTCCAGATTCTCAAGCAACATCTAGCAGTGATAGGCTGCGGCCTGGGACTGGGCATCATGCCGGCCGTTACTCTCGCATATAGTACCGTTCCCGACGTTTTAGTGAATCAGGGTTCGGCATTTCTAAACCTCGTCCGGCAGATTGGCAGTGCACTGGGGGTTGCGCTGTTGACAACCATTCTTCAGGAAAGGCAACCCGTGTACCTGACGAGATATGCCGAGACCATTACTGTTGGCTCCCCTGCGGAGCAAGCGTGGAACCAGGTGGCCGTTTCTTTACAGGGCATGGGCTATTCGGTGGGGGAAGCGCAGCAACTGATGGTGTCTCTACTGGTTCAATCGGTTGAAAAGGCGGCGTCCGTTCTGGCGTTTCACGATGCTTTTTTTGCGGCGGTGGTGTTCGGTTGGCTGACGATGGTGCCCGCCCTTTTTCTGTATCAAAGGCACATAGGAGAACCATGAAAGTAAAGGAAGGCTGTCAAGCGTCTGAGAAAATGACAGGTTTATGAGTCTATAAAAGTATCAGGGATAGACCTGACTGGAGATCCTCCGAGTGACGAAACGTGATCGTCCCTCAAGGGAGGCCGGTTAACTGGCAACCGACTACCACGCCAGCTCCGATTGGCGTCCAACGGTCCGCTATGTTCCAGCGGGAGATCTAAGGTGGCTGACGCTGAAATACAACGGATAACGGTTTTTGGCCTTGGTGGTGAGCCTTACTGCTAAGTATCCTGCGCACCGCGCTCAGCAGCAACCGGAGCAATTCCGGAGAGAGAAGGCCAGCCCGATCTCGGGACCGGCTGGAGACAGGGAGGAGAGAAGACGAGGCCATGAAGCGAAGATTGATCTTAGTCGTTCTTGTGATTGCTATCGTGGTCGCTGGAGGGGGGATTGGCGCCTATTACTGGTACAACGCAACCCATTACGTCTCCACGGACGACGCGCGCATTGCCGGGGACGTGTACCGGATCATGCCCCGGGTGGCCGGGAAATTGACGGCCTTGAACATCCAGGAAGGGGACTATGTGGTGGCGGACCAGATCGTCGGCCAGCAAGAGATCAGCAATTTGCCCAACAGCCAACTGGATAACGCCCTCTTGCGGGCGCCGGCCGACGGCACGGTGATCAAGACCCTGGCTAAAGTAGGGGAAGTGGTGTCGCCGGGACAGCCGGTGGCCTTGATTGTCAACAAAAAGCAGGTGTACGTCTCGGCCAACATTGAGGAAACCGACCTGGCGAAAGTGAAGACCGGGCAACCGGTCGATTTTACCGTGGACAGCTATCCTGGAATGCTTTTCGCCGGGAAAGTGAAAGAGATCGGGGAAGCGACCAACTCCACCTTTTCCGCCATTCCGGCGGTCAACACCAGCGGGAATTTCACCAAAGTGACCCAGCGCATCCCGGTGAAAATCTCCATCGACGATCTCCACGGCGTGGATTTGTCGCCCGGGATGAGCGTGGAAGTCCGCATTCATCTGAAGGATAAGGAGGGGACACGGACGTGATTCATTGGCCGGTCAAACAGGTAGGTATGTGGTTGGCTGCCTCGTCCGCCGTGCTCTTCCTGGCGTCCGGTTGCTCCCTGCCGGGATCGGCGGCGACCTTGTCCCAGCCGGGGACGCCGGAGGTGCAGGTGTTCACGGTGGCAGGCGGGGGCCAGACGGTGACAGGCAAGATCGCGGCGGCCGACGAAGTGAAGGTGTCGTCGAAACTTGGCGCGCGGGTCACCGCCGTACACGTCAAAGAAGGTACCCGGGTACATAAAGGACAAGTGCTGGTCGAGCTGGACAGCTCCGATTATCAAGCCCAGGTGAACCAGGCCCAGGCCGGGTTGCAGCAGGCCCAGGCGGGACTGGCTGCCGCCCAGGCGAAACTGGCGGACACCAAGGCGGGCAGCCGGCAGGAGGAGTTGCAGCGGCTCCAGGCGGCGGTGGAACAAGCCCATGCGGCCTATGCGAATGCCCAGGAAAATTACAATCGCACGAAGAATCTCAATGATGCCGGGGCGGCGTCCAAAGCGACCCTGGATCAGGCCGAGTTGGCCGTCGCCCAGACGAAAGGCGCCCTTGAGCAGGCGCAGGCGCAGCTCAATCTCGCCAAGGCGGGAGCAACGGAAAACACCATTGCCGCCCTTGAAGCCCAGGTGAACCAAGCCCAAGGGGCGGTGAACCAAGCCCAAGCCGCCTTGCAAGCGGCCCAGAACAACTTGGTGAACACCAAGATCGTTGCGCCGATGGACGGGGTGGTGGCCGCAAAGAACATCAACGTCGGCGAGATGGTGCAGCCGGGCGCGCCCTTCTTGACCTTGGTCAATCTCGACTCCGTCCGAGTGGCGGTTAGCGTGCCCCAGTCCCTGTTGCCCAGTCTCCACACGGGCCAGACGGTCGGGGTGCACGTGCCGGAACTGGGCGAGGAGACGTTCTCCGGGACGATCACCTTCATCAGTCCGGTGTCCGACCAAAACAACAACACCTTCCCGGTCAAAGTGGAGGTGCCTAGCCCTGACCTCCGGTTGCGGGCGGGGATGGTGGCCGACGTGACCTTTGGCGCCACCGGCCAGGCCGGCGTGGAGATCCCCATGAAAACCCTTGTTAAACAAGAGGGGAAAACCTTCGTGTACAAGCTCAACGAGGACCGTGTCCAACTCGTTGAAGTGCACGGCCAGCAGAAGGACGACCACTGGTTCATCGCTTCGTTGGGGGTGAAAATCGGCGATAAATTGGTGATCGAACCAGGGCCCGGTTTGAAAGACGGCGCCCAAGTTCACGTGCGCAGAGGGGAGACGCCATGAGCCGCGAGGCGACAACCGCTGCCCCCGCGGCTGTTGAGGAAACGGCCAACTGGTTGGCCTGATCGTGGTCATGATGGTGCCAAGGAGAAATTTCCCGATAATCTGATCTCTAGTGGTGACGGTGGTGACCCGGAATCGTATCTCAACGTGCTTCATTTCAATGGGCGCACAGGTGAACTTGTCGACGCTGGGGAAGACATTCACGTCCTTGTCTTTTTATGGTGACGGGGTTCTGGTATGCCCCTCCGGGCGTCACTAGTCGATAATCCGAAGCCCTTTTCCAGCCCTGATTTCTTCGATTCCTTCTTCGCAAACACCATAGGATCGCCAAGGGCACGTGGGACATAGGATCGAAATGTCCCTTGGTACCATGTTCTCCCGAATGAGCTGTTGAATTTCGCTCCACGGAAGGCTTTGTCCGACCCGCAGGCCCAGTTTCTGAAGCACGGCGGAGTCGCGTTCATGGATGTTTGTATCGTCGCAGTGATAGGGTTGAGATTCCGGGAATTTTACGCATAGATCATCAGGCCCAGCTATGAGGAGAATCTCCGTTTCCGGTGCCATGCGCAAGGTTTGGTGAAGACGAGTCATGTTTGCGGCGTATTCGGGAGAGTATCCCATGCCTCGGTATCCAAGCAGACATAAAAGATGGTGACCTCGCAATCGAAACATTGGACGGCTCCCCGTCTCCTTTGTTCAGAGATTCCTTTCTAATAGACTTATATTCCAATCTTCGTGGTTAAATTTCCTGGATGAAAGCATTTTGGTGATCCCAATGGACGCCCGGAGCGCCGGCCACATCCACCTGTGTTTATGCTAGCACATCGGCGGAACGACGATGAACTCCGGTCCGGCCCATGAAAGGGCTATCATCACTTCCCTGCTCAGTTTTTTTTAGATCGTCATTATAGGCGCTGAACAGGGGTCCGTTGTCTCACAAGGCCAAGCTTTCAAGTGTTCACCCGGTCGGCTGCCGTTTCTTGTACTTTCTCCACCATGTAAGCGTTTTTCGCACCCTGATGACCTTGTCACTGACGAGTTCCAAGATGACAATATCACGGACGAACAGCAGCACGCACTGCGACCGCTTGACAGATGTCGAATAATGTAGGATTATGTTGGGACAAGGTGAATAGGTCGATAGAGTTGTCTCAGGGCAAACTAGCGGAAACGCTAGGACGCAAAGCCACGGGTCTAAGGGCACATGTGCCTATGATCGCCGGGTTGCCACTCGCAAAGGATGAGGCGCCCTGCAGGAAAAGGGCGCTTTTTGACATCATTACGAAGGAGGGTGAAGGAATTGGATCAATTTCCAAATAAACCCTCACCGGGGGGGGGGGGGGGGGGGGGGGGGTATAAATCCCCTAAAAACCCAAATCAATACAATTCCCTCTGCCGGAGTGTAGATGAGATCCTTAAACACGAAACGCTTGAAGTGGTTTATCAGCCCATCGTCAATCATGCCGAGGGCGTCGTTTTTGCTCATGAGGCACTAAGCCGTCCTCAGTACGGCGGCCATTTTATTCCGCCGGAAGTTTGGTTTCGTGCTGCTTACGAAAGCAAGCGTTCGATGGAAGCCGATTTATTAGCTCTCACTATCAGTGTAAATCGCCTCCGACTGTTGCCCCCTGAAATCAGTTCCATTCCCTTGTACGTGAATGTGATGCCGAGCAGCTTTGTTCAGGAGTCCTTTGTTGAACGGCTCGAAGTTTTGCTTCGAGAGGGACTGTGTGAACCAGACCAACTTGTAATCGAAATCGTCGAGTACATATCGTATGACCTTACTTTGTTGTCGAAAATGATCAAATCCATACGATCACTCGGCGTTCGGATAGCCCTTGACGATGTTTGTGCTGGGAGCACCAGTCTTGCGGGACTCTTTGAATTCGAACCCGATTTCGTCAAAGTAGACCGTACAGTGATTCAAGGGATTTCGATATCCTCTTCAAAACAGCGATTTCTATCCCGTTTAGTGAGATTTATGGAGTCCGGAAATTCAGTCATTGCTGAGGGGGTCGAAAACTACGAAGATCTGAATGCCATTCGGGAAGCTGGTGTCAATGTGAGTCAGGGATACTATTGGTCACGCCCGATGTCGATCAGTGAATTGTCGGATCTGCTCAGTGAAATTGAGAGAAAGAGGACTGAGTTGGCGGATCTTGCTCGGAATAGGGACGGCTCATTGACCGATAAGGCGGTGGTACAGAAAAGCCAAGAACTCGATACTCTGATTCATTTGTACCACCAATTATTGCGCAAGGATTTGTAGGTGGTCACAGAATCACCCTCCGTGTCGTTGGCGGCGACGGACAAGGATGAGAGGTGAGAGAATGCGGTCCTTGCTGGAGAAAGTAAGGCATTGGCTTTTCAAACCTCGCCTGTCAAGATCATCAGAACCTGAGACACAATCATTCCCGTCGTTTGAATCCAATGAAGAGATACGAAGCGTGCGGCATGGAACTGTCACTGTGGTGAACAATCAGCTTATTGTCTCTGACCCTGACGATGAAGGTTCATTTGCGATAATTGTTATCCCCGACGACCCTCGGTTGACGGTCGTGATTGACGGACAGAAATGTGTCGGAGAGGTCGTTGTTCATGAAAATCAACATATCGAGGTATCGCTGGCCAAGAGTTTGCCATCAATCCAATTTTCTACAAAAGTGACGAAGGACAACATGGAAGTCATTGGGAGAATCGACGTAAAACCGGGTGAAGAGCATCGTCTCAGAGACATGCACGGTGCGCATCGTGCGGTGCTGGAAATTGAAACAATAGATTTGCGTCCCGATCCATTGGGCACAGGCGAAATTGTGGCGCGGTTGGAGTCTGCGGGGTACGTCGGGGTACTTGACCCGACAGGAGTTGAGACCATTGCTCAGGCCAAGGACACGACCGAGTGTATCGTGTTGCGGGGAACTCCCCCCGTTCCAGGCCGAGCGGCTCGTTACAGACGGGTTGAACTTCCGAAGGTCCACGATCCTCTTCAGCGTCAGATGCCCATTACATCCATTGGTCTTGGCACAACGGTCGCTGTATTGGAACCAGAGATACCGGGTACGCCGGGGCGGGATGTGTTCGGCAGGGAGATTCCATGTTCAGTACACCGCTCGCTGCCAACGCTGGGTCAAGGTGTGATAGAAGTAAATGACCGCCTCGTGGCAGTTCGCAGTGGCCGACTGCTCTTTACGAAAAATCGTATCGATGTAATCCCGGAGTTGGTTATTGACCACGATCTTTCCAGCAAAGACGGGAAGGTTGAATTTGACGGGGACGTTGTGGTGTTGGGGTCGGTACTCGATGGTAGCTATATCAAAGCCATGGGGACAGTGCGGGTAAATGGTGGTGTGTTCCACTCGACGGTGCTGGGAGAACGTGGTGTGTCGGTACAGGATGCCATTGTGGGTTCGCAGATCGTGGCGGGAGCATCCAAACTTGTGTACACGAGGATTTATGAGATGCTGAAAAAAGGTATAGTGGAATATGAGAAGTTCCAAGCGGAGTTCCAGGAATTGTTGGGTCACGCCAGGCAGCGGATTGACCAGGGTACACACCTGGGGTTGTTGGCGGACGCACTGCTTACCACCCGCCATCCGGATCTGGAACGTTTTCTGCAATCCTTCTGCAACGAGACTGATGGAGTGCTGAACGCAGATGATCGGTATCGCCAGATCGTGCGTGAGATCCGCTCAAAGTGGTTCGGAATTGGCAGGACCAACATAACTGAACAGCATGTGATGGCTTTACACCACATGTTGGTTGATTACATCTTCCACATCGAATCGATGAAACACACTGAAACCGCCACGGTGAAGGCGGCCAGTATCACCTCCAGTTCGGTGAGGGCATCCGGGAGCATTGTGGTTACCGGGCCTGGTACTTACGCCAGCTCTTTGGAAGCCGGGAATTCAATCGTGATACGCGGCAGCATGCGGGGCGGATTTCTCGTAGCCCAAAATTTAATCGATATTGAAGAAATGGGTACTCCGTTCGGTATAGAGAGCAGTGCAAAAGTCGACAATCCGTCCGGGAGGATTCGGATTCGTTTACGGCATCCCAATACTGTGTTGCAAGTGGGCCATACCCGAGACAGGAACCTGGCTGTCGAATACAACACCGTGCTGTGGGAGGAACGAAATGAAGATCCGAACACTGCTCGTGGACAATTCGCCTGAGACGTTGACCACTTTCCTTTGATTAGCATACACCTTGGAAATGGAGCCGGTAATTCCGGAGATTCCTTCCGTGATGCCAAAGGTGTGCATATCCAGGTTGATCCCGCTTTTGGAAATTCTCGCGATACGAATGGTATACTGGATGGGAAACGTACGCGCCGGTAAACGGCGGATCGTCGATGGAATAATCCGATCGTAAGTGCACGCGGGAGGCCGGAAGATCGTGGAACTGGAGACAGAAAGACGAGATGGGACAGGTCCGCCGGCGTCGCCGCGCAGGAATCTTTTGCTGTTCACCATCGCCCTCGGGGTGCTGCTCAATCCGCTCAATTCGTCGCTGATCGCCGTGGCCCTGGCCCGGCTGGAGCACGCCTTTGGTCTGGATTTTGCCGCGGCGTCCTGGCTGATCTCGGCGTATTATTTGGCCAGTGCCATCGCCCAGCCGGTGATGGGCAAGCTGGCCGATCTGTTTGGGCGCAAAAGGGTTTTTCTCGCCGGCCTGATTCTGGTGGCGGTGTCATCGGCGACCGCTCCCTTCGCCCCGTCCTACGGGTGGTTGATCGCCTTCCGACTGATCCAGTCTTTTGGAAGCGGGGCGATTTATCCGGCGGGGATGGGCATCGTGCGCAATGTCATCACGGAGCGGCAGTCCCAGGCGTTGGCGTTTTTGTCGGTTTTTGCGTCGGGCGCCGCGGCCTTCGGGCCGTCCATCGGCGGCGTGCTGGTCCATTACGGCGACTGGCCGGCCATCTTCTGGGTGAATTTTCCGTTTGTTATCGCGGGGTTTGGGATGGCTTTGGCGGTGTTGCCAAAAGACAAGCCGCGCAAGCGGGCGGAATCGCTCCCCGGTTGGCTGAGATACTTGGATATTCCCGGCGTGGTGCTTTTTGCCGGAACCATCGTCACGGGGCTGCTCTTTCTCCTTTCGGTGACGGACCACCCGATTTGGGGCGCCGGGGTTCTGGCTGTCATCGCGAGTTTGGCCCTGGTCGCCGTTGAACTGCGGGTGGCGACACCATTTTTGGATGTGCGGATGTTTCGGCGCAATCTGTCCCTCACCTGGGTGTTGGTGCAATTCGTGACCGTGAACGTGATTTTTTACTCGATTTTCTTCGGAATGCCGACGTATCTGCAGGAGGCCCGGGGATTGAACGCCCAGGAGACCGGCCTTTTAATGCTGGCGGTGGCCGGGTTTGGGGTGATCGTCACTCCGTTGACCGGCCGCTGGGTGGCCAAAGGGGGCGTGCGCCCGCCTTTGCTTCTGGCCGGGATCTGCATGACGGTGGGATCCGCGTTGTTTTGGACCCTTCACAGCGCCTCGTCCGTCGCGTGGCTGGTGTTCTGTTTGTCGGTGCTCGGGGTGAGCAACGGGTTCAATAACGTCGGGCTGCAGACCGCCCTGTTTCAGGTGGCGCCGAAAGAGGTGATCGGCGTGGCGTCGGGGTTGTTCCAAACGTCCCGCTATATGGGAACGATCCTCTCCACGGTGTTGCTCGGGTTGTTTTTTGGCCATCACCTGGACACGACGAGTTTGCACGAGTTGGGTACCGTTTTGGCGGTTCTGGGCTTGGCGGTGATTTGGATGAGTTGGCGGCTCCCGGGGCGGTCCGAGGGGTGACGGTCGGCGTGTCTCGGGCCGCGGGGGACGCCCGTTAAACGGGCGCGGACGGGGATGCGTAGCGGCCCAGTGGACCGACCCACGCCCAGTCCGCAGCGACAGTCCCCGCATGGGCGGGGCCCCGATCAAAAAGGTCAACCCGTATTTCTCTACATACTCCAGGCATGTTCTCGGATTAAAATATCTCAGAATGACAATTTCACCCCCGACGTAGAGGGTGGGGGTTGGCCCGCCGGAGTGGAGTCCCCCGCGGTGAAACCAGGGGCTCATGTTCATGGTTTTATCGACGGGACTTAAGGGAAAATGCATGGCCACGTCATGGGCGGAGAGGACGTATGTTGTTCAGCGGTACCGTTACTTGAAACATATACATCTGTTTCAAGTACCCGTCCCTTGCGGGGCAGGGGCGCCGGTCTAACCCGGTTGCCCGGTGCCGGCTTCCCGTTTCATCGAAGACCGCCCGGTCAAGTCGGGTCTTACATCCTCTCGACGGGCGTTTTTCGTCTCCGGTCCACTCCCGGCGACGGCGGCCGCAAGAGCCGCCAGATTCCGCGCCGCATTCTCGTCCCGGTCCATCACCGTCCCGCACTCTTCACACCGATACACCCGCTCCCAAAGCGGAAGGACTTCCTTGATCGCCCCGCACCTGGAGCAGGTCTTGGAACTGGGATACATCCTGGGGGCCTGGACGAGACGGGACCCGTACCACTCGCATTTATACCGCAACTGCCGTCTCAACTCCGCCAGCCCCGCGTCGTAGATCGCCCGGGACAATCGCCGGTTCCGCCCCATCCCAGCCACATTCAGGTCTTCCACCACGACGGTGCCAAACGTGGTCGCCAGCCGGTGAGTCAGCTTGTGCATGGCGTCCAAGCGAATTCTCGCCACCCTCGCGTGGGCCCGGTTCAGCCGCCGACGGGTATCCTCCCAGTGTCGGCTTCTGCGTTTTCGCCGGGCCAACTCCCGGTTCAACCGCGCGATCTTTCGCAATGCCTTGCGCAAGGGTCGCGGGTTCGGCACCTTCTCCCCCGTGGACAGGACCGCCAGGTGTTTCAGCCCGGCGTCCACTCCCACCACGTCCCGGGGGCGCTTCGGCCGCCCGGCGTCCCGCTCCACTTCGCAGGTGAAACTCACAAACCACCGCCCGCCTTCCCGGGAGACAGTCGCCGACAGAATCCGCGCCCGGTCACTTTGCACCCGCTCCAAGAGCGCCGTGGTCATCTCGTGCGTTCTCACCCGCCCGATCCGGGGCAAAACGACGTGGCTTTTGTCGTCCACCCGGATCGCTCCCGTCGTGAACCGCACCGATTCCCGACCCCGGCCCTTCTTCCGGAACTTCGGAAACCCCACCCGACGCCCCTTCCGCTTCCCAGACCGGCTGTCGAAAAACGCCTTCAGCCCCCGGGCCAGGCCGTCCAGCCCCGCCGAGTACGCTTCCTTGGAATTCTCCCGCCACCACGGGGCGACTTGTTCCTTCTGCCGGTTCCACTCCCTCCGAAGGGCGGCAAGGGTCCACGGCACTTCGACGTCTTCGCCTCGTCCTCTGGCCTCCAATCGCTCTTTTACCAATGCCAGCCCCCAGTTAAAGGCAAACCGCCGGGCTCCGCTGTGGGAAGCCAACATCCTCTCCTGATGCGGCGAAGGATCGAGTGCAAAGCGGTACGCCTGAAGCGTCTTCATGATTCCTTCCCATCCTTTTTTGCGGCGGTCACAGCCCGCAAAGCCCGATTCCGTGCTCCCAGTCGGCCGTACAATCGGGCGCAGAACGATGTCAAGACCTCGATCATGTCCCGGACCAGATCGGCGCGGGTCTCCCCGGAATCCACCGCCACGATGTGACGGCCCTGAGCAGCCAGTGCAGATTCCAGGTACTCCACGCCAAACCTCGCCAGTCGGTCCCGGTGTTCCACAATGATGGTCGTCACCCGCGCATCCGCCAAAATACGCCGGAGCTTTGGACGTTTCCCGTTTATCCCCGATCCGACCTCCGTTACCACCTCGTCCACGACGAGATCTCGCTCGGTTGCCCACTGGGTGATTCGAGACACTTGCCTGTCCAAGTCACTCCTCTGGTCGTGAGAGGACACCCGGGCATACACAACCGTCCGGCCGCCTTTACGGCTCGGGGGGACATCCACCAGGATCGTGCCGGATTCGGTCTGACGGGCGGGTACAGGCAGCTTGCCGTCCTTCCACCAACGCCAAGCGGTCATGTAGGAGATTCCTTGTTGCCTAGCCCAATCGGATAGTTTCATGAGACGATTGTATAACAGAAATATATGTTCGTCTATAGATGTTTACAAACTTCCAGGCTGTTGATCACCCCCTTGGGGGTGCCCGTGGTCCCGGAGGTATAAAGGCGGGTGGTTTCATCGTAGATGTGGGACGGGCGCTCGATGGGCGGATTGTCCTCCGGCTGATTGTTGACATACTCGGCGAACGGAACGTGAGCTTCCGGCGCTTGCTGATCGCCGTTCAGGTCGACCATCACGATCCGTTTCGGTTTGTGCCGAGCCAGTGCCAACGCTTGCTCCGCCGTTTCCCGGATCTCCGCACCGTATATGAACACCGCCGGCTGGCTGTCGTCAATGATAAACGCCGTTTCCCCAGGCGAGAGGCGATAGTTGATCGGGCAGTTAATGGCCCCGATTTTTTGAGGTGCCAAATAGCTCAACACGAACTCAAAGGAGTTGAGCAGTTGGTACATGACCACGTCATTCTTGCCAATCTCGTCACCCAAAAGCGCGTGGGCAAGCCGATTCACTTCTCGATTGAGTTCGGCATACGTCCACGTCCGGTTGCGAAGCGGGCAAGTCACAGCTGGACGATGGGCGAACCGGTGCACGTTTCGCATGAAGCCGTTGATGTACGTGAACCCGTACTCAAAGGTCTCCTTGAACATCCGCACGTCATAGGTATAGGTTTCCATCGCATCCTCCCCCTCGCAGGTGTGAATGGACAAGTGATCCGCTACCTCGACTTTTCGGGTGATAGGCTTGGCTACTTTTATGGCTTATCCCACTGATTCATTATACTCTTTTTCGATTACTCGAAAAATATCTTGTGACCCGAAAAGGAAGAGTGGCGTTTATTGCCCCGGAACTGACGGATTTGGTGACCATATACCACCTGCCCATCCCCACTATCGCGAGGCAGGAAACCAGGTATCGCCGTTCACCTGAGGAAATATGTATATGGTATAAAACCTAACATGCCTTACGCAATGCCCCCTGTTTCTAAGCCAAAATAACCGGTTTTCTCTATTTGGCCTTGACAATCATGTCATATAGTCGCACTATTAAAGTAAGAAAAAGATACATACACGAGGGACATGGAGGTGGGTATCCACGTGTTCACATCCGGGGCCTTTCACCGGCTCGCCGGTCGGAAAAATGTGACGGTGATTCTGGGCGTTTTGATGCTGATTGCGGTGGCGGTATCCGGCTGCGCGTCCAAAGGAGCCAATGCCCCGGCCGAAACGGGTCAAGGGACTCCGGTGTCGGGAGGTGCGCTGATTATCGGCATGGAGTCCGAAGCGGACCAGTTGGATCCCCACCGCGGGGTGGGATGGGTGACCATGCGAATCAACAACCAAATTTATGAACCGTTGGTGGCGGAAGATTTATCGAAACCGTCCGACGTCCGCTCCGTTCCAGACTTGGTGCCGGCTCTGGCGACATCGTGGAAAGTGTCCGACGATGGTTTGGTATATACCTTCACCCTGCGCAAAAACGTCACCTTTCATGATGGAACGCCCTTTGACGCCTCGGCGGTGATCTTCAACATTCGCCGCTTAACGGACAAGTCGTTCCAGTACTACGACAAGATCGGCGCGTCGAAGACTTTTCGAACCTGGTTGTACTACGAGTCCGCCAAGGAGATTGACCCCTCCACCGTGGAGATCCGCTTGAAAAAACCGTTCCCGGATTTTCTGCGGGTGCTGGCCCAGATCAATTCGCTCCAGATTGTGAGCCCGGCGGCGATTCAAAAATACGGCAATGACGGCCTGGGCGACCATCCGGTGGGGACGGGTCCGTTCCGTTTCGACAGCCGTGTCCGGGGCCAGAGCATCACCTTGGTGCGCAACGACAACTACTGGGGGCCGAAACCTTATCTCGACAAGGTGATTTTCCGCCCGTTGCCGGATCCGGCCTCCCGCGTCCTGGCCCTGCAGAACCACGAGGTGGACATCATCGCCGTACCGCCGCCGGACGCCCTGGACAAACTCAAGTCCCAAGGATTTCAGGTGGTGTCCGGCCGTCCGCCCCACGTGTGGTACCTGGCGTTCAATTTTCAAAATCAATACATGAAATCGAAGGACGTGCGTCAGGCGATTAACTACGCCATTGACCGCGAGGGCTTGGCCAAAGATCTCTTGAAAGGGACGGTGCAGCCCGCCTACACGATTCAGTCGCCGGCCAATATCGCGTACGATCCCTCGAAGAAATGGTACCTGTACGATCCCGAGAAGGCGAAGCAACTGCTCGCCAAGGCCGGGTATCCCAATGGATTCGAAACAACCCTCATGACATCGGTGGACGGCTCCGGCCAATTGTTGCCTGTGCCCATGGCCGAGTGGATCCAGCGCAATCTCGCTGCAGTGGGCATTCGCGTGAAGCTCGACACCCGGGAGTGGATCAGCTATCTCAGCGGGTACACGAACGGCATGCCGCCCGAGGTGGGCATGAACCAGATGTCCTCCGGACGCACCACGCCGTATTTTCTGGCCATGATCGCCCACTCGAAATTTAAGGCACCGGGCGGGTTCAACTCCGGCCAGTACGTGAATCCGCAACTGGATGACGTCATGGACCGGGCGGCCACGGCCCGTACCCAGGAGGAGTCGGTCGCGCTTTGGAAACAGGCCGAAAAAATTGTGATGGAAGATGCCGCCTTTGCCCCGATTGTGAACGATACGGCGCCTTATGTCCTGGCGCCTCAGGTGCACGGATTCATCGTTCCGGCCGAGGAATGGTACAATTTGTCAACCGTGTGGCTCACCAAATAACCCGCATGGGGAATGGGAACGGGAGGTGGGTGAGGTGCGGCGCTATCTGCTTATTCGATTTCTGTCGGTTCCGCCGGTGCTGTTTGGGGTGACGGTGATCTGTTTTCTCTTGATGCACCTGATCCCCGGGGACCCGGTGCAAACGATCCTGGGTTCCGAAGCCACGCCCGAGGCCGTCGCCGCTCTGCGGAGCCAATTGGCCCTGGATCGCCCGCTGTATGAACAGTATCTGCGGTGGCTGGGAAATCTGCTGAGCGGGCGCTGGGGGATGTCCTATTCGTTGCACGTGCCGATCTCCGAACTGCTCTTTCCCAAGTTGGCGAACACGCTCATCCTGGCCGGGGCCAGCCTCGTTTTCTGTGTGGTTGTGGGTGTGTCCCTGGGGACCTTGGCGGGGCTCAGATCCCGGTCCTGGTTTGACCGGATCACCATGGCGGCGGCCCAGGTGGCGGCCAGCATGCCGGTGTTTTGGGTCGGACTGCTGCTCATGTGGGTGTTCGCCATTCAGCTCGGATGGCTGCCCACCGGCGGGATGCACGATCTTCGCAGTTCCGGGGGGATCGGCGATCTGCTGGTTCACCTGGTGCTGCCGGCGGTGGCCACGGCGCTGGTTTCCACCGCGGTGATCGCCAGACTCACCCGGAGTGTGGTGGCGGACATTCTCGAGCAGGATTTTGTGCGGTACTACCGGTCTTTGGGTATCGAAGGATGGTCGCTGACCGTGCGTCACGTACTGCGCAACGCTCTGCCTCCGATTCTGAACATGATCGGCCTGCAGGTCGGTTACCTCATCGGCGGGTCCCTTTTTAGCGAAGTGGTGTTCAACTGGCCGGGGTTGGGTCGACAGATGTATACGGCGATTTCGGCCAAGGACTATCCCATGGTGCAAGCGGGGATCTTTGTGATCGCCGTGATGGTGGTATTGATCAATTTTGCAGTGGACACCGCCAACATCATGTTGAATCCCAGACAGCGCACCGCCGTGTCGTAAGCCGGGGCGGCATGCAAAACGCGTTCGGAAAACGGGGGTGAAGCGATGAAAACCGGCGAGCTGCGGCGAGCGGCGGCGGCATTTATACGCGACCCGGCAGCGATGTTCGGCCTCGGGGTGTTGGTGATCACCGTGGCGGCGGCCCTGGGTGCACCCTGGATCTCTCCCTACGACCCGTTGGTGGGAGACGGCGCCCACCGGTTGGCGCCGCCCGGGACGCCGGGCCACGTGCTCGGCCTCGATGACCAGGGCCGAGACATCCTCAGTCGGCTGATCTGGGGATCCCGGACGTCCCTGCTGGCGGCTGTGGTTCCGGTGGTCGCGGCGGCGGCGGTGAGCCTGGTGCTGGGCATTGTGGCCGGGTATGCAGGCGGATGGGTCGGGACCCTGCTGATGCGGTTGGTGGACGTTTTCTTCGCCTTTCCCGCAGTGCTCCTGGCCATTGCCGTCGCCGCGGTCCTGGGGCCGGGGCTTCTGAATGTGATGATCGCGATGACGGTGGTGCGGATTCCCTACATGATGCGGGTGGTGTACACGGATACGCTGCAGGAGAAACGCAAAGAGTACGTGGAATCGGCGGCGGCCCTGGGCGCCCGGCCCTGGGAGATCATGTTTCGCCACCTGCTGCCCAATGTGTTTCCGTCCTTATTGGTCTATGCCGCCACTTTGACTGGTGTGTCGGTGGTGACGGCGGCGGGGCTCAGTTTCATCGGGCTCGGAGTCCAACCGCCCGCCGCCGACTGGGGCCGCATGGCGTCGGAGGGCAGCACTTTGCTCATGCAGGGGGATCCGTTTCTCACCTTGTTTCCCGGGTTGGCGATCCTGTTGGTTTCCCTGGCGTTCAGCTTTGTGGGAGATGGGCTGAGAGACGCGTTGGATCCCCGTCAGCGGTCGCTGGTCGTGAAGCGCCGCCGCGGCGATTCGGCGCCCTCGGAAGCCTCGGTTCGAGAGGAGGTTGGAGCGTGACCGGGATGGGAGGTGCGCTGCTTGATGTTCGGAATCTCACGACCCGGATCCGCACGCCCCAAGGGTCGGTTTCGGTGGTCCGCGAGGTATCGATAACGCTGCATCCCGGGGAGATCTACGCCCTGGTGGGCGAATCGGGTTCGGGAAAATCCATGACGGTTCAGTCGGTCATCCGGATGGTCCCCCGCCGATTGCTGGATGGACATTTCGGCAAGGTGGTGTTCGAGGGCACCGATCTGTTGCGCCTGTCCGAAAAACAGATGCGGACAATTCGCGGCGGAGGTATCGCCATGGTCTTTCAAAGTGCCATGACTGTGCTGGACCCTTGTTACCTCGTCGGCACACAGTTGACCGAAGTGTTGAAAAAATATGGGCTGCGGGGGGAGGAAGCGCAGCAGCGGATTCACATGTTGCTCACCCAAGTGGGCATTTCCGATCCGGAGGCCGTGTGTCGGGCGTACCCTCACCAATTGAGCGGGGGTCTTCGCCAGCGCGTGGTGATCGCCATGGCTCTGGCCGGGAATCCGAGACTGCTCATTGCCGATGAGCCCACCTCGGCGTTGGATCCCACCGTCCAACTTCAGGTGCTGGATCTGTTTCAAGAGATCAATCGGCGCCTCGGAACCGCCATTCTGCTCATCACCCATGATTTTGGGGTGGTGGCCCGGGTGGCCCGGCGGGTGGGGGTCATGTATAAGGGGGAGATCGTGGAGGAAGGCGACGTGGCGGAGGTGATCCATCGGCCGAGCCACCCCTACACCCGGGCACTGCTCGGCAGCGTTCCCGATTTGTCCTGGGTGTTTCGCGGCGAGCCCCGTCCGGCGGCCGGCGAGACGAGGCGGCCGGCCCGATCGGAATCCTCGAGTATGACCGGGTGTCCTTACCTTTCCGCATGTCCTGAATCGGGATGGCGGTGCAAGCGCATGTCGCCCCCGATGATCGAGGTATCTGCTCACCATCATGTAAAATGCTGGAAACGGAGGGAAGAAGCATGACTCGCACGGAAGAGAGCATCCTGACGGTGCGTGCACTGTGTAAGACTTTTCGGGTCGGCGGCCTGGGGAGAAACAAGACAGAAATTCGTGCGGTGGACGGGGTCAGTTTCGATGTGGCAGCGGGGGAGAGCCTTGGACTGATCGGCGAGTCGGGATCGGGCAAGAGCACCCTGGGACGGCTGATCGCAGGGCTGCTTCAGCCCGACAGCGGGGAGATTGTCTTTCGGGGAAAGCCGGCCTGGGATGGGGCGGGGGCGCGAACCCATCGCCGTGTGATCCAAATCGTGTTTCAGGACTCGGGGTCCGCGTTCAATCCCCGCCTGCCCATCAATCGGCAGATTCTGGAACCGTTTGTTCGCCACCATCGGGGGGTGTCTCTGAGCGAAGCCCGGGCCCGGGTGGCACGCCTGTTGGAGGTGGTGGGACTGACTCCGGGGCACGGTGAACGGTACCCCCACGAACTGTCGGGGGGCCAACGCCAGCGGGCCGCTCTGGCCCGGGCGTTGGCGGTGGAACCGGAGTTGTTGGTGCTGGATGAGCCGGTCTCCGCCCTGGATGTGTCCGTGCGGGCGCAGATTGTCCAGTTGTTGGTGGAACTTCGAGAAACCTACGGGCTCACCTACTTGTTCATCGCTCACAACCTGGACGTGGTGGCCCAGTTGTGCCACCGGGTGGCGGTGATGTACCGTGGGAAAATCGTGGAATTGGCCGAGGCGGAATCGTTGTATCGTCAACCGACCCACCCGTACAGCCGGATGCTGCTCAGTTCGGTGCTCACCGTGGATGGCGATCTGGGCCATGTGTATCGGGAGGCGGCCGGTGTCCGGGGATAGCGGGCGATTCCGGGTCGGGGAACGTGGCCTTGTGCCGGTATCGGGGGGATCGCGGATCGTAGACTTTTTGGCGCCAGGGGGCCATCAATCGCCGATCGAAGGCCTGGGGACATCGTTTCGCGACTCGAAGGATCGGACCTCACGGCGGGAACCCGAAGAATGGATTGTGGGGAGGAAGGGGACATGAAAATTCAGTTAAAGGAGTACTTGGTCAGATCGGAGCGCTTCCTGGCGTCGGTGCGGGATCTGGCGTCCATCGGGGCCACGGCGGGAGGCGGGGTGCACCGGTTGGCCCTCAGTCCCGACGACATTCGAGCCCGTAAACAGATGGTGGAGTGGATGGAAGAGGCCGGGCTGACGGTCTCCGTGGATGATATGGGAAACCTCTATGGTTTGCGGCCGGGACGCAACCCGGGACCGCCCATTCTATTCGGGTCTCACGTGGATACGGTGCCTTTTGGCGGTCGATTCGACGGAGCTTACGGGGTGCTGGCCGGCCTGGAGGTGATGCGGGTGCTCCATGAACACGGGGTGGAGACCGAGCATCCGTTGGGTCTGGCGATTTTCACGAATGAGGAGGGAGCCCGATTCCAGCCCGCCATGATGGGCTCTTCGGTGGCCGTGGGAAAATGGCCTGTGGAAGAGGCCTACGCGGTGAGGGATCAGGAAGGGATCGCGTTCGGCGACGCGCTGCAGGCCAGCGGGTTTCTGGGTGAGCGGCGCAACCGGATTTCCCGGCCGCTGTGTTATGTCGAACTGCACATTGAGCAGGGGCCGGTGCTTGAGGCGGCGGGCAAAACCATTGGAATCGTACAAGGGATTGTTGCCCAGTCCTGGCACGAAGTGGTCCTGGAGGGGGAGGCCAACCATGCCGGTACCACACCCCCGAGCCGGCGGCGCGATCCATTGGTCGCCGCGGCTCGGTGGATCGCTTACGTCCACGAAATGGCTGAGTCTTCGGAGGGCGCCCTGTTGGTCACGTGCGGCCGGATTGCCGCGGAGCCCGGGGCGGTGAACGTTATTCCCCGAAAAGTCGCGTTCACCGTGGATTTGCGAAGTGCGGACGAGGTACGGCTGCGGAAGGCGGAGGAGCAAATGTTTGCCTGGGGAGATGACCTGTGCCGAAGGGCGGGGGTGGAGAAGGCGGTTCGTCGCCTCCATTGGGCGCCGTACACGCCTTTTGCGTCTGGGATCCGGGAACTGATCCGCGAATCCTGTTTGCGGCGCGGGTATACATTTTTGGAGATGCCCAGCGGCGCCGGTCACGATGCCCAGCACCTGGCCGGCGTCTGTGAAACGGGGATGATTTTCGTACCCAGTCGGGAAGGCAAGAGCCACTGCGAAGAGGAATTCAGTGCGGACGGGGATTTGGTGAAGGGAGCCCAGGTACTGCTGGACACGGTCCTCGGGCTGGATCGCACGAGATAGGGGGTATTCGGGATGAGCACCCGGGAGTTTTTTGACCGTCTGGCGGTTCTTGCCGATACGATTCCGTTCGACGTGGAACCCGCGTTTACCGGTTTCGGGTGGGAGGGGCCGGATGTTGAGTCCCGGCCGGCGGTGGCCGAAAGGGGGGAGCCGGGTGACGAATGAAGAACTGCTTTCCCTCGATATCGACGGCCTGGCGACGCTGATTCGCCTGCGCGAACTGTCGCCGGTGGAAGTGACTGAGACGGTGCTCGGGCGGATTGCCGAACTGGATCCCGTTCTCAATGTCTTCATCGCGGTGACGGCGGAGTCGGCACTGGCCGCGGCCCGGCGGCTGGAGGCGGAGCTTAGGTCCGGGAAGTATCGCGGCCCGCTCCACGGGGTTCCCATCGCCCTAAAAGATATTTTTACCGTAAAAGGCGAGGTGATCACGGCGGGTTCGAAAATTCTTGCCGAGTGGCGGGCGGATGAAGACGCCACGGTGGTGAAGCGGTTGAAGGAGGCCGGTGCGGTCCTGGTGGGTCGGACAAATTTGCACGAGTTCGCAATGGGGGCGACCACCGAGAACCCGCACTATGGGCCCACACGCAATCCGTGGGATCCCCGGAGGATCCCGGGGGGATCCAGCGGCGGGTCGGCGGCGGCGGTGGCGGCCGGCATGGGTTATGGGGCCTTGGGCACCGATACCGGAGGGTCGATTCGGCTTCCGGCCGCCCTGTGCGGCATTGTGGGGTTGAAGCCGACATACGGGCGGGTCAGCCGGAAGGGGCTACTGCCTCTCAGTTGGTCGCTGGATCACGTGGGACCCATGACACGGACGGTCAAAGATGCGGCGTATTTATTGGAAGTGCTGGCCGGGGCCGACGACGGGGATCCCAGTTGTTCTCGTCGGCCGGTGGAGCCTTACGGGGCGCTGGTCGAGCCGATGGGGGACCGGCCGCTCAAGGGAGTGCGCCTGGGCGTTGTCCGGGAGTATTTTTTCGAAGATCTCGACGACGAGATCCGCCGGGCGGTGGATCGGGCGTTGGCCGTGAGCGAAGATCTCGGGGCTGAGATCGTCGAGGTAACCGTGCCCTGGATCGATGAGGCGGCGGTGGCCCAGCGAGCGATTTCCCAGGTAGAGGGGTTCGCTGTCCACGAAAGGTGGTTCCGCAGTCAGCCGGAGTTGTACGGCGAGGATGTGCGGATTCGTCTGGAAATCGGCGAAAAGATTCCCGGATATCAATACGTTCAGGCCCAGAGGATCCGGCGGATGTTTCAGAAGGCGTTTTTGAAGGTGTTCGACCGGTGCGACGCCGTGGTGGCGCCCACCAATGCCAGGCCGCCGTGTGGGATCGGGGAAGTCGGACCTGAAGAGACGGTGAATAATATTTTTCGCCTGGGGAGAACACCGCTGTTCAATCTTCTGGGGTTCCCGGTTCTTTCCGTCCCCTGTGGAAAGACCTCAGAGGGGTTGCCCGTGGGGCTGCAATGGGTGGGACGGCCGTTCGGGGAGGCGTCGTTGCTGGGGTTTGCCCACGCATATGAACAGGCCACTCCCTGGCATCGGGAATTTGCGCCCCGGGCAGTGACTCCCGAGTGCCTGTACGATAGCCTCGGCGATCGATGATACGGCCGGCCCGGGCGGGTGGAAGGAACGGGCCCGGTCAGTGGCCAGCCGTGCCGGCCACCGGGGAAAGGGTGCCCGCTACCGGGGAAGGAGTGCTCGTTACCGGAGAAGGGGAGCCTGTCTAGGTCATGGGATGCTCCACTGGAATCCAAGAGGGGGATGGGACTTCCCGTGGCAGGCACACGCCCGACCTCATGTGACAAGAAACGTTTCGGACGTAGTTCGCCCGTGCGAATGATGGCGAATTTGATGAACGAGGCGATGGTTGGTTCCATGTTTTTCCTTTGTTCGACCTGCAAAAAATGAGCGCGAACTTGGAGTGGTGCAAAAATTCACAGGGGTTCGCGAAAAAAGCCTTTGAAACTTGCGCCGGGCAAGGTATAAAAGTCGAAGAGTAGCTCCGCGGATTAACTCCGCGGCCCCATTGAAGCTACCTCGCCAACTAGCGTGACGGCGAACCTGCAAGCCGTAGCTCCGTGGATTAACTCTGCGCCCCATTGAAGCGTCGGCAGGACGGTGTTCGCGCACCTCCGGTTTACCCACCCTGTGATCCACACGGCCAGCCCAAAGTCTAATTTGGCCATCATCGAAGGCGGGGTTGGACAGGATCCGACGATCGAGCGCAACGCAGGGGTTCAGGAGGCGATCAAACCTTACCCAAACATCAAAATTGTCGCCACCCAATCCGTGGATTGGACCCGTAAGGGAGGCTGCAAAGTGATGGAGGGATATATTCAGAAATATCCGACCGGATTCCTTCAGGGAGTTTTCTGTGCCAGTGATGAAATGATGATGGGTGCCCTGGAAGCGTTGCAGGCTGCACATCTCACCGATCTAAACGGCTGGTTTTTTAGCGGAGATGGCCAGCTCGAAGGGTTGCAAATGGTTCTCCAAGGCGTCGCTATCGCCGATACCCAGAATTCTCCGTTCCATGGGGGTCCCGCTCTCCAGGCGGCCATCGCCATCACTCAAGGTATGAAATTGAATGGAGCATCGATCATGCGAGACAATCAGACCCTTACCAACATAACATCTGAATAACCTGGCAAAACCAAGCAGTATGTCGACAAACTTCTCCAGACTGGTTGACAGTTGTGACTATCGATGGGCGCCATTTGTCGTTGATTAGGAGAATCACCACAACTTCGAGAGGGATGACGATGGAGAGCGCGACGCCATTGCTAGAGTGAAGGGCATCACCAAACGGTATACCGGCACAAAGGTTTTAGACGATGTTTCTTTTGACCTCTATCCCTCGGAAGTGCACTGTTTGGCGGGAGAAAACGGGGCAGAAAAATCGACCCTGATGAAGATTTTGTCAGGGGTGTCTACTAAGCGGACTCCGGTGAGTTGTTGGTTGAAGGGGGCCTAACTCGCATCCGGTCGCCGCTGGATGGACCCGCAAAGGACCG
Source organism: Kyrpidia spormannii (assembly GCF_002804065.1). Lineage (NCBI taxonomy): Bacteria > Bacillati > Bacillota > Bacilli > Caryophanales > Alicyclobacillaceae > Kyrpidia > Kyrpidia spormannii. Next base: position 2,832,301 of record NZ_CP024955.1, on the reverse strand, counting down.
TGGCGAATGGCCCACGGGCCGATGAACAGGGCCCTCGGCAACGCCTACTGGCAGGCCCAGGGGTTGATGAGTTTAAGCGAACGTTACCGAAGGCTCCGTCAAGCTTGATGAACCGCCGGATGCGGCCCGCATCTCTGGTGGTGTTACGGGATGGGGGCTAGCCGCCCATTCCTGCTCGATGCATCGTGACCCACCAACACCAAGTCGCCCCGGCTCGGACCGCCTGGACAGCCGCCTGGGAGATGTCATAGTTTTGTACGATGGCGCCATGGTCATGTCATCGATGATCATACCGTGAAACTGCAGTTCGCGGCGCAGGAGATCGGTCATGATGGCGGGGGACATGGAGGCCGGGTGGTCCGGTCTGCGATGGTCCCGGCTCAGCGCGTCTGGATTCAGTCCGTTGGTTGAGCAGGCCCTCACACCTCCGACTTCGTCTTTTCACCCGACAATGGCAACTCTCTTTTTTCTCCGACGAATCCGACGCGAACGGCGCTCCGCCACGCACCGACCACCCCTCCGGTCATACCGCCCATTCCGCCTCCCATCATGACGTTGACAATCGACATAAAACCCATCATGTCGGGCACACGACGCATGAACAACACCCATCCAACGGCAGCCAGGACCGTCCCGACCGTCGATCCGACCACTCCGCCCACCATGGCACCCATCAGGGACCACATGGCTCCATGTTGCTTGTGGATTCCGATGACCTCAAAAGGGTGGTTCGTCGAAGACAACAGATCTTGGACATCTTTCAATCCGATCCTGAGTCCCAAATAACTGCCGGAAAGGGAACCTGTGCCGGCGAGGATCAGCGTCAAAAGCCCGGATGTACCCGTCAGGAAATCGAGGATGCCGCCGAAGAGAGCTGCGGAAAAGCTGCCCCATGCACAGCTCCATCCCGTTGTCCGGTACAGTCGATCCACGATGTTGACCACCTTTCTCTGTATAATGAGTCCCAAAGTCCGTCACCGACCGGGTATGAAGAAACACCCATTTGGATATATAAAAAGTTCATTCTAATATTCTACAATAGTCTTGTGAATCCAAGACGAACCTTTAAGTCGAGCCCGACTTCGGCATGCCCGGCTCCCCGGGATGGGAGCCATCTCGATGAGTTGTCGAATCGGTCTCCAGTTCAGCCAAGGAGATGATCAACGGTGTCAAGGATCGATGAAGCGCGCGAGATGTTTGCCCGTATAGAACAGGCCTGGTCGGACGGAGAACGAACCGCTCTGTTGACGATTACCCAGGTGAAAGGCTCGGCTTATCGCCTTCCCGGCGCCAAAATGATGATGACGGAAAAAGGGAAGATGCTGGGAACCCTCAGCGGCGGTTGCCTCGAGTCGGACCTCTACGGATGGGCGGAAAAAGCCATTGAGGAAGGCAAACCCCGCCTCGTCCATTATGATCTCAGTGAAAGCGAGTTGTGGTCCCTCGGGATTGGTTGCAAAGGAACCATGGAAGTCGCCATTTTTCCCGTTCATTCCTCGGATCCGTTTTGGCAATCGGTGCGGGAGGCCGTGGCCCAAGATCGCGTCATCTCGTTGGCCATCGAACTGCCGACCGGGGTCCGCGTCGCATTTGAAGGCACGAATCCAATTGCCGGAGATAGGGACGCGTTGCCAGAAGTCGTCGCGCAGCAATTGATGCAGCGCGTATGGAGTCGGACGAGGGCGGAGGTCGCCGTTGTCGATGGCAGGCGCTTTTACGTCGACACGATGCGGCCGAGCGAACGGCTGATCATCTGCGGTGCGGGCCACGATGCGGTGCCCGTGGCGGCTCTCGCCGCCAAGTGCGGGTTTCGTGTCACCGTGCTCGATCCGCGCAAAGAATTTAACGGGACCGGCCGTTTTCCCGCGGCCGAACACCTGGTGGTCGAACCGGATCAAGCGGATCCTGCGCAACTGTCCGCCAGCTGGTGGGTGATCATGAACCACCTGCAATTGCGAGACGAAGCGGCGTTGCGTTTGGCGCTGCAAGCCCATCCCAAGTTCGTCGGCGTACTGGGTCCCGTGTCGCGAACCCAGGAAATGCTGAGCAATATCGGGGCCGACTTCGACAGCGGTCCGATCCATGCTCCCATTGGACTGGATATAGGCGCAGAAACGATCGACGAAGTGGCGGTCTCGATTGTGTCGGAATTGCTCGCCGTGCGATCCGGCCGATTGGGAGAATCCCTGCATGGGCGGGAGAAAATTCATGGTTGACGCTTCAACGGGGCGGCTTGGGGCGCCGCTCCTCGCATTACCCCGCCCAGTATCGCTTTTTTCCAAGTCGCCACATCGTGGACATCGACAAAGGCGTTGATGTACGGCAACGCCATCGACATCCCCGTCGAAGTCGGCTCATATCCCGGCTCGCCGAGCAGGGGATTGATCCACACCACGCGTCCCGCTCGGTCCGCCAGGTCGCGCATGGAGCTGTGCATGCGCTCCGGATGGCCGGCATCATAGCCATCCGACGCGATGATGACGCACGTGTGGCGATGGAGCAAACCGGGATACCGCCGAAGCAATTGTTCCAACGCTCCGCCAATCCGGGTGCCGCCTCTCATTCCCGGCAGATCGGATGATGGAATGCCCGAAACCCCTTTGCGGGCGATGAGCGACGTCACCCGCAGCAGCCGCGTGGAAAAGAGAAAGATTTGCGTGCGCGCCCGGGCCCGGGTGAACGACCAGGCAAGAGACGTGAGAAACGGCGCATAGGGCTTCATGGAGCCGGAAATGTCGAGGGCCAGGACAATTCGCGGCCTGTCGGGACGGCGCCGGCGCATTTTCAGGACGAAGGGCTCTCCGGCGCGGCGCAGGGCGCTCCGCATGGTTTGGCGCAAATCGATTTTCTCCCTTCCCCGGGATCGCCACTTGCGGCCGCGCGGTGCGTTCATCGTACGCACCGCCAACCGGGTGAGATGAACGACCTCCTTTAACACCCGATCGTCCGCCCGCAATGCGAACCGCTCACCAGTGTCCGGATGATATCCGGCGAGAAACCCCTGCACCGTTTCCGCCGTCGGACGCTCCACCCGCCGACCGGTGTCGGTTCCGCCGACCGATTCATCCGGTTGCAGGCGGCGCTTCTGCTTCAGTCGAACTCCCCGACCACAAAAGTATCGTTCGAACAAACTCGGAAAGATGCCCCATTCGGCGGGTGTTCGGGAGTAAATCGCCCGAAAGGCGTTGCAGACTTCGTCCATGCGGTCAAGGTTCAATTCTACCAGGGCGGCGATGGCGGTCAACGTTTCCGAAATCCCGGCGCGAAATCCATAGTTTCGCAGCCAAGGCGCGAAGTGGGTCACCTGCGTGACGATGTCGCCTGTCAACCCGCCAATCCCGTCAGCGGTCAGGCGTTCCATAGCACGTCGAGCCCCCTCTCCCGCACAAGGTCCAGGTCTTCCTGGGTTTTTAACAAACATCCGAGGGTCACCCGGATCACTCCTTCGTTCAATTCCTGCGCTTCTAATTCCATCAGTGCCTTGGCAAAATCGATCGATTCCGCCAGTCCCGGGGGCTTGAGCAAGGACAACTTGCGCAACCTCCGCACGGCGCGCGCGATCTGCTTCGCAAGTTCGGGCGCGATCCGCGGCACATGTAAAGAGACAATGTCCGCCTCCTGTTCCAAAGACGGGTAATCGACCCAAACGTACAGACAGCGCCGACGCAGGGCGTCCGACAGGTCCCGGGTGCGATTGGAGGTCAACAATACCATCGGAGGTTCATCGGCGCGGAACGTTCCCAACTCGGGAATGGTCAATTGGAATTCCGACAGAAATTCCAGCAACAGCGCCTCGAATTCTTCATCGGCCCGATCCACTTCGTCAATCAGCAGCACCGGAGCCGGCCTTTCCCGCAGGGCCCGCAGAAGCGGGCGCTCGATGAGAAATGGCTCGCTGTAAAGGGCCGCCTGGTTCACGGTACCGTCCGAGAAAGCCGCGCGCGCCGTCAGCAGCTGTTTGGGGTAATCCCAGTCGTACAACGCCTGGCTCGCATCCAGTCCTTCGTAGCACTGCAGGCGAACGAGGTTTATTGAGCGAACGGTGGCGAGCGCTTTCGCCAGGGCCGTTTTTCCCACACCTGCAGGGCCTTCCAATAACAGCGGACGGGCCAGCCGCTGTGCCAAGTGCAGGACAGTGGCCAGCCCTTCGTCAACCACATAGTTTGCCTCCCGCAATTCCTCTTGCAGTCGGCGCACCTGCTCGTTCATCCGTCCATCCTCCACGTCCAGCCGTTCAACCTTCCTCCGGTGCGGCCGCGTCCGCCACGGCGGCCTCCGCTTCCGCCGCCGCAGCGAGCAGGGCCTTTTGAAAATTTGCGAATACCTTTTGAATGATTTTACGCGCTTCTCCATCAATCAGCCGCCCGCCGAGGCTGGCGATCGGTCCGCTGATCACGGCATCGCACTGCCATTTCAGAAGGGTTCCGTTCTCCACGTCAGTGAGCCTGACTTCCACATTCATCTCGACCCCGCTGCCCATGCCCCCTCCCTTAATCGGGAGGGCCATCACCACTCCCGGTTCTATCACGGACAGTTCACAGGTCAGGTCAAACTTGCCGCGCACAGGTCCGACGCCCACCTTTACGCGAGCGTTAAAACGATTCTCACTCTCGACCTTCAATTCGAGCAAATCGGGAATACAAGGCCCCACTCGATGGGGATCGGTCATAAACTCCCAAACCTTTTCCCTCGGCAGCTCAAGGGTATATTCTCCTCCATATGTTCGCATGGCTTTGCCTCCCCACATGTTTTCAGTCAATGCTTGTGCCGCCGCCGATCTCCGGCCCAAAGCCCGGCCGTTGCCGACGGATCCCCATGCGGCGCCTCGTCAAGCGTGGCTCAGATAGGCTTCCGGATCGCGCGCAAAACGGTCCCGACACCCGGCGCAGCAAAACCCGTAGATCGTTCCGTCCAACACCAGACGGTGAGGAGACTTTTCCAAGTCCACGGTCATTCCGCACACCGGATCGATCACTTGTCGGGGGGCCGCAAGCTCTCGGCTGTCCGCGGCCTCGTCGGGTTCCGGATGCCCTTCGGCCGATTGTCCCCGCCAGCGCACTTGGGCGTGGCGGCGGCGGCGCTCCACGATTTGGGCCAGAATGCTGAGGGCGATCTCTTGGGGCCCCAGGGCGCCGATATCGAACCCCGCGGGTGCTGTGACGAAGTCGATGAATTCGCTCGAAGCACCTGCTGCCGTGAGATCGGTGCGCATGGCCGTCCAGCGTTTCGGGCTGGTGACCAAGCCCAGGTACCGGAGCGGCAGGGCGGACAGGGCCAGCAGTCCGTCGACATCGTATACCCCCATCGTGGCCACCACGCCATAGGCCGCCGTGCCGGTGTGAAGATCCAGTTGATTGCGCAGCCTGGTCGGCGGTTCGTCCGCAACGCCGCCGGGTGCCGCCTCTTCCAGAGAGATCCGGAGCGGCGCCAGGGCGAATCGGGGAGCCCATTCTTCCAGGGCGAGGGCGATCGGGGACGTTCCCACAATGATCAGCGGGGGATCCATGTTCTTGGGTTCCAGAAACAGTTCCACCGTGCCTTCGGATGCGCACGTCATGGACAGGACCGTCACATCTTCCTCCACCCGGCCAGGCGGCTGTGACGTGACCAGCACGAGTTTGCTCTCGCCGGTGCGCAGGCACTCCTGCGCTTGGCCGATCACCAGATCCCGCGTACAATGGCCGCCGACAAAGCCTTTCATCTCGCCGTCCGCCGTCACAATGGCTTTATCGCCGACCGTCGCCGAACTGGGCCTCTTGCGGCGGACCACCGTCACCATGACATACGGTTCGGCCCGTTCATCCAAGCTTTTCGCAGTCTCCCTGAGATTGTCCATCCGTTTGGCCCGGCGGCACCAAAACCGCCGGGCCTTCCCTCCTCCGTCCAGGATGGCGATCGAAATCACTCGTCGATGCCGTGTTCCCTCAAGATGCTCCATACCTTCCACGGAAAAATCGGCATGTCGATATGCTCCACGCCAAGCGGCGACAGGGCATCCACCACCGCATTGACGAACGCCGCGGGAGAACCGACATTCGGCGATTCGCCCACCCCTTTGGCACCGATGGGATGGTGCGGCGACGGCGTCACCGTGCGATCCGTTTCCCAATGGGGCGTGTCCAGCGACGTGGGAACGAGGTAATCCATCCAGTTCGGCGCCAGACAGTTGCCGTCCGCATCGTAGGGAATGTCTTGCATGAACGCGATCGCAAACCCTTCGGTGAGACCTCCGTGCACCTGGCCTTCGACAATCATGGGATTGATCACGTTGCCGCAATCATCGACGGCCATGAAACGCCGAACCTTGACGGCACCCGTGCCTTTGTCGATGTCGACCACGGCGATGTAAGCCCCGTTGGGAAAGGTGAGATTCGGAGGATCGTAGTAGTACGTCGCCTCCAAGCCCGGTTCCATGCCCTCCGGCACGTTGGTGTAGGCGGCAAAGGCGACATCTTTCATCGAGACCGATCGACCCGGCAACCCTTTCACCGTGAAGGCCAGGCCATCCCAGATCACATCGTCTTCGCCGACCTCCAACAGATGGGCGGCGATCTTGCGAGCTTTTTCCCGAATCCTGCGCCCGCAGAGTGCGGCGGCGCCGCCGGCCGTAGGCGTCGAGCGGCTGGCGTATGTGCCCAGCCCATAGGGCGCCGTATCGGTGTCGCCTTCTTCGATCAACACGTCATCCGCGCTGAGTCCAAGTTCTTCCGCGATGATTTGGGCAAAGGTCGTTTCGTGTCCCTGACCCTGGTGCCGCACACCGAGCCGGGCGATCACTTTGCCGGTGGGATGGACGCGGATCTGGGCACTGTCGAACATCTTGATCCCCATGATGTCGAAGGTGTGCCCCGGACCGGCGCCGACAATCTCGGTGAAGGTCGAGATGCCGATCCCCATGAATTCTCCCCGGGCGCGCTTTTCCGCCTGTTCTTTGCGCAGTTCGGCGTATCCGATGCGCTGCAGCGCGAGATTCAGTGTTTTTTCGTAGTCTCCGCTGTCGTAGACCCATCCGGTCGGCGAGTGATACGGGAACTGATCCTTCCGGATGAAATTGCGGAGGCGCAGCTCGGCCGGATCCATCTGCAACCGCCGAGCCAATACATCCATCACGCGTTCAATCAGGTATGAGGCTTCTGTGACGCGGAATGAACAGCGATAGGCCACCCCGCCCGGAGCTTTGTTCGTATAAACTCCGTCCACCTCGACAAATGCTGATCTGAAATCATAGGATCCTGTCACAATACTGAATAGTCCGGCCGGGAATTTGGACGGATCGGCGGCGGCGTCAAAAGCACCGTGGTCGGCGACCGTCTTCACCCGGAGCGCCAACACGCGGCCGTCCTCCCGGGCCGCGATCTCGGCGGTCATGTGGTAGTCGCGCGCAAAATTGGTGCTGGTAATATTTTCGGTGCGGGTTTCAATCCACTTCACGGGGACGCCCAATTTCAGGGAAGCGACGATGGCACAGACGTAGCCTGGATATACGGGGACTTTGTTTCCAAAGCCGCCTCCGACATCGGGTGAAATGACATGGATCTGGTGTTCGGGAAGGCCGCTGACCATCGCGAGCACCGTCCGGTGGGCGTGCGGCGCCTGGGAAGTGACATAAAAAGTCAACCTCCCCGTGGCGGAATTGTAGTCGGCCACGCACCCACACGGTTCGAGCGGTGAAGGATGGACGCGGGGAAAGCGCACATCCTGCTTGACGATCACCGGCGCGTCGCGGAAAAGGGCCTCGGTTTGCTCGCGGTCTCCCGCTTCCCAGTGGAAGATGTGGTTTGACTTCTTCTCTTTGTCTTCCCGGAGAATGGGGGCGTCCGGCTCAAGGGCCTTGAATGGATCCACCACGACCGGCAAAGGTTCGTAATCGACCTCAATCAACTGGAGGGCGTCCTCCGCCTGAGCGCGCGTCTCGGCGACGACCGCGGCGACTTCTTGATACTGAAACAACACCTTGCCCGTGGCCAGCACCATCTGCGTGTCCCCCGCCATGGTCGGCATCCAGGCGAGGTTCATGCCGGCCAGGTCCTCGCCCGTGATCACCAGTTTGACCCCGGGTGCGGCCAGTGCCGCGGACGCATCAATGCGGCGGATGCGGGCATGTGCGTACGGACTGCGCAGCACGCACATGTACAGCATGTTCGGCAGCATAATGTCATCGATGTAGCGGCCCTTCCCGCGAATCAGTCGAGGATCTTCCTTGCGGCCGATCGACTTGCCCATGGGCCGCAGCTCAGTCTGTTGCAGTGCCACTGGCGGCCACCTCCCCCAATGCTTCTCGGGTTTTGTCCGCCATGGTGCGAGCGGCGGACTGAACGGCTTTCACGATATTCACATATCCTGTACACCGACAGATATTGCCCGAAAGCCCCTCGCGGATCTCCGCTTCTGTCGGCATCGGATTCTCCTGCAGGAGTGCGTAGGAAGCCATGAGCATGCCCGGCGTGCAATAACCGCACTGCAGCGCGTGTTCTTCCCAAAAAGCGCTTTGCAGCGGGTGCAGTTGACCGTCCTGATCCAGGGATTCCACGGTCAACACTTCGCGGCCGTTCGCTTGTACAGCCAGTACGGTGCACGACTTAACCGCTTTCCCGTCGAGAAGCACCGTACAGGCGCCGCAACTGGTCGTATCGCAACCGATGTGCGTGCCCGTCAGTTTGAGTTCTTCGCGCAGGTAATACGCCAACAATGTGCGCGGCTCGACATCCGATTCGTACAGGCGACCGTTCACTTTGACCCGGATGATCATTGAATGCCCACCTTTCCGTGCAGTTCTTCCGCAATTTCACGGAGTGCGCGTGAGGCAAAGATGCGTAACAGGTCCCGCTTATAAACCGCACTGCCCCGCAGGTCGTCTGTCGGGTCGGCATCTTCCGGCACCAGCTTTGATGCGGCCGAGATGGTCTCGTCAGTCAGAGGCTGCCCGATGAGCGCCGCCTCCGCCTTCGTTGCCCGCAGAGGAATCGGACCGCAGGCGCAAATGCCGATGCCCGCGTCGCATACGAGGCCATCACCGCCAAGCCCGATGTGCACGGCCAAACCCGCGATAGCGAAATCACCGGCCTTGCGTTCGAGCTTCATGTACCGGGCGGCCACGGGTCCGGCGGGAGCCGGCAGATGGACCGCGACGGCGAGTTCATTTTCCTCCAGGGATGTCGCAAAGGTGTCCACGAAGAACTCGTCGATGGGAATTCGCCGACTTTTCTCCGGACTCCGCACTTCCACCTCGGCATGCAGGGCCATCATCGCGGTCCCCCAATCGGATGCGGGATCTGCGTGCACGAGGGAACCGCCGATTGTCCCGCGGTTGCGGATCAACGGATCGGCGATCCAGCGGGCGGTGCGGGACAACAGCGGGAATTGTTCGCGGAGTTCTGCCGAATGTTCCAATTCGGCATGGCGTGTCATTGCGCCGATCCGCAATGTTCCGTCGACTTCGCGCCAGCCTCGGAGATCGTCCACGCCGTTAATATCAATGAGTACGGCCGGGGCTGCGATGCGCAATTTCATCATCGGCAACAGGCTTTGGCCGCCCGCCAACACCTTGCCGTCGTAGCCGTACTCGGTCATGAGACGGATCGCCTCGTCGACCGATGTCGGCGCTTCGTACCTGAACGCATTGGGAAACACGGTAAAACCTCCTTTGCCTAAGAAATTCGATCGGTAAAACCTCCTAAAACGACGATCCACGGAAGGTTGCTTCAAAAATTGGACAAAGATTTTTTCCGTTTCCTTAAAGTATTATAGAATGTTACAATAGGTATGGAATAGACCCGATTGGGTGTTTTTCGATACCCGATCGATGGGTTCCCAGCCGATCTCCTGCCGCTACAGCCTTCGAAAGGACGGGAGAGAGTCTATGCGTGAACCTTCGAATCACGCTGAAATGGCACAGATTTTATCGGAAGCTTTGGAACGCCTGCAACCCTGGATGGAGGAGGGAATTGAACCGCTGCTGCAGGCCGCGGTTGACTATGCGCGAAAATTGGTGCGCGCCTCCTTCGCCGGGATTATCATCGTGGAACCCGAGGACCCGTTCGCCATCCGGTACTTGAAGGTTTCCGGCTGGCAATCGATGCCCGCCGAATTTCCAAAAGGGCACGGCATGTACTTTGTACCGGCAAAAACCGGCCACTCGCTGCGCGTGGAATCCATTTCCCAACATCCGCTATCCATGGGGGTGCCGTCGGGCCATCCGCCGGTCGAAGCGTTGCTGGCCATTCCGTTGAGGCACGGCGGGAAACCGATTGGCTGTATGTTTTTCGGCAAGCCGCCCAGGGCTGGAGCTTTTACCAAAAATGACGAAGACATTATGAACGGGTTTGCGTCATTGTGTGCGATTGCCATCTCATGGTGCGACCAAAAAGACGAGAACCGTTTTCACATTGTGGCGGAGGAACGGCGGCGAATTGCGGAGGAATTGCACGATTCGCTTTCGCAAACGTTGTTTGCGGTGTCCCGCGAGATTGACCGTCTGGAACGAATCCTGCCGACGGTGAGGGAGAAAGATGAAGTGCAGGTTCGGATCGCTCGTTTGCGCGAATTAACAGAACAATGCCAATCAGAATTGCGCACTATATTGTTCCGGCTCATGGATGATGAGGAAAAACCGAACGTGACCGCCTTGACGCATCTCGTGCAAGAATTCCAACGGGTGAGCGGGATTTCCACACGGCTGATTACGCACGGAAACTTCGGCCGGCTGAGTCTGTCCGTTCGGCAAGCCGTTCTTAAGATTGTCGCTGAAGCCTTGACCAATGTCTACCGCCATGCCAACAGTCCGGTCGCGGTCGTCCATGTTCTTGTGGAACCGGACCGGGCCACCGTCGCGGTGCAGGACGCGGGCATCGGCATCTCCGACGAGGCTCTTCGCTTCATGAGCTATCCCACCGGACATTTTGGGCTGTATTCGATGGCGCGGTCCGTGGCCGATCTCCATGGGACGCTGGATATCTTTCGCAATGACGACGGAGGAACCACCGTTCGCTGCACCTTTCCGGTCGACCCCGAGCAAGGGTCCATTTCCACAGGAGATTTACAAGGGGGTGGAATCATTGGCGGAACGCATTGTTGTCGTGGACGACCATGAACTGGTTCAAATCGGTTTGCACACCCTTTTGACCGATCACGGATTGGATGTGGTCGGGTACGCCGGCACCGGATCGGAAGGACTTGCGCTCATTCAATCTCTGCAGCCGGATCTGGCCTTGATCGATGTGCGTCTGCCCGATATGAGCGGCATCCAATTGTGCCAGTCGGTACGGGAGGCCAATACACATATCCGGCTGGCCATTCTGACCGCATTGATGGATAAATATGTCGTTCATGCTTGTCTTCAGACAGGAATTCAGGGGTACTTGCTCAAGAATATGCCCGGAGACGAGTTGTTCCGCGCCATTCGAAATATTTTGGATGGAAAGTCGGTTCTCGATCCGGCGGTGACCGAGTATGCCCTGCGCTGGATTGAATCCCGCAAGGACAGTGAATCGGGCAAAGATGCGCTCGACTTGCGGGATGTGGAGATTCTGCGCCTGATAGCCCAAGGACGGACCAATCAAGACATCGGTAGACACTTGCATTTGTCCGAAAACACCGTCAAGGTCATTGTGAATGAGATCTATCGTTGCCTCGGCGTCAGAAGCCGCGTGGAAGCCGTCATGGAGGCGAACCGGCGCGGACTTCTGTGAACTGGGTTCTCTGCCCGGCATTCTTCGGGATTTTCGCCGGACCGGCCGGACGTCGGTGAGACGGGAGCAATGCACCCGTGAACCTCGGTCCCGAGGATGCGAGGGCGATCCCGTGTGGGACGGGACAAGTCATAGGGACACTGCCATTGTTTCCCGCTCCGGCCTGCGCTCTTCACCCCAATTCCCCAGGATCCGGTCGATGTCCCGGTTGAGCTGGGGTTCGCGACAAAGGTCTTTGAAACCCACGCCGGGCAAGGTATCTCCGCGGGTTGACCCCGCGGCCCCATTGAAGCTCCTTTTTTTGTATGTCGAACCGTACCAGCATTTCGTCGGGAACAGGTCTCGGACGGTTCCGTCATATCTTCCGAAAACCAATTCCGGGTCAAAAGACTACAGATGGATCGGTGTGCATCGCATGTTGGGGTAGGTTAAATCATTGGGGCAATGGCTTCCCAACAGGTGGTACAAGGCATTGTTGTCTGGAGAGTTCTCGATAAGTGACCGAATACCTGGTCTTTTCTGAATTAAAGTAGATCCAACGGTGTGTAAATGGAATATATGTTTTATTTTACTTATAAGGGAGAACTATGATGTCCGGACGAATATGGGGAAGCGAAATTTGGGCAATGGGAAAAAGTACGGGGGAAGGCTTGAAGAGGCACATTTCTGGTGTTATAGGTGGATGGTGCAGGTCGCGACGGGGAGTTGTTCGAAGGGCCTGTAGTCCGTGCGCGAACCTGTAGTGACGGGGAATTTCCCGGGATGTTCGCGATCTGGATTTTTTGCCGGTTTGTCGGGAAAAGGAAGAAAGGGATATCAGACGCAAGTGCCTCGAGAGGCGCAATGCAGTCCAGGTTCGCGAAATAGGCCATTGAAATCCGCATCACACAAGGTATAATAAGCGAAGAGTAGATCCGCGGAATGACTCCGCGGCCCCATTGAAGCGGCACGAAAACCGCCCAACCACACACCGGACACCGAGTAGATCCGCGGAATGACTCCGCGGCCCCATTGAAGCTTGGATCGCTATGCACGGTCTGAAGACGAGTACTTGCAAGTAGATCCGCGGAATGACTCCGCGGCCCCATTGAAGCATCCGCCATAGGCCATCACATCCTCCATTTGCTCGGTAGATCCGCGGAATGACTCCGCGGCCCCATTGAAGCATCCGCCATAGGCCATCACATCCTCCATTTGCTCGGTAGATCCGCGGAATGACTCCGCGGCCCCATTGAAGCGTCGGTCTCTTCGATGCCGTGCAGCCGAAGGATGGTAGATCCGCGGAATGACTCCGCGGCCCCATTGAAGCTACGCGGTTCCAAGGTTCCGATGCTTCCCGATACGAAGTAGATCCGCGGAATGACTCCGCGGCCCCATTGAAGCAACAAATCCTCGCCCGTGATGACGTTCCGCCCAACGTTGGTAGATCCGCGGAATGACTCCGCGGCCCCATTGAAGCTCAAGTGCGTCCTCGCCTTCGTCAGTATCTTTGAGTAGATCCGCGGAATGACTCCGCGGCCCCATTGAAGCCTCTATCCGGCTGCCCCGAGTGCCATGCAGGCTGAGCCCACCGGCAGATTCCTGGTCACCACAGACCGTGTATCGCCCGCCCTGAGTCAAAATGACACTGCCGATCGTTCCTCTACCACCCGCGCACGCGACAACTTTCACGTCCATATGTGGAAGGTACCATGGTATAATGAATCCGTCTTGACGGTCCAAGCCCTGTAAGACCGACACGAATCAAGGCGGTGGGTGCATGTCTGCGTCTCAAACCGTTCGATTCGCAAGCCGACTCTTTGACTTGGTGAACCTGATCGTCACAAACCCCAAGCTGTACACAGCTCCTCGTCTGGCGGAACATTTTCATGTGTCCGTCCGAACAATCAGACGGGACATTCGCCTCATCGAAGACCTCGGCATCCGCGTCGAGTCGGAGCCGGGGGGAGGGTATTTTATCATGCGGGATTTGCAGCGAATCCCGGGGATTTTGACCGAAGATGAGCGAGCGGTTTTGGATATCATGCCCGCCCTCCTTCACGCCTCGCTCCCGCACGGCCGCGTTCATCCGCTGGTCGACACCTATCGGCGCGCCGTGGAAAAGCTTCTGCCAGAAAAATCTCTTCCCGCGCGTCAAGTCGCTGATGAATCCCTTTCGACTGAGGGGCGAATCATCGCGGACCTATCGAGATCCCCGCATCAGACAGACGATCGATTGCTGTTTGAAATTTTGTTCGCCATTCGGGCATGTCGCATTCTCGAAATGGATTATGTCAAAATCGGTGCGTCTGCACCGGAGACCCGGATGGTGAACCCCTACTACCTCGTACCTTGGCACAATTCCCTATATCTTATCGGTTTTTGTCACCTTCGTCAGGCATTTCGCACCTTTAAAATCCTGCGGATTCGTCGTGCCAAATGTCTCGCGCAAACTTTTGAGCGGGATGCCCGTTTTTCTCTGGGTGAATTTTTAAAATCGGCTTGGGGGATCGATCAATCCGGCCCAAGAGTGGAGGTGCACGTGCGGTTTGCACCACTTGTGGCGCATTATGCCCAGGAGGATGTCCGCCGTCACTCCATTCTTCGGGAAGTGTACCTTGCGGACGGAAGTTACGAAGTGTGGTTTAGGGTACATTGGAACTGGGAATTTTTAAGGTTCGTTCTCCAGTATGGCGGTGGGGTCGAAGTGCTTGAGCCTTTGGAGGTGCGGGATCAGGTTCGAGAGGAGATTTTGCGCATGAGCGGCTTGTACAAAAAAATTGATGAGGCTCCTCAAGGCGTGACATGATTTGACACCCCCGTCCTGTATGATGACGTTGCGAGCAAGTCCTAGGGCATGAATTTGGAGGAGGCGTCATTCATGTTTGCCTTCGGGGATTTTTATGAAGAGCGTGGATGGACCGTCGTCCATCAGTATGATCAGCCGGGGCGGTCACCCCAACGGTTCTCGACAGAGATTGTTGAGCTGTCGGAGGTCACACAAAAGTACGTGACGAAACAGTTCCCCAGTGGACTTTATCGCCATCAGATGGAAGCGGTTCGGCAGTTTACAAAGGGGGACCATGTATGCCTCAACACAGGCACCGCTTCAGGAAAAAGCGCGGCCTTTTATTGTAGCGGGATCGAGACACTAGCGAAGGAGCCGAAAGCCCGAATCCTCGCCATCTATCCGATGAAAGCTTTGGCCGCCGAACAGGAAGACCGGTGGAGAGAGGCCATTCGCCAATCGGGATTAACGGTCCAAGTCGGTCGCATCGACGGAAGTGTTTCCCGTTCGATGCGCAACCAACTGCTGACGGAGTGCAGGGTCGTGGTCGCGACCCCGGACGTGGTTCACGCGTGGTTTCTGTATAACCTGGCTGAATTGCCCATTCGGCGGTTTCTCTCGCACCTGAAGCTCGTCGTGGTGGACGAGGTTCACACCTATACCGGCGTCTTTGGCTCGAATGCGGCCTTCCTTTTTCGACGGCTGGCTCATGCTTGCGACAGCTTGGGGACGCAGTATCAATACGTCTGCGCTTCGGCTACAATTCGGGATCCGGCGAACCATTTGCGCCAGTTGTTTGGGGAACCCTTTGCCTTGATTGGTGAGAACTCAGATACTTCTCCGAGATATCCCGTCACCATTGAAATGGTGAGTCCCCCCAAAGACAACGATTTTTTGACAGAGACAACCGCGCTGCTCAAATATTTGAGCACGCAGTCCCGCGGACGTTTCATTGCGTTTGTCGACGGTCGCCGGCAAACCGAGATGATTACCTCGATTCTGGCGAGAAATGATACCGACGAGCCCATTGCAGATCCCGACCAGTTTATTCGGCCGTTGGAGCACCTGGACATTCTCCCCTACCGGGCCGGGTACGAAGAACAGGATCGATTGACGATTCAAAACCGCCTGTCCGGGGGTGGCGTTCGGGGGGTGGTGTGTACCAGTGCCTTAGAGCTGGGCATGGATCTTCCCCACCTTGATGTGGCGGTATTAATCGGCGTCCCCGCCTCGAACACCAATTTTATCCAACGCATGGGTCGCATCGGCCGCCATGGCCCGGGCCATGTCATCGTGGTGAATTCGTATGGGGTGTACGACCAGGCGGTGTTTCGCAATCCGGAGCTGCTTATGAATCGGCCATTAGCCGAAAGCGCGCTGTACCTTGAAAACCCGCGCATCCAATACATCCACGCCCTGTGCCTGGCCCGATTGGGAGGTGAGTACGATTCCGCGCTTCGACAGACCGACCCGGACCCCTCTAATTATGAACCTTCACAACAAGTCGAATGGCCGCCGGGATTCGTCGAATTGTGCAGGCAGGAACGCATGGGGCAGGTTCCCAAAGATCTTCAGCCGATGAAATCGGAAGCCGGAGATCAACCGAACACGACCTATCCTCTGAGGGACGTGGAGACGCAGTTCGAAGTGGAACTTGTCCAGGGCCCCCACCGTGAACGTTTGGGCTCTCTGTCCCATGCCCAGGTGTTGCGCGAGGCGTATCCGGGGGCCGTTTATTACTACGCGACACAGCCGTATCGCGTTTATCGCATCTTGACGAAAGAAAAGCGGATTCAAGTCCGGCGGGAGTCCCGGTATTTTACGTCCCCCATGCGAAGACCGACGATGGTTTTCCCGGGGCTGAGCGAGGACCAAGTTTATCAGGCTCTGTCTTTCGGCAGCCTCGTTGGGATCGAGGCAGATCTCCAGATCAACGAGACGGTGTACGGTGTCCGGGAAAGAAGGGGTTCCAAGGAGATGGAGCCGATTGAATATCCCTTTTCACCCGCTCACGGACTTGCGAATGTGTATTTTGACCGGGATCGTTTTAGTCGGACCTACTTTACGACGGGGGTGACGTTGTTTCACCCAGCCTTCGATGGCGACAAGGTAGAAATGGAAGCCTTGGCGCGTCTCGTCTACGAAGCGTTTTTGCTGGTCTTGCCTTTCGAACGCCGGGATCTGGGTTTTGCGGTGGACCGCCTTCGGCAAGATAATTTGCCCATGCAAAGGGGATCCCGTTTTATCTGCATCTATGACGAGACCTATGGAAGTCTTCGTTTGAGCGGGCGGATCCTGGAAGACGGTGTCCTCGTGAAGATGGGCCGGCACATGCAAAATCTCGCGGAAGCCTCTTTTGACGAACCGCTTCGCGATGAGACCTGGGAGGCGATGCTCCGATTGGTGGAAGACGCCCGGAACTCGGCTGTGCCCTATGGTTTCCTCCCATCTCCTCAATCTACTCCATCGAAAAATCAGCGGGTGAAGGTCATCCGGCCCGGAAGCGTAGGCCTGGCGGTCCGCAACAACAATGAGTGGTTTAAAGTCGAGAATGTTTTTTTCAGTCCCAGGTTTGGAACGATCGCCTACCGTGGCTCTTATCCCGGGCGTATGTCGTCAGAAGATGTCGCGATTACATGGCCCCAAGACGCGATCGTCGAAATTCCTGGAGTTACCGAATTCGCCGAGTATGATCTCGAAACGGGCGAAATTTTAGAATTGGATCGAGTGTGAGACGTAAGGGAATGAAGGAGGTTTTCGCTGCGGCGATGACAGACGCAGAACGATTCGCTCAACGTTTTGAGCAAGCAGTGGGATTTCCGCCATTGCCTTATCAAGTGCGCATGGCTTTGGCACCCGAATGGCCCGGTTTGGTCCGGGTGCCCACGGGCCTCGGAAAAACCGCGGCGGTCGTCCTGACCTGGTTGTGGAGACGGCGCTATGCTGACCCTAAAGTCCGACAATCCTGCCCCCGCCGATTGGTTTATTGCCTCCCCCTGCGGACGTTGGTCCAACAAGTGGTGGACAATGTGGCCCTTTGGCTATCCCGACTGAACGTGCCCGTATTCGGACATGTTGCCGCTGCGGGTTCACAGTCTTCTGAACGCGGATCAGATTCTGAGTTCGGCGAACCGGTCGGTGTGTACGTGATGATGGGCGGTGCGGTCGAACGGGATTGGGTGAGGTTGCCGGAGTACGATCAGATACTCATCGGAACCCAGGATCAATTATTATCCAGGGCATTGAACCGAGGTTATGGAGTCAGCCGAGGCCGCTGGCCGATGGATTTTGCTTTCCTGAACAACGATGTGTGGTGGGTCTATGATGAGGTTCAATTGATGGGTGGCGGCGGCATCTATACCACGGCCCAATTGGAGGCTTTTCGTCGCCGGTTCGGAACGTGTGGCTCGAATTACAGCACTTGGATGTCCGCGACCTTGGATCCCGAATGGCTGGACACGATCGACTTTGTACCCTATCGCAATGCCACCTGGTGGATTGATCTGGATGAGGACGATCTGACGCATCCCGTCATCCAGCAACGGTACAGAGCTCGGAAGCTGTTGTATTGGTCAGATTTTTATCTGTCTTCCAGTGACGCGAGTCGGCCTAACGAATATGCGAAACGGGTGGCCGAACTTGCCCTTGGGAAGCATCGGGAAGGGGCGCTGACCCTTGTCATTTTGAATCGTGTGAACCGAGCTCAGGCTGTGTACCGACAGCTTCTCGCCATGAGTCCCAATGTTCCGATCCGGTTGGTGCACAGTCGGTTTCGTCCGGCGGATCGCCAGGATATCGGACGCGCGGTCATTGAGATGGAGTCTTCCGGAGGGATTGTCGTGGCCACCCAAGCCGTGGAGGCCGGGGTGGACCTATCCGCCCGTACTTTGATCAGCGAAATCGCGCCTTGGGCATCTCTAGTCCAGCGTTTTGGTCGATGCAACCGCCGCGGGGAGTTTCAAGAGGCGGATGTTTGGTTGCTTGATATGGAAGACGACCTTGACTGTGCTCAGCCCTATGCTGAGGAGGAGATCAAGGAAGCGAGGGCTCGGCTGCGCGAGCTCGAGGAAGTTGGTCCGGAGAGCCTGAAAACCTGGCGCATGCCCCCGCCTGAGGGGCAGGTTTTGCGACAAAGGGATGTGCTGGATCTGTTTGATACGACGCCGGATCTGGCGGGACTCGACCTTGATATCTCTCCTTATGTGCGGGATATATCGGACACGGATGTCCAGGTCTACTGGCGGTCGATTGGGGAAGGACCACAACTATCGGACTGGCCGGCGAGACCCGAGGAAATTTGTAATGTCTCCATGTCTGCGATGCGGGACTATCTCACGGCGAAAAAAGAGAATCGAACGAGAAAGGACAGGGTTTGGACCTGGGATTGGTTAACCGGGACGTGGATGAGCTTCCGGGAGAGGAACCCCGTGCCTGGCAAGGTTTATTTGTTAGATGCGGCCCTCGGTGGTTATCGGAAGGACGTCGGGTTCGATCCTGGGGCATGGGAACCAGTTTCTATCGTTCCGTCCGGCGATGAGGAGACAAGAAGGGAGGAATTGTCCGACGCCGATGATCCGAATACCTATCAAGGTTCGTTTGTCTTGCTCGCCGACCATTTAAAACATGTGGGTGAAGCCGCGCAAAGCTTGATGGAAAAGTTTCAGGAGCAGATTCCGGAGGACTTGCGGCGGGCCGTGGTGGAGGCCGCCAATTGGCACGATATCGGCAAGGCGCACCCGGTTTTTCAAGAGCGGTTGTTGGCGGGACTCTCAAACGACCACCCATACCGAGCGTCTCTGTGGGCGAAATCCGGCAGGGGGCCGGAGTATCATGAACCACAAGCGCAGTCATGCCAGGAAGACTCGCAGGAAAGGCTTGCCGGAAGTGGCGGGGAAGAAGGGCCCCTCACCCTGCTGAAAGTTCCGGATCGAAAACATTTTCGTCACGAGCTGGCCTCGGCCCTGGCGTATCTGCAACTTCATGATCCGGAACGGCCGGATGTGACGCGAGACTTGGTCACCTATCTCATTGCTGCCCATCATGGTAAGGTGCGCATGTCGATTCGATCGTTGCCGGACGAGATTCCGCCAGCTGCGGATCCCAGGGAGCGTTGGTTGTTCGCCAGGGGTGTTTGGGATGGCGATTCGTTGCCGGGGGTGATATTGCCCACCGGGGAGGTGTTGCCTCAGGTCACATTGCAGTTGGGATGGATGACGCTCGGTCGGGGTCCGTGGGGCGAAAGCTGGGTGGATCGGACCATGCACTTGTTAAAACAGTACGGACCTTTTCGCCTCGGTTTCCTCGAAGCGTTGGTCCGGGTGGCCGACTGGCGAGGCTCCGAGAGGGAGGGGAAGCGGGTATGATTCAGTTCACTGGCACGGCCCCTCGACCGTTATCTCATTATTTGAAGGCGATGGGGGTTTTGCGGCTTCTCGTGGAACAGGCGGATCCACATGCCCGGGGATGGTGGGAAGACGAGACGTTTTGCGTCGAAACCTCTCTCTCCTCATCAGATGTAGAAATGTTTCTTTTAACCCAATATCGCCCCACGCCCCTGGTGACCCCATGGAATGGCGGGAGCGGCTTCTTTGGTCGCGACGAAGCGCTACATGCCATTGAAACGTCTGAAACTGATCGACTGAGTGCGTACCGGACCACGATTGAAGAGGCACGCAGGATCCTCCAGGCGTTCGGATTGGAAAAAAAGCCGGACAACAAGGACAAGCGCCCATTGGTTCAAGCTTGTCGGAACCGTTTTCCGGATGAGGCGATTGCATGGCTGGACGCTTCTGTGGTGCTCACCACTGGAGATCTGGGATTCCCCCCACTTGCCGGAACCGGGGGGAATGACGGGAATCTGGAGTTCTCGAATAATTTTATGCAGCGAATCTTGAACGTGATGTCTCCCGTCAGCGGTGATCCGACCCCGATGGCGGCCACGTGGCTCCGGGCGGCGCTGTGGGGAGAGCCGACGTCCGGCCTCATGAAGGGAGCAATTGGCCAGTTTTCTCCAGGAGAGGCCGGTGGGCCGAATGCTCGCAGCGGGTTTTCGGGAAATTCTCTTGTGAACCCATGGGATTTCATCCTGATGCTCGAGGGCGCCCTCTTGTTCGCTTCGGCGGCGACCAAGCGTTTGGAACGACAGTCAGCTTCGGTGGTGGCGGCCCCGTTTACCGTCTACCCGACGGCGGTGGGACACGGTTCTACGGCGGATTCTGACAACTCCCGGGTGGCTCGGGCTGAAATGTGGTTGCCAATGTGGTCTCAGCCAGTGTCCTTAAGGGAACTGCAATATGTGTTTCGGGAAGGCCGGGCACAACTGGCGGGCAATCGGTCCCGGCGCGTCGCGAAAAATGGCGTCGATTTTGCTCGGGCCTGTGCGACTTTGGCCGTTGATCGCGGGATCGACAGCTTTCAGCGCTACTCTTTCCTCAAGCGATATGGGAAGGCCTATCTGGCAGTACCTTTGAACCGTTTTGTGGTTCAAAGGCGACCCTATGCGGAATTGTTGTCCGAAGCGGACAACTGGATCGAACTATTCTCTCGGGTAGAGAATACCTCTCACGCCTTTCAATCCGCCCTGCGAAAGATTCGGGAGGCTGAGTTCCTGTACTGCCAATACGGTGGGAGCCGGCGTATGCAGGAACTGTTGATCGCCCTGGGGCGGGCGGAGAAGCTGCTGAGCCAAGTGACGAGCGCCCGTGAAAAAGTGCCGCCACTCACACTGCGCAATCCGGCTTGGTGGGAGGCTGCCGACGACGGCTCGTGGGCTTTTCAAGCAGCGCGCGGTTTTGTTTCGACCTTACCGGGCACAGCGGGATCGATTCGCTCCTTTTTGTCCCCGGTGGAACCGGACCAGCCAGGTCGTTGGAGTGTGGAATCGAGTCCGCCTCGGGTGGTCTGGAAGTCCACCGATTTGGCGACGAACCTGGCGGCGGTGCTCCGACGACGCTTTTTGGAGGCTGAGCGGGCTGAGGTCGACAGAGGCGATAGGCGGGGGATCGTGCGACCGGAGTCGGTGGACAAGCCCACGGCGGGCCTCCGTCCGGTGCCGGTGTGGATCGTGGTGCGACTGCTCCATGAGACCAACAGCGACAGGCGAATCGCTGACTTGATCTGGGGTTTGTTGCCCTTGAGTCAGAGTGCACGCCCGGGAGGTGTTTTCGATCGAAGCGTGCGGCGAGAAGAGTCAAAATACGCAGTGCCTTGGGTATACATCCTGGCCCGACTGATTACGGCACCGGAGGCGCAGATACAGCGCATTTTTCCGGGAGTTGCCCCGGTGCCGGTACCCAACCAGTTTCTCGCCTCCCTTGCGGCCGGCGATCTGGACCGGGCGGAGAGAATGGCTGAACACAGGCTTCGGGGGAGTGGATTCGCGAGCCCATTTTTCCAAAAAGGTGTTTCACCCTGGCTCAGCCGCAGCTCGGTGGCTGACCGCCGGCGAATGGGCACACGTATTGTCGCAATGTTGGCCTTACCCGTTGCGGATCGGGATCTGAGAACCCTGGCACACATGGCTGCGCTCGCCACAGACGTCGGGGCGCAAGAAGCGGTTGAACATGGGCCACCTTTTGCCGATGAACCTACCCGGTAAAGGATGGTCGCGCGGTCGTCATTGTGACGGAGAGAGGAGAATGAAGTCATGGATCTTGATTTCTCGATGCTGAAGAGTCAACCGAGGCTGCTGCTGGAGGCGGAATTGAGGCCGATACAAGGAACGAGATTTCAGCCGACGGGATTTCCGGATTTGGGAGCGGCTCAGTACGAAGGGCCAAACGGAGAATCATTGCTGCTGGTGGAATCGGCACAAAGCATGGCCAACCGGTTGGAGATCGTGTGCTGGGACGAACAGGCCCAGGATTGGGTGGAACCTTTGCGGGGGCTGCCCATGATCAAGGTGGTTAAACCGAATGGAGAGATGTTGACCAACTCCTTGCTGGAATCCCATCGGCTCAATTCCCCCTATATATTGGAAGGAAAAGATACGTCCGTGTTGGCGCTTCTCAAAGAAGAATTGAACAGTATGGAAGAGGGACCTGTGAATCTGCGCAGGCTGGCGGAAGTGGTTTTTCGCTATGACACGAATGCGCTGCTCCACGGCGTATTCTTGGCGAAGTCGGAACTCGCCGGCGGTCGGTTGCGGTTGCCCCGGGTGTTGTCGGCCTTTATTGAGGCGGAAGGCGTCAAAGTGGCCCAAAATGGCGGGGTGAAAAATGACCGGGTGAATCCGAGTGGCGACACGCGCAAAGGATTTGGCAATGTTCCCTTTTACCGGGAGGAATATACGGCGCAACGGATCGTGGCGTATTTTAATTTGGACCTGTCCCAGATCCGGTCTTTTGGCATTCCCGACCCCGGGGAAGAATTTCTGATTTCGTTTGCCCTGTACAAAATCCGGCGCTTCTTGGACGTGGGGTTGCGATTGAGGACGGCCTGCGATCTGGAATGTGTGAGCATCCGAGCGACTCGTCCCGAGGATTGGCCCATTCCGGAAGAGGAGGACTTGGTTCGGGTGATTCCTGGTCAGATCCGTCAACTGCGGGACAAAGGTCTGCTGGGAGAATCACTCACGGTCGAGTATCGGCCTAAGTAAGCACGCGGAAATGAATCTGGGGGGTTCGGGCAGTGGATCACGAGTGGGCTGTCGCATTTCGGTTTCCCGGTGGGCGATACCACGCTAACCCTTGGGGCCGCCATGTCAATGAAGGGGACGTGGAGTGGCCCCCGTCTCCGTGGAGGGTGTTGCGGGCGCTTATGGCAACATGGTTCCACAAGGGTCCGGTCATCCGGGAGGATTTATTATATGGGGAAGACGGCGATGGACAAGGCCGCCTGGAGGCGGACCAAGTTTTTGATTCGTTGGTGGTCAAATTGGCTTCGGTGTTGCCGGTGTATTATTTGCCCAAGGCGAGTCGGGGACACACTCGACACTATATGCCTGGGCCGGGTCATGACAAATCCCTCGTTTTTGATGGGTTCGTTCGCCTCAACCCCGAAGACCGGGTGGTGATGGCCTGGCCGGGACTGGCGTTCGCCGACGAAGAGCGTCTCCTGTTGGATCGTATTTTGCGGCATATGACGTATCTGGGTCGCACTGAGAGTTGGGTGGAGGCGCGGCTGGTGGAATGGACGGGGATCCCCAACTGCTATCCGATTGAGCGGGAGAGCGTATACGGTTCGACTGCGGAGGACATGGAGCCGGTGGCGGTTATGGCGGTGCAGAGTGAAGATCAGTTTCTCGCGTGGCGGGATGGGGTACGAGAGGGTTCCCGGATCGGAGGGGGGAACACCCGGCGAGGCCGGAGAGGGCCGAAGATTCCCGTGACAATCGTCGAAGCCCTGGCCGTCGATACCTCCGACCTGGAGCGAGAGGGTTGGAATCAGCCACCCGGATCTCGCCGTGTCATCTATCTTCGCCCCTACGGGTGTTTCGAAGAAAAAATTGACAATCGCGGTGGGGGAGACGAGGGCAGAGGCGCCTTTCACATCGCGCGTTTTGCGTTGGCCGGAAC
Organism: Kyrpidia spormannii; assembly: GCF_002804065.1. NCBI lineage: Bacteria > Bacillati > Bacillota > Bacilli > Caryophanales > Alicyclobacillaceae > Kyrpidia > Kyrpidia spormannii. Next base: position 2,808,332 of record NZ_CP024955.1, on the reverse strand, counting down.
TCCCTTGCCGAGCCGATTTAATGCCGTTACGGTGGCGGAGTTGTTCCGCCGAGCCTTGTTAAGCCGTCTGGACAAACAAGCTCCCCGGACGATCACCGGGCGGGACGAGCACCAACGCGTCCTCGCCGACAGTCATAACCATGCGTTCTTTCTCCCGGAAGACGCGGATAGGGATGGCCGGGTGGACCATCTTTTGCTGTACAGTGCGGAACCATTTACTGAACCGTTAATTCGTGTGTTGCAATCTTTGAGGAAACTATATACCGGGGAACAAGAGTGGCGGGTGTTCTTGGAAGGGCTGGGATCGAGGTTGGACCAGGCCGTGGCGAAAGGAATGGAGTCTTCCTTGTCTTCCTTGCTCGGTCCGGCCCGGGTTTGGGAATCGGTGACCCCTTATCTTCACCCGTGGTTCCAGAAAAAGGGCGGGAAATTCGGCAGGGAGGAGCAACTGAGGAAAGAGATTCGCCTTCGGGGGCTGCCGGAACCAGTGTTGATTGAATGGAAGCCCTTCGTGCGCGTGGGGGGCCGGGCGGCCTCTGTGCTTCAGTTCCGGCGTTTTCGAAGCAAAGGAAGTTCCCAAAGCCAACCGGATCGTCACGGAGGGTTCTACCATATCGAGTTCCCGGAACCAGTTCCGGGCCCCCTTGCTTTCGGATATGGGTGTCATTATGGACTCGGTTTATTCGCTCCGGTGGCGGCATCGTGGTCCCAACCGGAGGTTCAGGGAAAAAGCGAAGGTACTCGGATGTAGGTCCCGCAACGGTAGGGTGGTGGGAGGAGTTGCTTGGCGGTAGCCAATTTAAGGTAGGCCAAATAGCTGGGGCAGTGGTGTCCACCACAGGTGTGAGAGGGCACTCGGGTGTGAGGAGGTTGCAGTGAGGGACCAAGCCTCTTTACTTCTCCGGGCTGTGGGGGAGCCAGTCGGCTTTACACGGCATGGGGGAGTGGTTATGGCGGTATGTCTCGGGGAGTGTAAGGCTGCGGCGAATATGAGCAAGCAGATTTTCAGGGAAATAGTGCTTATGGGAGAAGGGTGAGGAGCCGATTCCGGTGCTGTCACTGGATGGCGCCGGTGTCGGCGGGGGCTGTTTGCGGGCATCTCTGGTTGCTTGCGCGAACCTGTAGTGATGGGGGATTTCCCAGGGGGTTCGCGATCCGGATTTTTTGCTGGTGTGGCGGGGAAAAAGGGAAAGAGGTGTGAGATGGAATGCCTTCGCGGAGTACCATGCAACTGAGGTTCGCGAAAAAGACCATTGAAATCCGCACCACACAAGGTATAATAAGCGAGGAGTAGATCCGCGGAGTGACTCCGCGGCCCCATTGAAGGTTGAGACGGATGGTGAACGGTGCAAGCTTGTGGACTATGTAGATCCGCGGAGTGACTCCGCGGCCCCATTGAAGGATTCGACACAAAAGACACATCATTTCCCCATCTCAGGTAGATCCGCGGAGTGACTCCGCGGCCCCATTGAAGGTTCTTGGAGCGATTGGGAACGGTCTCGAATTTGGATCGTAGATCCGCGGAGTGACTCCGCGGCCCCATTGAAGGGCCCACTTTCGGAACGATGTTCGTTGGCGATCACCCCCGTAGATCCGCGGAGTGACTCCGCGGCCCCATTGAAGGGCGGTAACACTGGTAACTCTGATACACAGATACTCGTAGATCCGCGGAGTGACTCCGCGGCCCCATTGAAGGTACTTCGGCTGTTCCATCATGGCCGGATGCGTGACGTGTAGATCCGCGGAGTGACTCCGCGGCCCCATTGAAGCCTTTCAGCCTCCGTTGCAGCTCGTTGATTGCCTCGATGTAGATCCGCGGAGTGACTCCGCGGCCCCATTGAAGCAGCGCGAAGTACAGCATTCCAACGAAAGCCACAAGCTCGTAGATCCGCGGAGTGACTCCGTGGCCCCATTGAAGCACGTATAATACCGAAATTAGGCTGCCATTGTAAGTCAAGTAGATCCGCGGAGTGACTCCGCGGCCCCATTGAAGCAAGTCTACCGTATCGTAGGAGATTGGCAGGAAAATGTAGATCCGCGGAGTGACTCCGCGGCCCCATTGAAGCATCCTCAGATGGAGTTTTTAATCCCCCAGCCGTCGTAGATCCGCGGAGTGACTCCGCGGCCCCATTGTTGCCTCGGTGGTCGGTCCTTCGGCGAGCCCCTCAGTGTGAACATCTGTGGAACAATGCCATGATCATTTAAAGCCTTCCATGTTTTGATGAGGCTTTATTAAGCCCCGGCGGTTTCCTCGGTCAACAACGCAAACTTCTTGTTTGAAATCATCAGCCGCACGTCTAACCCGTCGAAATTCTGTTCACAATGATAGATAACGTGAAGATATTTCGATGTCCTTGTGAGAACGACGGGCGGAGGGTGGAGCATGAGCGATCCCGGCGATTCGACGGTGGGGCGGGAAGAGATCGAGTGGGCGGATGAGGATTGGGTTCCCCTGTCTGCGATTCAACATTACAGCTATTGTCCGCGGCAGTATGCGTTGATCCATATCGAGCAGGCGTGGGCGGAGAATATTTATACGGCCAAGGGGAGATGGGTGCACGAGCGGGTTGATGAAGAAGGGGCGCAATCCCAAGACGGTATACGGGTGTTGACGGGTCTGGCCGTGTGGTCCGATCGGTATGGTCTAGTTGGTAAGTGCGATCGGGTGGAAATTCGAGGCGGCATTCCTTTCCCGGTTGAGTTCAAGTTCGGCAGGATGAAGGCGTCGATCCACGATGAGTTGCAGTTATGTGGACAAGCGTTGTGTTTAGAAGAAATGTTTGGCGTGGCCGTGCCAAAGGGAGCGATTTATCATGTGCAGTCCCGACATCGACGGGAAGTGCTCCTTGACGATAGGCTACGCCAACTGGTTTTGGAAATTGTCGCTGAGATCCGCGGGGTGAATCATCGCGGCGTTCTGCCGCCAGCGGTTAACGACAAGCGGTGCAATCGGTGTTCCCTGGAGCCAATCTGTCTCCCCGATGCGACGGATGGGCATCTGCCGGATCATTGGTCAGACTGGCCTTTGGTGCAACAGGTGGTGGAAGAGAGGCAGCGAGAAGGAACGCGCGACTGACGGAAAAAAAGGGGGGTTATCCGGGAGAACTCCATGCGATGTGGGGGGAGGTTGAAACATGATTCAGGAGGCGATGAACACGCTGTACGTGCAAACAGAGGGGGCGATCCTGCGCTTGGACCACGATAATGTGGTGGTTACCTGGAAGGGGGATCAGAACCGCAGTTCAAGCCCGGAGACCGGGCAAGAGAGGAGCTTGCGCATCCCCCTGCATCATCTTCAGGGCATCGTCGTATTGGGGCGGGCGTTGTCCCAGGTTTCGTGGAAATTTGAAGGTGGCGGTCTCCTGAACCCGTTTGGTATAACGGGATTGGGCACAACAAGAAAGGAGAACGCCACCTATGAAATCAAGGGTACATCAAATTGTGAGAAATGACCAGAGCCTGTTTTCGACACTAGATCCTTTTCAGCAGTTCACCCTCCAACTGTCGCTACTGGACGTGATGGAGAGCGCGAAAGAGGGACTCATGGCCTTGGCGGTTCAAACCGGGCTTCGAGTGATTCAACTCATGATGCGAGAGGAAGTCGAAGCTTTGGTGGGCCCCAAAGGGAAACACAATCCAAAGCGCAAGGCTGTGCGACACGGAAAGGAAAAGGGCTCCGTGATGCTTGGGGGCCGGAAGGTGGCTGTGGAAAAAGTTCGGGTACGCAGCGTCGACGGTCATGAAATCCCGCTGGAGACCTACCAGGCTTTTCAGGATCCAACGCTGCTGACCCAGGCCGCGTTGGAGCGGATGATTCATGGCTTGTCGACCCGAAACTATGCGTTTGGTCTTGAGCCGGTCGGAAACGAGGTGGAAACCTCCGGCACGAGCAAGAGCGCCGTTAGCCGGCGTTTCATTGCCGCCACGAAGAAGCTGCTCGAAAAACTCATGCAGCGGCGCCTGGACGACCGCCGGTACGTGGCGCTAGTTATTGACGGGATCGTCATGGCGGACCACACCGTAGTGGCGGCATTAGGGATTGACGTAGGGGGACAGAAGCAGATCCTGGGCATCTGGGAGGGAGCGACAGAGAATGCGACAGTGTGTAAAGGACTGCTGACCGATCTTGTGGACCGGGGACTGAAAACCGATGATGGGATCCTGGTCGTCATCGACGGGAGTAAGGCTTTGCGTGCCGCAGTACGGGACGTGTTTGGAGAGACGGCATTGGTTCAGCGGTGTCAGGTGCACAAGGAGCGCAATGTCCTGGAGCATCTGCCGGAGAAACAGCGAGATTGGGTCAAGAGGCAATTGCGGGAGGCCTGGCGCCAGGAAACCGAAAAAGAGGCACTGGCGGCCCTGCGGCGCTTGGCGGCACAACTTGAGAAGTCGCATCCAGGAGCAGCAGCCAGTTTGCGCGAGGGGATGGAAGAGACCGTGACCGTGATCCGGCTGGGAGTTCCGGAACTGCTTCGGGGAACTCTGCGCTCGACGAATGCGATCGAATCAGCCAATGAGAAGGTGCGGATGGTGAGTCGGAACGTCAAGCGCTGGCAGAATGGGGAACAGGTGCTGCGCTGGGCGGCTGCAGGATTTTTGGAGGCGGAGAAAAAGTTCAGGACCGTCAAGGGATTTCGCCAAATCCCTCTGCTTCTTGATGCATTACACAAATGTGTACATCCGCAACCACAGCAGGAAAACAAATCCATCACCGCGTAAATTGAAGAAAAAGGCCGTCACGAAAATCCACGACGACCGGGACAACCTCTTGGGGCGTGTATCACTGACGAGTCCGTTGCTCGCCAGGTGCGCCGCGGACGGGCGGTCCGTGGCGGTCCTGAACTCCCGGGGCCGGTTCCTGTACCGTATTGAGGGCCGTCAATCGGGCAATGTATTGCTGCGCGTTGCCCAGCACCGTCTGTTTCGTGAGCCGGCCAAGGCGGTCCCGATTGTTCAGGCTATTCTCGCCGGGAAAATGCACAATAGCCGGCAGGTGCTGCTTCGGGCGGCCCGGGACGTTTCGGAGGAGACGGTGCGCAGTGAGCTCCAGCAGACCGCCGGAGAAATCTCCAGGGATTTGCGCCGCTTGCCGCAGGTTTGCGATTTGGATGCCCTACGTGGTATGGAAGGAATCAACGCAAAACGATATTTTGGCCAATTTTCCAATCTGCTGCGGGGCGACGGGACGTGGCGGTTCACGGGAAGGAATCGCCGACCTCCTCGGGACCCGGTCAATGCAGTTCTCTCTTTTTTATACTCGTTGCTCGGTAACGACTGTACATCTGCCGTCGAGGCCGCGGGCCTGGATCCACAAATCGGCTATTTGCATGCTCTGCGACCGGGGAGGCCTGCTCTGGCCTTGGATCTGATGGAAGAGTTGCGGCCGATTCTGGCCGACCGAACGGCCATCACCCTGATCAATCGCCGACAACTCCGACAGCAGGATTTTGATGCTGTGCCTGGTGGGGCTGTGCTGTTAAACGAAGGCGGGCGGAAAACGGTTCTTGACGCATATCAAAGGCGGAAGCAAGATGCGTGTCGGCACCCGCTTTTCAAGAGACCGATCACGTTCGGAATGTTGCCATATCTCCAGGCCCGGCTTTTGGCCCGGGCTATCCGCAGCGATGCCGTGTACGTTCCATTTTTTTATCGTTGAAAGGGGATCGCCATGTTCATCCTAGTGGCCTACGATATCTACACAGATACGAAGTCGGGCCAAAAGCGCCTGCGCCGGGTGGCCCAGGCTTGCCAACGCGTGGGGCAGAGGGTGCAAAAATCGGTCTTCGAGTGTACATTGGATGAGGTGCGGTACGCCGGCCTCGTGCGCACGTTGAGCCGGATTATGGACAAATCCGAGGACAACATACGGATTTACTGTTTAGGGGAACAGCGACCCCGAAATATTCTCCAACTGGGCCGAAGTCCCGCGGTGAATTTTGAGGATCCGTTGATTTTTTAACATGCCCTTGCTCACCTTGGTGGGCGGGCCATTTTCAAAACTCCCGCCGTTGGTAGAGGCGGACGGACGGCAGCATAGACCCCACAAAAAGCACCGCGGCTGTCAGGAGCAGATAAACCCAAGCCAAGGCTTCTCCGGCTGCGAGGCTCCGGGACCAAGCCCACAGGTGCACGATCCACCCGGTACTTTCGGAACTGACTAAAGCGCGAATGGCTCCCGCCGCAGACCCAATGCCAAAAGCGATCACGAAAACAATGAAACTCAAATACTGTACAAACACCGATCCCAACCAAAAATACAACGGGAGAATGGTCGCGGACCACAGGAGGGCGGCGGTGACCACGCCCCCGAGATGCGCCCAACCCATGGCAGCGGTCTTTGGCCTTTTGACGGCTGCGGGGATCGCTGTGCCCGAACAGCCGGACCGTGCCCGCATCCGGGTGCAACAGGTCCATGATCAGCTTAATCGTCGTCGTCTTGCCGGAGCCATTTGGCCCGATGAAGCCGGTGATATACCCTCTCTTGATCGAAAAGGACACATTGTCCAAGTGAAAGCCCCGGAATGTTTTGCTGACGCCCTCCAAAGTCACCACTTCTTTCATCAGCGCTCCTCCTCGTACAGAATCTCGAGCATGGTTTTGATGTCGTCCAGCCCGAGGCCCAGGGCTCGACACTCTTTCACCACCCTGGCCAGCTGTTCTTCGATTGCCTTGAGCCGCTGTTCTTTTAAGAACGACGGGTTCTGGCCGGCGATGAAGGAGCCCTTGCCCACCACGGAGACGACCAGCCCCTCTTTTTCCAACTCATCGTAGGCGCGCTTCGAAAAATGACGGTGTCAAGGGGTCCCCCCGCCTGGGTACTTGCAAGGGGGTTCTACCTACCGACAGCCGGTTTGATCGCCGGGAACAAATCGGCCGTCCCGCCCGTCTATTAGGATGAGTAGATCGGAAGGTCGAGAGACCGGGAGGGGATTCAGGTGAAAACCGCGATGGCGGCGGGGGCTTTGATGGCTTCATTTGTTGGGGCCGTACCGGGGTTGACGGCGGGCCCGGCGGTGGGCTCCGGGGCGCAGGCGCCGGTGGACCCGGTTTGGCGGGATGTGGTGATTCAAGGGCAGGTCACCGAGGTACAACCCGGGTGGGCGACGGTCAAGGCCGATGATTGGCGTCCGACGTGCCCGCCGGGAAAAGTATGCACACTATACATTATGCTTGGGCCAACATATCGCGTGGATACGTCGACGGCGGAGTTTCAGACTTCCTTCGGGCAGCCGATTGGACAAGGTGAACTGTTCGTCGGGGAGCGGGTCGTGATCTACGGAGTGGTGCCCGAGGTTCCGGGTCAGAAAGGCGGCCCGGCGGCTTCAAAATCTCCCGCTCCTGGATCCGGAGGGGCCCCGAAGGCCGGTGCGGCTACACAGGGTTCGCCCTCGGATAGCGTACCGTTTCTGACTCCCGCCGCGCCGCCGGAGATGTCCGCACCAAGCCAGGGTGCAGCAACGGCGGGAGGCGGCGCTTCGGTGAGCACGCCGCCCAGCGCGAATGCGGATATTGCCCTGCCCCAGCCCGCAGGAAATGGCGATCCGTCCAAACCTCTATTGCTCCGGGCCCGGATCATCGAGGAGATTCAGCCTTCTCCTCAGCCATTGCCCAAGCCTCTTCCCGAGCAGCCCTCGGCCGGAGCCCAGGCGGCCGGGCAGTAGAGCCCAGGGAGAAGAGAATCTGGGGCATGGCGGGCAATCGGCCTTTCTAAGCCCCTCTCTCGGGGTGTTGATCTGAAAAAAACGCGCCGCAAACCTCTTCCTTCAGGAAGAGGATAAGGCGCGTCATTCAGGTGTTCTCTGACTCTCGATATACTGTCGGATAACGGACAGAGGAGCGCCGCCACAGCTCCCGGCGAAATAACTTGGGGACCAGAGATGTCCACCCCATAGCTTTCGGCGAATTTGCGTATAGTTTTTCTTTCGAATCAGGCGGCTGGACACGCCTTTCAGACTGTTCACCAGCGTGGAAATGGCCACTTTGGGTGGATAGGTCACCAAAAGGTGCACGTGGTCATCCTCACCGTCAAATTCCAACAATTCGGCTTCAAAACCTTTACAGACGGAGGCCATAATCTCGCGCAGGTCTTCCAAAATCTCTTTGGTGAACACTCCGCGCCGATATTTAGTCACAAAGACCAAATGGACATGAAGATTATATACGCAATGTCGACCTGTACGGATTTCGTTTGACTTTGTCATAGACCAAGTATATCCTAAAAACATGAAAATTCTCAAGTCATTTCGATTCCGTTTGGAACCGACAACGGAACAATCCCAGTGCCTCACCCGTTACCGGGGATGTGCGCGGTTGGTCTGGAACAAGGCGCTGGCCTTGCAAAAGGGGCGACTGGAGGCCGGGTACCCTTTACTCTCGTATGAGGAGCTTGCCCGGCTCCTGACACTCTGGAGACACAGCGAGGAATACGGGTTTTTGGCGAATGCGCCCATACATCCCCTGCAATGGACGCTCAAGTTCCTGGATCGGGCAATCCGGGCGGCGTTTGACAAGTCCAACCCGGCGCGCTTCCCGACGTTCAAGAAAAAGAACCGGGACGAGGCGGGCCTGCGCTTTCCGGACCCGAAACAGATCAAGCTCAACCTGTCGACTAAGGATGCAGACGGGCGGTGTGTCTTGCCAAAGGTTTGCCTCCCCAAGATCGGGTGGGTGAAGTTCCGCAAGTCCCGGACCATCGACGGGACGATTCGGAATGCCACGGTAACATGGCAAGCCGGGCACTGGTACATCTCTTTCCAGACGGAGATCGACGTGCCGGAGCCGGTTCACCCGTCGGAGTCGGCTGTGGGGATCGACCGGGGAATTGTGCATTTTGCGGCGTTGTCGGACGGCACGTTTGTCGATGCGCCGGGATGGTTCCGGCGGCATGAAAAGAAACTGGCTTGGGAAATGCGGAAGCTGTCGCGGAAGAAAAGGTTCTCGCGAAACTGGCAGAAACAGAAGGCCAGGCTTCAGCGTCTTCATGCGCATATTGCGAATGCCCGGCGGGATTTTCTGCACAAGACCTCCACGGCCATCAGCAAAACCCACGCGATGGTGTTTGTGGAGGATTTGCGGATCCAGAACATGAGCCGGTCAGCCAAGGGGACGAGGGAGAATCCGGGAAAGAACGTGCGGGCCAAGAGCGGGCTGAACAAAGCGATCCTGGACCAAGGGTGGTTCATGTTTCAAACGTTCTTGGGCTACAAGCTCCACTGGTCGGGAGGCTGGCTGGGGACCGTCCCGGCCCCGTACACGAGCCAAAGATGCCCGGTACCGGAATGCGGGCATGTGAGCAATGCGAATCGGCCGAGGCAATCGACATTCCGGTGCGAGAGGTGCGGGTATGAGGGCAATGCCGACACAGTGGGAGCGATGAACATTTTAAGGGCTGGACTGGCCCGGATCGCCTGTTCTCCGGTGTAGCGCCGGGGAGTCGGTTGTTCGACCGATCCAAGGGGTGCAACAAGGCCCCTGGTGGCAGGAAGGAATCCTCCGCCTTCAGGCGGGGGAGGAGGTCAAAATGGAATAACCCGTATGTCGTGTTCAAGGATGGTTGTTCAAAAGCTCGACCAGGGCCATGGTGTCCGGGACCGGGCTTTTTCATTTTGGCGGGAACGACCACCTGGCGGGAATAAAGTGGCACGGCGTGGTACTATATAGGATAGCAATAGCAAATGCAGTGAGGCAGCATCCGAGCCGGATCGCCGGGCAACAGGAACAACTGCCCGGCGACTGAGATGAAGGGATGCAAGAAAACGGCAAGCCGGCTGTCCGAGGCAACCGGCTTGGAGGTTTTCTCAAGATTGGGAGTCGTTCTCACTTCTTGGCGGCAAGCCAAGTGGCGAGGGCTTTGATGTCGTCCTCTTTCATGCTGCTCTTGAACCCGGGCATGGTTCCACCGCCGTTTTCGATCTGCTTTTGAATCTGGTCTTCGGACAGTTTGGCGCCCACCTTGTCCAGCGCGGGTCCGACTCCTCCTTCGAGGTTGGCGCCGTGACACGCCTGGCAATTCTGTTGGTACAAGGCTGTCGCGTCCGCACTGCCGCCGCCAGAACCCGAAGATGAAGACGAGGAAGAGGACGACCCGCTTTGGCTGGAGGTGTTGGGCGTCGAGGCACTGGAGGAACCCGAGCCCGAAGAGGACGGGGAAGATGCAGCGCCGCAACCCGCCACTAACAAAGCGCCTGCCGCGAGGACAGCGAGAAGTTTCTTCATAAAGTAGACCCCTCCTTTTGTCAGTCTCTTACAGAAGTTTAACAGAAATCCCGGGGGGAAGACAGGGACGTTCTGGGCCATATTTGTGAACGAAAGGGGAACAGATCGTGAACAATGGAATTGACGCCGCAATCCGATATGCCGAGGCAGAAAATGAAAGATTTTTAGAGGAGCTCAAGGATTTTATTCGCATTCCGAGCATCAGTGCCCTGTCCGAGCACAAGGGGGATGTCCTGGCGGCGGCCCGCTGGTTGGTGGATGCGCTGACCCGGGCGGGGGTGCAGGGGGCGCGGCTGGTGGAAACGGCGGGGAATCCCGTGGTATATGGAGAGTGGATGGGCAAACCTGGAGCTCCGACAGCGCTGATTTATGGCCATTATGACGTCCAGCCCGTGGATCCTTTGAACCTTTGGCAGTCGCCGCCCTTTGAACCCAAGGTGCGGGATGGGAAAATCTACGGCCGGGGTACGAGCGATGACAAGGGCCAGGTTTTCATGCACGTGAAGGCGGTCGAAGCGTGGCTAAAGACTGTCGGAGAACTCCCGGTGAACGTAAAATTCTGCTTTGAAGGCGAGGAAGAGGTGGGCAGCGGGAGTCTGCCGGGGTGTCTGGAGGCGAACCGGGATCTTTTCCAGGCGGATGTGCTGGTGATTTCCGACACCTCCATGCTGGCCCCCGGGCGTCCGGCGATCTGTTACGGGCTCAGGGGGATGGCGGCTCTGCAGGTGGATGTGTACGGTGCGAAGGGAGACCTGCATTCCGGGATCTACGGAGGCGGCGTACCCAACCCCATCCACGCCCTGGTGGAAATCCTGGCGTCCATGCACGGGCCCGATGGCCGGGTGCGGGTCGAGGGGTTCTACGATCGGGTGCGGGAGTTGACTCCCGAGGAGCGGGAGGCGATCCGGGAACTCGGCTTCGACGAGGGGGCGTTGGCCCGGGACCTTGGCCTGCCGGCCCTGGTTGGGGAGGCGGGCTATAACTATGTGGAGAGGACCACCGCCAGACCGACCCTGGAGATCAACGGGATCTACGGCGGATTTCAGGGGGAGGGGACGAAGACGGTGATCCCCGCCGAGGCCCACGCGAAGATCACCTGTCGGCTGGTTCCGGATCAGGAGCCTGGCGAAATCATGGATCTCATCGCGGCTCACGTGTCCCGGCACGCGCCGGCGGGCGTTCGGGTGGAGGTGCGGCGGTTTGACGGCGGGCGGCCCTACGTGGCACCCCTGGATCATCCGGGCATTCAGGCGGCGATCCCGGCGTACGAGGCGGTGTACGGTACAGGGCCGGTGTTCACCCGATTGGGCGGATCCATTCCTATTGTGGAGGATTTTCATCGCATTCTCGGTTTGACCGCGGTGATGATGGGGTTCAGTTTACCGACCGAAAATAACCACGCGCCAAACGAGCATTTTGACCTGGAGAATTTTAAGAAAGGGATTCAGACGCTGTGCGTGTATTGGAATGAGCTCGCCCGTCGGGGGTTAACGTAACGAGTTGAAAGAGGCGGCGCCACGGGGTCCCCGGGGGTATGAGCGTATCTCGCTGTGACTTTTTGGCCTTGCTGGGAGGACGAACTGCGGGAGGAGGCTTTGACCATGCGGGTGGCGTTTTTGTCGGACATTCACGGCAATGTCGAGGCTCTTGATGCGGTGTTGGCGGATGTGCGGAGGCGGGGTGTTGACCGTATCGCAGTGCTGGGGGATATCGCCTATCGCGGCCCGGAGCCCGCCCGGGCGGTGGAGAAGGTGCGGGAGTTGGCGGCGGCCGGCGCCGAGGTGATTCAAGGCAATGCCGACCTGTGGGCGGTACGGGGCGTGGAGGCCGGCGAGGTGCCGGACCCGTTTTTGGAGATTATGTGCCGGGAGCAGGAGTGGACCGCCGGCCGGCTGACGGCAGACCAGGTGCGGTACCTGGAGGAACTTCCGGAGGACATCTTTTGGGATCTCGAAGGAGTGCGGATTCACGCCTTTCACGCCACGCCCACCAATTTGTTCACCGCAGTGTGGCCGGATGCCTCCGCTGAAGTATTAGAGGGGCGGCTGATGGTCAAACCGGCGGTGGACGTCTATGTGTACGGGCATATTCACCTGCCCTATGTGCGCTATCTCCGGGGAAAATGTGTGGTGAACACCGGCAGTGTCGGCCTGCCCTTCGACGGCCTGCCCCAGCCGTCTTACGCCCTGCTCGAGGTGGAGACCGGGCGGTTTCGGGTGACCCTGGAGCGGGTGCCCTATGACGCGGACCGGGCGGCGGAGCGTTTGCGACAAGTGGATTATCCGAATCTACAAATGATGCGGGTGATTCGGGAGGCGATCAGTCCTTTCGGATGAGGAGTAGGGGGTATTGTCGGTGAGAACCATGGTTTTGCTCTTTTCGCACAGCCTGATGTCGGAGCAGGAGGAGGAGGCCCGGGAACGATGGGGGGTGGGGCGGTTTGCGGCCCTACCCGCGGAGCTGCAGGAGCGGTGGTCCCAGATTCCCCCGGAGGGGCCTTTTCCCGCGGATTGGCTGGACCCGATCTGGAACTGGATCGAACAGGAGACGGTGCCGGGTGACCTCGTGCTTGTGCACGGCGAACCCGGCGCCATTTTGCTGGCGGTGGCGTGGTGTCGGCGGCACGGGCGGATTCCGCTCTATGCCACCACCCGGCGGGAATACACTTCAGTGCCGCGGCCGGACGGCGGGGTAGAAAATCGGCACGTATTTCGGCACGTGCAATTCCGGGAATACCCGAGTTTACCGGATGATACGGGCACTCCCCGTTCGGATTAAGGGCGGGGGAGGTGTCCGGCCGATTGCGGCCCGAACCGGCCGAGGGAGCCGGCCGGGGACTCACAAAGTTACAAGTCATCCAGGGTGCCGAAGGTGTACCCTTGGGCCTTCAGGTCGGTTAAGATCCGCCACAGCGACTCGGCGTTATCTTTGGAAACCGCGTGGAGAAGAAGCGCCGCTCCGTTTTGCACTCCCATCATGACCCGATTGTATGCGTATTCTGCCCCTTTCTGTCCCCGGGATCCCAGTCTCTATAGGCAAAACTCCAGAAAACGCTGCGATATCCCAGATCTTCGGCCAGTTTCAGCGTGGGTTCACTGAACTCCCCACCCGGGGGCCCAAGGTAGGGCATTTCTTTCCCCGTTTGTTTGCGAAACGCCTGATCTACTTGGAGGATTTCGTTCGTGAACCGCGCATCGGACACTGTCGGCGTCGGACAATTCGCGGGGACAAACATATATTGAAAATTCCCTCAAGAAAACGAGAGATGACGCATTAACGGTAGATTTCTTACCATAAACGCGGTTAATCCCTGAAAATGCGGGTTGATGACAAAAGATTTGATCGCTAGAATGAACATATAGGTTATATAAATTAACACATAGGATGAAATTGTCACCGATAACACCCTATATGTCGTAAATGCTTACAAAATCGCAACAAGAAAGGAGTGAAGGAACGTGCGACACGGGGATATATCCAGCAGTCATGATACCGTTGGGGTGGCAGTCGTCAACTATAAGATGCCCCGACTGCACACCAAGGCGGAGATCCTGGACAATGCCCGGCGGATAGGCGATATGGTCATCGGCTTAAAACAAGGATTGCCTGGCATGGATTTGGTGATTTTTCCCGAGTACAGCACCCAGGGAATCCTGTACGACCCCGACGAAATGATGGCTTTGGCCGCTCAGGTTCCCGGTGAAGAAACGGAGATTTTTGCCACGGCCTGCCGCCGGGCCGGTGTGTGGGGCGTCTTTTCCATCACAGGAGAGCGGCACGAAGACCATCCGAACAAACTCCCCTACAACACCCTCATCCTCATGAACCCCCGGGGTGAGATCGTCCAAAAATACCGCAAAATCATGCCCTGGGTGCCCATTGAGCCCTGGTACCCCGGGAGCGGGACCCACGTCTCCGAAGGGCCGAAGGGCTTGCGGATCAGCCTGATCGTGTGCGACGACGGGAACTACCCCGAGGTGTGGCGGGATTGTGCCATGAAAGGGGCCGAACTGATCGTCCGCTGTCAAGGCTACATGTACCCCGCCAAGGACCAGCAGGTGATCATGGCCAAGGCCATGGCCTGGGCGAACAACGTGTACGTCGCCGTCGCCAACGCCAGCGGGTTCGACGGCGTGTACTCGTATTTTGGCCACTCCGCCATCATCGGGTTCGACGGGCGCACCCTTGGGGAGTGCGGGACCGAGGAAAACGGTTTCCAGTACGCGGAACTTTCCCTGTCCCAGATTCGGGATTTCCGGCGAAACGCCCAGTCCCAGAATCATCTCTATAAGCTTTTGCACCGGGGGTACACGGGCATCCTGCGCTCAGGGGAGGGCGAGGCCGGTGTAGCAGAGTGCCCATACGAGTTTTACCGAACCTGGGTGATGGACCCGGAAGAAGCCCGGCGCCGGTCCGAGGCGATCACCCGGAGCACCCCGGGAACGCTGGAATGCCCTGTTCCAGGGATCCCCGTCTTCGCCTCGCCCTGCGGATGCGGGGGCGATTGTACGCCGTCGCTAGAGGGCGGGGCGGGGGACTCGTTCGCTGACCGGGAAACCGGGAGCACCGTCCAACCCGGGGACACGTTCACGAAGGAGCCGGTTGGCTAGTGCGTCCCCCTTTGTTAGGGAGGGCGGTCGCTGGCCTTCGAGGAACGGGGCGACCGCCTTAGCTGGGCGGCTTGCGCCAGCTGGGACTCCCACCTGGCCGCCCCGCCGGGACGCCCATCCACCCAGGGGCGCATCACGCCTCGGTGCCGCCCGTGGGGGATGACCACCAGGGGCGAAGCCCACCACCCCGGCCGGGCCGGGCCTGGTCTGACGTGACCAATAGGAGATCAGGCGCCTCCCGGCGGGGGCCGGGCACCGGCTTCCCCTGGCGCTAGTGCCCCAATACACCCCCGGCGGCGCCCGGCGGGAGATCCGCCGGCCGCCCGCCGATTTCTCTGAGATCCCTGAAAGGAGGCCTGTCGTGATGAACTCCCATTCTCCCGTTTCCCCGGGTGCTCCGAAGGCGCGGCCGAAACGCACCTTCCACCGCTGGGTCAACAACCCGATTCTCGAAGACTACGCGTTGAGGTATGCCCCGAAGTCTTTCAGAAAGTGGAGCGAGTTCGCCGTGTTCAGCTCGGCCATCGGTGGTATCGCCTACATGGCCGATTTCGCCATCGGGGGGTCGGTGGCCATCTCTTACGGGTTCACCAACGCCCTCTGGGCCATCCTCGTAGCGGCGGCGGTGATTTTTCTGACAGGCCTCCCCATCGCCTACTATGCCGCCAAATATAACATCGACATGGACCTGCTTACCCGGGGCGCGGGTTTTGGCTATCTCGGGTCCACACTGACCTCGCTCATCTATGCCTCATTTACGTTTATCTATTTTTCGCTGGAAGGGTCCGTCATGGCCCAGGCCCTGAATCTGTACTTCGGCATGTCCCTGGGCTTGGCCTACCTCCTGTGTGCCTTGGTAATCATCCCCATGGTGATCTACGGGATGACCTTCCTGTCGAAGCTGCAGATGTGGACCCAGCCGATTTGGCTGATTCTCATGGTTCTTCCTTTCGTGGTGATTTTCGCGAAAGATCCCGGGAGCCTCGCGGCCTGGACCACCTTCGGGGGGCACTCGCCGTCCGGGGCGGGCTTTTCCGGCCTCGCTTTCGGGCTCGCGGCCGGGGTGGTCCTGTCGCTCATCGCCCAGATCGGCGAGCAGGTGGACTACCTGCGCTTTATGCCCGACAAAACCCCGGCTAACCGGGTTAAATGGTGGTGGGCGGTGGTGCTGGCCGGCCCGGGGTGGGTAATTCTCGGGGCCCTCAAGCAGCTCGGCGGGTCGTTTCTCGCTTCGTACATTGCCCCGACGGTGGGGTTGCAATTGGCGAACGAGCCGATTCACATGTATACCGTGGCTTTCGAGCAACTGATCCCCAGTGGGTTCGCCGCGCTGACGTTGGCCGCGTTCTTCGTGGTGCTGTCCCAGGTGAAGATTAACGTGACCAACGCGTATTCGGGGTCACTGTCCTGGTCGAACTTTTTCTCGCGGCTGTTTCATTTTCACCCCGGTCGGGTGGTGTGGTTGTTTCTCAACGTGGGGATTGCCCTTTTGCTCATGGAGGTCGGGGTCTTTGGGTTCTTGAACACAGTTCTCGGGTTTTATTCGAACGTCGCCGTCGCCTGGATCGGAGCGGTGGTGGCGGACTTGGTGATTAACAAAAGCCTGCTCAAGATTAGCCCGTCCTACGTGGAGTTCAAGCGGGCTCACCTCTACAATTTCAATCCCGTGGGCTTTGGCTCGATGGTGATCGCCTCGGCGGTGTCCATAGCCGCGTATTTTGGCGCCTTTGGGCCGGTCATGCAGGCCTTTTCTCCCTTTGTCTCCCTGGGTTTGGCCATCGTGCTCGCTCCGGTGATCGCCTTGATCACAAAGGGAAAATATTACATCGCCCGGGAAAATTCGTGGGTTCAAGGGGCTCACGGGTCACAAGATGGTCGGATCCACGTGATCGCCGGCTCAGCCGGGGGCGAGGGACCCAGCGGGGTGGCTGGTCTTGGTGGACATCGGCACGGGGATGGAGAAGAAGAACTGGCGTGCGGGGTTTGCGCCTTCGAATACGAGCGGGCGGATATCACGCACTGTCCCTTCCACGGTGCGACGATTTGTTCCCTGTGCTGCAGTCTGGAGAAAGAGTGTCATGATATGTGCAAAAAAGAGCCGGCCGTGGAGGTGGCTTCCGGAGCTGCCGTCGAGATGCATTAGGAGTCGGGTGGCCAGGATTTCCCCCTTCACCCGCCGGAGGAAAAGGGGGAGCCGGTGTCCTGGACTTGTCCGGGGAATCCCGATTCGACGGGGATGTCTGGGACGGGGGACGCCGGGGGCAGAATCCACGAGACACAGTGGGCGTTGCGCGCGGCTTGAAAGCGCAACGCCCTCACTTGTTCAGCGACGCGATCCCGAGACGCCGCCCGTTGGGTCAGGGCCTCTTGGACGGCCCGGGTCAAGCGGGCCGGGTCCACTTGTCGAAACCTCACCCCTGCGATCTCGCTCTTGGATCCCACACGATGAACAACCGGGGCGATATCGGTGGCACCAGTTTGGACATCCAGGTGCTTTTCCAGGCGTAAAAAGCAGTGCTACGGATAAAATTGTGCCCGTGACCCACTTCACGTCGACCGAATCCTCTGGGACGCCGCCCCCGGTTTTGGGAGTCCGGATGCGCAACAAGGTTACGATTCCCTAAATCTGGAAGCTGTATTCGTCCCTGAAGGAGTCGCACCGCAGAGGTGCGCTCGCCAAGGATCGGTTGATCCACGGACGATGCCTGGGTAAGATGGAAAGGGAAGGAGGGGCCGTCGTGAACGACACGATACGTTTGATACAAGACCATCGGTCCGTACGGGAGTATTTGCCCCGCGAAGTATCTGAGGAGATGATCGAGGAGATCGTGCGCAGCGCGCAATCGGCGGCCACTTCAAGCTTCGTTCAGGCTTACACCGTGATCGCCGTTCGAGACCCGAAGATAAAACGAGAACTGGCCGAGTTGTCCGGCAATCGGCACGTCGAGACTTGTTCGGTGGCTCTGGTGTTTTGTGCAGACGCGAGGCGGATGATGGAGGCCGCAGGGGCTGGGGGCAGAGCGGGTGAGCTTTCGAACACCGAACTTTTTATCGTGGCCACCGTGGATACTGCCTTGGCGGCGGAGAATGCCGCCCTGGCCGCTGAATCGATGGGGTTGGGAATCTGTTTCGTCGGGGGGATCCGCAATCAGATACGGGAGGTGACCCGGCTGTTAGAGATCCCGCGCTTCGTTTACCCGGTATTTGCGCTGACGGTGGGCTATCCCGCCGAGCGACCGGAGAAAAAGCCGCGGCTGCCCGTAGAGGCTGTGCTGCACCGGGATCGATACGAACCGGACCGGGATGCGCACATTGCCGACTATGATCAGATGGTGAGCGCTTATTACCGCGCTCGGACCGAGGGGAAACGCACCCACGGGTGGAGTGAATACGTGGCCCAGGTTCTTCAGGCGCCCCGCCGGCCCTTTATGTTCGATTACCTTCGGGAACAGGGATTTTTGGAAGATACGCGGGGGAAATCTCGCCAAAGCTGACCCTGCCGGCGGCGGACTGCAGAGGGGCAGTCCGCCGCCCACCACAGGGGTAGCCCAGGCGGATGAATGGTGCGTGTTTTCAATCCGGCTCAGTCCTCGGTTTAACTCCCGGCGGCATGGTGCCTCTTTTGATTCGTGAGCAGACCGGCCGTGAGAACTCCGACGATGACGAGGACGATGGTCGTCCAGTACAGCACAGAGTTGTCAAATACCGTTTGCAGCAGTGGTTCGTCGGCGATCATTTTTCCCGCCGTCCACGCCAAGACCCCACCGCCCACGTAGATGAGCCACGGGAAACGATCCATGAGCTTCACGATGAGGGTGCTGCCCCACACGACGAGGGGAATACTGATCAAAAGGCCCAAGAAAACGAGAATCCAATGACCATGAGCTGCTCCAGCCACCGCCAGGACATTGTCTAAGCCCATGGCAGCGTCGGCGACGACGATGGTCCGGATGGCTGCCCGAAGACCGACGGCCGCTTCCGCCACGGCCATGGTGCCGGCAACCTTCCCTAACTCCGACCTGCCCTCTTCATGAGGCCTGCTTTCCTGAACGAGTAATTTGTAAGAAATCCAGATTAAGAGCAGTCCCCCCGCAAGGAGAAGACCGGGGATCTCGAGCAGCCACACCGCGACGAAGGTGGCGAGGATGCGAACGGCGATAGCGATCAGGGTACCCCATACAATCGCTTTTTTCTGTAGGTCCTTCGGGAGGGTCCTAGCCGACATTCCGATCACGACGGCGTTGTCGCCGGCCAGCACCAGGTCGATGATAACAATGGCCAAAAGCGCGGAGAAAAATGCCGCTGAAAGAAACTCCAACCCACTCGCCTCCTACCTTGAGATTGTCCTCGTTGGATGAAGAGCATGCGCCGCGACGGATGTCAAAAGACATTCATGATAGGGTCGCGATCAATAAAAAAGACCTTTACCGCTTTTCGGTAAAGGTCTCGCTCACAACGTCACCGTTGCCGCAAAGCCGGGGGCCGCAACCCCGTACTGACGACTTTGCCGTTCCGCTACTCCCCTTTGGAGACATATACACCTTGTGCCCATATTCTACAGTTAATAGAATGAGGGCGTCAAGAGGTTTGCCCCAAAAAGGAGGCGAAAGTTATGATAGATTATATGACCGTTCTCGAAATGTTATCTGCTTTGGAAAGAGGTGCGATGACTCGGGAGGCATTGGCCACCCGGGTTCGGGAACAACTGAACGTTCTGGAGCCGAAAGTTCAGGCGTTTTTATATGTGGATCCGGAGGCGGCGGATCGCATTGCGGATCCCCCCGGGTCTGGCCCGCTGTCCGGGATACCCGTGGGCGTGAAAGACATGATCGATGTCGCCGGCATGCCGACGACCGGGGGTTCTCGAGCCTATCACAGGACGGCGGACGAAGACGCCCCTTGTGTTGCAAAGCTTCGGGCAGCGGGGGCGGTGATCGTCGGGAAGACCAACACCCAGGAGTTGGCGTACGGGGTGATCACGCCTCCTACCCGTAACCCCCGAAACCTCGAGTACATCCCCGGGGGCTCAAGTGGAGGTTCGGCCGCGGCGGTGGCCGCGGGGATGGTGGCGGCAGCTCTGGGGACGGATACCGGCGGTTCCGTTCGCATTCCGGCATCGTGTTGCGGGATTGTTGGCTTTAAGCCGACGAGAGGCCGAATTTCCACCCAAGGGGTGATGCCCCTCAGCACCACCTACGACCACGTGGGGGTCCTCACCCACACCGTCTCCGATGCTCGCTACTTATTTCATTTATTGACGGAGCATCCTGGGGATTCCCTGATTCCCGCTGCGGATGGGCGCGCTGAACGTCCCAGACCCGGGGAGCGGGCTTCTCACGACCGCCTGCTCGCCGTGCCCTGGGACTACATCCGCGAGAGGACAGATCCAGAAATCGTTCAAATATTCGAAGATGCCCTCGGCATTTTTCGCCATTTGGGGTATGGATTTGAAGCTGTGGAGATGGAGCCCTTTGACGAATGGAAAGCGCTTCAACTGACCGTTCGCCTTCCCGAGGCGTATCTCACCCACCGGGAGGTGCTTGAGGGGCCCCGGCGGGGACTGCTCCAGGGGGATCTTGCCGAAAGGCTCGATCCCGGTCGAGAGGTCTTCGCTTTGGACTATTTGGCGGCCCAAGCGATTCGGAGGGAGAAGATTGCCGACTGGACCCGGAAAATGGGAAGATACGCCGGGCTCGTGATGCCGACTTTACCCTGCCCCGTTCCCAAGGTGGGCCAAGAGCAGGTGCAGATCCAGGGCTATGACGTACCTGTTTGGGATGCGTTGGTGTCCATGACTGCGCCGTGGAATGTCGTAGGATTTCCCGCCGTGTCGGTGCCCTGCGGGGTGGATAGCCGAGGATTGCCCGTCGGTCTCCAGGTGGTCGGCTCGCCGATGGACGACGACGGACTGCTGGATCTAGCGGCGCAATTCCAAGCCGCCGCCGGGATTCGGCTATGATGAAGTCGGCCCCGCTCGTTTGTCCCATGACGGAGGCTCAAGGCGGGGCCGCCAACCGGATCAACCGCGGGAGCCGTGGATTCATATCTTTGGCCTTTCGTTGTGATACGCCATGGCCAATCGCCGGGCGGCCTCAACAAGCCTCTCTTCTGGCGCCAAAAGCCCTACCCGGACATATCCCTCGCCGTGCGGCCCGAACCCCACCCCTGGAGCCACCACGACGTGAAAGGTTTCCAGTACCCGCTCGGCGAATCCTTCGCTGGTCTCGCCCGGGGGGACCGGGAGCCAGCAGAAAAACGATCCCTCCGGGGGCTGAACCGGATAACCGAGGCGCCGCAACTCTCCACAGAACGCATTGCGCCGATTCTCATAGGTACGGCGCATCGTTTCAACGGGCTCTAACGGCCCCGTCAAGGCCGCAATGCCCGCCCTTTGGACGGCGCCGAATACACTGCAGTAAAAATGGTCGTGAACCAGTTCCAAGAGCTGGATGACATCGGCCCGGCCCACCGCGAAAGCCAGGCGCCACCCCGCCATGTTGAAGGTCTTGGAGAACGAGTAGAGCTCGATCCCCACGTCTTTGGCTCCGGGAACCTGTAGAAAGCTCGGCGGCACCTTGCCGTCAAAACCGATGGCCCCATAAGCGAAATCCTGGAAGACCACGATCTCGTGCCGCTGGGCAAACCGGACTGCTGTCTCGAAAAAGGCGAGGTCTGCCGCCGCTCCGGTGGGGTTGTTGGGGTAATTCAAAAACATCAACTTGGCCCGGTCGGCCACGTCGGAAGGTATTTCGGCAAAATACGGAAGGAATCGGCGTTCCGCCCGAAGGGGCATCGGTACCATCTCTGCTCCGGCCCAGGCGATCCCCGATAAGTAATCCGGATAACCCGGATCCGGGACCAGGCAGACATCTCCTGGGTTGAGCAAAGCCGGGCTGATCTCCACCAACCCGGTTTTGCCCCCCGGAAGGATGGCCACCTCGC
The DNA here is from genome assembly GCF_002804065.1 of Kyrpidia spormannii. Lineage (NCBI taxonomy): Bacteria > Bacillati > Bacillota > Bacilli > Caryophanales > Alicyclobacillaceae > Kyrpidia > Kyrpidia spormannii. Next base: position 2,786,565 of record NZ_CP024955.1, on the reverse strand, counting down.
GCTCGGGAGCCAGATCGACGCCGTAGCGGTCTGCATACCATTTGGCGGCCGCGCGTTTCAATTCCGGGAGCCCGCGAAACGGCGGATAGCGATGTGTGGCGGGATCTTCTGCCGCTTGCTGCAAAGCCTCGACGATATGGCTCGGCGTCGGCAGGTCGGGGTTGCCCTGGCCGAGATTAATGACATCAAATCCTTGTTCCACGTAACGTGCCGCTTCGGCGGTGAGGCGTGCAAAAAATTGTTTGGGCAACCGCGAGATGCGGTCTGCCGGGTGAAGGGTCCCCACGTGACTCCATCCTTTCCGTTCGACTCGCTAAATTTCATCTTAGCACAAACCCTCTCTTCTGTTCGCGGAAGTCGCAGATTTTGTATACTAAAAGGAAGGAAAGGACCTGACGGGCGAGATTTCGTGGAGCCCGGGATCCGAGAGAAACTTCGAAGGGGGAGAGCCATTGGAAGAGGGGGCGATGGAACAGGGAAGTACTCCGGGCCTGTCCCGGGGACTTTTGAGCCGGCACATCGTGATGATGTCCCTCGGCGGCGTGATTGGCGCCGGGATGTTTCTCGGCAGCGGTTCGACGATCCATTTGGCCGGGCCGGCGGTGGTGGTGGACTATCTCGTGGGCGGAATTCTGCTTTTGTTCGTTCTTTTTGCCCTGGCGGAGATGTCCATTCACAAACCGGTGGCCGGATCCTTTTTGGTCTATGTCAGGCAGTACGTCGGGCCGATGTTCGGTTATCTGGCCGGTTGGCTGTATTGGTTTTGCTGGGTTTTGGTCTTGGCGGCGGAATGCACCGCCGGGGCGACCTTTTTACACTTTTGGCTTCAGGGGGTCCCCCTGTGGGTCCTCAGCCTCATCATCTCCCTGGCGTTGACGATTGTGAATTTGTTTCAGGTGCGCGCCTACGGGGAATTTGAGTTTTGGTTTGCGGGGATCAAAATCGTCACCATCATTCTTTTTTCCCTGCTCGGGTTTTTGCTTCTCGTCGGCGCGGTTCCAGGGCATCCGGCCATCGGGTTCGGCAACCTTACCGCCCGTGGAGGATTTTTCCCCACCGGCTTCAGCGGTTTGGCCGGCGCGCTGCTGGTGGTGATGTTTTCTTATGGTGGCAGTGAGATGATCGGGCTGACGGCAGCGGAGACCCGAGACCCCGGCCGGACCATTCCCCGGGCGATGGTCGGAGTGGTGTGGCGGACCGTCCTATTTTACGTGTTGCCGCTTCTGGTGATCGTAGCCCTGGTGCCTTGGACCACAGTGGGGACCGGGGAAAGTCCCTTTGTGATCTGAAAAAAACGCGCCGCAAACCTCTTCCTTCAGGAAGAGGATAAGGCGCGTCATTCAGGTGTTCTCTGACTCTCGATATACTGTCGGATAACGGACAGAGGAGCGCCGCCACAGCTCCCGGCGAAATAACTTGGGGACCAGAGATGTCCACCCCATAGCTTTCGGCGAATTTGCGTATAGTTTTTCTTTCGAATCAGGCGGCTGGACACGCCTTTCAGACTGTTCACCAGCGTGGAAATGGCCACTTTGGGTGGATAGGTCACCAAAAGGTGCACGTGGTCATCCTCACCGTCAAATTCCAACAATTCGGCTTCAAAACCTTTACAGACGGAGGCCATAATCTCGCGCAGGTCTTCCAAAATCTCTTTGGTGAACACTCCGCGCCGATATTTAGTCACAAAGACCAAATGGACATGAAGATTATATACGCAATGTCGACCTGTACGGATCTCGTTTGACTTTGTCATAGACCAAGTATATCCTAAAAACATGAAAATTCTCAAGTCATTTCGATTCCGTTTGGAACCGACAACGGAACAATCCCAGTGCTTCACCCGTTACCGGGGATGTGCGCGGTTGGTCTGGAACAAAGCGCTGGCCTTGCAAAAGGGGCGGCTGGAGGCCGGGTACCCTTTGCTCTCGTATGAGGAGCTTGCCCGGCTCCTGACACTCTGGAGACACAGCGAGGAATACGGTTTTTTGGCCAACGCCCCTGTGCACCCTTTGCAATGGACGCTCAAGTTCCTGGATCGGGCAATCCGGGCGGCGTTTAACAAGTCCAGCCCGGCGCGGTTCCCGACCTTCAAGAAAAAGAACCGGAACGAGGCGGGCCTGCGCTTTCCGGACCCGAAACAGATCAAGCTCGACCTGTCGACCAAGGATGCGGACGGGCGGTGTGTCTTGCCGAAGGTTTTCCTGCCCAAGATCGGGTGGGTGAAGTTCCGCAAGTCCCGGACCATCGACGGGACGTTTCGGAATGCCACGGTAACATGGCAGGCCGGGCACTGGTACATCTCTTTCCAGACGGAGATCGACGTGCCGGAGCCGGTTCACCCGTCGGAGTCGGCTGTGGGGATCGACCGGGGAATTGTGCATTTTGCGGCGTTGTCGGACGGCACGTTTGTCGATGCGCCGGGATGGTTCCGGCGGCATGAAAAGAAACTGGCTTGGGAAATGCGGAAGCTGTCGCGGAAGAAAAGGTTCTCGCGAAACTGGCAGAAACAGAAGGCCAGGCTTCAGCGTCTTCATGCGCATATTGCGAATGCCCGGCGGGATTTTCTGCACAAGACCTCCACGGCCATCAGCAAAACCCACGCGATGGTGTTTGTGGAGGATTTGCGGATCCAGAACATGAGCCGGTCAGCCAAGGGGACGAGGGAGAATCCGGGAAAGAACGTGCGGGCCAAGAGCGGGCTGAACAAAGCGATCCTGGACCAAGGGTGGTTCATGTTTCAAACGTTCTTGGGCTACAAGCTCCACTGGTCGGGAGGCTGGCTGGGGACCGTCCCGGCCCCGTACACGAGCCAAAGATGCCCGGTACCGGAATGCGGGCATGTGAGCAATGCGAATCGGCCGAGGCAAACGACATTCCGGTGCGAGAGGTGCGGGTATGAGGGCAATGCCGACACAGTGGGAGCGATGAACATATTAAGGGCTGGACTGGCCCGGATCGCCTGTTCTCCGGTGTAGCGCCGGGGAGTCGGTTGTTCGACCGATCCAAGGGGTGCAACAAGGCCCCTGGTGGCAGGAAGGAATCCTCCGCCAAAAGGGGGAGGAGGTCAAGAGCGCCGAACAGCGCTTGGGGATTTGGACAAGTCTTGGGGCGATGGCCGTGATGCTCGTTGGATATGGGTTTGTCCGGCGCGAGTCTCGTAGAGAAGTGAGGCCTTGAAATTGGCATACGATGGAACAGTCAGGGAGTTGGGGCGGACGGGACGTGTTCCGGTGGATGAGGGTTCTTATCCCGGGACGACCCGATCCGGCCGGGTAAAAGGTTTTGTTATGGTGTTGGCCGCGGCCGTGTTCTGGGGGTTGTCCGGGACGGCCGCTCAGGTGTTGTTTCAGGGGGAGGGGTTTCGCCCGGAGTGGCTCGTGACCGTGCGAATGGGGCTATCCGGGATGATCTTGGTGCTGGGGACGGCGGTGTTTGCGGGGCCCCGGGCGGCCTTGGGGCCTCTCGTGCATCTCGTGGACGCGCTGAGGTTAACGCTGTTTGGGATCTTCGGGATGCTGGGGGTGCAGTACTCGTATTTTGCTTCGGTGGCCGAGGGCAATGCCGCTACGGCCACGCTGCTCCAGTACTTGGCCCCGGCGATGATCGTCCTTTACGCGGCGGCGAGGTCGCGGCGAATGCCCGGCCTTCGGCAAATCGCCGCGGTCGGTCTGGCCTTGGCGGGGACGTTTTTGCTTGTGACCGGCGGGCAGATCCAGGCGCTAACTGTGCCCTGGACGAGTGTGGTGTGGGGGCTGGCCTCCGCCGTGACGTTGGCTTTTTACACGGTGTACCCCGGAGGGTTGTTGCGCCGCTACGGGGCGCCGGCCACGGTGGGGTGGGCGATGGTGGTGGGGGCGGCGGTGCCGGCCCTGGGCGGGGCGCTTCAGCCCGGGCCGGCGGTGCCCGGGGAGACGTGGTGGATCGCCTGGGGCCTCACCGCCTTTGTCGTGCTCTTTGGCACATTGGTGGCGTTTCTGTTTTATCTCACCAGTCTGCGTTTTCTAACCCCGGCTGAGACCAGCCTTTTGGCCAGTGCCGAGCCACTTTCGGCGGTGGTGTCGGCGGCGCTGTTTCTCCACGTGAACCTGGGCATGACCGGGGCGGCGGGGGCCGCGTGCATCCTCGCTGCCGTGGTGCTGCTGGCCCGGTCCAAGTGACCTTTGGTTGCTCGGTGACGAAGGGACATTAAGAACCGAGCTTGGCCGAGTTCTGGGCCGGCAGCACCAGTTGCTGATACGTGTTGAACAGTCGCGGGTACGTCAGGAACCCCAGGACCATGCTGGTGAGGGCGGCGGAGGCGAGGATGGCGAAGAGGATTAAAAGCTGGTACCGAACGGCTTGGATGGGGTCGGCCCCGGCGATAATTTGTCCGGTCATCATTCCCGGCAACTGGACCAGCCCGGTGGTTTTGGTGCTGTCGATCGTGGGAATCATCCCGGCGCGCACCGCCGTCTTGAGCACCGGTTGGATCGCCTGGCGCGGGGTGCCACCGAGGGAGAGGATCAGGTTGATCTCTTCCTTGCGGTTTTCCGCCTCCGCCCGAAGCCGATTGAGAAACAGGCCGGCCACCACCATGGCGTTGCCGATGATCATCCCGCTGATCGGAATCACATATTGCGGGGTGGGTGGCACGATTCGCATGAGGAGAAGGAACGCTTGGGTGACCGCCTCGGTTAAGGTGAGGGCGAACAGGATCCGCAGGTGGATCCCCGGCATGCCCCGGCCGCGCTTGGCGGCGTTAAAGGTGGCCACCACCAGCATGAGGAGGATCATGGCGAGGATGAGGGCGGGACCTTGGATGCTGAAGACGACCTTTAATATGTATCCGACGATGAGGAGCTGGACGGTAGCCCGGACTGTGGAAACGATCATGTCTTTCTCCATTCCCAGGCGCTGCCAGAGGGAGAGAATCAGCGCCAGGACGACAAATCCAAGGGTAAACGATAAGGCGAGCAGACTCATACAGACCCCCCTTTTGTCGTAAATGGCTCAGACGTTTCGCCCGGTTGAATGTGTCCGCCCGCCAAGAACCGAAGGGTGAGAGGATTGTCGGGCTGCATAAAAAAATCCTCCGTGGCTTTGGCCTCGATAATCTCCCCGGCCGCCATGAGCCAGGTCCAATCCCCCACCCGCCGGGCCTGGTCCAGATCGTGGGTGACCCAGAGGATCGTCACCCCGCGAGAATGACAAAGATCGGTCAGAAAAGTCTCCACCTCCCGCACCGCAGAGGGATCCAGGGCGGAGGTGACTTCGTCCAACAACAGAATGCGCGGTTCCAACACCAGTGCCCGGGCGAGGCCCAGCCGTTGCAACTGACCGCCGGATAATTCCCTGGCATCCTGATCGAGAAGCTCCCTGGGCAGCCCTACCATTTCCAAGAAGTCTTCCGGGTGATCGAGGGGTCGGCCCTGAAGCCGGGCGCCGAGGATGAGGTTGTCCCGCACCGACCCCGGAATCACGGGAGGCCGCTGAAACACCAGGGCGGCGGTGCGCCGGAGAGCAGGCGGATCCCACGCGCTGGCCTCCCGGCCGAACACGAACACCCGGCCCTCATCCGGTGTGACCATCAAGTTGACCAATGACAATAACGTACTTTTGCCAGATCCCGACGGCCCCACCAAGGTGAGGATCGCCCCGGCAGGCACCTCCCCGCTGATCCCGCGAAGAGCCCTCACCGGACCCCGGGCGGTTACAAAAGTTTTTGACACCTCTTCAAACCAGACGGCCTGATTGTCCGAAATCCTGTCCGCCACGTGCGATCCTCCTGTTCCGGAGTGTGTACACATATAGAATCATTCCACAGGGGTCCTTGGAATTCCTCCAAAAGGACGGTGAAGGCGTCCCCCCTTCACTCATTTTGGGGAGACCCCTTCCTTCACCCTCGAAGAAGCCGAACTGCTCCATCGGTTCTGCACAGTTCTGTTGGACGTGCCGGAGGTCTCGGCCCGGTTCATCACGTCGGGGGATTGGAAGGGATCCCGCGGCACCACCTTTTGACCTCGTCATTTTTGACGAAGCCTCACAAGTTCCCACATGTGAGGCGGTGGGTGCCATGGCCCGGGGGCGGAACGTCATCGTGGTAGGGGATCCGAATCAACTTCCGCCGACGAGTTTCTTCACGTCAACAAACCGGGATTCCGAGGATAAGGACCTTTCCGAGGATTTGGAGAGCGTTTTGGACGATTGCCTGGCCATCGGAATGCCGCAAGGATTCTTGCTATGGCATTATCGAAGCCGTCGCGAAGGACTGATTTCATTTAGCAACCGCCATTATTATGACAACAAATTGCTCACATTTCCCTCCCCCGATGAACTTGTGCCCAGTGTGAAACGCGTACATGTGGCGCTTGGGGAATTAAGCGGATTGGCCACCGATTGCGGATGCGATTGGACGAAGTTGTAACACTTATGCGCCCCAAGTGTACAATCCAAGACCAGAGGCCGTTCTTCTGGCCGAGGGATGTCGATCCCGCCACCTACATTCGGTTTCGCATCCGCGAGGGGGATGCCGAACGCCGGGACGCTGCTGACTTGCCCGTTCAAGAAGTGGCATCGGCGGTCCAATATATTCTAGAAGGCCAGATCAGTTTGCCCAAAGACCAATTGATTCGGGAGCTCGCAAGGCTGTTCGGGTATCAGCGCTTAGGGTCTGCGGTGGAAACCGCACTGGAACGGGGTGTGCATGAGGCCATCGAACGCGGCTTCGTACGTTGGGAGCCCGACAGAGAACGGGTTGTGTACAAGGGGGACATGTTCCGCTGACTACCGCGACGACTTGGCGGTAGTGCGTCGCGGAGGTCGGTTCAGGTGGCACGCGACCGCCTCATGGTGTGCCGGGGGGAGGGCGGATCAAACGCCCGCACCTCCGGGCCAACCATTGGCAAACATTCCAGGTGGCATGCGGGGCCCCGCTGCATACCCCCCTCAATCCAACCGCTTGCGGAACCGCAGGACGGCGACCGTACAAAACAGCACCGCGAAAATCGCCAGGCTCACCGTATCCTGCCAGAGTTGCCCGATGCCGATTCCTTTCAAGAAGATCCCCCGCAGGATTTCGAGAAAATAGGTCAGTGGGATCACCGCCCCGATCCACTGGATCACCAGGGGCATGGTCTCCCGGGGAAAAATAAATCCTGATAATAGCACACTCGGCAGGATGAAGGCAAAGGCCATCTGCATCGCCTGGAGCTGGGTTTTGGCCACGGTGGAGATCAAGATCCCGATTGCCAAAGCGGTGACCAAGAACAGCAGGCTCAGGATCAGCAACAGCCCCACACTTCCTTTGACCGGCACGCCAAACCAGGCGGTACCCGCAGCCAACACCAAGACAAAGGAAAACATTCCGATCAGGACGTAAGGCGTCAGTTTCCCCACGATCAACTCACTCGGCCTGACCGGAGTGACGATCAGCTGCTCCATGGTCCCCCGCTCCCGCTCCCGGACAATCGCAAAAGCCGTCAAAATCGCCGTGACATTTTGCATGATCAGGCCGATCAGTGCCGGGATGTTAAACAATAGACTCTTCATGTTCGGATTGTAGAGCACCCGGGCCTGCACCTGAATGGGAATCTGAACATTACCCAGACCCTCCGCCGACAACTGGGCTTGTTGTTCCTCCATCGCCCGATTCTGGAGAATCAATTGGGCATTGGCCAGGGCTGTCCGGGCGGCGTTCGGGTCCGTTCCGTCCACCAGGACCTGCACGTCCACCGGTTGCCGGGTGTCCAAAGCCTTGCTGTAGTCCCGGGGAATCACCAGTCCCACTTTGATTTGACCGCTGTCCATCAACCCCTGGAGCTCCCCATACCCCTCCACTTGATATCGCTCGTCAAAATATCCGGTGTTGGTCAGATTTTGCACCAACTCCCGACTTTGCGCCGTCTTTGCCTGATCCCACACCCCCATCGACAGGTGGTCCACGTCGGTGTTCACGGCGTATCCGAACAGGAGCAGCATCAACAACGGCATGGCCAAAGCGATGGCCAGGCTCGCGGGGTCCCGCCGGATTTGTAAGAATTCTTTCCGCACAATGGCCATCAAGCGGTTCCACTGAAAGGACGACCGACCCTGTTTCCCTTTGTCGCTCATGCCGTGCCCCCTCCATTGCCGAGAGGGTGTTCCTGGGAGGAAACGAGCTGGATAAACACATCATCCAAGGTCGATGTCCCGAATTGCCGCTTGAGTTCCTCCGGCGTTCCGTCCACCAGCAGTTTCCCGAAGAAAATAAACCCGATCCGGTCGCAGGTTTCGGCCTCGTCCATGTAATGGGTACTCACCAGGACGGTGACCCCGGTTTTGGCCAGGTCGTGGATCAAATTCCAGAAAATTCTCCTCGACACGGGATCGACGCCGGCGGTGGGTTCATCGAGGATCAGCAACTCAGGCTCATGAAGGAGGGCACAGGAGAGGGCCAGCCGCTGCTTCCAACCGCCGGAGAGGGAGCCGGCCCGCTGTTTCTCCCGGCCGGTCAGACCGGCCAGGGCGATCAGTTCCTCCTTGCGCTCTCGGACCCGGGGTCCGGAGAGCCCGTAGATTCGGGCGTAAAAATCGAGGTTCTCCATCACCGTCAGCTCCTCGTAGAGGCTGAACCGCTGGGACATGTAGCCGATTCGGGCCTTGATTTCCTCGGCATCCCGAACGATATCGTAGCCCAGCACCCGGCCGGTCCCTGAGGTCGGGGTCAGCACCCCGCAGAGCATCCGGATGGTGGTGGATTTTCCCGATCCGTTCGGACCGAGAAAACCGTAAATCGCCCCCCGAGGAATGGTGAGGGAAACCCGGTCCACGGCGATTCGGGAGCCGAACTGTTTTGTCAGGTCTGTACAGGTGATGGCCGGTTCGTCGATTTCCTTCATGACGCACCTCCCGCCGGACCGCCCAGGACCACATCCGCAGGCATCCCCGCCCGCAAGCGATCCAGGCCCGACGTGATCTCCACCGTCACCGCAAACACCATCTTGGCGCGCTCATCGGGTGTCTGCACATTTTTCGGCGTAAACTCCGCTCGGTCGGCGATGACGGAAACCCGGCCGGAGAACGTTTCCCCGGGATAGGCGTCCACCCGGATGGCGGCCGGTTGACCCAGTTTCACCCGCCCCAAATCTGCTTCGGGTACGTAGATCACCACCTTCAGTTCATCTTTTTTGAGGAGCACGCCCAAGGTGGCCCCGGGCTTGACCACCTGGCCCACCTCGACATCCCGGCGAAGGAAGACCCCATCCTCCGGGGAGGCCACCCGGGTTTTTTCGAGTTGCCGTCTGGCTTCGGCCAGTTTCGCGTCCGCCTGATCTTTCATGGCGATCAATTGTTTGAGATGCTGGTCAGTGGCCCCGGCTTTGAGCAGGTCGAGCTTGGCCTGGGCGGAGCGTTCATTGGCCAGAGCCGAAGCGTACCCGCTCTGGGCGGCCGCCTGGGCATTCTGCGCTTGGCGGATCTGGGCCTGAATGCCTTGAAGCTGGGCCTGGAGGTTATCCACCTGGGTCTGGGCCTGATTGACCGCCTGCTGGGCGGCATCCACCTGTTGCTGGGTGGCCGCCCCGGCCTTTTGCAAGGCCTGGACCCGGGCGAGCTGTTGTTGCTGGTAAGCCAAGGTATCTTGGGCCCCTTTGAGGTTGCTCATCAACTGACTCTGGTTGGCAATCAACGCGTTCACTTGTTCCCCGGCGGCCTTGCTGTTGGCGGCGGACTGATCGGCCAGGGCCCGGGTTTGATCGACGGCGGCCATGGCGGCGGCGATTTCCTGGGCCCGGCTCCCGGCCTGGGCGTCCCGAAGGGCGGCGAGAGCGGCGTCCACGCCGGCTTGGGCCCCCTGCACCTGAAGTTGATACGATTGGTCATCCAAGGTGACCAGCAGCTGGCCCTTTTTGACGGATGCCCCTTCGGCCACGGGCAGGCTCTGGACTGTGCCGCCCACCTCGGTTTGTATGGGAATCTCGGTGCCCTCAATGATGCCGGAAAATGTCGATCCCTGGGCCGCCCCGCAGCCGGCGAGAAGGGTGGAGCCGAGCAGCAGGGCGGTCACAGGAGTCAACCAGGCTGCCAGGGGTGAGGGCCGGGCTTTACGCCACCGACTCCGCCACTGAACGTGGCCGGCCGCTCTCATCCTGGCGCCGACCAGGAGGTTTTTCAGATCAGTTTTCCGGTGCATGAGCACCCCCTCCTTCCCGGGGTTCTATCGTGCGCGCGATGCCGTGGAGATAGATGTCGAGCATCCGGCGGATCTCCACGTCGTCAGCCTCCCAGGGGACAGTGCCCGATTCCAAAGGGAGTCCCTCGGGGAATGCCTTTCGGGCGAGCACATAGCCGACGATCATACTCATGAACACCCGGAGGGCGGCGGTGTCATCGACATCCCGAATCGTTCCCCGGGATTTTTCCCCCTGAAACCATTCTCTGACCAAGGCGATCATGTACGGCGTCACCCGGGTCCGGACCGGATCGAGCAGTTCCGGGTGAAATGCCGCTTCGGCCGCCACCGTTTTGATGAGGGGCCAGTTCTTCTCGATCAGTTGAACCCGGTCTTTCATGATGTCAAACAGGACTTGATCAAAAGGTTGATGGCCCCGGCGGTTGAGGATGTTCTCCACACTGCGGGCCAACAGGGGGCGAAAATACCGGGCAACCAGAGGCAGCAGCAATCCTGTGAGCAAGTCTTTTTTCGTCTTAAAATAGTTGAATACAGTTCCCTCGGAGACGCCGGCTTCTTCCGCGATTTCCCGGGTCCGGGCTGCGCTGAATCCTTTTTCGGAAAATACCCGTATGGCCGCCTCCAGGATCCGCCAGTGCTTTTCTGTCATGTCCTCGTCGGCAAAGAGGTGAAAAGGGTCGGGGACTTCGGGTTTCTTCACCGGCATCACTCCTAATTGAGTACTCACTCAGATTATGGGCCGGCTGAATGGAGGTTGTCAAGAAGTCTTGATGAACTGCTAGGGATCGCGAAAAAGGAGGGTGTGCATCGAAGAGAAAGGACCGAACGATGTTTTCGGTCCTTTAACGGTCATGCCCGTCCGGAAAGCTTACGGTTAATCTGGAAAATATCTTGGTCGTGTTCCATGACTTTTTCTTTCAAGTATTCGACGCGATCGTGGATCTTCTCGACTTTCTGTTCCACACCGGCGAGTCGCGTATCCATTTGGTCCACCTGGGTTTTCAACGCGGTCAAGTCAGCCTGTATTTCTTGCACGGTTGTTTCCACACGGTCCAACCGCTCCTCGACGCGGTCCAGCCGCTCCTCGATGCGATCTTGGCGCTGCTCCAGCCGATCCAGGCGTGCTTCGATCTGTTCAAAGCGGCGATCCATGTCCGCGAAACGTTCCCGGACCTCGTCGCGGAACTGGATCAGCATGTCACTGAGCTCTAAAATGGCCTGAATGATCTGGTTCTTTTCCCCATTAAGCCGTTCCATGGCACACCCTCCCCCGGGTCTCCTGGCTGCTATTGTACGCGAAAAGCGGGGAAGAACAAAATTGATCCCTACGCCAAAACCCGGAGACAATGGACAAGAGGGCCGCCGGAGAACCACGCCCACCCCCGTTCGTCGATTTTTGTCGAGGTCTGCTCACCGGCTGTGGATCCACTCGTTCCCATGTTAGAATAAACACAGGGGTGGCGGATGTTTTTGATTCCATTCCGGGCGACCATGGCCGCTCCGGATTTTCACAGCCTGTTGGGATAGGAGGTGGGATGACGTTGGGCGAACGGGAACGCGAACCGAAGGATGACGGGATTCGCCGGGTGGCGGAGTGGCTTCGGGAGGCCCGCCGGGCCGTGGCGCTGACCGGGGCCGGGATGTCCACCGAGAGCGGGATTCCCGATTTTCGCTCCCAGGGCGGGCTTTGGGCCCAGGTCGACCCCCGGGAGGTGGCGACGGTGGAGGCCTTGGAAACCAATTACCCGAGGGTGCGGGAATTTTACCGGAAGCGCATCGACGAGATCAAAAAGCACCGGCCCCACCTTGGGCATGAGATCCTGGCCCGGTGGGAGAAGGCGGGCCGCCTTCAGGCGGTGGCCACCCAGAACATCGACGGCTTTCACCAAATGGCCGGCAGCCGCGTGGTTCATGAGCTGCACGGGTCTCTGCGGCGGTTTCACTGTCTGGATTGCGGACGGTCGGCCACAGAGGCGGAGTTTCTCGGCGGCGAGCCCTGTCCGCACTGCCGGGGACGTCTTCGGCCGGGGGTGGTGATGTTCGGGGAGCTGTTGCCCATGGACGCCTGGAACGCCGTGGAAACCGCCATGCGCGCCGCAGACCTGGTCCTCGTGATTGGCACCAGCCTCGAGGTCTACCCGGTGAACCAGTTGCCGGCCCTCAGCCAGGGCAAACGCGTGCTCATCAACCTCGAGCCCACCGAACAGAGAGCCCTGTTCGACGAGGTCCTCATCGGCAAGGCCGGGGAAGTGCTGGCGGCCATCGATCGGGAGATGGGCAACCAGTCGGGTGATGCCCAAGGTCACAAGACCTAGATATCCTGGACAGGAATGGAAATTTTATCATTTGCGTGAGGCTACTAGAATTCCTATAAGGCGTTGGCGAAATTATCAAGCCCGGGTGTGGTTTGCCCATCCGGGTTTGTTTGTACCCGAGACCAGAGAAGAAAGGATGGGTAGAAAAATTTTTCATGAAAGAAATTGACACGGAAAAACACACAAATTATAAATAAGATATAGAGACGGTGGCTCGGCGTTTGCCTCGGGTGAGCGGTGGTTCCCCTTGGGTAACAAAAAAACTGCACGAAACATTTGTTTTCTGACAGACCGCTGTCACTGTGGATGTGGTAGAACAAAGGTGCCGAGGGTTTTCTCTAGGCGAAGGAGGTGAATTAGGTTGCGATTGGTACTGACGATGCGGCCGTCCTCCGGTGGGGATCATTTTGTCCTGCCGCTCACGTACAACGAATACGTGCAAGCGGCGTTGTATAGCATCCTGCCCGAGGACTTTGCTGCGTTTCTCCATGACGAGGGCTACTCCTATCTAAAACGGAAGTTTCGCATGTTTTCTTTTTCCCGGCTGCTCGGGAAGTATGAGGTTCTTCGCGACGAGGGATTTATCCGTTTTTTCGGTCCGGTGCGGTTGGTGGTGGTGTCTCCCCTCGCGGAGTTTACTCGTGCGGTGCTGGATCGGTTGTTGGGGGATGCGATGCTCCGGCTGGGGAACGTGGAGTTGGAACTGGTGGAGGTCGAAAGCTCGAACCCCAGGGTTGATTCTTCCCGAATTCTCGTCCAGACGCTGTCGCCGATCACGGCATATTCGACGTTTTTCAAGCCGGATGGGCGCAAATACACAGTTTATTTTCATCCTAGGGAATCTTCTTTTTCCGAAGTGGTTCGGGAGAATCTGCGCAAAAAGGTGAAGGTGGCCCGGGATGAGATGGGGATCGACATCGGGTTTTCGGACGAGGAATTTGCTTTTGACATCCGTCCGGTGGGCCGTACGAAAAAATCTGTGGTCGTTTACCGGGATATTTTCGTGCAGGGGTATTCGGGCCGATTCGAACTGATCGGTCCGCCCGCCGTTCTCTCGTTGGCGCTGGATTTGTCATTAGGAAGCAAGAACAGCCAGGGTTTCGGTTGCGTGGATTTGATCAAAACGTACGCCGAGGAAGGCGGGGATGGGTATGTTGATCGAGAGCCTCATTCGGCTGGGTAAACCCTTTGTCAGCGGCGGACTGGCGCCGGCGATGATTTTGGATCAAGTGTCCGATATTCGAGAGCAGAACGCTAAGACCTTCTTGTCCCACGTGGTGATCGTCGAAGCTGATCCGGAGACTAAGGCCGTTGCCGTGGAGTGGGTTCGGTGGGTTCAGGTCCATATCGAGCGAGAGGGGAAAAAGACGAAGGAGATCACGTATCCGGATTATGAGCACGCCCGGACCGCCCCTTTCGTTGTGCCTGCCGGGGGGGCTCCCACGAATGCCCAGGGCCGTTATGGGATTCCTACATATATTTTCTACGAAAAGCATGTGGACGCCTTTCGGAAGGATTCCGTGGAAGTGGAAAATTTTCTTCGGAACAGGCTGAAACGAACCAAGGACGGGGATTTCCTGGTTCCCTTGGTGGATGAGCTTTCTCAGCGGATCCACGAATTCTTCAAGGCCACGGAATTTCCGGCCAAAGAGAAAGCGATCGGGCTGTTGGTATTGGCCATCATGGACGGCCGCGGCACTTACCGGTACGAACCTCAAGGTTATGCGCCACGAACGGGTTGGGAAGGGATCTTGACCCCGAGCTTCCTCGACCCGAACCGGGTGATCGTGGCGGATCTGGAGCGCACGGTGGACCGCTTCTGGGAGTCGAAGATCGCCGAGGGGGAAGAAAAGGGACGGCTCTCCGGCGACGATGCCGTCTGCGCCTTTTGTGGCGCAACCGGGGAAGTGATTTCCGCTTATTCGAAAGCTTGGAACTGGTTCACCACCACCTGGGTGGGACCCTTGGCGACTGAGTTGCCTCAAGACCGGCTGGTGGAGGGGGTGGCGCTTTGTCCCGATTGCTACAAGGCGCTAACGTACGGAAGCCGGGTGTTCGATCGGCTCACCAGGCCCATGCCCTTGTCGCTGGCTCGGGAAATCTTCGCCCCTGCCAGTAGCCCGTCGGGTATAAAACAACAAAGGATGCGCAACGCGGCCGACATTCCCACCGTCTATGGGGGTGTCCTCCCTCTGCCGGTGCTGGACGAATGGCTGGTGGACCCCGACGAACGAAAAGCCTTTATCCAGAAAATGTCCAAAATGATGGGCCAGGACCAGGCCGTCTTTGAGTCGTCCAGGGACCTCCACCTCAAGACGTTGACTGGGTTGGAGATGTGGCTGCCGGATGTGGATGAATCCCAAGAGTATCGGCTCATGATTCTCTACTATTCCGGCGATCCCAGCCGGGCAGATATTCATCTTCGAGCGGTGATCGAAGACGTCATCCCGTCCATGGCCAAATCAGTAAACGATCTCGTCCGGGAGGTGTATGAAGAGAGCGAGCCTTTGCGCGAGCGGCTGCTGGGCCCCGACTTGGTGGACAGGATGAAAGAATTCTTTTTGTCACTTCCGGGCCTATTGACCAAGGCTTATGGGCCGGCTCACGTCTGGATGACCTTGGCCAGTGTGTTGCACGGCCGACCCCTCAGCCGGCGGCGGTTTGTGGAACTGGCGGCGGCGCGATTGCGGGAGTTGACCTCGCAGTATACACAAAAGCTGTTTGACATTCGGCAAGAAGTTCTGTTTGATCTGGTATTTTCGGATTTTCTCCAACGCTACTCGGCGAAACTGGCTGCGAAAGGAGCGGAAGTACCCATGCGTCCATGGCCGGAAATGTTGGAACTTCTAAAGGGCTCTGTCGACCACCCGCCGGTTTGGAAAGATGTTGAGGAACTGGGCTTTGCAAGTGGATATTTGCTGCGGGAGTTTGGCAAACGTTACTTTTTAAAGGCAAATAAGGATTACTTAGAGAGCCGGGTTATCACTTTTGGAAATCAGGTGACGCCCGAGGTGATTCTCAAATACGGACTTATGAATCTGAGAACCCACGCGGCCAGGCACCACATCAGCGTGTGGGATTTGGAAAAGCTGCTGGGCTCCTTGATGGCTGGATTTCTGGAACACAAGGAGGGCTTGCGCAGGGACTCCGATGCTTTTCTGGCCGCATTTTGGGCGGGATACTGCCTGAATCGCCCGGATAAGAAGACTGCAGGAGACGAGGATGACGAGGTTTCTGAAGAAGGCAAGACGGCGATGTGAGAGGGCACCGTATCCTCGCCAGCTGACCACATCATACCTTTGGAATCAACCACCTATATGTTGAGAAGGAGTGAAGTATGATGTCCGATCTTCGCAGTGGAGAAATCATTTTCGTCAAGAGTGTGAAAGACGGGATTCCCAACCGGGATCCGTTAAATGAGAGTGATGCCCGGCGGCTGTTCAGTGAAGAGGACGGGCGGATCTCCCTGTCTGACGTTAGTATCAAACGGGATGTACGGGACTACGTCCTGGCGCGATACCCCGACGGCGGTGGGGAAAGGAACAATTTCGTGTTTGTTCGGGAGGAACGGACCGAAGACGGTAAGTTGCTCGGGCGAGGAAGTTTAGCGAAAAAGATCCAAGAGCGGTCGGGCCGTACGGGAGACACGGAGGAGATTTTAAAAGAAAGTGCGTTTGATGTGCGGGTGTTTGGGGCCGTCTTCAGTGTGGGGGGATCCTCCTTTCATCTCACCGGCCCGGTGCAGTTCGGTTGGGCTCATTCGCTTCATCCCGTAGAAACGCGGTATGTCCAGGGCACGGTGGTAATGCCGAGCAAAGACATTAACGAGAAAGCGAGTAATCGGAGCGGAGAATCCGAGGAGAGCGCGGGGAAGCAACAGGGGACGATTTGGACCACGTACACCCTTCCCTTTGCCGTCTTTGTGATGCCCGGTATCGTCAATGCGTCGATTGCCCGGCAGACGGGGATGAAGGAAGAGGATATGGATCTGTTGCTTGAGGCGCTGTGGAAGGGGACGCAGTATCGCCAGGCCCGGGGCCGGGGGATCCAGCAGCCGCTGTTTCTGGCCCACGTGGAGTACACTGATCCGTTTTTCCGAATCGGCTATCTTGAGGAAAGTGTGCGGTTGTTGCCGGAAAGAGAGGTTTGGCTATCCGGGGAGCGGCCGAGCTCGGTGGCAGAGATCTCCCTGAACGTGCAAGAGTTGGGTCAGGTCCTCCGGAATCACCAGGACCGGGTGGCCCGGGTAAGGTGGTGGGTCCATCCGTCGTTGAACATTAAGGGAGAGTTGCCCGGGGAGAAACAGCCGGTGTGGTGAAAGGTGGGACAGGTGATGCAACTGCTGGTGTTCGACCTGAGGGGCACCCTGGCTCATTTTCGACGACCGGATACTACAGCCACTCATGCGTCGTATCCGGTGATTACGCGCACAGCTCTGCGGGGACTGTTGGGCTCGATTCTGGGATTAGCGGAGTTTAGCGGTGAATCTTGGGCGGGAATCCAACTGCTGGCCCCGGTGCGCACCGTCCTTCAGGAACTGTCTCTTCTGGGGAAAGGATTTTTGACGAGCGGGCCGGCGATGAATCGTCCCACTTCGATTGAATTGGTGGTCAATCCCGCTTATCGCATTTATTATCACGGAGATTACCAAGAGGAGTTAATGGCGCGGATCCGGGAGGGGAGAAGCCATTATCACACATATCTGGGGAGTGCTTTTGCCCTGACATTTCCCCGGTTCGTGGGGTCTTGGGAGGTCCCGGAGGTGGAGTTGACGCCGGGGATGACCTATCGCTGTCGAACGGTCCTGCCGACCCATGTGGTTCAGGGATTGGTGATGCCCCCGGGGGATTCGAAGCTGCAAGTGGGGCGTATCGGAGGGGTTCATTACCATTACCTGGGCGGTCGGCGGTTCCGGGGCGCGGTTCACTTGGTGTATGAAGTGCAGGGGCAACCGATTTCCTTTGTCCCGACGGCCTCCCCGGCGGAACCGAAAGTCCGGTTCGCGCAACTTGGGGACGAGGTGGTATGCCTGTGGTAAGACCATTTGGTGAATGTGTGGCGCGTCCTGCGGAGGGGGAACGTCAATTTCCCCTGCCCCGGCACTTGGAAACGGTGGCATCAGGGGTGGGGAACTTCCAGGGTCAGCCCGCCGAGCGTCTGGATTACCTGGCGGGTTGGATGCACGACATTGGCAAGTCAAACGAAAAATGGCAGTGGTACATTGAGTCGCCGCGGTCCCGGAAGGGGCCGCCGCACTCGGTATACGGCGCCATTTTGTATGTCTATTATGCCGAACGGTTGCTGAATATCTGGAAAATGCCCAGGAGGGAAAAGACTGAACTGCGGAGGAGGGTGCAGTGGTGGTGCCGGGATCTTCTCGATCACCACGGGCGGCTCGGCGATATCGAGGAAACGGAAGTGCCCTGGAGAAGCTTTCCGCCGCAATGGGAACACTTTGATCTCCCGGGTATTCACGACGCGGTCAGTCGGCTGTTTCCGGAGGTTGCGGGGGCCGCTCCTACTGTGGGGTCGTTGAAGGCCTGGCACAAGGGGTTTGTTGACACCTGGGCCAAATGGTATATGGATTGGACGGGTCAGGCAGTGTTAGCGGAGTACGAAGAGGCGGAGGCGCCGGTTTCTTGTCTTCGCCTCTCTACCGCCTCCCTGATTCGCGCGGATCGATTCGACGCGGCCCAGATCGAGCCCCGGCGGCTTCAGCGCGAAGAGCTGGAGGGTGCCTTGGCGCATTTGGAAAAATTTCTCGAAGATAAAGGCCGACAGTCGGCGGGATCCACGCCAGCGGGAGGCGGGCTCACCGGCGTGACGGCCCTTCGCCAACGGGTGCACCAGCAAGCGGTGGAGCGATACCGCCAAAACCCCAAAGGGGACTTGTATGTCTTGAAGCTTCCCACGGGTTTGGGGAAGACCCTCACGGCTCTGCGGGTGGCGTTGGAGATCGCCGGGGACCGGGGGAAAGAAAGGATTGTCTATGTGGCTCCTTATCTGACGATTTTGTCCCAAGCTGCGGGAGAGATCGCCAAGGCCTCTGGGCTGGAAGTAATGGAGCACCATTCTCTGTCAATGACTGAGGACCGTGAATGGGATGACAAAGCGATTCTCTTGCTGGAATCTTGGCAGTCCCCGGTGGTGGCGACGACGTTTAACCAAATGTTTCGGGCTTTTTTTGCGCAGCGTGCCCAAGAAACCCTCCGGCTGGCCGGTCTTGCGAATTCCGTAGTGATTGTCGACGAGCCACAAATCGTCGATGACTCCGTCTGGCAACCTTTTCTCGCCATGATCCAGGGCGCCGCCCGGGAGATGAATGCGACGTTTCTCTTTGTGACGGCCACCCTTCCGCCGCTCCGGCCGGGGCTGAAGGAGTCCCCGATTCCCCTGGCACCCGCCGACATCCGTTATCCGGACCGATACCGTGCCCGGGTCGTGGTTGAGCCGTGGGACGAGAAGCAGCTAGCCGATCATCTGGTCGGACGTGAGAGAGACACGCGGCATCTGGCCGTGATTTTGAACACCATTGGGGATGCGGCGAGGGTTTATCAAGAGCTGTCTGAAAGGCTGAAGGATGCGGGACCCGCCGATTCGGAGCCCCGAATTTTGCATCTTCACGGCTTGATGACGCCCTTGCACAAGCGGCTGCGGATTGAAGAGATGAAAGAGTGTTTGGGGGCGGGGCAGCGGTTATGGGCGGTGACCACCCAGATTATCGAGGCCGGTGTGGATGTGAGTTTTCAGAAAGTCTACCGGGCGCGGCCGATCTACTCCTCGGTGATTCAGGCGGCGGGACGGGTCAATCGGCACGGGAGCGAGGGGGAGCTTGGGGAGATCGTGGTCTTTTCGTTTTTGCGAGGCGGGGAACAGGATTCCCGGGTTTGGGTTTATCGGGACGCCATTGTCCGTGAGGAGACGGACCGCAGTTTGGGCAAGGCGGCCGAGTGGATGGAGCACGAACTGTATGAAGAGGTTGATCAGTATTTTTCCCGGTGTTCGGCCCGCACGAATAGTGCCGCGAAGATGCAGGCTTTGGCCCAGGCGGCCCAGGGGCGGTGGAGCGCCGTGAGCGGCTGGTCGCCCTTCGAAGAAGATCCGCGGCGGGTATCGATTTTTGTTCCTTGGGGAGAGGAGTATCTCGAGCGCCCGATCGGCCTGGACATCCGGCGGCGGATGAACGAGTTCGGGATTCGCGGAGTTCGAGAGATTTATGAACGGTATTTGGATCGGGTGTGGATGGGGGGCCTGTCCTTTGTGGCCCGAAAGCGGTTCATGGCGCTGATGCAGCAGTTCATTGTCTCATTGCCTCCGAAAATGGCGCTGAAGGTGGCGGCAAACCTGGCGGATGACGTGGAGATCAAATTAGCGGCTGACACACCGAAGTATCAAGAGGATCGCGGGTACGCCGATTTGGCCGCGGGGTGGGTGGAGGATTGTATTTTATAAACCTGTGGATGGGAAGGTCCGAAGAGTTGAGGTGAGTCCATGGAGGATGAAATTCGGATTAATGGGACGTTGGTGTGGTATTACACGTTCTGCCCCCGGGAAGCGTGGCTCATGTCTCGTCAAATGACCCCGGATGAGGACGATGAGAACGTGGTGATCGGCCGATTCTTGCACGAGAACCGGCAACCCAGAGGGCGCAAGGAGGTTGAGGTAGGTCATTCGAAGTTGGACGTGGTGCGCCGGGACTCGGGAACGCTGGTGGTTACCGAGGTGAAAAAAAGCAGGCACTCGCTAAAGGGCGCCCGGATGCAAGTGTTGTTTTATCTCATAGAGTTGAGAAAACGGGGGATCGAGGCCGAGGGGGAACTGGTGGTTCCGGAGGAGCGGAAAGTCGAACGGGTGGTGCTCACCCAAGAGGACAGGGTGAAGATCGAACAGACGGTGGAAGAGCTTCGGGCGTTGTTGCGCCGGGCGACGCCGCCACCGCCGAAACGAATCCCTGCGTGCAAAAGGTGCGCGTATGGGGAATATTGCTGGGCGTGAAGTGAGGGGTCGAGACGGTGGGGACAAGCGTATACCTGTTTTCCGGCGGGCAATTGCGACGAAAGGACAACACGCTGGTGTTTGAGAGCCCGGACGGAACGAAGTACCTTCCCGTGGAGAATATTCAAGAGATTTATTTGTTCGGAGAGGTGGACCTGACCAAAAGTCTTTTGGAATTCTGCTCCCAGAAAGAGATCCTCCTTCACATTTTTAATTCGGAGTATGAATATTACATGGGAACGTTTTATCCCCGTGAGCATTTGAACGCAGGGCATGTGACGGTGAAACAGGTGGAGTATTATCTGGATCCGCAGCGTCGCCTGGATTTGGCCCGGCGGTTCGTGGAGGGCGCGGCCCGCAATATGCTGCAGGTGTTAAAATATTACCGCAACCGGGGCAAAAAGGTGGAGGGCCACCTGGAGCGCATCCAGGAGTTGGAGGGGAAAATCCCTGAGACGGCGGAGGTTCCGGCCCTGATGGCTTTGGAGGGCAATATCCGGGAGCAGTATTACCGCGCATTCGATGCCATCGTGTTACAGGAAGATTTTCAATTTGATCGCCGGACCCGGCGGCCGCCGGAAAATCATCTGAACACGTTGATCAGTTTTGGGAATTCTCTGTTGTATTCCGCGGTTTTGCGGGAGACGTACAAGACCCATTTGGATCCGAGGATTGGATATTTGCACACGTCAAATTATCGCCGGTTCAGTCTGAATCTGGATGTGGCGGAGATCTTTAAGCCGATTTTGGTGGACCGGCTCATCTTTACCGTGCTCGGAAAGAAAATGATTACCCGACGGGATTTTGATGCGAAGTTGGAAGGAATTTATTTGAAAGAAAGCGGGCGCAAAGTGTTCGTGTCCGAGTGGGAGCGGCGTCTCGGGACCACGATCCGTCATCGGAGTATTGGGCGAGAGGTATCCTATCGCCGCCTGATTCGCCTGGAGCTCTACAAAGTGGAAAAACACGTGGTGGAAGGGGAGGAGTATCGGCCGTTCGTGGCCCAGTGGTAGTGGAGGGCGAGGGATGGACTGACTCGGCGGCGTGAGTGGCGGAGAGGGGAAGGTTCAGCCGTGTTCGTGATCCTGGTGTACGATGTAGCGCAGAAGCGGGTGGCGAAAGTGTTGAAAAAGTGCCGGGAGTATCTGACATGGGTGCAAAATTCGGTGCTGGAGGGGGAGATTACGAAGGCGAATTTGTACAGGCTGAAAAGGGAGTTGAAGCAAATCATTGAGGAGGACGAGGATTCGGTGATTATTTATATTTTGAGAACGACAACCTACTCGGAAAGGCAGATTATGGGGGTTGAGAAAGGGAAGTTTGATCAGATTTTGTGATGACAGCTGAGTGGAGGGACGACCGGGCGCGAGCCATGTTGGAGCGGCAAATAGAGAATTGTGGGTTGATCGGGAGCCTGGGCTGGTGGTCCGGCTCCTCACTTTGTAGCCCAGCGCTGGCTCCCCAACCTAGACCCCATTTTCCGCATGTCAGATTTTGTCGAATAACGGCATTTTGAGGAGTCTCAGGAGGAGAATGCCTATCCAACTCCGAATTGTCCTTGTATTAGGATTCGGAGGGGAGAAATATGCAACTTCCGGGTGTTACGGTGGAAGTTCACAAGCTGGAAGCGGCACCTCTGGTGGCGTACTTGTGTCGAGAGCTTCGGGTGGCGGCGATCATGGCAGAGGAGGCTCAGGCGATTGAGAAGGATGGTGGCCCAGCAGGAGCGGCTGAGCTACCACTGCGAAGCCGACGCCGAGGTGGCTTTGGAAGATTGGCGGCGGCGTCATAATCGCTGGGGATTTCATCAAGTCACCGGCCAGGTGGTGCAGGAAAGGACCGTGAAACGGCGGGTGGGACGCCCGCGAAAACAAGATCCCGACTCAGGGAGCGTCGAGGTGGTTCGGTGGCGGGTGAACTTCACGGTGGAAACCGACACGGAGGCCATTAAACAGCGACGGCGGCGGGAGAGGACCTTTGTCTGATCAGTAACGTCCCGCGGACGCGTCGGGCCCACGATGCCGATCTGCTGAGGGATTACAAAGGCCAGATCGAGGTCGAGAACCTGTTTCGGGCCTTGAAACAGCCCTATTTTGTGCACGGGATCTTCGTCAAGACCCCCAAACGCGTGTTGGCCTTAGCTTATGTCTTCCTGTTGGGGCTGCTGGTGTACGCGATCATTCAACGCCGGGTGCGCCAAGGGATGCGGGAGGATCAACAAACGGCACTGGCGATCGCGGGTGCGAAGTTTCACTCTCCGACCACCCGTACATTACTGAAAGAGTTTGACGGGTTAACCCATGTGATCGTGCGTCTACCGGACGGGACGGTCACCCATTAACTTCAAGGACTCACCGAGAAGGGGATCCAGATTCTTCGGTGGATTCGGATCCGGACGGATAACCTCTTGATGGAAGCTTCCTTGCCACCGGCGGAAAGCGGGTAATCGACCTCTCGGCGGGCGGGTTTTCGACAATAAACGACAACTGAATCCTCCGAGAGGTCCTCGTTTGTGGAAATGACGTCGAACTTTGTCGAAAATAGGTAGATAATCAATTCCATGTTTCGACATTCTTCGATATGCGAAAAATGGGCTCGACCCGCGGGATGGGAGGTATTAAGCGATCGCAGTAAGCTAAAAATTCTGATCTCAACAACCGCGCCCTCTACAAAGGAGGGATTTGTTGCAATTCCTGTTTATGGAAGTGTCGTCGATCAGAGATCGAGCAAAAACCCCGGGGGATCGACGACAAGAGACGGGTCGCTCAAAGTCACCAGAATCCGCGTCATCTGAAACAAAGACTCCGTTTCAGGAGTTGACGCACTTCTCCGCACACTGTATGCTAGTAGCGACAGATCCCTTGTATAATGCGGAAAAAATGGGTTCGTAGCGTGCCTATGAGGAATGGAAACCAGATTCGATAGCCCCGAGCTTTGCGGCGCGGTCGACGGGTTCGTAGCGTGCCTATGAGGAATGGAAACAGGCTTCGACGGCTCACCACCAGAGCCCCCAGAACCTCCGTTCGTAGCGTGCCTATGAGGAATGGAAACTCCTCCCCCGGCACCACCGGCCCCCGGCGAATAGATGTTCGTAGCGTGCCTATGAGGAATGGAAACTGGTCGGCGGCCGGACGAGCATGGGGAAATCGGCGTTCGTTCGTAGCGTGCCTATGAGGAATGGAAACAGTATCACCCCGGATTCGGATGGCACATGAGCATCAGCCGTTCGTAGCGTGCCTATGAGGAATGGAAACCCCCCACTATCGCCGCCCAGGGTTTTACTGCGCACGAATGTTCGTAGCGTGCCTATGAGGAATGGAAACTTGCACTTCCGCCGCCGGTGTCG
The DNA here is from genome assembly GCF_002804065.1 of Kyrpidia spormannii. Lineage (NCBI taxonomy): Bacteria > Bacillati > Bacillota > Bacilli > Caryophanales > Alicyclobacillaceae > Kyrpidia > Kyrpidia spormannii. Next base: position 2,762,762 of record NZ_CP024955.1, on the reverse strand, counting down.
CCCCCGGCCTGTCCTCGTTCGTAGCGTGCCTATGAGGAATGGAAACTCCTCCCCCGGCACCACCGGCCCCCGGCGAATAGATCATGTTCGTAGCGTGCCTATGAGGAATGGAAACCCGCGCCAATCGTAATTTTCGCCCCCACGGCTCTCACGTTCGTAGCGTGCCTATGAGGAATGGAAACGAGAGAAGATGATCGAAGTTGGAGAGAAAAACGAATGTTCGTAGCGTGCCTATGAGGAATGGAAACAGACGAATTTTCTCGATGCGGCGACCGTACTCGAAAGGAGTTCGTAGCGTGCCTATGAGGAATGGAAACCGGCAGAAGCGATCTGGAGGCGCGGGCACGGAGCGTTTAGTTCGTAGCGTGCCTATGAGGAATGGAAACATATGGCTCAGGCTCAGTCATCCAAAGGCCAATTAGGCAGTTCGTAGCGTGCCTATGAGGAATGGAAACTCGCGTAAACTCCTCACCCAATCCGGGTGCATCGGACGAGTTCGTAGCGTGCCTATGAGGAATGGAAACCGGGAAGGAGCCATCGTGGAGGTTCAGCAAACGGAAGCGTTCGTAGCGTGCCTATGAGGAATGGAAACCTCTGCGAAGTTTGACAATCCTCTCGGCAAACACAGTTCGTAGCGTGCCTATGAGGAATGGAAACTAGAATAATACGCCAACCGTGATGTTCATGCTTTCTTCCGTTCGTAGCGTGCCTATGAGGAATGGAAACTCCAAAAGGCTGGCCACAAGGTCCGGATCATGCACCTGAGTTCGTAGCGTGCCTATGAGGAATGGAAACCGATGCAGCCGGGGTAGGGACGGTCACTCACTCCGGAGTTCGTAGCGTGCCTATGAGGAATGGAAACTACAGGGTGACACGAAAACTCCGGGCCGCCGCACAAGAGGTTCGTAGCGTGCCTATGAGGAATGGAAACCAAGTCTCGTGATCGCCCCCGGATACAACGCCGACAGCGTTCGTAGCGTGCCTATGAGGAATGGAAACTGTGATGAGTCCGAGGGCCACAGCCTGCGCGAGGTCATCCGTTCGTAGCGTGCCTATGAGGAATGGAAACGAAACATGCCGTCGGACATCGATACCAATGAGGGAAGGTTCGTAGCGTGCCTATGAGGAATGGAAACCACCGTTCCCGCGTTTCGCCGAGGGTGGCGAGGGCGGAGTTCGTAGCGTGCCTATGAGGAATGGAAACTGTGATGAGTCCGAGGGCCACAGCCTGCGCGAGGTCATCCGTTCGTAGCGTGCCTATGAGGAATGGAAACGAAACATGCCGTCGGACATCGATACCAATGAGGGAAGGTTCGTAGCGTGCCTATGAGGAATGGAAACCACCGTTCCCGCGTTTCGCCGAGGGTGGCGAGGGCGGAGTTCGTAGCGTGCCTATGAGGAATGGAAACCGATTGCGGTGCCGGAGCCTCCCCGGGAGGCACATAGTTCGTAGCGTGCCTATGAGGAATGGAAACCGCGGGCTTGATCCGGTCGATGCCCGCCCTCCGGAGTTCGTAGCGTGCCTATGAGGAATGGAAACTACGAAGCATTCCCAAGTCTTGGGTACGGAGCGATCCCGTTCGTAGCGTGCCTATGAGGAATGGAAACATGTCAGCGGTGTAATGTCCGCTCCCACCCAAATGGGTTCGTAGCGTGCCTATGAGGAATGGAAACCCAAACGTCTGGCTTGGCGTTTCTGTCGAGAACCAAAAGTTCGTAGCGTGCCTATGAGGAATGGAAACTTCGGCAAGGACAGCCAGAATCGATCAGACTTTGAACTGTTCGTAGCGTGCCTATGAGGAATGGAAACTTCGGCAAGGACAGCCAGAATCGATCAGACTTTGAAGTTCGTAGCGTGCCTATGAGGAATGGAAACAGGGTTATTCGCCGGTCTCCGAGGTCGAGGACAGCCTCGTTCGTAGCGTGCCTATGAGGAATGGAAACGCGAGACACGAGGTCAAGCGATCATGCGCTGTGAGTTGAACGTTCGTAGCGTGCCTATGAGGAATGGAAACCAGTATCTCGTATGAGGAAATGCTTCGGATGCGCGAGGCGTTCGTAGCGTGCCTATGAGGAATGGAAACTGACATCCCTCCATATGTGTTTTTCAGAGCATCCGCGCTCGTTCGTAGCGTGCCTATGAGGAATGGAAACATGACTACGAAATTATCGAGGTCGAATTTGATGACGATGTTCGTAGCGTGCCTATGAGGAATGGAAACTCACAGTAAAACGCAGTTCCTAGGCACCAATTGCCAAATGGTTCGTAGCGTGCCTATGAGGAATGGAAACCTGTATGGAAAGAAAATGGTCCAGGTTCTGGAGTCGTTGTTCGTAGCGTGCCTATGAGGAATGGAAACGCAATCGCTGCAAACGATCCTGAGCTAATGGAAATCAGAGTTCGTAGCGTGCCTATGAGGAATGGAAACCCGAGCTTCACAGGACGCCCACCTTCTGGGCTAACAAGTCGTTCGTAGCGTGCCTATGAGGAATGGAAACATTTCGTTGCTGAAATGATAATGTTTTGGTTCCTCGTGCGGTTCGTAGCGTGCCTATGAGGAATGGAAACTTTGTCCACGGGAGGCCTCATAGCATACCCAATCACGGTTCGTAGCGTGCCTATGAGGAATGGAAACCGCTGTTCTGCGCCTCCGAGCAGGTCCGAGAGGTATGCTTGTTCGTAGCGTGCCTATGAGGAATGGAAACAGCAAACGCGACCGCACGAACCGAATCATCGACCTGGTTCGTAGCGTGCCTATGAGGAATGGAAACCTCGTAAGCTTTGGGCGGCCTGGGCACGGCATCGCCGCTCAGTTCGTAGCGTGCCTATGAGGAATGGAAACTAGCCGTCGTGTATCGGATTCGTGCCTCCAGCCATGCAGTTCGTAGCGTGCCTATGAGGAATGGAAACTTGGACGTGGATAGAAGAGGCGTATCAGGTGACGAACGAGTTCGTAGCGTGCCTATGAGGAATGGAAACTCGCCTCCAGGTATCTCACCTGTGGCGGGCCAAGCAGAGTTCGTAGCGTGCCTATGAGGAATGGAAACTGAAAGCCCACTGGGGGCCCGTCCGGCAGTTTGTGACCAGTTCGTAGCGTGCCTATGAGGAATGGAAACGGTGCACGTAGATCCTGTACTGCTGGATCCTCTGGATGGTTCGTAGCGTGCCTATGAGGAATGGAAACCAGACGAGCGTGGTTTCGTGGGTGAGCAGGGTTCGCGTTCGTAGCGTGCCTATGAGGAATGGAAACAACCGACACCGCCGGCAACCGGATATGACCTGGCCCAAGTTCGTAGCGTGCCTATGAGGAATGGAAACACCTCGGGCAAATAAAAATGGCCCGAATCCATTCCGGTGTTCGTAGCGTGCCTATGAGGAATGGAAACTTGACAACTCGGGTGGCTGTTGCCCGGCTGGCACGGGGAGTTCGTAGCGTGCCTATGAGGAATGGAAACCCCGAAGTTTTCCAGGATACTCAAGCCCTCGTTCGCCAACGTTCGTAGCGTGCCTATGAGGAATGGAAACTATTCCAAGGTGATCCGGATGTCGTAAATCCAAAAGGCAGTTCGTAGCGTGCCTATGAGGAATGGAAACAGGAAACGTGACCGGATCGCAAAGGCACTCATGGAAAAGTTCGTAGCGTGCCTATGAGGAATGGAAACCTTCGACGTTCTCCTATGATGGCTCCAATAACTTAATCGGGTTCGTAGCGTGCCTATGAGGAATGGAAACCCGAAGTCGACGTACCGCACGAGTATGGGTATCCGACGGGTTCGTAGCGTGCCTATGAGGAATGGAAACTCGGGAGTACGCCCAAACCTGGATAGACGAAGGTGAAAGTTCGTAGCGTGCCTATGAGGAATGGAAACAAGAGGAGGGAGACGAGGGCGGGGAGGGAACCGGCTTGGTTCGTAGCGTGCCTATGAGGAATGGAAACACATGGTTTATGTCTCACCTTCCGCCGCAGATCCCGAGTTCGTAGCGTGCCTATGAGGAATGGAAACTCGGGAGTACGCCCAAACCTGGATAGACGAAGGTGAAAGGTTCGTAGCGTGCCTATGAGGAATGGAAACTTGAAATCGACGCCCGCAAGGGCACGTGGCGTAAATTCGTTCGTAGCGTGCCTATGAGGAATGGAAACCCTACGCCGATGTAAAAACCTCCGACGATAACCACATGGTTCGTAGCGTGCCTATGAGGAATGGAAACGCGAACAACCCGATGGTGGTGGCGGACATCCTGTCCGGCGTTCGTAGCGTGCCTATGAGGAATGGAAACTGTTCCTCGGGGCGACGGGAAGTGGGAAAAGTTACCTGGTTCGTAGCGTGCCTATGAGGAATGGAAACATGTGGCTGTGGTTCACGCTGGGCGGGAGGGGGAGAACGAGTTCGTAGCGTGCCTATGAGGAATGGAAACAACCGCTGCGGAAGGATGTCGCCGCACTTCGGGCCGATGTTCGTAGCGTGCCTATGAGGAATGGAAACGCGAAATCCAAGGCGGACATTCAAAATGAGCGGGAGTTCGTAGCGTGCCTATGAGGAATGGAAACTACGCTCCTCTCGGAATCCACGTCGTAGAATCGCCGCTTACGTTCGTAGCGTGCCTATGAGGAATGGAAACTGAACGAAGGCCGATAGGACACCCGTCAGATAATCGGTTCGTAGCGTGCCTATGAGGAATGGAAACTAATTCAAAATTGTTCCCCCCGCTGGCGGTTGTGGTACGGTTCGTAGCGTGCCTATGAGGAATGGAAACCCCCCGACTCCAATCGGCCAGTGCGGTGATCGCGGCGGCGTTCGTAGCGTGCCTATGAGGAATGGAAACAATGCCATCGATCTCGGCATTTTTACGTAATTCCAATCGTTCGTAGCGTGCCTATGAGGAATGGAAACGAGACGCATTGTCGGCTGCGTTACTGGCCGCCATCGGGTTCGTAGCGTGCCTATGAGGAATGGAAACTCGCAACAGGGACGTGATCGAAGGTGGTCGAATCGAGTTCGTAGCGTGCCTATGAGGAATGGAAACTAGATTCGACATCCCCGAGCTTTGCGGCGCGGTGGACGGCGTTCGTAGCGTGCCTATGAGGAATGGAAACTTTGGATGGCATGGACAGGAATTTGTTGACAATCCCACCGTTCGTAGCGTGCCTATGAGGAATGGAAACTATCGTCCGGATCCAGAAGACAGTTTTCCCCTTCGTCCTTGTTCGTAGCGTGCCTATGAGGAATGGAAACTCGTCCGTTTCTCCCAACAATTCGGCCCGCAACTTGACGTTCGTAGCGTGCCTATGAGGAATGGAAACTTCTGCATCGGTAAAAGGCCCAAAAGCAGATCGGAGTTCGTAGCGTGCCTATGAGGAATGGAAACAACTCCATCACCGACGAGCAGTACGCCAGGACCAACTGGTTCGTAGCGTGCCTATGAGGAATGGAAACTCGGCGTCGCAGCCAGCAGCCGCATCTCTTGGACCGTTCGTAGCGTGCCTATGAGGAATGGAAACGAAAACCATAAGCACAAAATGAAGATGGGCTTAAATGTTCGTAGCGTGCCTATGAGGAATGGAAACTCTATGCGACGCGGCCACGGTGCCATCCACAGAGTCTGTTCGTAGCGTGCCTATGAGGAATGGAAACTTTCGTGCCCACCGCCACTTGCTCCACCCCTTTCTTCGGTTCGTAGCGTGCCTATGAGGAATGGAAACATCCTGCTGTCTGTTTTTACGTCCAGTTCATGAATAAGGCGTTCGTAGCGTGCCTATGAGGAATGGAAACCGCAGAGGAAAGGCGAGAAAACTTTTCGGAGAGTCTCTGGGTTCGTAGCGTGCCTATGAGGAATGGAAACCGGGCGGCAGAAAGATGGGGTATGGTCGCCAAAAACGGTTCGTAGCGTGCCTATGAGGAATGGAAACACGATTCTCATTCAGGTAGCAGCCTTGCTCCTTTTCTGTTCGTAGCGTGCCTATGAGGAATGGAAACTCAGCGTAAATACGCATTACTCCATCACCCCGAGCACCGTTCGTAGCGTGCCTATGAGGAATGGAAACCAACCCGCCGTATAAGCATTACGACGAGCTGGTCGCGGCGTTCGTAGCGTGCCTATGAGGAATGGAAACAATCGTTGTTGGGCCACTGTTGCTTGGTCAATGGCTTGGTTCGTAGCGTGCCTATGAGGAATGGAAACTCGCAACCCCGGACGCCACGTACTCCAACACACCCTCAGTTCGTAGCGTGCCTATGAGGAATGGAAACCCAATAAATCGACGATAGGACCGATAAAACCGGGATGGTTCGTAGCGTGCCTATGAGGAATGGAAACTGGCATGGAAGCCAAAGGGCTTGTGAGGCTGGCCGACAGTTCGTAGCGTGCCTATGAGGAATGGAAACATGTGCGAGTGATTCACCGACGGCGGGAGGGGGAGGATGTTCGTAGCGTGCCTATGAGGAATGGAAACTGCGCATACTGCGATGACAAAAAATGCGCGGTGTGCCCGAGTTCGTAGCGTGCCTATGAGGAATGGAAACGTAAATTCAAGGTCCAAAAAAGTCGGGGCACTTGAGTTCGTAGCGTGCCTATGAGGAATGGAAACGCGGGGTAAAAAAACACAACCCCAGGTGACGGCCTGGGGTTCGTAGCGTGCCTATGAGGAATGGAAACTCAAGGTGCATCCCCGCTCGGTCGGGGTTATGCGGTGTGTTCGTAGCGTGCCTATGAGGAATGGAAACTTGATGCGGGCCCGCTCGGCCGCAAGGACCTTCCTGTGGTTCGTAGCGTGCCTATGAGGAATGGAAACTGCGCGGATGGCGTAAAGCTGGCCGGCTTTCCTTCGATGTTCGTAGCGTGCCTATGAGGAATGGAAACATCGTCAAACGCCAGTTTGAGGCGGCGCAGGAAATGTTGTTCGTAGCGTGCCTATGAGGAATGGAAACCGTACATCGTTCCGTACAAAACCAGAGGGAAGATGGTTCGTAGCGTGCCTATGAGGAATGGAAACTCCGATCGACTCTCCACACCGCGGACGATTTGACTAAGTTCGTAGCGTGCCTATGAGGAATGGAAACCTCGTGGACGACAACCTCCGAGGCCGCCAACAAGGCATCGTTCGTAGCGTGCCTATGAGGAATGGAAACCGAAGCTTCGAGGTGTTGATCGTCAAGTAGAATTGACCCCGGTTTGGCACTGAATTTTGACCCCCCTCAGAAAACGGAAGTCATTGCTTGCCATGTCGTGTCGTCACTCAGGGTTCATCGTCGTCGGCCGTTGTCCCAACGGGCCGAGTGTATCGGCCCTGGCCGCTCCGTCAAGGGACGCTTCGCTCGCCCAAGGGCGCCCTTGACCTCGCGGCTGCGGGCCGATGGGGGGCCCTTAGGGGACAACGGCCACGTGTGCGTGTCGCACACGCACGGACAACATGGGGTACCAAGTCCGCCGGGCTGGTGATTAGGCGGAGGCATCGGCCTTGAGCTTGTCCTTCATCCGGTAACTGTGACCCTGAATGTGAAAAATGTGACTGTGATGCACCAGACGATCAATGATGGCGGCAGAAGCAATTGTATCGCCAAACACCTTGTCCCACTCGTCAAAAGGCATGTTGGTCGTCAGGATGATTGATCCCGTCTCATAGCGCTTGCTGACGAGCTGGAAAAAGAGGTTCGCCCGTTGCTTGTCCATGGGCATGTAGCCCAACTCGTCGATGATCAGCAGGTGGTAGCGGCTCAGCGACGCCAGCTTTTGGGGCGTGGAACGATCCGCTAAACTGGCATACAAGAGATCCGCCAGTTCAGAGGCGGTGAAAAACGCGACCCGGAGTCTGGCCGTGCACGCTTTGACCCCAAGGGCAATCGCTAAGTGCGTTTTTCCAACCCCTGGAGGACCTAGGAAAATAACGTTTTCTTTTCGGTGGATAAAGCCGAGTTCTCCCAATTCCCGAATCTCCGCGGCATGGAGCGAAGGTTGAAACGAGAAATCGAACTCCTCCAATGTACAGATCCGCGGGAATCGCGCCAGATGAATCTTCGTGGCAATGGACCGGTTGGTCTTCTGCAACACTTCCGCTTCCACGAGCCGCGTGAGAAAAGCTTGGTAAGTCAGCTTCATTTTCACCGCGTTCTCAATTTCCCGTTCCACCACCTCCCGCATATACGGCAGTTGGAGCGTTTTGAGATGTTGTTTCAGGGTCTCCATCGCATCTTCGGTCACGGGAACTCCCCCTTGTTAATGCAACAGTTGACTGTAGTAGGACAACGGGCGAATGGTGTCGGCGCGCCGAGATAACGCCTGGACCTCGACGTTTCTCGAAGAGGCGGCCGGTTTTGTCGGGTAGTTGGCCAGCAGTTTCAACACGACCTTCTCGTCCGTGGCTCCGTAAGCCAAGGCCTCCTTCAGGGCCATTTCAATAGACTCGTCGCTATAGGTGCTGCGCATGTCCAGGATGCGGGCGGCATGGTACCGAGCGTTGTGGGCATACCGACGGGTGAGCCCTTGGTAGAATGCCGCACCGCTGGGAAACACCTCGCAGAATCGCTGACGAACCGAGACACGCTCCCGGTGAGGCGCCTGGTGTTCGGGCAGCGTGTGGATCGAGCCGGTGTCTCTCGATTTGACGTGCCGACACAAGAAGGTGCCGTCTGGGCCGTACATCTCGACATATGCCCCCCTGGGTTGCGTCACCCACACCTCCCGGCCGAGGTAGGAGGGCGGGACCGAGTATTCCACGTGATCGACGGAGATGTATCCGTCTCTGCTGACGCGGCGCAAGACGCGCACACTGTCGACATACCTGCGCTCGGGGAGGGGCCGTAAAGCCGCCCGGTCCGCCTCAAACCGCTCCAACGGGGTTTGTCCCAACCGGCGGTGCACCCGCTGATTCTCCGATTCGTCAAAGGACTTCCCTTGGGTAATGAGGTCCTCAAAGTCTTTGAACTCCGTCCCTTTGAGGAAATGCTGTTCCAGCATATAGAAGGCCCGTTCCACTTTCCCCTTCGTTTGGGCGCGGTACGGGGCGCATGCATACGGGTCCATCCGGTACAGTCCCATGACCTTGAGAAATTCCGGGTGGTACCGTACAGCTCCATCCGGCCGATGATCCACGACCATTTGACCGGCATTGTCGATCAGCACCCTCTCAGGCACACCGCCAAAGTGGCGAATCCCGCACTCCAGAGCTTCCAGGACCGTCTCCAGCGTTTGATTCAGCGCAAAGTGCGTGTATCGCATTCGACTATAACTGAGAATGTAACGGTACGCGTATACCTTGACCTCCTTGCCTCCTATCTTTACTGAGTACTCCGACCAGTCGAACTGGGCTTGTTCACCTGGAGCCGTCTCCATCCGCTGAACCCGCACTTCGGTGTGCGGCTGTTCTTTCTTCAGCCGCTGCAGACACCGGTGAACCGCAGAAAGTGAACCTTGGTACCCCATCTTCTGCAACTCCGCATAGATTCGTGTTCCGATCAATTGTTTTTCCACGTACATCTGTCGAATGTGCTCCAGGAATGGGTCTGTTGCCCGAGCCGACGGCTTCTTTCGCACATACTTGGGTGGATCGTCTCCCCGCAAGGCACGACGCACAGTGTTGCGCGAAATTCCCAGTTGCCGCGCAATCGCCTTAATACTGACACCGCGGGCATGGAGTGCTCGAATCGCAGTCCAATCCTCGATAGAGATCAACCCTTTCTCCCCCGCTCCCACTCAGATTAGTAGGAGCGTACCAGTCTATCTGGTGGGGGTCAATTTTCACTGACGATCTGGGGTCCATTTTCAGTGTATATCAACACGAGGGCGAATGGTGGTCGCGAGCGACGGTTCGTAGCGTGCCTATGAGGAATGGAAACCCGTCTCCAAACTCATGTGACTCCTGAGCAACCTCGGGTTCGTAGCGTGCCTATGAGGAATGGAAACTCCTTCTCAATCGTCGCTTCAAGCGACTTGATATAGAGTTCGTAGCGTGCCTATGAGGAATGGAAACTCCTCGGCATCGTTCCGTATGGCGACGACACGCTTGAGTTCGTAGCGTGCCTATGAGGAATGGAAACATGAGCTTCCACGCGGCCTCATCCCACACCACGCCGAGCGTTCGTAGCGTGCCTATGAGGAATGGAAACACCAAATGAGGCAAGCGGTGGAGCGGCAAGGCGGCGCCCGTTCGTAGCGTGCCTATGAGGAATGGAAACTCGAATCTCCGACTCCCGTGGCACTCTCGGCTGTTTCCCGTTCGTAGCGTGCCTATGAGGAATGGAAACTTCTTTCTGGGTATAATATACCACATAATATATTAGTCGGTTCGTAGCGTGCCTATGAGGAATGGAAACGGAATGGATGAAGAACACCGCGACGACTACGTGGCAAAGTTCGTAGCGTGCCTATGAGGAATGGAAACATGCCTTCCGTGAGCATGTTCATCAGGTTCGGCGCCCACGTTCGTAGCGTGCCTATGAGGAATGGAAACCGGCTGACCTCTTTGCCGTTTGGATCGTACAAGATCGTTCGTAGCGTGCCTATGAGGAATGGAAACCCAGACTGGTTTCATCCTTGCGCTGAAGCCATTTGCTGAGTTCGTAGCGTGCCTATGAGGAATGGAAACACGGATGATGGGGGACCGTGAAGTGATCCAACTGGGTTCGTAGCGTGCCTATGAGGAATGGAAACACGTACGGATACACGATCATCCTTGACGTGTCATCGTTCGTAGCGTGCCTATGAGGAATGGAAACCAGCGGGGGGAACTTGACTCAGGTGCAAGAGGTGGTTGGCGTTCGTAGCGTGCCTATGAGGAATGGAAACACGATTATTTGCTCCAAAAGTTTGCGGACGCGTTCGAAGTTCGTAGCGTGCCTATGAGGAATGGAAACTCAGCGGGATCAAGCTGGACCGATACATCACGTTCTCCGTTCGTAGCGTGCCTATGAGGAATGGAAACCACCTCGTGGCCAGGTCCTGGTTTACATCCGCGGGGTTCGTAGCGTGCCTATGAGGAATGGAAACCGGAAGGAAGAGCTGATTCCCTACGTGGGCTGCGTAATGGGTTCGTAGCGTGCCTATGAGGAATGGAAACCCTACCATTTTTGATCGCCTCTTCCTGGCTCCAACAGAACGTTCGTAGCGTGCCTATGAGGAATGGAAACTAAGTGGATCGGCGGCTTCGACACCAAGAAGGCAGCCGAAGTTCGTAGCGTGCCTATGAGGAATGGAAACACTTTGGCGAGGCAATCATTCACAGGCCCGACCCCCTCGTTCGTAGCGTGCCTATGAGGAATGGAAACTCGTTTGGTGGGCGGGATGCAGCGCCCGAGCAATCTCGCGTTCGTAGCGTGCCTATGAGGAATGGAAACCGCCACCTCCACATTTTCCTCGTCGTGCACAACGACTCGTTCGTAGCGTGCCTATGAGGAATGGAAACCTAGCTTCGCGTCCGCTTCGGCAGCCTTCCTCTCGGCCTGTTCGTAGCGTGCCTATGAGGAATGGAAACCGAACGAAGATGGCTCCGGCGTCAAACGAGAGAACATCGTTCGTAGCGTGCCTATGAGGAATGGAAACCGGCGACGTGTCCGACGAGGATGTCATCGCCGCAGAGTTCGTAGCGTGCCTATGAGGAATGGAAACTCTGGATCATAGCCGACCATGGACAGGAACGCCTCAGAGTTCGTAGCGTGCCTATGAGGAATGGAAACTCTTCCGCCTGGTCTTCGATCATGTCGGCCGCGTCCAGGTTCGTAGCGTGCCTATGAGGAATGGAAACCTCCGTACGTGCCGGGAGATGGCCGGGTACTCCCAAGAGGTTCGTAGCGTGCCTATGAGGAATGGAAACATGTGTTACAGGAGGCCAGCATGTGATATACTGGCCGTTCGTAGCGTGCCTATGAGGAATGGAAACCAGGGCCAAATGAACCACCAAGCGTGAAGTTAGTCGTTCGTAGCGTGCCTATGAGGAATGGAAACGCTTCTCAGGCGTATAGCTGGGGTGCGAACCTCATCGTTCGTAGCGTGCCTATGAGGAATGGAAACGAGATGGAAAAGAAATACCGCAAACATGTTGTTGTGCGGGTTCGTAGCGTGCCTATGAGGAATGGAAACCTGGGATGACGAAAGAAAGATGTTGGTCGGAGAGATGTCGTTCGTAGCGTGCCTATGAGGAATGGAAACTAAGCAACGGACGTCTGCGGCAACAGAGGTGTGCCCCGTTCGTAGCGTGCCTATGAGGAATGGAAACCCTATCTGGAGTCGATCGGCGAAGGGGCGCGGGGAGTTCGTAGCGTGCCTATGAGGAATGGAAACATTCTCTACATCCGGGACGGGAACATCGTGGCACCGCGTTCGTAGCGTGCCTATGAGGAATGGAAACTGTGCCGGTCAACTATGCCCCGATAGATGCTCCTACGTTCGTAGCGTGCCTATGAGGAATGGAAACCGGTTTCGTATGATTTTGTCATTTTTATTATACGAAACGTTCGTAGCGTGCCTATGAGGAATGGAAACTAATCCTAGGTTCTATCTTTTTCACGGGTGCTTTCTTTGGTTCGTAGCGTGCCTATGAGGAATGGAAACCGTCGCTCCGACCGTCATGCTTGCGGGGGCGTCCAGTTCGTAGCGTGCCTATGAGGAATGGAAACCTTAGTTCGTCCATTCGACCATCTCCCCCAAAATGAGTTCGTAGCGTGCCTATGAGGAATGGAAACTACCGCGACTATCGGGCGATTTTGTCGGTGCTGAATGAGGAGTTCGTAGCGTGCCTATGAGGAATGGAAACTACCGCCGCCGCAACCCAAAAGACACGAGATAAGCGTTTGGTTCGTAGCGTGCCTATGAGGAATGGAAACCTCCACACGACATCTGCGAAGGTGATCCGCCGACCGTTCGTAGCGTGCCTATGAGGAATGGAAACCCGCGAGTCATTCCAGCGCGTTTCGCCGCTTCTTCGTTCGTAGCGTGCCTATGAGGAATGGAAACCGGCGCAAGGTGGAGCTGCCGATACGGCGCATGCTACTTGTTCGTAGCGTGCCTATGAGGAATGGAAACCGGAGTTTTTCGGGGTGAGCACGGACTACCTGCTCGGGCAGTTCGTAGCGTGCCTATGAGGAATGGAAACATCTCGATCTTTCGGCGGATCGCATTCGCCTCCGCCTCGGTTCGTAGCGTGCCTATGAGGAATGGAAACTCTGCTGATTTCAACCTCCATCACCCCTCGCCCAATTCGTTCGTAGCGTGCCTATGAGGAATGGAAACTGCATCCAATCAACCAGAGCCTTCCTCGTGTCCTCGTCGAGTTCGTAGCGTGCCTATGAGGAATGGAAACCCCTCACCCTCTGCCTCCCGTTCCGTAGTGCCTCGTTCGTAGCGTGCCTATGAGGAATGGAAACAGGCGATTGACGAGTTGGAGAGATTGCGGAGGTTGGAGGTTCGTAGCGTGCCTATGAGGAATGGAAACGACATATCCGGATGTAAATAGATAATGGAATAGAGGTTCGTAGCGTGCCTATGAGGAATGGAAACTCCAGGAACCGCAGTCGGATGATTTTCGCTTCATCCGTTCGTAGCGTGCCTATGAGGAATGGAAACATTTGCCGGAACTGGACCGGAAGGCCACTCGGCAGGCGTTCGTAGCGTGCCTATGAGGAATGGAAACTGCACCGACTCATGAATAGGATTACGTCTAACATTTGAGTTCGTAGCGTGCCTATGAGGAATGGAAACGCATTTTCCGGACTGGTAGCCGCGATTGGGGCGGTGGCGAGTTCGTAGCGTGCCTATGAGGAATGGAAACTCACCAAGCCGTTCTCTTTGCCCTCATGCGGGGTATACCAGTTCGTAGCGTGCCTATGAGGAATGGAAACTGTATGACCACTTGGTAACGTACTCAACTATTCAGCGTTCGTAGCGTGCCTATGAGGAATGGAAACCTTAAAAGGGAGGCAGCTAATATGGCGTACTACACTGTTCGTAGCGTGCCTATGAGGAATGGAAACTTTATTCATACAACAGATGCGAATACATATTCATACATTGTTCGTAGCGTGCCTATGAGGAATGGAAACGCCGTCCATTGAATGAAGTCTCCAGCAACATCGGTTGGTTCGTAGCGTGCCTATGAGGAATGGAAACCGTATAATGCTTGATTTTATTGGCTTTTTTCATTGGTTCGTAGCGTGCCTATGAGGAATGGAAACACCCGTTCTTCCAGCATGGCGGCCCTGGCCATCTCGAGTTCGTAGCGTGCCTATGAGGAATGGAAACTATCTCTCTTTAAACAACGTTCAGCAGCGTCAAAGCTGTTCGTAGCGTGCCTATGAGGAATGGAAACTATCTCTCTTTAAACAACGTTCAGCAGCGTCAAAGCTAGTTCGTAGCGTGCCTATGAGGAATGGAAACTCGACAGCAACCGCATAACCGTCTATGCGGTTTTCCCGGGTTCGTAGCGTGCCTATGAGGAATGGAGGTTGTCCCGGTCGTCGTGGATTTTCGTGACGGCCTTTTTCTTCAATTTACGCGGTGATGGATTTGTTTTCCTGCTGTGGTTGCGGATGTACACATTTGTGTAATGCATCAAGAAGCAGAGGGATTTGGCGAAATCCCTTGACGGTCCTGAACTTTTTCTCCGCCTCCAAAAATCCTGCAGCCGCCCAGCGCAGCACCTGTTCCCCATTCTGCCAGCGCTTGACGTTCCGACTCACCATCCGCACCTTCTCATTGGCTGATTCGATCGCATTCGTCGAGCGCAGAGTTCCCCGAAGCAGTTCCGGAACTCCCAGCCGGATCACGGTCACGGTCTCTTCCATCCCCTCGCGCAAACTGGCTGCTGCTCCTGGATGCGACTTCTCAAGTTGTGCCGCCAAGCGCCGCAGGGCCGCCAGTGCCTCTTTTTCGGTTTCCTGGCGCCAGGCCTCCCGCAATTGCCTCTTGACCCAATCTCGCTGTTTCTCCGGCAGATGCTCCAGGACATTGCGCTCCTTGTGCACCTGACACCGCTGAACCAATGCCGTCTCTCCAAACACGTCCCGTACTGCGGCACGCAAAGCCTTACTCCCGTCGATGACGACCAGGATCCCATCATCGGTTTTCAGTCCCCGGTCCACAAGATCGGTCAGCAGTCCTTTACACACTGTCGCATTCTCTGTCGCTCCCTCCCAGATGCCCAGGATCTGCTTCTGTCCCCCTACGTCAATCCCTAATGCCGCCACTACGGTGTGGTCCGCCATGACGATCCCGTCAATAA
Source organism: Kyrpidia spormannii (assembly GCF_002804065.1). Lineage (NCBI taxonomy): Bacteria > Bacillati > Bacillota > Bacilli > Caryophanales > Alicyclobacillaceae > Kyrpidia > Kyrpidia spormannii. Next base: position 2,747,556 of record NZ_CP024955.1, on the reverse strand, counting down.
CTAGCGCCACGTACCGGCGGTCGTCCAGGCGCCGCTGCATGAGTTTTTCGAGCAGCTTCTTCGTGGCGGCAATGAAACGCCGGCTAACGGCGCTCTTGCTCGTGCCGGAGGTTTCCACCTCGTTTCCGACCGGCTCAAGACCAAACGCATAGTTTCGGGTCGACAAGCCATGAATCATCCGCTCCAACGCGGCCTGGGTCAGCAGCGTTGGATCCTGAAAAGCCTGGTAGGTCTCCAGCGGGATTTCATGACCGTCGACGCTGCGTACCCGAACTTTTTCCACAGCCACCTTCCGGCCCCCAAGCATCACGGAGCCCTTTTCCTTTCCGTGTCGCACAGCCTTGCGCTTTGGATTGTGTTTCCCTTTGGGGCCCACCAAAGCTTCGACTTCCTCTCGCATCATGAGTTGAATCACTCGAAGCCCGGTTTGAACCGCCAAGGCCATGAGTCCCTCTTTCGCGCTCTCCATCACGTCCAGTAGCGACAGTTGGAGGGTGAACTGCTGAAAAGGATCTAGTGTCGAAAACAGGCTCTGGTCATTTCTCACAATTTGATGTACCCTTGATTTCATAGGTGGCGTTCTCCTTTCTTGTTGTGCCCAATCCCGTTATACCAAACGGGTTCAGGAGACCGCCACCTTCAAATTTCCACGAAACCTGGGACAACGCCGAGGAATGGAAACATCCCATACCGAAGTTAGAAATCCGTATTTTTGCAAGTTCGTAGCGTGCCTATGAGGAATGGAAACCCGTTCAACAAGGAGATAGGACAACGTTTGAATCAACGTCTAGTTCGTAGCGTGCCTATGAGGAATGGAAACGACGATCCACTGGTACGGTACGTATGGCTCTATCCAGTTCGTAGCGTGCCTATGAGGAATGGAAACAAAGATCGCCATACAGCCCGTTTAATTTCGGGACACTCGTTCGTAGCGTGCCTATGAGGAATGGAAACGAAAGAGGTAAAATTGAATGAGATGGAGTGATGTCAGTTCGTAGCGTGCCTATGAGGAATGGAAACAGAGAAAAAGGACTGGTAGACGATAGTTTTTCTAGCACGTTCGTAGCGTGCCTATGAGGAATGGAAACCTGAAGCCGGTCGGCGAAAACGCCTGGGGAATCGGGGGTTCGTAGCGTGCCTATGAGGAATGGAAACACACAGATGGAAAGACTGTTGATTTTGTACGGACTGGGTTCGTAGCGTGCCTATGAGGAATGGAAACCCTCCCTTTTAAGCAACTTCAGCCGCCCGGCGTTCTAATGTTCGTAGCGTGCCTATGAGGAATGGAAACTCCAGGGGCTGAACCCGGCCAAGAAGCAGTGCTACTTCGTGTTCGTAGCGTGCCTATGAGGAATGGAAACTCCGACCTTACATCCTCGACGCGCACGATCTGGAAGAGTGTTCGTAGCGTGCCTATGAGGAATGGAAACCTTAGTTCGTCCATTCGACCATCTCCCCCAAAATGAAGTTCGTAGCGTGCCTATGAGGAATGGAAACCCCGTAAGTTTTCGTGCCCTGAATGGCATTTTTGCGTTCGTAGCGTGCCTATGAGGAATGGAAACATGGTGCGCTTTACATCAGCGTTACCGATAGTTGGTACACAGTTCGTAGCGTGCCTATGAGGAATGGAAACATGATTAAAGAGGGCGAAAAATGGGAGCCTGGAGACGTTCGTAGCGTGCCTATGAGGAATGGAAACCACTGACCACTCCGCTCACACAGGCACGACCGGCGGGGAGTTCGTAGCGTGCCTATGAGGAATGGAAACCGAATGGCACGGCCTCGACGCGGCGAACGCGCCATTTCGTTCGTAGCGTGCCTATGAGGAATGGAAACTCCACGTCTCGAATCCACAATGCGGGCACGGTACGGGCGGTTCGTAGCGTGCCTATGAGGAATGGAAACTCGTTCAGCACTGGCAGCAAATCACCGGGTTCCTGGGCGTTCGTAGCGTGCCTATGAGGAATGGAAACGGCACAGGAATGTAATCCACATGCCCTAGATATTGTATCGTTCGTAGCGTGCCTATGAGGAATGGAAACGTTGATCGCCCGCGCGCGCGTCCAATACATCATCAGCAGTTCGTAGCGTGCCTATGAGGAATGGAAACCCGAGAATCTCGCCCAGCTCCGCAAGCTCCGCGTCGTTCGTAGCGTGCCTATGAGGAATGGAAACATCACGGTCTTCAGCGCCATCTGGTCGGTGAATTTCTGGTTCGTAGCGTGCCTATGAGGAATGGAAACCACTGGCTGGCCAACGGGACCATCCCGTGGCCGAGGGGTTCGTAGCGTGCCTATGAGGAATGGAAACTCTCTGGGTCGTGCAAACTCACTCACCAGCCTCTCCCTCGTTCGTAGCGTGCCTATGAGGAATGGAAACACCGGGCTCATGTCGAACCTGAAGGACACCATGAATGTTCGTAGCGTGCCTATGAGGAATGGAAACCCGACGAACGAGCGGGAGGGCGCGAAGATCGGCATGTTCGTAGCGTGCCTATGAGGAATGGAAACCTCACGGGCAAACCCTCCTATGGTATACTCGAAGAAAAGTTCGTAGCGTGCCTATGAGGAATGGAAACTTTACGCCGTCGAAGATCATCTCCACCTCCATGTCGGTTCGTAGCGTGCCTATGAGGAATGGAAACAGTCGCGAAGGTCAGAAGAACCTTGCTAAAGCCTGGAAAGTTCGTAGCGTGCCTATGAGGAATGGAAACCCCCTTGGCGCCGGATTTCAACTCGGCCCCGACGACGTTGTTCGTAGCGTGCCTATGAGGAATGGAAACTCGGCTGACGAAGTTAAGGGCCTCATTGAGGGGGCCGTTCGTAGCGTGCCTATGAGGAATGGAAACCAAATCAGGCGCTCAAGGAGGCGGCCGAACCGCTGGCCGAGTTCGTAGCGTGCCTATGAGGAATGGAAACACCAGATCTGCGTATCCGTTTTCCTTGAGCCAGTGGATAGTTCGTAGCGTGCCTATGAGGAATGGAAACGCGAAAAAGACGGAAATATCATCCTTTACGGCGGCCCGCGTTCGTAGCGTGCCTATGAGGAATGGAAACCCACGTGGTCAGCGTCTTGTCTCGGATCTCGGCTTGCCTGGTTCGTAGCGTGCCTATGAGGAATGGAAACTCGCCAAGGCTGAGCGTGGGATGCCGCTCAGCGAGGTTCGTAGCGTGCCTATGAGGAATGGAAACCGCCGTCGTGAATTTCGACACGCTCGCAGACGCCAACGTTCGTAGCGTGCCTATGAGGAATGGAAACCCACCTGTCGCCACAGTTTCACTTTTGGCTTCGGCGCGGGTTCGTAGCGTGCCTATGAGGAATGGAAACCGGCAACCTGGAGTCTGTCTTGATCCGGTCCCCATGCCGGTTCGTAGCGTGCCTATGAGGAATGGAAACTGGTTTTCATTCCACCCACCCCTCCCGCAACCATCGGAGTTCGTAGCGTGCCTATGAGGAATGGAAACCCGCATTTGGGGCATTCCTTTTGCGGGACTGGATGAAATTGTTCGTAGCGTGCCTATGAGGAATGGAAACCAATTCGTGGTAGACGGTCTCTGCGAACGCATAGGCTTGTTCGTAGCGTGCCTATGAGGAATGGAAACGGAACGGATTGGGAACGGACCTTGGAGGGGTTCAGTTTCGTTCGTAGCGTGCCTATGAGGAATGGAAACGCGCCTGGACGCCGAACGACTGGAGCAGTCCGACGAGTGTTCGTAGCGTGCCTATGAGGAATGGAAACCCGTACTGGCAGAAGTCAAGCCTTTAGTTACCGCTTCGTTCGTAGCGTGCCTATGAGGAATGGAAACACCAGACATTCATCAAGTGGAACGCACGCCTAACTGATGGTTCGTAGCGTGCCTATGAGGAATGGAAACGTCTCAAACTGGAGGTGTCCAGCGGTCTCGGCTGGTCCGGTTCGTAGCGTGCCTATGAGGAATGGAAACCGGTTCGGCATCCCTGCAATCCCACAAGATCACGATGTTCGTAGCGTGCCTATGAGGAATGGAAACGGCGATCTCCTTGTCAGTAGCCGTTTTCCTGCCTTTCGGTTCGTAGCGTGCCTATGAGGAATGGAAACAACCGCTTCCCGATCCTTTTCAATCTCTTGCATACGTTCGTAGCGTGCCTATGAGGAATGGAAACCCCTACGCTCCACCTGGTGTTTTCGAGCGCACGCATGGTTCGTAGCGTGCCTATGAGGAATGGAAACCTATGATCCTCTCGTCCAACTCTTTCTGTGCTTCAAAAAGTTCGTAGCGTGCCTATGAGGAATGGAAACTTCTCAGCCGACGCGCTTTTCTCTGTAAAACGCCGCCAAGTTCGTAGCGTGCCTATGAGGAATGGAAACTCCATTCTGCGGACACGTGGATATCAGTCGGAACTGGAAAGTTCGTAGCGTGCCTATGAGGAATGGAAACATCAACCCCTAGATATTCCTCTGCGGTGGCTTCATCCCCGTTCGTAGCGTGCCTATGAGGAATGGAAACTAAGAGATGCGTTGGAAGTCACCTTTCTTCTCGCCGTTCGTAGCGTGCCTATGAGGAATGGAAACAGTTTCGTTTCGGCTTCCTTTTCCGACCGATAGCCGCGGTTCGTAGCGTGCCTATGAGGAATGGAAACATCAACCCCTAGATATTCCTCTGCGGTGGCTTCATCCCCGTTCGTAGCGTGCCTATGAGGAATGGAAACTGTTGATTTTATTATGGCACGATGCCATACATAAGTGTTCGTAGCGTGCCTATGAGGAATGGAAACGTTGAAACAAAAGGCATTCCAAGGTGCATCTGCAACTCGTTCGTAGCGTGCCTATGAGGAATGGAAACACGAAGGAACAGGGCAATGGGGGGTTGCGGCGTATACGGCGTTCGTAGCGTGCCTATGAGGAATGGAAACATTTCGATGACGTCGTTCAAGCCGGGGTGCTTGGCTACATTGTTCGTAGCGTGCCTATGAGGAATGGAAACCTCCGCCCAACTTCTGCACGCGGTAAGGGAATCGAGGTTCGTAGCGTGCCTATGAGGAATGGAAACTTTCCGGCTCCGCCCGACCGCAATGGTGATGTCTGCATCGTTCGTAGCGTGCCTATGAGGAATGGAAACCCAGCGAGTCCCCTGTAGTGCCTGCATGAGCGCGAACTGTTCGTAGCGTGCCTATGAGGAATGGAAACTCTAAGGCACTGAGCATGGCCTTCGTGTCTGCGATTTTCGTTCGTAGCGTGCCTATGAGGAATGGAAACAACCTCGAATCGAGGAGGCGATTTTTTCCCGCATCCTCAGTTCGTAGCGTGCCTATGAGGAATGGAAACCAGCCTGGAGAAGAAGCTTCTGTACCCCTTCCTCACGTTCGTAGCGTGCCTATGAGGAATGGAAACACCCCGAAGATGCTGTCTTCGGGCCGACGAAAGAAGAGGTTCGTAGCGTGCCTATGAGGAATGGAAACGATTTATCAGGCAATATCCTATGGCCATGCGGGGGAAAGTGTTCGTAGCGTGCCTATGAGGAATGGAAACCAGAAGTCGATGACGAAGAAAGCCAACAAAAAATTGTTCGTAGCGTGCCTATGAGGAATGGAAACTATCGTCATCGAGGCGTTTGTGGCTAGGAAATGTAAAAGTTCGTAGCGTGCCTATGAGGAATGGAAACCTTCACTTCCGCATATACCCATCTACAAAACGTGAGGTTCGTAGCGTGCCTATGAGGAATGGAAACTTGCACCGGGGTCATGGACGGACCAAGTATGGGACGATAGTTCGTAGCGTGCCTATGAGGAATGGAAACATGTGAAATCCTCATCGCAACCTAGAACACCCTCCAATTGTTCGTAGCGTGCCTATGAGGAATGGAAACAGCCGTTCCACGCGATGTGCATTCAGCACTACATGAGACGTTCGTAGCGTTGTTGATCGTCAAGTAGAATTGACCCCGGTTTGGCACTGAATTTTGACCCCCCTCAGAAAACGGAAGTCATTGCTTGCCATGTCGTGTCGTCACTCAGGGTTCATCGTCGTCGGCCGTTGTCCCAACGGGCCGAGTGTATCGGCCCTGGCCGCTCCGTCAAGGGACGCTTCGCTCGCCCAAGGGCGCCCTTGACCTCGCGGCTGCGGGCCGATGGGGGGCCCTTAGGGGACAACGGCCACGTGTGCGTGTCGCACACGCACGGACAACATGGGGTACCAAGTCCGCCGGGCTGGTGATTAGGCGGAGGCATCGGCCTTGAGCTTGTCCTTCATCCGGTAACTGTGACCCTGAATGTGAAAAATGTGACTGTGATGCACCAGACGATCAATGATGGCGGCAGAAGCAATTGTATCGCCAAACACCTTGTCCCACTCGTCAAAAGGCATGTTGGTCGTCAGGATGATTGATCCCGTCTCATAGCGCTTGCTGACGAGCTGGAAAAAGAGGTTCGCCCGTTGCTTGTCCATGGGCATGTAGCCCAACTCGTCGATGATCAGCAGGTGGTAGCGGCTCAGCGACGCCAGCTTTTGGGGCGTGGAACGATCCGCTAAACTGGCATACAAGAGATCCGCCAGTTCAGAGGCGGTGAAAAACGCGACCCGGAGTCTGGCCGTGCACGCTTTGACCCCAAGGGCAATCGCTAAGTGCGTTTTTCCAACCCCTGGAGGACCTAGGAAAATAACGTTTTCTTTTCGGTGGATAAAGCCGAGTTCTCCCAATTCCCGAATCTCCGCGGCATGGAGCGAAGGTTGAAACGAGAAATCGAACTCCTCCAATGTACAGATCCGCGGGAATCGCGCCAGATGAATCTTCGTGGCAATGGACCGGTTGGTCTTCTGCAACACTTCCGCTTCCACGAGCCGCGTGAGAAAAGCTTGGTAAGTCAGCTTCATTTTCACCGCGTTCTCAATTTCCCGTTCCACCACCTCCCGCATATACGGCAGTTGGAGCGTTTTGAGATGTTGTTTCAGGGTCTCCATCGCATCTTCGGTCACGGGAACTCCCCCTTGTTAATGCAACAGTTGACTGTAGTAGGACAACGGGCGAATGGTGTCGGCGCGCCGAGATAACGCCTGGACCTCGACGTTTCTCGAAGAGGCGGCCGGTTTTGTCGGGTAGTTGGCCAGCAGTTTCAACACGACCTTCTCGTCCGTGGCTCCGTAAGCCAAGGCCTCCTTCAGGGCCATTTCAATAGACTCGTCGCTATAGGTGCTGCGCATGTCCAGGATGCGGGCGGCATGGTACCGAGCGTTGTGGGCATACCGACGGGTGAGCCCTTGGTAGAATGCCGCACCGCTGGGAAACACCTCGCAGAATCGCTGACGAACCGAGACACGCTCCCGGTGAGGCGCCTGGTGTTCGGGCAGCGTGTGGATCGAGCCGGTGTCTCTCGATTTGACGTGCCGACACAAGAAGGTGCCGTCTGGGCCGTACATCTCGACATATGCCCCCCTGGGTTGCGTCACCCACACCTCCCGGCCGAGGTAGGAGGGCGGGACCGAGTATTCCACGTGATCGACGGAGATGTATCCGTCTCTGCTGACGCGGCGCAAGACGCGCACACTGTCGACATACCTGCGCTCGGGGAGGGGCCGTAAAGCCGCCCGGTCCGCCTCAAACCGCTCCAACGGGGTTTGTCCCAACCGGCGGTGCACCCGCTGATTCTCCGATTCGTCAAAGGACTTCCCTTGGGTAATGAGGTCCTCAAAGTCTTTGAACTCCGTCCCTTTGAGGAAATGCTGTTCCAGCATATAGAAGGCCCGTTCCACTTTCCCCTTCGTTTGGGCGCGGTACGGGGCGCATGCATACGGGTCCATCCGGTACAGTCCCATGACCTTGAGAAATTCCGGGTGGTACCGTACAGCTCCATCCGGCCGATGATCCACGACCATTTGACCGGCATTGTCGATCAGCACCCTCTCAGGCACACCGCCAAAGTGGCGAATCCCGCACTCCAGAGCTTCCAGGACCGTCTCCAGCGTTTGATTCAGCGCAAAGTGCGTGTATCGCATTCGACTATAACTGAGAATGTAACGGTACGCGTATACCTTGACCTCCTTGCCTCCTATCTTTACTGAGTACTCCGACCAGTCGAACTGGGCTTGTTCACCTGGAGCCGTCTCCATCCGCTGAACCCGCACTTCGGTGTGCGGCTGTTCTTTCTTCAGCCGCTGCAGACACCGGTGAACCGCAGAAAGTGAACCTTGGTACCCCATCTTCTGCAACTCCGCATAGATTCGTGTTCCGATCAATTGTTTTTCCACGTACATCTGTCGAATGTGCTCCAGGAATGGGTCTGTTGCCCGAGCCGACGGCTTCTTTCGCACATACTTGGGTGGATCGTCTCCCCGCAAGGCACGACGCACAGTGTTGCGCGAAATTCCCAGTTGCCGCGCAATCGCCTTAATACTGACACCGCGGGCATGGAGTGCTCGAATCGCAGTCCAATCCTCGATAGAGATCAACCCTTTCTCCCCCGCTCCCACTCAGATTAGTAGGAGCGTACCAGTCTATCTGGTGGGGGTCAATTTTCACTGACGATCTGGGGTCCATTTTCAGTGTATATCAACAGCGTGCCTATGAGGAATGGAAACCCGACGCGAACGCGGCTCCAGCATCTGTCACGCTGGCGGAGTTCGTAGCGTGCCTATGAGGAATGGAAACTTTCATCTCGGTCTTTGTCCACCGCCGCGTCACGTCAGTTCGTAGCGTGCCTATGAGGAATGGAAACTATTCTTGGTCCGGTTCTGAGAATTTTCCCTTGTACAGCGTTCGTAGCGTGCCTATGAGGAATGGAAACCCCGCATCCTCTCGTTCTTCTCCGCCCATGTGTCAGTGTTCGTAGCGTGCCTATGAGGAATGGAAACAAAAGATGGTCGCAGATTCGTGGGATAACATCAAACAGGGTTCGTAGCGTGCCTATGAGGAATGGAAACTAACGGTCCCGCTGGTTTCCCACTTCGCGCTATCTATGCTGTTCGTAGCGTGCCTATGAGGAATGGAAACATTCACCCCTAGCCAGCCGGGCCACGGCAACCCTCGTGGTGTTCGTAGCGTGCCTATGAGGAATGGAAACCAGGTTCAGAGCTCTCACGCACATCATGATCGAGTGGTTCGTAGCGTGCCTATGAGGAATGGAAACCACCCAAGTATCCCCGTGATGAGCTTCTGGCAAATGCCGAGTTCGTAGCGTGCCTATGAGGAATGGAAACGTATACCACGTATGCACATAGAAGTCAAGTACCTTTTGTTCGTAGCGTGCCTATGAGGAATGGAAACTTCGGATGCCAGGACCCACGAGCGAGGTCCAGATACCGTTCGTAGCGTGCCTATGAGGAATGGAAACGACTGAGAAATTTCTGCTGGCAGTGGGCACCCTGCACATGTTCGTAGCGTGCCTATGAGGAATGGAAACCGCCGGACTGGTCACAGTCCGAACGCTCCTACACTCTGTTCGTAGCGTGCCTATGAGGAATGGAAACAGGTTGTATGATGACGATATGTACTGCCGGGAGCGTTCGTAGCGTGCCTATGAGGAATGGAAACACAAAATTTCCGTTTGTATCATGATATATTGCCCATCCCCGTTCGTAGCGTGCCTATGAGGAATGGAAACTGAGACACCAGGTAGCCATACAATTGCGGATCGTTCGGAGTTCGTAGCGTGCCTATGAGGAATGGAAACTCTGAATGCGCACCCTCGGTCCTGTCGGGCGGGCGTGGAGTTCGTAGCGTGCCTATGAGGAATGGAAACTGCCGTGTCTACGGTAAGTGTCGACGGCACTCCGCCGCGTTCGTAGCGTGCCTATGAGGAATGGAAACTATGTCAACACACAAGCCAGCGCGGGCGATGTCGACAGTTCGTAGCGTGCCTATGAGGAATGGAAACCCAATAAATCGACGATAGGACCGATAAAACCGGGATGGGTTCGTAGCGTGCCTATGAGGAATGGAAACTAGACGAGGTTAGTTTCGGTCATACCGTTCACGTGCTACTGTTCGTAGCGTGCCTATGAGGAATGGAAACAAGGGGGAGATGCAGAGCCTGGACCGGAGGAGCCCAGTTCGTAGCGTGCCTATGAGGAATGGAAACCTTGGTCTTTTGCCCATGCAGAATAATTCGGTTTACGCCGTTCGTAGCGTGCCTATGAGGAATGGAAACTGCGGAGAGCTGGGCAGAAAAAAAGCGCGTTCGGATACGTTCGTAGCGTGCCTATGAGGAATGGAAACCCTAAGGCTATGGTTGAATGGCTTCGCCGTCGAGGGAGTTCGTAGCGTGCCTATGAGGAATGGAAACCGATCTTTCTTGGGTACAAGATTTTCAAGCGGTTTACGGGTGTTCGTAGCGTGCCTATGAGGAATGGAAACACACCTGATTCGGTGGATGCGTTGGCGTCGGCGATTGTTCGTAGCGTGCCTATGAGGAATGGAAACTCGAGGCAAAAAGGCTGCGACTTTCAAGGAAGCCTACATCGTTCGTAGCGTGCCTATGAGGAATGGAAACGCAATATCTTTCACTTTCCGGCGCCTCCCTTCAGTTGGGTTCGTAGCGTGCCTATGAGGAATGGAAACCAGACGCATTGATAATATCACTGGCCTGCTTCCCGCGTTCGTAGCGTGCCTATGAGGAATGGAAACGAACTCTATGTATCCGGGAAAATTTTCCTAAACAACACGTTCGTAGCGTGCCTATGAGGAATGGAAACCAGTTAGTCATGACGAACCCAACCGGATCTGCCCCGTTCGTAGCGTGCCTATGAGGAATGGAAACATCACGAGTGTCTGGATCAGAAGCCGGATCGCGCTGTTCGTAGCGTGCCTATGAGGAATGGAAACTCGTTCAGCACTGGCAGCAAATCACCGGGTTCCTGGGCCGTTCGTAGCGTGCCTATGAGGAATGGAAACCTGATGTCGATGACACGCCTGGGCTGCACGAGGTCCTTCCGTTCGTAGCGTGCCTATGAGGAATGGAAACTACAGCCACTCGAATGCCTGCACCACGCCGTTCGCGTTCGTAGCGTGCCTATGAGGAATGGAAACAGCAAGTGATCGAGTTCTGTGCGGAGACATACGGGGTTCGTAGCGTGCCTATGAGGAATGGAAACATCGGCATCCCGCTTCTTATCGTTCAGCACTGGCAGGTTCGTAGCGTGCCTATGAGGAATGGAAACACCGGGGGCGGGTGTTCAGGTACGGGAAAGACATCATGTTCGTAGCGTGCCTATGAGGAATGGAAACCGCGCTCGGCGTTCGAGCTGTCGGTCACTGTCAGCCCCGGTTCGTAGCGTGCCTATGAGGAATGGAAACCATCAGAGAACGACGAACTGCGCGGATGGGTGTGGATATGTTCGTAGCGTGCCTATGAGGAATGGAAACCCTCGTCATCACGCACTGGCAGGGGATCAAAGAATTTTTGTTCGTAGCGTGCCTATGAGGAATGGAAACTGTGAACACTCAGAAAATAGTTTGCCTTCGCCTGATTGGTTCGTAGCGTGCCTATGAGGAATGGAAACACCTGTTTCACGGTGGCGCTTTCGTGAGCCAAAAACCGAGTTCGTAGCGTGCCTATGAGGAATGGAAACATCCAGAGGCCGGCGAGGATGAGCGCCGCCGCGTGGTTCGTAGCGTGCCTATGAGGAATGGAAACAAAAACCAGGGAACCACGCCAATCAATGGCTTTTTCCTGGTTCGTAGCGTGCCTATGAGGAATGGAAACTCCGACCTTACATCCTCGACGCGCACGATCTGGAAGTTCGTAGCGTGCCTATGAGGAATGGAAACGCTTGTCAAAGTGACCGGGACCTCGGAGATCCAGTGGGTTCGTAGCGTGCCTATGAGGAATGGAAACGTCAGAACAGCGTGAACTTCTACTACGAGCCGGTCGTTCGTAGCGTGCCTATGAGGAATGGAAACTTCTCGAGGCCTTGCACCAGGCGGTTGCGCAGGGACGTCGTTCGTAGCGTGCCTATGAGGAATGGAAACCTGCACTTGGCGTGCGAGTACCCGACTGTTCAGCTCACGCGTTCGTAGCGTGCCTATAAGGAATGGAAACCCATAGGCGTAGGGATCGGCGGCCACAAACTCCAGCGTGGGTTCGTAGCGTGCCTATGAGGAATGGAAACCAAGTGCCATCATGTGACCCCGTCGCAAGGTCCCCGGGTTCGTAGCGAGCCTATGAGGAATGGAAACCGGATTGTGCTAATCTCAAATCTACCTGACCAGACGTTCGTAGCGTGCCTATGAGGAATGGAAACTAATTCAAAATTGTCCCTCCCGCGGGCGGCTGTGGTACAGGTTCGTAGCGTGCCTATGAGGAATGGAAACCCAAATAGAGCAGTCCGCCTCCGACCAGTGCCAAGATCACGTTCGTAGCGTGCCTATGAGGAATGGAAACGGAAAGAAGAGGAAATGTTAAAACGCATTATTTTCGACGTGTTCGTAGCGTGCCTATGAGGAATGGAAACAAGCATTTTCTTGGGGAGGTGGTGCCCGAAGAGTTTTCGGTTCGTAGCGTGCCTATGAGGAATGGAAACACGGGACGGACATCCCTGGCACAACAACGTATTCGCAGACGTTCGTAGCGTGCCTATGAGGAATGGAAACACTGCCGACAATCCGCAGTATGAGCCGGTGTTCATTCGTTCGTAGCGTGCCTATGAGGAATGGAAACCTGTCCCAGATGCCCTGGTTGTCGTGCAGGCTGGCCTCGAGTTCGTAGCGTGCCTATGAGGAATGGAAACACCACGAATCGGCGGCCTACGTCGTGGAAGGAAACCTCGTTCGTAGCGTGCCTATGAGGAATGGAAACATGGCACCGAACCACAGGAAGAGGACAAAGAGGCCGGAAGTTCGTAGCGTGCCTATGAGGAATGGAAACTCTCCGCGTGCGCGGCGACTGCATGGCGGGCGGGCGTAGTTCGTAGCGTGCCTATGAGGAATGGAAACAAACGTTAGCTCGGTTTTCTGCATACATGGGTGCTGAAGTTCGTAGCGTGCCTATGAGGAATGGAAACCATGCTCTAACCAGCCCCGCCGAATACAGGCAACAGTTCGTAGCGTGCCTATGAGGAATGGAAACTCCGGTATGCGGTTTCCACTGGACCATCGCATATCGTTCGTAGCGTGCCTATGAGGAATGGAAACTCGGAATATTCAACAGATTGTTGTTTCCATCCCGAAGTGGTTCGTAGCGTGCCTATGAGGAATGGAAACCGCCGATGTGACGCTTGTGACGCCCGCTTTCCTGGGTTGTTCGTAGCGTGCCTATGAGGAATGGAAACCGGCCGGGGAAAGGGCGAGCAGTCCGGAGATGGGTACGTTCGTAGCGTGCCTATGAGGAATGGAAACAAAAGCAGGGCGGGGCGCAGGACGTGGCCTCTGCGAAGGTTCGTAGCGTGCCTATGAGGAATGGAAACCACTCGCTGTCTGCACTTGCGGCGCGGGTTCTATGGGGTTCGTAGCGTGCCTATGAGGAATGGAAACTAGATGTCGAACAGCGTCGCGCCGGTCAGGTGCCCAGGAGTTCGTAGCGTGCCTATGAGGAATGGAAACACCACGGCCTGCGTTTCATACTCGAGCAAGTTCACGCGTTCGTAGCGTGCCTATGAGGAATGGAAACCCACGAAGGGAGAGAGGGAAGCAAATGGAAATCACGATTGTTCGTAGCGTGCCTATGAGGAATGGAAACTCGCCACTGCCAACTGGGGGACGATCACGCATATCGGGTTCGTAGCGTGCCTATGAGGAATGGAAACAAAGCGCCCTGAAGTTTCACTTCGACCGTCTCCCCGGGTGTTCGTAGCGTGCCTATGAGGAATGGAAACCGCTCTGGTTCGTTGCCTCCGGCTGTGTGTTCCCTGGGTTCGTAGCGTGCCTATGAGGAATGGAAACCAACACGAGGTCGAGGCCACCCTCGACCTCGGCGATGGCCGGTTCGTAGCGTGCCTATGAGGAATGGAAACAAATCACGATTCGCGCCGGAGGGTACGGCGAGGAGAAGGTTCGTAGCGTGCCTATGAGGAATGGAAACACGAAATCTATCATGTCGGCTACGGGGCAAGTTTTCGTTCGTAGCGTGCCTATGAGGAATGGAAACATTTCCGTCAGCATCTCGCGAATTTCCCCGATGCTCCCGGTTCGTAGCGTGCCTATGAGGAATGGAAACCGGCGCGGTGGACGGCGTTACATCTTGTGGAGCCGCACGTTCGTAGCGTGCCTATGAGGAATGGAAACCAGGAGTCGACACGCCGGACAGGATGTCCGCCACCACCATGTTCGTAGCGTGCCTATGAGGAATGGAAACTAAGGAAATTCAGGAGCAAAGGACACAGCTTGGGCACTGTTCGTAGCGTGCCTATGAGGAATGGAAACTTGACAATCCCACCAATCACCAATAACGGATCAAAGAGGGTTCGTAGCGTGCCTATGAGGAATGGAAACCCAATAAATCGACGATAGGACCGATAAAACCGGGATGTTCGTAGCGTGCCTATGAGGAATGGAAACCCGGCGGCGGTGTCGGTTCAGGATCCGGAGTCGGTTGTTCGTAGCGTGCCTATGAGGAATGGAAACGTGCATGCGAGAGACGAGGCTGCGCAGTTTCTCGTCCGACGTTCGTAGCGTGCCTATGAGGAATGGAAACCAGGCCCGTCGACGTCCGCGAGGAAGACGGCCTCGCTGTGGTTCGTAGCGTGCCTATGAGGAATGGAAACGCCATCCACCGTCACCCTCTCGCCATCGTCGGCGACGTTCGTAGCGTGCCTATGAGGAATGGAAACGTGCATGCGAGAGACGAGGCTGCGCAGTTTCTCGTCCGACGTTCGTAGCGTGCCTATGAGGAATGGAAACGCCATCCACCGTCACCCTCTCGCCATCGTCGGCGACGAGTTCGTAGCGTGCCTATGAGGAATGGAAACGCAACCAGGAATTCCTCCACATCAAACAGTGCCGCCAGCGTTCGTAGCGTGCCTATGAGGAATGGAAACTAAGAAGCGAGCTAACAGCGAAACATCATCCTCGGTGTTCGTAGCGTGCCTATGAGGAATGGAAACACGGTCTTTGAAGAGGTCTGCAATTCCGGACGTCTGCGTTCGTAGCGTGCCTATGAGGAATGGAAACATGTGCACGCTGAGAAGATACGCCGCATGAGCCTGATTGTTCGTAGCGTGCCTATGAGGAATGGAAACTTCCGACCGCCACGTCCGTAAAATTTCGTCGCCTGCCGGTTCGTAGCGTGCCTATGAGGAATGGAAACCTCGGGGTGCCGTGCGAGTTAGGGACGATCACGTCAAGTTCGTAGCGTGCCTATGAGGAATGGAAACTCCCCCGAGACCGTCCAGGCGCTCATCGCGCACAGGGTTCGTAGCGTGCCTATGAGGAATGGAAACACGCAAGCCGCACGATACTCGGTACCTATGGGTACTGTTCGTAGCGTGCCTATGAGGAATGGAAACGATTGCTTTCAAGACTCGAAGTTTAATTTGCATCTCGTTCGTAGCGTGCCTATGAGGAATGGAAACCTCTCCCTGGCGGGTACGCACGATGACTATATCGCTGTTCGTAGCGTGCCTATGAGGAATGGAAACGGACGCCATTTCTCCCGCCGCGATCGAACTGGTGCAAGCGGTTCGTAGCGTGCCTATGAGGAATGGAAACTTCGGCATCGTCCCCGTCTGTTCCCCAGTGTCGTTGGTGTTCGTAGCGTGCCTATGAGGAATGGAAACAGCCGAAACGCCCTTCGGGGCGTCCACCCAGGGGTGGGTTCGTAGCGTGCCTATGAGGAATGGAAACACCACTCGGGCGTACCCGGTGTCATTTGCGTGAAAAGTTCGTAGCGTGCCTATGAGGAATGGAAACGCGAGAACGTATATTCGCGGCCCAGGAGTTGCGCCCCAGTTCGTAGCGTGCCTATGAGGAATGGAAACACTGGGAATATCTGGACAGAGTAAACTGGGAATGTATGGTTCGTAGCGTGCCTATGAGGAATGGAAACCATCGAAGCTCGGATAGCCGCTTCTTGTCTGCCCGCTCGGGTTCGTAGCGTGCCTATGAGGAATGGAAACTCTTTCTAATAAAAAACTTGATCAGGCATTTATCGAAGTTCGTAGCGTGCCTATGAGGAATGGAAACGGTGTGCATCAGCTTGGAAAGCCTTTCTACTATCTAAAGGTTCGTAGCGTGCCTATGAGGAATGGAAACTTCAAAACATTATGCCAGTCATCTCCCTCCACTCTCTCCCGTTCGTAGCGTGCCTATGAGGAATGGAAACGCTTCATTCGCTTCCCGTTCATCCGGAGATTGGTTTGGCGTTCGTAGCGTGCCTATGAGGAATGGAAACTTTTCATGTTCTGTATATACGTAAAATGACGTTGGTTCGTTCGTAGCGTGCCTATGAGGAATGGAAACATGTTGGTATGGCAACAATAGCAGCAGGAAAGACATGGGTTCGTAGCGTGCCTATGAGGAATGGAAACCGACAACTCATACATATTTTTACTACGTTTTTTAAGATCAGTTCGTAGCGTGCCTATGAGGAATGGAAACGAATCTCATATCTTTCAAACTTTCGTCGTTTATCCGCGTTCGTAGCGTGCCTATGAGGAATGGAAACTAAATTTTGACTCCCTTTACAGTCAGCGCCTCGGCCAGCGTTCGTAGCGTGCCTATGAGGAATGGAAACGCCGTTCCCCGGCGACCGTATGCTACAAAGCCAGAGATAGTTCGTAGCGTGCCTATGAGGAATGGAAACACGAGGAAGAGGCGCGGGAGCTATATCCTGCGCTATTGTTCGTAGCGTGCCTATGAGGAATGGAAACCGCCATGGCTTGTACGGCATGCGGAGATCTTCCGAGTTCGTAGCGTGCCTATGAGGAATGGAAACTTGAGCCGACCTCGCGGTATGGGGTGATTTTTTGGGATGTTCGTAGCGTGCCTATGAGGAATGGAAACGCGAGGAAAAAAGGCGTCGATTTCGAGGACATCGTTGTTCGTAGCGTGCCTATGAGGAATGGAAACCGGCGGACCGCATTCGCCTCCGCCTCGATATCCGCCCAGCGTTCGTAGCGTGCCTATGAGGAATGGAAACCTTTTTCCAACCATGCCAATCGTCGTTCACGATGTCCGCCAGTTCGTAGCGTGCCTATGAGGAATGGAAACACAATATGATGCAAGCCATAGGAGTGGACTAATATGGGTTCGTAGCGTGCCTATGAGGAATGGAAACATCTTCAATTTCTTCTATATCATCTTCAGATAAATCATGGTTCGTAGCGTGCCTATGAGGAATGGAAACTCCATATAGTAAATATAGTCAACGGTCTTCCATTCAACTGTTCGTAGCGTGCCTATGAGGAATGGAAACTCGGTTGTACTACAATGCGCTTTCCACGTTTCCGCAGTTCGTAGCGTGCCTATGAGGAATGGAAACAACGTCGGTTATGAGTCATTGAACGGCATATATAAGTTCGTAGCGTGCCTATGAGGAATGGAAACCCTGGCTATCACTGGAAAAACGTTGCAGGATGTGAAGTTCGTAGCGTGCCTATGAGGAATGGAAACCCGGGGCGACATCATCGATCCAAGCGCATTCGCGGTAGTTCGTAGCGTGCCTATGAGGAATGGAAACAACTTCGTTGCGGCTGCGCTGGCGGCCATCCAGCCCGGGGGTTCGTAGCGTGCCTATGAGGAATGGAAACATCTTCCGCATCAACTCAATCTCCACCACCATCAACCCCGTTCGTAGCGTGCCTATGAGGAATGGAAACAAAGGAGGTGAAGCCGAGATGACGCAGACCGAAGCCGCGTTCGTAGCGTGCCTATGAGGAATGGAAACCAGAACCCGCCGATGGACGACGATGTCCGGGAGCTGCGTTCGTAGCGTGCCTATGAGGAATGGAAACTTCCCCCCTCTCCACAGGCTCATGCCGCCGGGCCCGGATCGTTCGTAGCGTGCCTATGAGGAATGGAAACACGCCGGCAGCGCGGCTGTGCTGACAAACAAACTCCTGGTTCGTAGCGTGCCTATGAGGAATGGAAACTACATCATTCCCCTTCTCGTGGGCGATCACTTCGGAGTTCGTAGCGTGCCTATGAGGAATGGAAACCAGCTGTGCAACGGCGCGGGGCTAGCGTAAAGGGGAGGCGATCAGAGTCACCCACCAAAATATGGATTGGCACAATTCTTGCATGTGTCCACCCATCCCCACAGCTTCCACCTTCTCCCATCTCACCCCATCCCACCACCTTCCACCCATTTCCATGCCACCCCATCCATGCCCTCCCATCTCACCCTATCCAAAAAATAGCCATATAATTTTCACACAATTAACCCCATAGGCCCATAGTCCTATCCCCCTATATTCACAATTGTATCAGCATCCCACACAATTCCATCCCTCTCCGTTTTCGCAATTGTAGCCACATCTCACACAATTCCCCTTCCTATCCCGCCCATATGTCGGCAACATGTCTCCAATATTCCCGCATCATGTTGTCCGTCTCTCATGGACTACAATTATACGTTCGCCACCCCGGGAACCGCCGCCCAAGGGGACTACCGCCGCCCCCGGCTCGCCCCCGGGGACAACCGACCGGACACCCCCCGCCCCGGGAATCCCCGTCGAATCCTCCGCCACCCCAACCTATTTCCATAATCCGTAAACCCTTCCATTTCTACCGGCCCATCTGAGGCATGAAAAAAGGGCGGGGAATATCCTCATACCCCCGCCACCGAATCGCCCCCGTCTCCGCCCGCCCCTAGCGGTCCCCCGGGGACAACCCGCCGGACATGATCCTGTCGCCCGTTTCCCCCGCCCGACCAATGGAGACCGCCCCGGGAATACCAGTCCGGTCCCCTACAGCCCAGCGATCCAGGGCGGTCCCAACAATCTCCTACGGTCCAGGGCAATCCCATGTCCCCCAGGGCAACCCGGCATGATTCTGCCACCGTCCGCCCACTCCCGGGCAATCCCACGGCATATCAATCCGCCCGCCACCGCCCCGCCCACTCCCGCCCCGTGAACCGCCGCCCAGGGCCGTCCCTGTCGCATTCGTCTCCGCCGATCTCGAGTTTTCCCGCCCCGGATAGCGGCAACATAGCGACACCCCGCCAGCATGATACCGGCAAAATAGCGGCATTCCCGTCCACTCCGCCCCGGGACACCCCAGGCCACCCCACGGCAACCCACGGCAGACCACGCCGGGAACCGCCGCCCCGGCTTACTTTCGTGCGGTGAAGTGGGAAAGGAAGAAGGAAACAAAAAGGCCGCCCCGAAGGGCGGGGAGTCATGCCCCTTCACCGTTTCGCTCTGTCCGGCATGATTGTACCCTATCTAGTGTGACTCGGACAATATGGCATAACTCCAATCTTGGGCACGGCATGCCTCCTGCCTCACACATCTGCGGTAGGCACCGAATCATCCCGTCTTCCACCCATGCCCGGGCAATCAAAGTCGCTTCATTGGTTTCCCGCATGTCTGGCACTTCGGTCCCCATATAACCACTCCCAAAGATTCCACCGTCCGCACCGTATGACATGCCAAGCATTCAAAAACCGTTCGTTTTAACGTCGGTGCTTTTACCCCTTGCAATCGGACCACCCCACTTTCACTTTATCACGGTGAAGCGTGAAAGGAAATGTCTTCATCTTTCCCGGTATTTTTCGGCGGCAATTTCCAACACATCCGCCGCATGAAGCCGTCCTGTTTTGTCCCGCCTCACCCCCTCCAGGTCCGTTTTCCTCAGTTGATACAATTTGCATGCCGCCTCAAACTTGATATTCGGACACCACCCGGTCCCGTCGAAGCGTGACACGTACCGCACCCGTTTGGTCCATATTTTCCGGTATCCGTTTTTGGTGATTTCGTTATACTTGTCCTGCGGCAGTTGAGATGCCTTTGGCAAAAATCCCGCTTGGAAAAAATATTGGTTTTGCCCGTCCGTTTGTTTAATCACCATGATTTCCCCTGTTTTCGTTAAGACCGCCAAAATCCAAGTTTTTCGTCCAACCGTTTTTTCCGCGAATACCCACAAAATATCATCCGGGCGAATCCATGCGGGTTTCCCAGGGTTGGACGTGTTGATTGCCGAGATTTTTCCATTTATCAACACGTCGATCATTTCGCGGGTTTGTCTTTTACGCTGTTCGGCCCGAATGGTTTCCACGTATTTTTTCGTTTCCGGCGTATGCACCACATATTCCACGCCGTACAATTCCATGAACGTACCGGGGAATATCTGTTTCATTTCATCCGGGTTAACTCCTTGGGTCGCCAAATAACCGACCGGGTACACCGTATTTTTCGGCGTTTCCAATGCTTTCGGTCCCCGGGCGTCTTTCTTGTTTGCCACGCTGTTTTCGATCCCGAAATGGGCCGCCATGCGTGATAACAATTTCGGCGACGGGTTCCGGGTTCCATTCATAAGTCGCTTTAATTGGTCATACGTAATTTCCAACTGCCCCGCCAATTTTCGTTTCCCCTTGGTTTCGCGGATTTTTTCCCGCAACGTGTTCCACAACTCCGCCGCCGGGTCGGGAACGGGTTCGACAGGTTTGACGCCATAATCAAGAATCGGCGTCAAGCGGTCGTCGGGCAATCCGCTTGCCTCATTTTCTTCTTCGACATACACAGTATGGGTGACTTTTCCCTGCATCCGGATTTCCTTCGCCCGGACATACGTCGGGTACAGGAGACCGGCGGTATAGGGCATGCATGGTCTTCCCCGTTCGTCGTCGTACTTCGATTCGGGATGAATCCCGTATTCCTCGAACAAAATCCGATACGTTTGCACATATACCCCGGATATGGGCGGGACTTCGATCACGTCCCCCATGATCGTATCAGGCGGGAGCGGCGGCACCGGGCGAATGTCCATCGGTTCCAAAGTCGCCCGATCCCGCCACTGCACCGTATCCCACAACCGCACGTCGTCCATATACGCCGTCACCGGCGACGGTTCCAGTCCCGACAAACATTTGTCGCGGTACTGGCAAATGGCCTTCGCATTACATGGGCCGTTTGCAATTGCCCGGTCCCGGCGGCAATAGTAGCGGTCGATTGTCTTCGGGTGGTAATCATAGAAAAACATGGGCAGGCTTTTCAATTGTTGATAAGCCACAGTCAAAAAACCGAACGGTTTCACGCTGTCCGCATAGGGTTTCCCCTTCTCCCGTTCCACCATATGGTATAACCGGGGTTTCGTAATGCTGAATTGTCCCATAATCGGGAGGTCCGCATAATCCGGGTACACTCTTTTTTGGGGGGGCGTATATCCGGGCACCGGATGATTTCGCAACACATCGTCCACCACGAATTTCCACAGGTCCCGTTCAAAATCCTCTTTGGTCATTTCCGGTTTCGGGTACGGTTGCATCAAATGTCCCAAACCGTGTTCCGTATACTTGCCCCATTCCGTTTTGCCCCGTTTTTTCAATTTTGGTTTGCGTCCCGTCCGCTTGACGAGGGTTTTCCCGTCCTGTTTCCACGTCCGCAATCTCCCCTGCACAACCGGGAATTTTCGGGTTTCCTTCCAAAATTTCAATTGCCCGCCCACCACGCGAAACAAGACATAGCGTTTCGCACTGATCGCCACCACGTAAAGCGGGCGATATTCCCCGTCGATAAAATTCACGTCCTCAAGTCCCAACAGGGATTTTTCCTTGCCCGGTTCCTGCCGGTATGGGTACAGGCATTTTAATTTCTCCGACACCTTTTTGGCTATGGCATACGGGTCTTGTTTGGTGAGGTCGTCCGTCCGCAAATCAATGACGCACATGCTGTCCGTATCGGTGAACGCATAGGTTCCGCCCTCCTGTTCGACCAAACATTGGATAATACCCAGGATCATCCTGGCACCGCCGGTAATGAGCGTTCCGATGATCGGGTTGAAATAGGTCCCGGGCCGTTCGACGGTATCCGTCCATGTTTTCACATGTTCAATCCCGTATACATCCACTTCCGTCATTTCCTTCAACTCTTCCCGGTTCAGTTCAACGAACACGCCGTAGCTGGTGCTGTTGGCGAGGATTTTCAGGCCGTACTGGATTTTATTGGCCTCCGGGTCTTTTTTCATCGCTTTGTATTTCAACCGAAGTTCGATAACCGTTTTGAAAAAATCGTCTTTTGCCGGATCAATCAAAAGGTCCGGATTCCCCAGCAGGGCGACGGGCCGCAGGGTTTCCTGTTTCCCTTCCGGGATGAACCGATAGGCCCGAAGGATTTTCGGCACTTTGCCGGTTTTCAGCTTGCAGGCCACAAGGTCGGCCAGGGTAAACCATTTCGACACCCCGCCGAGGTCCAAATAGTTGATCCCGATGTTGAACGAATTTCCGCCGTAGTCAGCTTTGGTCGGCAACCAATGTCCCGCCGGTATGACTTCGCATATCACATTCAACCGTTTGAACGTCTCTTTTTTCAGCATCTCGTCCAGGGTGAGGGTTTCCAGCCACCGGGCAACCTCTTCCCCGCACTGTTCGTATCGGATTTTGTCCGCCGTCACAAAATCCCATAATCCTTGGAGCACGAATACCGACGGGTACATGGACTGAACGTCTGTATGGCAGGCCACCGCCGGTTTCCGCCGATAATGGCACTCCGCCCGCCCGCCGCAATACGTGTCCATGACATACCCCAGGATTTCCGGCGGAAAGTCAGGGTTCTGGACGTGAAACGGTTGAATCCCCATCGCCCGGAAATAGGCTTTCCCGACACTGGCGGCACTGTACATCCGATGGGGTTCCAAGGGTTCGCCCCGGGCGTCCACCAGCGGATGACGATAAAAATCCCGCAAAGCTTCGACCGCAACTTCGAAGGTCGTGAGTGGGTCCCGGTCGGCGTACTCGATATATTCCATCGTCATTTTTCCGTGTTCGTCGGTGTCCAGTTTCGGATGCTTCACCTTGTACAGTTTCGTGGACGCCCGTTTGAGGTCCACCGACTGGGAGTGCAAGGCCCAAATCAATGTCCGCACGTCCAGGAACCGCCCTTGAAGCCCTACCCCGAATTCGTTTTTCTTCGTCTGGTTTCGCGGCGGCACAAGCCGAATGAAGGCCGCTTTCGAATTGAGGGATTGAATGGAAACCCGGTAATCGAAGTCACTTCCCGTCATGTCGAAAATGAATTCGTCCACGTGTTTGCCGTGCTGAAAGGTTTGGACATCGCAGGCTATCCGGGACACGTCGAACGGCACGTTGAAACCGACGATGACCGAACCATGTATGCAAATTTCTTTCATGAACACGTCCCGCACGAATTCATCCCAGGTCATGACCACGATGGAACCGTTTTGCCGGGCGTAGTCTTTCAGCATGCGGATTTCCTCCGACGGCAGGTCTTCGGCGTAGAAGAGAATGTGTCGTTTGAGAATCGGGGTTTCCACTTCGTCCACCCGTTTCAGCACGTTCCCCGACTCGTACACCCGGGCGAAACCAAACCGCAACTTTTGGATACTGTCCCTTGTGGTTTCCGTGTCAAATACGAGCATCCGATACCCGAACGGGTGGGTTTCCTCCGCATTCCACTCGTTCCAGTCCCGGCGGGGTTTCGTTTTGTTGTCCTGCTCCCCGCCCCGAATGACCGTATAGGCCCGGGTGCTGATCGAAAGCCCTTCCCGGATTCCTTTGGGTTTCGTCTCAGTTTTCTTCGGCATCATGATTCTCTCCCGATTTCATCCAGCTTGTCAGCGATCATCCCAGCCAGCATCCGCAACCGGTCCCCCAGGGCGTCCGCCATGAGAATGAGTCCGGCCACTTCTTTCCGGCGGGAGTCTTTCAACCGTTTCAGGTCGTCCAGTCCCGCCACCTGTTTCGCCGTGACCACGGCATGGCAGTTCCGGCACAAAAGCACGGTCGGTCCCCGGTGATTCCCTTCGACATGATGGATTTCCAATGTGTGCGGGTTTCGTTCGCCGCAAAGAAAACATTCCGGGGCCGGGGATTTCAGCCGTATCCGCCGCCGGGCCGTCATGTCGTCATAGTTCCATCCGAGGCTTTCCCAACTCATGTTTGTTCGCCCTCCCGCACGGCGGACAGCCGCACCCCGTCCCAAAAGGCCCGTTCGACCGTCGCTTTTTCCTGCCGGACTCGTTTCAAATAGGAGTCCGGTGCCCGGGTGCCCATGAGTTCATAGACCGTGACCAACGGGTGACGGCTGGTGACACGGCGAATGCGGTCCATAACCTGCCGATGCCCGGCGTCCGTCCAGTCCCCGTCCCAAAAGACCATGACCGGCACCCCGGGCAGGTTCAGCCCTTCCCGACCGGCGGCGTTCACCACCAAAAGCACGTCCAGTTCCCCGGCATTGGCACGTCGGACAGCCTCGTCCCGCTTTTTCGCCGGGACATTTCCGGAAATGATCCCCACCCGTTTCCCGCCGTCCTGAAGCCGTTCGGACAACCGGCGGGCCACCGTCTCAAAAGACGTTACGATCATGACCGAGTTCCCGGCATGGGTTTCAAGCAGGGACAAGAGCAATTCATACCGGGCCGTGTTTTTGTCCGGGTCCGCATAGGCTACCCGCCAGTTAGTAAGTTCCTCCAAACGGCAGTCGGATTCCGCCTTTTCGACTGTGATAGGGTCCTCATGGAATTCGACACAGCGGATGTAGAGTGTCGGTTTCAAATGATCCGCCGTCATGCGAAGGGTGACGGGTGCCAGCATCCGGTGAAGCCGTTCCAGGGCGTCGTCCTGGGGTTCCCAAATGTCGATTTCATCCCCATATTCCGTCGTGATCGTATACGCAAGATATTCGAATTCTTGGCGGAAATCCGCCAGGGTTCCCCGCCACACGTTCAACAGGGTGACAGTCGGGAACAGGTCTTCGACATCGTTCATGATCGGGGTTCCCGTGGACAGCCACACGCCGGATTTTCGTAATTTCCACAAAGTCCATGTCCGTTTTGCCCGTGGATTCGTAATCAAGTGCGATTCGTCTACAATCAACTGCACGGGTTTTGCCAAAATTCGATTTACGGTTTCGACCAATGCCGTAATCGTTTCAAAAGACATGAGCAAAATACCGGAATGGCATTCATTGAATTCGGAAATACTGGAAACGGAACCATTTGATTTTGTTCCGCGAACAACCCAAGCCGAAATATTTTCCACGTCGCATTCATTTTTCCAATGGGATAACAGCGCGGCTTTCGTGACGACAATGGCTTTCGGGACCGGCAATAATTGCACGGAATTAATGAGGATTTTCGTTTTTCCAAGACCCATGTCATAGGCAAGCAATGCAAATTTCATTTTTCGCAGGGTTTCGATGGCTATTTTTTGGTGTTCCATCGGCGGACGATTTTTATTTTGCCCGCATGTTGTCGTCGTGTTATAATGCTGATGTAAGGCTTTATTCATTAGGCAGGCACCTCCGCGACGTAAATGGATTCGCCGAAACGCAGTTCACCGGATAGTTGAAGCCAATAAATGTCACCTTCGATGTCGGTATTGAACCGGTGTTTTTGCCCAGAAACATCGGTCCATGTTTTCCGGTTGTATTTCCGCTTGAATTCCTTTACGGTTTGTTCGTCTTTCGCGTTTAACGCATTATGGAGATCATTCCAATACGTCCCGATTTTGCTACGTTCTTTGAAGTTTTTAGGTTGTACACCGCTGGTCTTTCCGTCTTCCGTTATCATCCACATGCGAGGGCCAGTTGGTTTCCCGTGTCCCCGCAACTCGGAAAGGGTTGCCTTGGGATACCGGGCATGTGCCCGGGCGATTCGTTTGAAATACGCCGAATTCGTGTTCTTTTGGGCCACCGCCCAGTCTTCAAAGGTTTGGTATTTTGGAGCAAACCAACCGGGTTTTGTTTTAGCCATGCGTCACACCTGCCTTTCCATATCCCAAGAAACTCACAATCCAATATCATTGAAAAAATTGCTTTGTGAGTTCGCGGGTTCTTTTTTCCTTCCCGGTTAATGGAGGGCCGATTTTAGACAACCGACTCATAAATTGATGGATGAGCTTTTTGTTTGCAGTAGACTTAAAGGGTAGAATTCCGCTTTCATCCACCCAAACTTCTTCATGAACAGGAATCTTGTCCAATGTAGCTACAAGCCGTAATGGGTTGTCTGAGGTCACAATGTCAATCCCAGATTTTTGGACGATAATTGCATGCCCATTTCCACATTCGCAACCGCACACTGTAATAAACGCCCGGTTCATTTCATTGGCGAGTATATTCCACGCCGCAGGATAGGAAATTAAGTGTCCGCAGGCCGCTTTGATTCGCGTAACGCCGCCCGTTTGTGGTTTTTTCTTGGGTTTACTCAATTTGATTTCCTCCCCTTCAATCGTTGGTGGTAGATTTTCACCAATTCATCCCGGGTGGCGTCCGGGTATTTTTTTTCATGCAGGACGATCATGTCCCGGACATAAGCATCCTCCGCTCTTCCCGGTCCCGCTTTTGCGTCTTCATGATTTCGTTCATGAGTTCCCGCATGCGGTTCCCGTGAACACATTTCATGCACTGTGGATATTCCTGGTGTTCGCACGGGTCGCACTCGTCCAGCATCCGGCAGAGTTTCCTCCGCATGGCATGAAGCTGAATTCGCGTCGCCGTCCATTCCATCCGCATCCCTCCCCGTCTATCGCCGTCGCCTGCTGAATGCTTGCAAGCCAAGGTGAATGACAGCGATCATAGACGTAATTTCAACGATGATCCCCGCCACGTGTTGACTCATGATTCGCTCGCCTCCCAATGATTCATGCGTTCTTTGTACCGGCGATATTTTTCCGCATAGGCTTCGGCATCCTCTTTTTTCCAAAGATAGAGTTTCGACATCTTGACAGCCGGTTCCGGCGGTTTCGGTCCTTTGAAGTTTCCACGTTGAATTTGTCGAAACCACGGAACGGACACCCCCAAGAGCCTAGCGAATTCGTTGGTTGTCACATATTCTTCGTTGAACGTGTTCATATGTGGATCATTCCTTTCTCGTAGTTTGGTGTCACTCTATCACGCTAGCATACTTTTGTCAATAGTTACCTATTATGGAGTTTTCAACTTACAATGCTAAAGTATTTCATTGTTAGTTGAAAATATAAACTTTGTGTGCTATGCCATAGCGCGGTAAGTTGAAACTATGAATTTCGGATTATGGCATGGTTTCCTCCCCTTTTTTCGGCGGTTCCCCGATATGCGTAAACCCGCCATTGATCCATTCCTGCAATTTTTGTTCGTACCGCCGCCGCCGCTGGTATCCCCGGTCTTTCGAAGACTCCACCGGCGGCACCCGGTCGCCCGGGACAATATGGGATTCCGCATGTGCCCAAATGAATTTCCGCCGGTTCGGTTGCGGCACCGTCGGCCAGTCGGGGACGGCCAGGCCGCACCGTGGGCATTTCCAGTAGACCGCGAATCTCTCCATGTTCGGGTTCACCCCCCGTCTTCCATGCTAACGTTACAATGCACCTTCCAATCGGGACATAATATGTCCCACTTTCAAAAAAACCAGTTATATCAAGGATTCACGGGCATAAAACTTTTTTTGGATAACGAGAAAACCCGCTTGACACGTTTTTGCTTACACGTTACAATGTGAATATATTTCATTGTTCAAAAGGGGCGAAAATCCGCATGGTTAAAGGAAAAACGAGACGGAAAACAGTAAAAGCGGTATTAAAATCCCCCATCCTTCCCGAGTACTCCCGAAAACTGTTGACCGAAAGCCGCCCGACAAACGTTTTTGGGTTCGAAGGCAACCGACGGTTGTTCATGAGATGGGCGAACCTGGGAATCATAGAAAGCCCGATTCGGCATATTCGGCATGGGCGGAAGGGCGTGGACGCTATCGAATCCGCCGAAACCGCCGCCCGGCTGTCCATTTTGGCGGATTATTACCAATGGCGGGCAGACGATACCCCACCCTATCTGTCGAAAGCCCTGGGAGACGGGGCGTATGCGGTGATTCTGGCCTTGCATGGCGGATTTCCGTTGACTGACGCCGGATGGGAATTGATGATGCAAACCATTGTTTCGATGCTTGAAAAACGGTATGAAAAGATGAAACATGATATGGAATATCCACCGCTTATTGCTAATGATCCGGGAGAAACTCGGGATATGGACGAATTGGTTCAATATGTCGCCGAACATCGTACACAGGGAAAGACGGCAAAAAAGATGCAGGAGCAATTAAACGAATTCCCAATTGAAACTATATGGGAAAAAGATTTCGACCGGTTTACCGGTGAATATTTGACCGGGAATTTCGAACAAATTGCGGCATTGACCGGGGAAACGACGGAAAAAATCAAGCAGGACGTAAAAAAAGAGGGTTTAACTGTGTTTCAAAAGATTGCCAAACTGGAAACGCCGGACGAATTGATACGATTCCTTGGAAAACTGCCGTTACGCGAATGGAAATTATACATGGAAGATATTGTCACTAATTCGATCTTGTCTTTATGGCTTGGGCATCCGCTTGCGAAACAGACAGCAGGGGTGATTTTCCAAACGTTCAATGAGGACATTACAGAATTCGAAAATTATGTTTGGACGTTATTTGTGATGGATTCCACCCGTCGGGCACTTAACCGCACCGACCGCCGGGCGTATGAAAAAGGGAGAAAACGCATGGGGTTCACGCGAGAAAAGGTATGGGAGACATACCGCCGCATGGCATTGGAACGCATTCAATTTCCTGAACCGGAAACGGGGGAATGACCATGCGTATCTACAGGGCCGTGGGCATGGTGGGGTTGAGCGTGGAACGCGGGAATCTAGTGGTCACGGAACGGTTCGGATCGAAGTTCAACCGCCGGACGGTATTTGAAGCAAGCCGCCCGGACGTGGACCACATCATCGTTTCCTGCTGGGGCGGTTCCCTCTCGTTCGACGTGTTTGAATGGCTGAACCGGCACGGGGTGGCGTTCACGGTGATTGACGAACACGCGGAAATACAGGCCGAAGTCATTCCCGCCGGGCATGTGTCCGCCCACACGAAAGCTCGGCAGGCCCGAATGGGCGAATGGGAACGGTTGGCCCTGGCCCGGCCCATGATCGAAGCCAAAATTGCGGGCGAATGGAGGGTACTCCAGTGGCTTGCACAGGCCGGTATCATTGAGGAATGTCCGGCGGTCCCCGTCGAAGCGGAACCGGACAGCTTGGACGCCCTGCGGTTGGTGGAAGCCCGGGCGGCGGCGGTCTACTGGGGTTGTGTCGCTGGTATCCCGATTCGGTTTGACCGCCCGTCTCGGGTTCCGTCCCGTGACTGGCAGACCGTCGGCCCCCGCTCGTCCCCGAAGACGGGGACACCACGGCGAGCGGTGTCACCGTTTCACGCCACGCTGAACTATGCCTATACGATTCTCGCCGGTCTCGCCCGGCGGGTGATCGTCGAATACCGGATAGACCCGGACATTCCCCTGCTTCATGCGTACCACGCCACCCGCCCGTCACTGGTCTATGATGTGGTGGAACCGGTTCGCCCGATCATTGACCGGGCGGTGTTTTCCGCATTCATGAAACCGGGTGAACCGGGATTATACGCCCGCGTGGAATCCTTCATCTACAAATCGGACGGAACATGCGTCTTAAACCCGGATTTTGCCCGGCAGTGGCATGACCGGGTGGCGACGAAAGAGGTCCGGGGACGGTTTGAACGTATTGTCGAACCATTGGCGGAGGTCTTGAAATCGCCCGCCGCACCGCCTGCCGTACCGACGACAGTACGCATAAAACGCCCGGACGGTTTGGAGTTTTTGCCCGTTCCGATCCGGGAGTATGAACAGAAGGATGCCAAAAATGAAAGCAAGCCGGGTACCGCCCGCATATGTGCGGCAAGCGACTGCGACCGCGAATTTATCCCAAACAACCCGAAACAAATGTACTGTTCCTACCGGTGCCGGGACCGGGAGAAACAGCGGCGGTACCGGAAAGAGCGGGAGAAGGCAGGGCGGTGTATCCAGTGCGGCGGGCCGATGGATTATCCGACTACGATGCACCACAACAAGACAAGCCCGAAATACTGTTCGAAGTGCCAGGAGTATTTTCGGACGAAATACCGGCGGCACCGGGCGGGCGGTTAATCCCCGTCCGGGTGCCTTGGATGTGACAACATAATTATCAGCCAGAGAGGATTGTCGGTTTAATTGTCGTATCTATCTTATGTGGTACGGACATCGAGAATTTAGTTAACAGAGAAGAGAGGGAATGGGCAGTAAATGGATGATTTTATCCTTTGGTCGCACACCGCTGATGTCATATACATCATCCTGTTTGCTCTTGCTCTATATCTAATGTTTGAAACACCAATCATTTTGGGGAGGAAACGAAAAATGAGCAAAGGACGTTTGGCAAAGGCGTTAGGTTTCTTAGGGGTTGAAAGTTTGGAACAAAATTCTTTTGAAATCGCCCATGATGACTCCAAAACATGGTATATTACAATCTTACCAGAGGGAGATTATGCTTTATGGAATAATAAAGAAACTGACCCCAATTTAGTGATGTACTTTGATACTCCTGACGAGGTGATAGAATACTTGCATAGATGGAAAAAAGAAAATGATCCTATGGACCATTTGATCATTGAAAGTATGTACAAGAAATAACCAATTCTCATTTTCTTCACGCCCCGTAGAGGCCAAGAAAAATCGTCGGAAGTAAATAAACGCTGGCAATGTTTCCAGTAAACATCCTGCCGGTCACAGATCTTGGAATAAGATTTTCTATTACGGCGATTGATTCTTACTGGTATCGTTGCCTAGTTGATTAAATAAACTTGTAATTAGTTCAGGGGTTATTTCATCTAAACTATAATTATTTAAGTTTAGTTCAGTTCGATCATCATATCGAATTATTTTAATCTCTTTTCCCGTATACTTCACCTTTCTAAGTGACAAATATGTCTGATACAGCCACTCAAGATGCTGTAAAATGTTCAATCCGAATATAGTATAGTCTATCCAGTTTTGTGATTTCCATACAAGTACGTCGATAGAATCTGGTTTATCCTTATAAATTCCTTCAGCCTGTTCACGAGGAACGAGAAATAAAATATCGTACTTCTCCAAATGTCTTACCTCCTCATTGGGAATGTGAGACCTGTAAATATCGGCAAGTTTAAGATGTCAATCTTGGTTGATTTCCGTAACTCCATAAACATATTACCCCAAAAAGGGCTCTAGAATCTAGTCCAGGTCTAAACGATAGTTTTAGTGGGTTTAATCCCCTTACCTCCCCCGGCACCGGCTGGATTTTTTTCTTTTGCCCTCTTCCTTTCCCACTTCACCGCACGAAAGTAAGCCGGGGCGGCGGTTCCCGGCGTGGTCTGCCGTGGGTTGCCGTGGGGTGGCCTGGGGTGTCCCGGGGCGGAGTGGACGGGAATGCCGCTATTTTGCCGGTATCATGCTGGCGGGGTGTCGCTATGTTGCCGCTATCCGGGGCGGGAAAACTCGAGATCGGCGGAGACGAATGCGACAGGGACGGCCCTGGGCGGCGGTTCACGGGGCGGGAGTGGGCGGGGCGGTGGCGGGCGGATTGATATGCCGTGGGATTGCCCGGGAGTGGGCGGACGGTGGCAGAATCATGCCGGGTTGCCCTGGGGGACATGGGATTGCCCTGGACCGTAGGAGATTGTTGGGACCGCCCTGGATCGCTGGGCTGTAGGGGACCGGACTGGTATTCCCGGGGCGGTCTCCATTGGTCGGGCGGGGGAAACGGGCGACAGGATCATGTCCGGCGGGTTGTCCCCGGGGGACCGCTAGGGGCGGGCGGAGACGGGGGCGATTCGGTGGCGGGGGTATGAGGATATTCCCCGCCCTTTTTTCATGCCTCAGATGGGCCGGTAGAAATGGAAGGGTTTACGGATTATGGAAATAGGTTGGGGTGGCGGAGGATTCGACGGGGATTCCCGGGGCGGGGGGTGTCCGGTCGGTTGTCCCCGGGGGCGAGCCGGGGGCGGCGGTAGTCCCCTTGGGCGGCGGTTCCCGGGGTGGCGAACGTATAATTGTAGTCCATGAGAGACGGACAACATGATGCGGGAATATTGGAGACATGTTGCCGACATATGGGCGGGATAGGAAGGGGAATTGTGTGAGATGTGGCTACAATTGCGAAAACGGAGAGGGATGGAATTGTGTGGGATGCTGATACAATTGTGAATATAGGGGGATAGGACTATGGGCCTATGGGGTTAATTGTGTGAAAATTATATGGCTATTTTTTGGATAGGGTGAGATGGGAGGGCATGGATGGGGTGGCATGGAAATGGGTGGAAGGTGGTGGGATGGGGTGAGATGGGAGAAGGTGGAAGCTGTGGGGATGGGTGGACACATGCAAGAATTGTGCCAATCCATATTTTGGTGGGTGACTCTGATCGCCTCCCCTTTACGCTAGCCCCCTGTGCAACGGCGCCGTGTACGACGAGGACAAGCGGGTTCGTAGCGTGCCTATGAGGAATGGAAACTCAGGACCCCGGGATCAGGATGACTGGAACGCCGGCGTTCGTAGCGTGCCTATGAGGAATGGAAACGAGACCCGCAGTTTTCCTCGGAGATTACATCTTGCGTGGTGGTTCGTAGCGTGCCTATGAGGAATGGAAACAGCCAGGTTCGTCGGGAGGTGGAAAATCGGCAAAACAAGTTCGTAGCGTGCCTATGAGGAATGGAAACGCTCACTATCGCATGTCGGTACACTCAACTTCCGAGGTTCGTTCGTAGCGTGCCTATGAGGAATGGAAACCACGACGAACGTGCCGAAGATTTGCTCGACGACATGTTCGTAGCGTGCCTATGAGGAATGGAAACAAATGATGAGGTTGTCCCGGTCGTCGTGGATTTTCGTGACGGCCTTTTTCTTCAATTTACGCGGTGATGGATTTGTTTTCCTGCTGTGGTTGCGGATGTACACATTTGTGTAATGCATCAAGAAGCAGAGGGATTTGGCGAAATCCCTTGACGGTCCTGAACTTTTTCTCCGCCTCCAAAAATCCTGCAGCCGCCCAGCGCAGCACCTGTTCCCCATTCTGCCAGCGCTTGACGTTCCGACTCACCATCCGCACCTTCTCATTGGCTGATTCGATCGCATTCGTCGAGCGCAGAGTTCCCCGAAGCAGTTCCGGAACTCCCAGCCGGATCACGGTCACGGTCTCTTCCATCCCCTCGCGCAAACTGGCTGCTGCTCCTGGATGCGACTTCTCAAGTTGTGCCGCCAAGCGCCGCAGGGCCGCCAGTGCCTCTTTTTCGGTTTCCTGGCGCCAGGCCTCCCGCAATTGCCTCTTGACCCAATCTCGCTGTTTCTCCGGCAGATGCTCCAGGACATTGCGCTCCTTGTGCACCTGACACCGCTGAACCAATGCCGTCTCTCCAAACACGTCCCGTACTGCGGCACGCAAAGCCTTACTCCCGTCGATGACGACCAGGATCCCATCATCGGTTTTCAGTCCCCGGTCCACAAGATCGGTCAGCAGTCCTTTACACACTGTCGCATTCTCTGTCGCTCCCTCCCAGATGCCCAGGATCTGCTTCTGTCCCCCTACGTCAATCCCTAATGCCGCCACTACGGTGTGGTCCGCCATGACGATCCCGTCAATAACTAGCGCCACGTACCGGCGGTCGTCCAGGCGCCGCTGCATGAGTTTTTCGAGCAGCTTCTTCGTGGCGGCAATGAAACGCCGGCTAACGGCGCTCTTGCTCGTGCCGGAGGTTTCCACCTCGTTTCCGACCGGCTCAAGACCAAACGCATAGTTTCGGGTCGACAAGCCATGAATCATCCGCTCCAACGCGGCCTGGGTCAGCAGCGTTGGATCCTGAAAAGCCTGGTAGGTCTCCAGCGGGATTTCATGACCGTCGACGCTGCGTACCCGAACTTTTTCCACAGCCACCTTCCGGCCCCCAAGCATCACGGAGCCCTTTTCCTTTCCGTGTCGCACAGCCTTGCGCTTTGGATTGTGTTTCCCTTTGGGGCCCACCAAAGCTTCGACTTCCTCTCGCATCATGAGTTGAATCACTCGAAGCCCGGTTTGAACCGCCAAGGCCATGAGTCCCTCTTTCGCGCTCTCCATCACGTCCAGTAGCGACAGTTGGAGGGTGAACTGCTGAAAAGGATCTAGTGTCGAAAACAGGCTCTGGTCATTTCTCACAATTTGATGTACCCTTGATTTCATAGGTGGCGTTCTCCTTTCTTGTTGTGCCCAATCCCGTTATACCAAACGGGTTCAGGAGACCGCCACCTTCAAATTTCCACGAAACCTGGGACAACGCCCAAATGATGGATGGGCGGGGGTACATGGCCGGACTCAAGTTCGTAGCGTGCCTATGAGGAATGGAAACGTGTGGGCTCGCTCTTCTTTTCCGGCACTCTCTCACTGAGTTCGTAGCGTGCCTATGAGGAATGGAAACTCGGGGAGTGGGTGAGTGGTCATGCCTTGGATTCCGGGTTCGTAGCGTGCCTATGAGGAATGGAAACAGACCGTTTCACCGTCCGCCGCAGATCCCGAGGAATGGTTCGTAGCGTGCCTATGAGGAATGGAAACCCAGGTAAACGGAAAATGGATTGTCGAAGTGTCTGGCGGGTTCGTAGCGTGCCTATGAGGAATGGAAACCCCGGCTGGCACGAGGGCAATCGAAAACCTATATCACGAAGTTCGTAGCGTGCCTATGAGGAATGGAAACCTTTTTCTCTTCCGACACCCTAGCGACGGTGCCGGATGGTTCGTAGCGTGCCTATGAGGAATGGAAACAATACAATCGCAATCTTCTTCAGCATAAGTGCTGGAGGAGTTCGTAGCGTGCCTATGAGGAATGGAAACCTCGGGATGTCCGCCTCCGCCTCCTCTAGAGTGGTGTAGAGTTCGTAGCGTGCCTATGAGGAATGGAAACACCATCCCCTCACGGCGCAATTGGTTTCCAGCACGAAGTTCGTAGCGTGCCTATGAGGAATGGAAACAGTACCTTCAGGTAGGTATTTCCAGTATTCACAAACCCGGTTCGTAGCGTGCCTATGAGGAATGGAAACAGATCAGCAATACCAGAATGATGATAGTAGTCGCGTGTTCGTAGCGTGCCTATGAGGAATGGAAACCGGCCCCGAAAAAGAGCAGGAAAATGATGAACCATTGTTCGTAGCGTGCCTATGAGGAATGGAAACACAGACATCCATTTGGCATTGAGTACAAAGAAAATGGGTTCGTAGCGTGCCTATGAGGAATGGAAACCCTTCCGATAGTCCTCCTTTCAAACGAGATTTTATTATCCGTTCGTAGCGTGCCTATGAGGAATGGAAACACGGTATGAACGTTTTGCTAACGAAACTGGCCAGCATGGTTCGTAGCGTGCCTATGAGGAATGGAAACCTCCCATCCTTCTTTCACCCAGAGCAGATCAATTCCGAGTTCGTAGCGTGCCTATGAGGAATGGAAACCGACATCCCACTTACAAGGCGAAGACTCTCCGTGAGCTAGTTCGTAGCGTGCCTATGAGGAATGGAAACTTTGGCGACAGCGGAACTCCTGGGCTCTGTGTCGAAAACGTTCGTAGCGTGCCTATGAGGAATGGAAACATGAATGCACTTTACGGGAAACTGATCGAAATCCGAATGTTCGTAGCGTGCCTATGAGGAATGGAAACTCCGCCCACCACGCACGGCAATAAAGAGCATCCGAAGTTCGTAGCGTGCCTATGAGGAATGGAAACTTCACCCGAATGCAACCCGTAGTAGCACGGCCCGTAGTTCGTAGCGTGCCTATGAGGAATGGAAACTCCGAATACTACGGGAAGTCGGCGGACGGAAGCCCGCCGTTCGTAGCGTGCCTATGAGGAATGGAAACTTCATACCGTTGCCGGGACCCCGAAAAGGCACGGCGGGTTCGTAGCGTGCCTATGAGGAATGGAAACTTCTGATCGATCCACTGTATCCCGCATGGAACTATGAGTTCGTAGCGTGCCTATGAGGAATGGAAACCGATAGGATCCGATATGTGCCAAAAGAGGAATTTTGTTCGTAGCGTGCCTATGAGGAATGGAAACTAAGTCGGTTGAGCCTGCACCTGGGTCTGTGTCGTGTCCACCGGTTCGTAGCGTGCCTATGAGGAATGGAAACCCGACCGCACCCGCCGCGATGCTCTCTCCGGCCGTTGTGGGTTCGTAGCGTGCCTATGAGGAATGGAAACACTCTCGGCGGCTCGGCCAACGTGCACATGTTGTCCTGTTCGTAGCGTGCCTATGAGGAATGGAAACCTTGCATCATATTGTTAAAATACTTTATTAATTTGTGTTGTTCGTAGCGTGCCTATGAGGAATGGAAACATGGGAGAACCGGAAACCGGAAACGATCAGACAGTTCTACGTCGTTCGTAGCGTGCCTATGAGGAATGGAAACGCAACATCTGACGAAAACAGAACGATTGCTTATGTTGTATGTTCGTAGCGTGCCTATGAGGAATGGAAACCCGAGTACCTTTTCGAGTTGGGCTACGGATAGCGGTTTGCGCGTTCGTAGCGTGCCTATGAGGAATGGAAACTAACATGAGTGAGAAATACAACGGCTGGAACAGCTACGGTTCGTAGCGTGCCTATGAGGAATGGAAACCGGAGCCGCACTCACCGCCGCCGGAGCCGGTTCGCTTTGGGTTCGTAGCGTGCCTATGAGGAATGGAAACTCTGGTGACCCGTGGACGCGCCACAAACGCGGCCCGGTTCGTAGCGTGCCTATGAGGAATGGAAACAACGCGCAACATCGAGGTATGGATACTTCCGCCTCATGCGTTCGTAGCGTGCCTATGAGGAATGGAAACCCCGGCCACACTTTCCACCATCGCCCGCAGTCCCCCGTGTTCGTAGCGTGCCTATGAGGAATGGAAACGTATAGCTTTGATCCGAAGAGAGGGAAAAAATTCTCCGTTCGTAGCGTGCCTATGAGGAATGGAAACCTCCTCCTCGTTTTCGGCCTGCCTCATCAGCGCCGGGTTCGTAGCGTGCCTATGAGGAATGGAAACCTGTCATGAGCTTAAAAAACAACATAAAAGTGTATATGTTCGTAGCGTGCCTATGAGGAATGGAAACCGTGGTACGAATATCGTGTCCTGCGAGAGGATGTTGATGGTTCGTAGCGTGCCTATGAGGAATGGATATAATGGACCCAAGAAACTGGACAACAAGAAGGGAGATTTTAAAGTAGGCCCATGCCGAGAAAAAAGTATGATACTGACTTCAAAACCAAAGTTGTCCTGGAAATTCTCAAAGAGGAAAAGACGTTATCTCAGTTGGCATCCGAGTACGGTGTTCACGTCAATCAACTCCGCCAGTGGCGGGATCTCGCCTTGGAAAACTGGCCACGAGCGTTTGAACCTGAGAATAAACAGCTGGCCAAAATTCGTTCAGAATATGAAGACAAGATCCAAGAATTGTATGCGGAGGTCGGTCGCCTGAGCACACAATTGTCTTGGTTGGAAAAAAAATCTCGCCTCGCTCAGTCGAGAGGACAGGCTGGCTCTCATCGACTTCCAAGAACGTGAACTCCCGCTCTCCGTTCAGGCCAAGCTTCTGGGCTTGAACCGTTCCAGCCTGTACTACAAGCCGGTCGGACCATCCGAGGAGGAGGTGAGGCTCAAACACCGGATTGACCAAATCTACACGGAGCATCCGTTCTACGGTTCCCGACGCATCACAGCCATTTTACGCAGCGAACATTGGACCGTCAATCGAAAGGCCGTCCAGCGTCATATGCGGGAGATGGGGATTGCCGGCATCACTCCGGGTCCCAATTTGAGCCGGCGCGCCCAGGCACACCGGGTGTATCCCTACCTGTTGCGCGGCCTGAAGATCGAGCGTCCGAATCAGGTCTGGGGCATCGACATCACGTATATCCGCATGGCGCATGGCTGGATGTATCTGGTGGCGATCCTGGACTGGTACTCCCGTTATGTGGTCAGCTATGAGCTGGATCAAACCTTGCACATGGACTTCGTTCTGAAGGCCTTGGATCAGGCCCTTGAGCAGTGGACGCCAGAGATCATGAATAGCGACCAGGGAAGTCACTTTACCAGCCCGAAGTACACGGACGTGCTGCTAAATCATGGGATTCAGATCAGCATGGACGGTCGGGGTCGAGCCCTCGACAATATCTTCACCGAGCGCCTGTGGCGGAGTCTCAAGCAGGAAGAGGTGTATCTTCACGACTACCAAACGCCGAAACAGGCTCGGGAAGGGATCGCCAGATACCTGGAGTTCTACAACCACAGGCGTCCGCACCAGTCCCTGGGATACGTGACGCCGGCCTCTGTGCACGGGCTCTAGAGGGGGCCCCTCCACCGAGGGGGGCCTCCTGCAGGAGTGGGCACGAAAGACTAGGGGGTGCCCCTCCACCAGAATGATCGAGGGATGATCCAGAAATGGAAAACAGGCCCGGCGTCCATATCCAAATTCAGGAATCCCGACACACTTTAAAAAGGGCCAAAAAAATGTCTTGATAATGGGGTCCACCTCAGGAAACCAGGAGTGCCTCCCTCGTAAAGCGCATTATCCCCGCGTTCGTAGCGTGCCTATGAGGAATGGAAACACCCGAAGGTAGGGCCCGGAAAGATGACGGACGATTGACAGTTCGTAGCGTGCCTATGAGGAATGGAAACCTCGATCCGATCGTTGCGAGCTAATAGGGAGGGATGAGGGTTCGTAGCGTGCCTATGAGGAATGGAAACTCGGGCGAAATGTCGCCGATGCCGTGGATCCGCCCAGGCCGTTCGTAGCGTGCCTATGAGGAATGGAAACCCGCACCATGACGTACCGGCAGATCGGCGCATCCATCGGGTTCGTAGCGTGCCTATGAGGAATGGAAACTCATCGCCCTCTCCCAGATCGTCAGGGGCGTGGAAGGGTTCGTAGCGTGCCTATGAGGAATGGAAACCTATTGTCCACTACGCTTCATATCGTAGTGGACAATATGGTTCGTAGCGTGCCTATGAGGAATGGAAACGCGGTAATTGATCACGGCGTCGACAATGAAAAGGGCGGTTCGTAGCGTGCCTATGAGGAATGGAAACAAACATTTGCGACAGCCCCTGCATCATCGTTTGGGTCTGGTTCGTAGCGTGCCTATGAGGAATGGAAACAACGAGATCGGCTGGCCTCCCGTTGGCAAGATTGCGTCGCGTTCGTAGCGTGCCTATGAGGAATGGAAACCCACGGTATGACACGCGGACAAATCGCGAAACGCCTCGGGTTCGTAGCGTGCCTATGAGGAATGGAAACCAGTGGGTTGTCGAGGCGATGAAAGAGGCCGTCAGGCGTTCGTAGCGTGCCTATGAGGAATGGAAACCCCGCCACCCGCCGTCCGGAAATCCCCGAAACCGAGTCGCGTTCGTAGCGTGCCTATGAGGAATGGAAACCGACATCCCACTTACAAGGCGAAGACTCTCCGTGAGCTAGTTCGTAGCGTGCCTATGAGGAATGGAAACGGAGTTTCTCATCAGGCGGAACAGTCTTCCTATTGGTCAGTTCGTAGCGTGCCTATGAGGAATGGAAACGGTTCCCACCCGGTATCCGCGAATATCGCCAACTCCGGGTTCGTAGCGTGCCTATGAGGAATGGAAACTCCCTTCTGCGGACATGTGGACATCAGCCGAAACTGGAAGTTCGTAGCGTTCCTATGAGGAATGGAAACATAGCCGGGAAAGCCAACGTCGAAAACGCAAGCCCCCGGTTCGTAGCGTGCCTATGAGGAATGGAAACAGGCTGTTCGGGATCATCCCGGCCTGGAGTACGACCGGGTTCGTAGCGTGCCTATGAGGAATGGAAACTCGATTAGCCCGGTCGCCGTTGAGAGCTCGGCCTTTGCCGTTCGTAGCGTGCCTATGAGGAATGGAAACAATCTCCGTCTTGCGCGAAATCTAACGCCCACCACCACAGTTCGTAGCGTGCCTATGAGGAATGGAAACTTCAATTTTTGAATCTTTTTCGCCAACCGATAGACCGTTCGTAGCGTGCCTATGAGGAATGGAAACCCATTTCATGTCATCCACCTACCTTTTTCCATTTTTCGGTTCGTAGCGTGCCTATGAGGAATGGAAACTCTGAACTTGCATGGGCCATGAATCACTGCTCGGAACGAGTTCGTAGCGTGCCTATGAGGAATGGAAACACGAAGCCTCTCTGGCGACGTCACACAATCGCACCAATAGTTCGTAGCGTGCCTATGAGGAATGGAAACGACATGCTCATGAAACGGTTTGGCGAGAAAATTCAGGACGTTCGTAGCGTGCCTATGAGGAATGGAAACCATCGAGGGACCGGCGAGATGATGTACCCGTCCACGGTTCGTAGCGTGCCTATGAGGAATGGAAACTTTCCGGATGGATCTATGCCTATGTGCGCTGAGTGTTGATATACACTGAAAATGGACCCCAGATCGTCAGTGAAAATTGACCCCCACCAGATAGACTGGTACGCTCCTACTAATCTGTGTGGGAGCGGAGGAAAAAGGATCTCGTTCGCCGCATCCGTTAACGACTCGTGCCTATCTCCGCGATTGCCTGGTGTTCCAAAATCGCAACAAATGCTCCTTGACGACCGGCATGTGCTCCCGGAGCCACGTCTCAAAATACGCCGGAGAATGGGTATCGCCGCAGTGGCTGAGGTCGTTGCGCAATTTGCGCACTTCATCGAAATCATTGAGGAGACCCGTGTGGCGTGACAACGTAAATACCAAATCCCGGTCTCGGGGATACGTCATGTTCTCCAGCGGTTTTCGATTGCGGGGGTTCGCTGCGAACTTTTGCGCGACGGTGACCAATTCTTCGATGCGATCCCGTTCTTCTTTACCCTGCACCGGCAAGCCAAATGCCAGTCCAACGGCGGTGATGATCAGTTCCCGGGTTTGGGTATAGGCCTGCTGGATCAATCCATGGTCTATACACCAAAGAATCGCCGCCAATCCCGATTCCACCGGATCTTGGCTGCCCAAGGGAGCGATGCTTCGATTCGCGTGCTCGAACAAGGCCCGCAGCGGACCCATGGCGGGCGGCATTTCTTTGGGGGCTTCAGCCAAGTGTTTTGCTGCTCGCCTGGCCGTGTCGGGAATGGTAAGTGCCCGGTTCGTGTACAACGCCGCGGTTACGGAGCTCCAGGAGTCGGTGAGTTCTTCGGCCCATTGCCAAGAGGAAGGAGCCCGGGTCCGGGCCTCTTTGACCCATTGCCGCAGGGGCTCGGCCCGCCCGGCGGCTACAAAAGCGTAGGTCCGGGTGATCCATTCTTGAAGATCGGCCAGTGCCGTCACATCGACCACCGGAGCAATGCGCTTTTCCACGGGTATATCATCAATTTGTTTCGAAGGCCCCAATTTTTCGATATAACCGTAATAGACGCCTCCCAATTGCACCTCTCGCAGTACCCGGGCAAAGTGAAGAACAAGCAGGGCGAGCATCGGCTGATAACGCATCGAATGAGTGATGTCGAAGACGACTCGGTCACCAGGTTGTAAGACGGAGAGCACAGCGTGAAACGACGTCCAAATGGCATCATCGTCCTGTTGGGACGGGATGGGAACCGTGTGAATTTCCAGGGGCTTTGTGCGTCGAAGATCAGAGAGTGCGAAGGAAAGACCTGGATAGCCACGCTTTGGAGTCGCGATCCAGTTGAA
The DNA here is from genome assembly GCF_002804065.1 of Kyrpidia spormannii. NCBI lineage: Bacteria > Bacillati > Bacillota > Bacilli > Caryophanales > Alicyclobacillaceae > Kyrpidia > Kyrpidia spormannii. The sequence goes on along the minus strand of NZ_CP024955.1, from coordinate 2,706,035 downwards.
CTCTTCAGCTTCCGGAGTCAAGAAGATGTACGCTTCGGTTGGCCGGGTTTCCTCCAACAGTTCGAGGATGGCGTGTTGGACAAACCGTGTCAGGGAAGAGCGGCGGGTACCCAGTTCGTAGCGACACTCTTTATAGTCACCCGTTCCAAGAAACGATAGGAATTTGACGGCCATCGTCGGTCCCCTTTCTCCTTGGTCTACATCCCAGCCCATTTTAAAATTTCGACGGCGTAGTGTCTAAGTCCTTCTTCAAGACCATTCAGGTCAAACAAGCGATGTTGATCTAGGATTGGTTGTGGTGAGCGGCGAATCTGTCTTTTTTCTTTTTTGGAATCGAACGGAGATTTGCTGACAGATATATGTCAGCGGTTGTTTGGTATAAAAGATTCAGATTCTGGATATAACGCATGGGGGACTGCTGTCGTTGTTGCAGTTTGCGAAGGGGGGAGGGCCCATCATGCACGTCATTGTTGAGGATTTTGGGGCGTTCATCGGAAAGACCAGTGAGCGATTGGTGATCCGCAGTGGCAAAGCGTCGACCCGGGAAATCCCTCTATTCGACGTAGAGGCAGTGTTGGTCGTGGGGCAAGGGGTGACCTTGTCTGCCGATGCGATTCGGGCATGTATGGAGCGCGGGGCTCCGATTGATTTTATCGATGGGCGGGGAGTGCCGTACGCTAAAATCATGAGTCCGCAACTGCAGGGTGCGGTCCAAACCCGAAGGGCCCAGTTGGAGGCGTACCGGGACGATCGGGCGGTCAGTCTGAGTCGCGCCTTCGTATATGGGAAATTACGCCAACAAGCGAACTTACTGAAATACTGGGCCAAACACCGGCAACGTGAGCAATCTCTCTATGAAAGACTGCGAGCCCGGGCGGCAGAAGTGGATGACTATGCCGCCCGGGTCGTTGAAGTTCCTGGAGAGAACATTGACGAGGTCCGCAGTGCCATCATGGCCGTGGAAGCGTCCGGGGCCAAAGTGTATTGGGACGGGGTCAAAGAGGTGCTTCCGGAGGATTTGATGTTCCCGGGACGCCGGCACCAAGAAGCAGAAGACCCTCTAAACCGGCTTTTGAACTACGGGTACGGCATTCTGCAATCCCATGCGGCTCGTTGTCTGTTGCTGGCGGGGCTGGATCTTCATGCGGGATATTTGCATGCCGATCGGTCGGGGCGACCGTCATTGGTGCTCGATTTTATGGAAGAATTCCGCGTTCCCGTTGTCGATCGGACGGTATTCAGCATGGTGAATAAAGGTTATCGACCGGATGTGCAGGAGGACGGGACGTTTACGTTGGAGGACCGGCGTCGTTTGGCGGGTGAGATCATGGAAAGATTGGCGAGCAAGGATCGGTATGCGGGCAAGAAATTTTCGCTGGGCACAATTATGCAGGAGCAGGCCCGCCATGTGGCAACCTTCGTCCGAGGGGAACGGCCCTACGAACCGTTTGTCTGGAGCTGGTGATCGGCAGTCGGAGTGAGCCACATCGCAGAGGGGGAAGTGGAATGCATGTGCTGGTGATTTATGATGTGGAGGACGACCGGATCCGTCATCGCATCAGTGAAGTGTGCAAAGATTATGGACTTGTGCGAACCCAGTACAGCGCTTTTCGGGGTGTGCTGTCGTCGACGCGGCGAAGTGAACTGGTCCTGCGCCTGCGTTGGACTCTTGGAGACAAGGACGGCAAAATCGAGGTGTATTCTCTTTGTGATCGGGATGTGCGTCTCGTTCAGGAAATCGTCGTCGGACAGGTGGGCCGACCGGATGTACGCCTCTCCCGGGGATGGGGGTATCGCGATGAGGACATGTGACGCCTGGTTCACCGTTGGTGACATCAAACAGTATGCCTACTGCCCCCGAATTCCGTATTTTCGCCATGTGATGAGGGTGCCGTTCCACCTGTCGTATTCGATGCAGGTCGGCAAGCAACGGCACGTTCAAGAAGAGCTTTTGGAGCGGCGAAGGGGCTTTCGGAAGTTTGGGGGTGGCAACGGTCGGAAACATTTTGAGGTGTATCTTCAGAGCGAACGGCTGAGGCTTACGGGAAAACTGGATTTGTTGATTGAACTTCACCACGGTTCCACCATACCCGGGGAAAATGCGAGCCGGCCGTCGACGGGTGTTAAGGCCGGGCGTGATGTTCGAGAGTGGATTCCCGTGGAGATCAAAGTGTCTGATCGGCAAACGTTTGGTAAGAACGCGGCGTATCAGTTGGTTGCGTACGGGTTATTGGTGGAAGAAAGTTATGGGGCGCCGGTACGTGAAGGCTGGTTATACAATGCGGATACCAAACGGATTCAGGTGGTCACGTTCACCGCAGGGGCGCGACAGTATGTCGGCCGCATCTTGTCGCGTCTGCATCAAATTGTGGCTGCAGAGATGTTCTTGCCGCCATGGAGTCGAAAACGGTGTGTTCATTGCGAATTTCGGGGCTATTGTAACGATCTCTCTTGAGGAGGATGGAAGGCGTGTATTTTCTCACCGAGGATGACCGAAAGAAGTTGCTGTACCATTGGCTTCCAGAATCGAGAGCGGCCGATGTCGTGGAGGATTTGCGTGGGTGGAATTGGTACCGCCCGCCTCTTGAGCCTCCGTTTGAGGGGGCGGACCGGGTGTGGCGACTCCGGATGGGGGAGGCTGCCGGAAAGGGGTGCCCAACCGGGAGGGATGTATATGTTCGCCGCATTCTGCAGGTCGAACCGGAAGTTTCGGAGCAGGCGGTGTTGGCCGGTTTTTATCATGAGGTGGTTCACCAGGTGGTGTATCGCGCGAAACGCGGCGTGTACACGTATGACACCGACTGGGGACGGATCATGGCCGAAATGACGGCCGCCGGCGACGAGTGGGAGTCATGGGTCCGCCGGTTGCCCATCGGCGTGCGGGACAAAGCCGCAACAACCGGTCGACGTCTGTGGGATTTTGAAGCGGAGCGCATATTTGTCCGATTGCCGGAGACGGTTTCTTGCCATCCGCACCTGTCCGCAGATGCCATGGTGGCAAGGGCACTCCCTGTCGTGACCGGGCAGCGGATCGACGGTTCGTACCTCGGGTTGAGTCGACATTTAAGGGTGGATGTGGGTACCTGGGCGGAACCCATGGTGGTGAACGTTAAGTTCGGGGTGCCGCGGCCAGAGGACAAGTTGGCAGGGGCGGGTTATGCACTGGCCATGGAAGCGGCCTTGGAGGTGCCGGTGAATCTGGGATGTGTCGTCTATGTTTCGATGGACGACCAGAGGATTGGGATTGAAAGAGAATTCTATTTGATCGACGATGCTCTGCGGCAGATGTTTGTCGAAGCACGCGATGAGCGGATGTATAACTTGATGTACCGGCGGGATCCTGGACAACCCCAAGAATGTCCGGTTTCGTGCGGATTTATTAACGTCTGTCACGGCGCTGCGACACAGAGCGGCTGTTTGCATCCGCCGGACGCCGCCGTGGTTTCGCAATCCACCGTCAATAAACCAAAAACTGTCGACGAGATAGAGTCTTCCGAAGTCTCAGCTACCGACCTCAGGCGCGAGGGTCGCGACGGGAAAGCGGGAGCGAAGAAAAAGGACAAGGCCCCTTCGTCAGTGGATTCTCCTGCCGAGACGGCCTGAGGTCCAACTCGTTACCAGTTGGTGTTCAGTTGAGGCCGCGCAGGTTCAGGGACTTGATCACTTTCCGGCCGGTTGTTTGCTGCGACCTTTCTGATGACTTTCCGGCGGGGTGGCGAAACATTGAGATGCGGCGACCCGAAAGGACGTTGGCAGGTCCGCAGATCTGTGGTATCCTGACGCCAGAACCTTGACATTCGCGAATCCTGCGGCGTCCACCACCACTCGGTGTCGACCGGTTTCGAGGATCGGCGGGGTTTTTGAGCAGACTGTCGATCCTCGAAAATCCGGCACATCCGCTCGACCCGCAAAGCGTGCAACCACGCCGATTTTTCCGCGCTTTCGACAACGGTTGCATCGACCAAGACCCGTGGTTGGGGATTGAAACACACTTTCCATGGGCCCGGTGTGTGGCTCATGCTCTCGTTGCATCGACCAAGACCCGTGGTTGGGGATTGAAACTCGATGGACTGTCCCTCATGTTTCGGCCCGCCTTTTGTTGCATCGACCAAGACCCGTGGTTGGGGATTGAAACCAGCCGTCCGGCGTTGGCGGCCCAGCGGGTCTCCGTGTTGCATCGACCAAGACCCGTGGTTGGGGATTGAAACGCCGCCTCCAGACTACCGATTGCGCGTCATCCCGATGTTGCATCGACCAAGACCCGTGGTTGGGGATTGAAACGTAATTCGGCCTCTGAAGCAGAGCCGGAGATATTTAGTTGCATCGACCAAGACCCGTGGTTGGGGATTGAAACTTGATAGGCTTGCGATGCCAGGCCGGACAGTGCGCGTTGCATCGACCAAGACCCGTGGTTGGGGATTGAAACTGGCCATCGTACAGCACCGCGGTGTCCCCATTGTTGTTCCGTTGCATCGACCAAGACCCGTGGTTGGGGATTGAAACGTGAGGCGTTTTTGATTCTCTTTAGGGGACAAAGATGTTCCACCAACGAAGACCCGTGGTTGGGGATTGAAACCGATGGGCATCCAACTGCTCCAGCCGCCGTTGTCGTTCCACCAACGAAGACCCGTGGTTGGGGATTGAAACCCCGCGACAGGGCCTGGAGCTGGCTCGCGCACCTCGTTCCACCAACGGAGACCCGTGGTTGGGGATTGAAACATCACCTGCATACTCGCCTTCGCCGCCGGTCCAGGCGTTCCATCGACCAAGACCCGTGGTTGGGGTGGGGACGTAAGACTGCTGATCTGTTGGCCGCTTTTGGGTCGGTTTGACCGTCTCCGGGACCATACACTCTAGAGATAGTCAATGGATGGGGAATTTCCGGATACATTCCCGGCACCCGCGATGGTGGGTCGCGTTTTTTTAAGCACTAACATCTGTTTGCTGTCATGTATGTTGTCAGTATGTTTGTGTTAATCTTCGTGTAGAAGTGAGCGGTTCTATCCGTGATGGATCGCTAACAGGATGCTGGGACGGATCGTCCACACAGGGGTGAAAATAGATGTTGGAAGAGGACCTTCTGCGTGAATGGGTCGGGGAACAGGCGGCGCTGTATCCTTATCAGAAAAAAGTGTGCCAGGTGTTGCGAGCCGGCAAACACGCGGTGGTGCATGCGCCTACCGGGGCGGGGAAGACGTGGGCCGTGTTGTTGCCCTTCGTGGCCGCCCATCGGCAGGGGAAGCGTTTCGCCGACCGTGTGCTCTATGCGCTCCCGATGCGGACGCTGGCCTATCAGTTGTGGAAGTCGACTGCGGAAATGTGTGAGAAAGTGGCTCCGGATCTGCGGGTGACGCTGCAAACAGGGGAGCACCGCGAAGACGTCTATTTTGAAGGAGACATTTGCTTCACCACGATTGACCAACTTCTCTCTTCCTATTTAATGATGCCCGTTTCCCTCTCGCCGGCTTTGGACAACATCAACGCGGGCGTTCTGTTGGGCGCTTTGGTCATTTTCGACGAGGTGCACCTGTTTGACCCCGAGCGAGCCTGGAAAACTGTGATTGAAATGACCGGCCGTCTCAAGAACGTTACCCAGTTTGTGCTGATGACCGCCACGCTGACCAAGGAGAGTTTGGAACGGCTCCACCGACACCTGGGCGGTGAGTGGATTGCGGTGTCACAAGAAGAGTTGGCGATGATGCCGAGTCATCGCGACAAGGAGCGCCGCTGGCGCTGGGTGAGTCGGCCGCTGACGGCGGATGACGTGTTGGCTCGGCACCGAGGCGGTCGGAGCCTGGTCATCTGCAATACTGTCACCCGGGCGCAGGAGCTGTACAAAGAGCTGGACTCCCGATTGAGCGAGGAAAAAGTGGGCAGCGGGGGGTATGGGCGTCCCGAATTGTTTCTGTTGCACAGCCGGTTTCTCCGGGAGGATCGCGCAGCGGTGGAGGCAAAGTTGCGGCCGTATTTCGGGCCCGATGCTGTGCAGAGCAATGCGATTCTAATCAGCACCCAGGTGGTGGAGGCCGGAGTGGATATCAGTGCCGATGTGGAACATACCGAGTTGGCGCCGGCCAACGCCCTGATTCAGCGTGGAGGGCGCAGTGCCCGATACAAGCCCCCGCGCCACCGAGGCGATGTATACGTGTACGAGTTGCCCGTGAATGAGCGGGGAGAATCGAAGGCAGGCCCGTACCGCACGAGAACGGAACTGCAATGGCTGGAGAGGACCCGGGCTTATCTGGAAGCCCGATCGGGAGAGATTTTCTCATTCATAGATGAAAATGCCTGGTTACAAGAGGTGCATCGGGAAGAGACGGAGGTTCTTCAGGCCCAGATCGAGCGGATTCTTGGTCTGACAAAGTCCGTTGGAGAGGTGATGACCGACGGAGAACGCAGTGCTTTGGCAAAACTGGTTCGGAATATTCATCATATTCAGGTGGCTATCACCGATCATCCCGAAGAGATCGACTTTGATCAGAGGCCGGAGTTGTTTTCCATTCCAGTGACGGCCCTGTTTGGATTGTTGGGTGATCGCTTCGGGGAAACGACGGGGACAGATTCAGAGCACTCGTACGTATGGGTTCCGCGGGAGGGGAAGGAAGAGGAATCCGGCATTCGTTTGGATTGGCAAAGGAGGCCGCTGACCAAAGAGGTCATCACACAAGCCTGGCTACTGGCATTGCCGCCTCACATGGCGCGGTACGACCGCCGGGTCGGCCTTGAGATCGGGGTTCAAGGCAATGAGATCCCGATCCACTATTTCGGAAAACGCACGGTGCCTCGGAGCTTGTATAAAGCTGAGACGTTCCGGGACCATGTGGATCGGGTGGTGTCCGAAGTGCGTGCTCACACGGCCCGACATCCTGTGGGGAGCCGAAAGCTCGCCGAGGTCATGGAAGCGGATTTAGGCGCGATGCCGTGGAGTGTGGAAGATCTGTGCGTGTGGGCGGCGGTGTTCCACGACGCGGGAAAATTATCGGCGGAATGGCAATCGGCGATGAGGGGGTGGATGGAGCGATTTTTTCCGGATGATCCGGCCCATAGAACAGGTCTTCCTTTGGCGCACGGTCGAACCGTGGAAGACCCGGCGATCATGGCTGAACAGCGCAACCCCTCGTTCAAACGTCCCCCCCACGCCGTCCAAGGGGCGGTTTGGTTCTTGCGATCGGCCGCGGTGTTGGCGGAGCGAGTGAACGCCGTAAGAATGGATGAGGAAGCCCTGAGGGGATTGTTGTTTGCTCTGGCCTCCGTTGTGGCTCGTCATCACCAGGCCCGGGCGGAAAAATGGTACCCGGTGCGGTGGGACCGGAAGGCGCGGGAAGAAATGGACCAGGTGTTACGTCTTCACGGCGTTCCCTTTCCGGCGGACATTGTCGACTACGCCGCGGATGAGGCGGAATACCTGACCGGTCTGTTCATCCGGCCAGACTCGCCGAATTGTACGCCCGGCATGTTGTTTTTGTATTGGTTTGCGGTGCGGGCATTAAGGTTGGCAGATCAGAAGGCGACCCGGGAGTGGGCGACGGAATGCATATAAAGTAACCATATTTATTTTTTTAATTATTAACTATCTCGTTCGGATGTTGCAAAATGAATGTGTATTTGAACATGAAAGGAGGGAGGCACAATAGAACGCCGAGAATGGACCGTGCCAAAGACCACGAATACTTATGCTGATGTTCTATGCGCCGTCGGTCTGGCTGATTTGGTCGCAGATTTCCCGTTGATTTCGGAAGACGGCTCTCCCCGCATCGATCGTCGGCGGACAGTCATGTTAGAGGATCGCGGGGATCATTTTGCCGTCGTGAGTCATCCGCCGCTTTCGGAACAAGAACTCAACGCTTGGCGCCCATCACCGGGTTATCCGTATTTAAAATTAAGGGAAAACGAGGATGTGCCGAGGTCGGTGCAACAGCTTTCACCGTCGCTTTTCGACTACGAGGCCGAACGCCGAAAAGAAGCGGCCTATCGGGAACGGGTGAAGGCTTTGGGGCGTCGGAGACGGACCGTGGAAAACGCGCTGGACGAGATGCCGGATCCGCCGGATTCTCTGCTTCCGCTCATGAAAACGTTCAACAGCATGCGCATGGGATCCAATGCGTACAACAACCTCTTGAAGGCGATTGCCGAAGCTGAGCCGGAGCGGATCCGCCGGATTGTGGCCGCTCGGCTGGGGTTTTCGGAAGCGGGGGAGGATGAAACCGCGTTCGCAAAGGCGGCCAGTACCTTGCAATTCTATAACCCCATTGCGGGTAAAGGAATTCACCGCCCGAAACCGGATAGCACCAGTCCCGCCGGTTATCCGGATGTGTTGACCGACTGGTTTGCCGAATGGATGAAATTCCGCGCTATGACCCTTGTCCTGTTCACCTTTGTGGTCGGCGACGATACGAAGATTCTAGGTCTGGCGCCGAAACAGGCTGAACCAGGAGCGATCCGGATGCTGGCCCGGGAGCTTCGTCGCGAGGAGGTGTGGGGGGGCAATGTCCGTCTGGATTGTTTGATGGCGCTGAAAACCGCCCAGTTGATCATCCGACACTCGGAGTTCGCCAAAAACGTCTCCCCCGATCACCCGGGGAGTCCCGTTTTTTCCCTGCTCCGCAAGCGGCCCTCGGATGTGATTGGGGGATTGTACCAAAGTTATTTCAAAAATCTTGGGACGGCGTCGGCGGTCATGAATGTGTCGTTTCTCTCGCTGCCCGGGTGGTTTCCCGTGGACAGCCGCGAGGATGCTGTGGCATGGAACGAGATTCTGAATGAACACCAGGATCGGCTCCGGGGTTTTCGGGAAGACCGTTCCGATCACATGGCGGTTTTGTTGAAATACCGCGATTTTCTCGTCACCGGGGACTTGCGCGATGCCCTGGAATTCTTCGTGTTGTACGCGGCGGTGTTGATGCAAGATTTGGCCTCGGGGAAGCGGGGGTTGCGGGCATTCAGCGAAGAGAACATGAGGAGGGTGCTCATGAGCTACGACGAGAATGACAAGGAAAAAGAAAAGAAACTGACAAAGGTCATTGATAACCCGGGGTTTCAGGCGGTGGCGCGAGCCATTCGCAACTCGACCATTCTTCCTCAGTACCGCAAGGCGATGAACACACCACTGCCGGTTTCTATTCATTACGGGCTTGCCCAATCTTGGCGGCGGAAGGCGGAATTCAAAGAGGATTTTGTAAAAGAGCTCTGTGATTTCGTCGCGAGTTATAACTACGAGCGAGCGAGGTTGGCGGAGCAGGGTCGGTCGGTTCGCCAAAACAAGGTGGCGACTGAAGATCTGGAGGAAGTGATTCGCCTGATTGATGAGTATGGGTCTTCGTTGGTCGGCATGCTGCTGGTGGCTTTCGGCCATACCACGGGCCGGCGAGATGCTGATGCCGGGACATCCGGAGACGGGAAGGGCGCGGCCGGACAAGAGGAACAAACACGTGATGAGGGGGAAAAGGAACTATGAGAGGTTCTTCCATCGGGATCTCTGGCTTGGTGACGTTGGACTTGCACTCGTTAAACAACGAGGGTGCGGAAGGGAATTATCTTCAGACCCGTTTGGTCCAGATCGTGGGTGAGGACCAACAGCTGTATACTGTGAATGCGGTGAGCGGGGACATGATGAAGCACATTCAGGCAGAACACCTGTATCACATCGCTTTGGAGCAGGAGTTGTCCTTGTGTGGACCGTGCAAAAGATTTGACGCCAATCGCATTGTAGCGGACGATGATTTTGCGGCGTCGTTTGGCGCCAAAGCCCTGGACTCGGAGGTGCTCAGCCGGGCTCTGGAATGGTGTGTGCTGGATGATCTGGAGGGAATTTTGATCACCCGGGAAATCGGCGGGACAAAGCGTTCCATCGGGCGCAAGTCTGCCGTGGAGTTTGGGTGGTTGGTCGGAAAGCCCGATACAACGCGGACCGATGAGTATTTTCATGTCAAATACGCCCCGGAAGGACGGGGAAAGGGATCCGGTGAGAGAACCGGGGCAGAAAATACCGGACAAAATATATTTCACCGGCCGGCGTCTTCCGGACGGTATGCGGCGGTCGTCAACCTCGACCTATTTCGGGTCGGACGCAACGACATCACGTTGGAGTACGTATTGCCGCCCGAGGAAAGGTTGAAACGGCAGAAAGCGTTGTTGGAAAGCGTGTTGTACACGTTTTTAAAGCCGTCTGGAGCGCATCGGAATACCCAGAATCCTCATATCGTAGGTTTCGAAGGATGCCTGTCGGTGTCCACCACGACCCAGCCCGCTCCCCTCACCAGTGCGCTCAACAGTCGTTTTATCGAAGAAATGTCTCGGATCGCGGATGTACTTAATAAGCGCAGACCCGGGAGTGTGCAGGTGATTCCTTTTGGTTCTCTCGGCGAATTCGCCGAACACATGAGTGAACTGATCGATCGGCTTGAGGTGTGACGGGGTGAAGGCGATGACCGGGACGCGTTGGATGGAGGCCCTGTATCGGCCGGTGTCGCTGTTCTCCCTCCGCACCGCCCAAGCCACTTCGAGTGGAGGGAAGACGCTGTTGGTTCCCACGCCTTATGCGGTGGGCATGGCTTTGGTGGACGCCGGCTATCGGATCGGCGGAGAAACCGCGGCGAAGGCGCTGTTCCGCATGGCGGCCACACAGAGGATTCTCCTGCGTCCTCCGGAAGAAGCCGTGGTGACGAATACGTTTGTAAAAATCCTGAAAGAAAGCCGGAAGGACGGTTTGTCTGATGCGCCCGACAAAGGGCCGTACGGATCGTCGATCGCTTTTCGGGAGTTCTGTTTCTTTCGGGGAGAACTCCGGGTGGCTTTGTCTGTTGGCGACCTGGCGCCGAAGGACGTAGCTCTGCTGGAAGATGCCCTGTGGCACGTTCAGTATTTTGGGAAGAGGGGGAGTTTCTTTCAACCGGTGGATGTTCGCGTGGTGGAGGAACTGCCGGAGGGCTACTGTGTCCCGGCCGATGAGTTGAGTGGGGACCCGAGTCTGTTCATGACCGTTCAGGTGTTGGACGAGATCGGGGAAGGGAAGAATCTCGACGATTTGTTCGATCGCCTGAACAGTTATTCGAAGTCCCGGGCGCAATTGGGGAAACATCGCAGGTTTCGGGAATACCGCCTGCCTTATCGGTTGGTGCAGTCGTCTCATCATTACAGCTGGTATCGGCGGCTCGTATAAACTTCGGAGATGCAGGAGACTCGGCACGGAACGGGAGGGTGGTCCCGCTCTGGAAGTCGGGAACCGGGGTGTCACCGGGCGTCGGGTCACCACGTCCGCGGAGGGCAGGAAGTTGGAATGAGAGGTTGTCTTCCGGTACGGTCACGGGTACACTGAGAATAGACCCGTTGCCGTGCCGGATCTGTGGAGAGCTTGGGATCACCCGGGTGGCGAAACCCGGCATCTTGAAGAATGGTGAGACTGGTGAAGAACAACAGGGATAGGGGATTGAAAGTATTTGGTTTTGTAATTGATGCTCACGTGGAGACCCGTTGGTAGGGGATAGGTGCCGTGCCTTGCTGGAGGCGGAAAAGCCGATTGTCGACTACGGCACCGGACTTTCGAGGATTGCCCGGGTTTTTGTGCAAAATGGTGATCCTCGACACAGCGCAAAAAATCTGTGGAGATGGGCCCTTGTCCCACAAAGGTTTTCGTGCTCTTTCGACAACGGTTGCAGTCGCAAAGACCCGAGGTAGGGGATTGAAACCTGTATTGGACGAGCTAGGAAACCCTGAGCCTCCGTTGCAGTCGCAAAGACCCGAGGTAGGGGATTGAAACATCAGATCGCCGACCAGTTCGAGGCGTCCTCCACTCGTTGCAGTCGCAAAGACCCGAGGTAGGGGATTGAAACACCCGTAACAGGATAGGCAGAGAGACATGGCGATAGTAGTTGCAGTCGCAAAGACCCGAGGTAGGGGATTGAAACAGTAGAAAACCTTAATGCCAGTCCTCCGCTGGCCCTTGTTGCAGTCGCAAAGACCCGAGGTAGGGGATTGAAACGGAAAACGAGGTTGCCTGGCACGCCGGACCGACGGCGAAGTTGCAGTCGCAAAGACCCGAGGTAGGGGATTGAAACCATCACACCAGTAGCAAGGGTGATAAGAATCTTGACAGGTTGCAGTCGCAAAGACCCGAGGTAGGGGATTGAAACGAACAAACGGGCGCAAAATAGCAATAGCCTCGTCGTGTTGCAGTCGCAAAGACCCGAGGTAGGGGATTGAAACTTCGTCCTTGGCTGGCCAGACGCTATGATTCCATGCGTCGTTGCAGTCGCAAAGACCCGAGGTAGGGGATTGAAACCCTTCCACGCCATCCGGAGGGCCAGAGCCATCCGAGTTGCAGTCGCAAAGACCCGAGGTAGGGGATTGAAACAGTTGTGCGTCGTTTGCCAGCCTCGCCGCTTCTGGCGTTGCAGTCGCAAAGACCCGAGGTAGGGGATTGAAATGGGAGGACATCGTGGTGAAAGAGATTGGGTTTGATGTGTTAAAGGGTTTGGCGTTTGGGCGGTATCGATTTTGGGTTCGGGCTGGGGAGGGGGGCATGGCTCTGCGGGAGTTTGCCGAAGCCACGCTTCGAGGCGGCTTCGGCACGGTGTTCCGCGAGCAACAATGTGTCGCTTTGGGATTTGGAGAGGGCTTATGCCGCTCCGGGTGCCGTTATTCGGATGCTTGTCCGGTGGCGGCTGTATTCGCACCGGGAGGTGGAGGTGAAGAGCTGGATTGGCAATCCGAGCCGAGTGATGCGGGCGATGACGCCTCGGCAGGCGCCGCGGAGCCGACGCGGCGTTCATCTCGCCATCCCAGGGATTTCGTTGCCCCTTACATTCTGTACATGCCGAAGCGCGGCAGTGTTCATTGGCGGCCGGGTGAACATTTCTCCTTTGATCTCACTTTGGTGGGAAGAGCCATGGGATATTTGCAGCATTTTATCGAAGCGTTTCAGGCGCTGTTTCAGCGGGGGGTCGGTGGCCGTCGCGACGTCGGAGTCTTGGAAAGCGTGGAGGCGTTGGGCACGGCAGGAAATTGGTTGGTGTACTCGAAAAAACAAGAGCGGTTCGGCACCGGTGTCCATCCGTATCACGTGCCGGTCACCGCGGCACATCTCGAAACCGAAACGGTTTTCTCGGGATTGGATCGACCTCCGGGCCGGGTGACCCTCGTTTTCGAAACGCCTTTTCGGACGAAATGGCAGGGCGCCTTGGTCAGCCGTCCGGATTTTCATGTTGTGCTGCGGGCCGCAGTCCGTCGCATATCCCGGCTGATGGAGCAGCACTGCGGAACACATCTCGACATCCCCTATACTTCTCTTTTCGATTTGGCCACCGAAGTTCGGTTGGTGGATTCTGATGTACAATGGAAAGAGTATTGGCGGTTTTCAACCCGACAGGGGCAAAATATGCAGTTCGGTGGGATTGTCGGTGCGGCGACGTACGAAGGGGATTTGGCGCCGTATGTTCCGTTTTTGACGGCGGGGCAATATCTGCACGCAGGAAAACAAGCGGTGTTCGGGTTCGGAAGATATCGGTGTTTATGGGGATGAACAAATTTGTCGGTTGAAGTGTCGGCTCAGAGGATTTTTACCCGGCATGGTTGAATTTCTTTATCGACGGTTGTATCTAAAATTTTAAATAAAAAACCGCGTTTCCGGTGCAGAGACGAGATGAAGGACAAGAGGGGAGGGAAGGGACGATGGTTTTATTGGTGACCGTCGGTGGCAACCATCAGCCGATTGTTCGCGCCATCGAAACGATCAAGCCGGAATTCGTCGTTTTTCTGTGTTCCCACGATCTCGGGACCACCAAGGGGTCCTATGAGCAGGTGGTTGGGAAGGGCAATGTGCTGCGAAGTTCACCCGGCAAGGCCCCGGATCTGCCGAACATTGTCGTGCTCACGGAACTGCCGGAGGGACACTACAAAGTCGTCACGATGCCTCCGGATGATTTTGAGCTCTGTTATGCAGCCATTCGGAAAGAAGTGGCTTTCGTCAAGAAAGAGTACCCAAGAGGGCGGATCTGTGCAGATTATACGGGCGGAACGAAAACGATGTCTGCGGCTCTGGTGACGGTCGCCGTGGATGATCCAGAGATTCAGTTGCTGGTGACGGTGGGGGATCGGCGGGATCTCGAAAAGGTGGCGGATCGAACGGAGCATACCACCGCCGCACCCACAGCCCGGGTTCGGACCCAGCGAATCCTCGACAGTGTGGATCAGCGGCTGACTGTGTACGACTATGACGGCGCGGAGGCCATTTTGCGGGAAGCGGTGGCCGGTTTGCAAACTGACAACGCGCAACGGGTGCGGGGAGCGATTCATTTTTGCCAAGGATTGAAGGAATGGGACAAGTTTCAATACGCACGGGCCTACGACAGTCTGAAGCCTTACGGGCGTTATCTCAAGCAGATCGCCGTCCTCGGATATCTTCAAAGTGAGCAAGGTTCCCGGTCTTATACCGCTGTAGAGGATCTCTTACATAACGCGGAACGCCGGTATTGCCAGGAAAGGTATGACGACGCCGTCGCCAGGGTGTATCGCTCGCTGGAGCTCTTGGTGCAGGTCTGGCTGCAAGAGAGGTACGGAATTCACACCTCGGATGTGGATGTGTCAAAGGTTCCAAGTGAAGCCCGGCCTTTTATGGAATTGCATCGGGAGGCCAGAGAGGACACGGTGAAGCTGGGACTGATGGCGGCGTGGGACTTGTTGCAATTCTTTCCGGACGATGCACTCGGGCGGTGGTATGAGGGGCGGCGCAACGTTTTTCTTGATTTCCTGCAACACAGAAATCTCTCGAAGTTAGCCCACGGCGACAGGCCGGTGGATAAAATGACCTATCTTCGTTCGGCCCGGCCGGTTATTGAGATGTGTCGCGAGGTCCTTGGGAAGATTCCGAGCTGGACCGGCAAAAGAGTCGGCCGATTGGAACAGCTCCCGAATCGGCTGCCTGATGAGTTGAAACAGTTGTGGTAAGCGTTGGTTCGGCTGCCCGGATTGGTGAGCAATAGCGGATTCCTCGATCATCAAGAGTGGGGGCGAGCGGGGCCGGCTCGCCCTCCATCATCTCGGAGCCGCCCGCCGCTACTGACTTCGATCCCGCGGCAACAAGCGGCGCAGCCATCCCAAAAAATACACCGCTTCGGCATGGGTGATCTGATTGGGGCGCCAGTGGCGTTCCACCAGTCGGCTCAGGTTTTCCCAGTTCTGCTTTTTGTCCACGCGGAAGAGAACGTCGAATGCGCTCTCCACTCGTTGTCGAAGTTCCCGGCCTTCGGCGTGGTCGCGGAGGTCGGGGATTTTTCGTACACCGGAGAGGGTGGCCCGGACGACGTAATTCATCCCTTTTTCGGTTTCCGAGGGGGTACGCCGGGATGCCAGGTCTTCCTCCATGACTTTCCACAGCTCCAGGATGCGTTGGACCATCGTCCCGGGGATGTTGACCGGGTTGAGGGCCGCCCCGGGTGCGTCCGGCTTGCCGGCAGAGGAATCCGGGCGGCGCTCCGGTGTCCGGGTGTTCTTCCGGTTTCCGTGGGGGCCGGACGGATTACCGGCCGCCGTCCGGCCCGGCGCCGGGACCGGGCCCGATTCGCCCCCCGGATCGGATGAATGGAACAGTTTGACCAAGAACTTGTCGATAGATTCTTTCTGAGAGCGTGTCAGGGTACCCATCCGTACACCCCATCCTCCAGGTTCCACCCAAGGTATTCATGATTCTGCGGTACGTGGTGTCTGGCTGCCTCAAACTGTTCGATGCGACTCACGTCCTCGATGCGGTGCCGGTTCCAGTCGTCTTGCTGAAGATATTGTTCCGCCCAGTTCCACAAGGTCTCTTTCGTGAAGCGTCGGCCTGAGGACAAGCTCTGGTCGGCGGGTTGGACGTCCGCAATGTCCAGTTGGACGCTGCCGAAGAATGCAGGCTTTGCATAACCAACTTTGAGCTGGAATTTCCAGGTCGGCACGGCTCCCATCGCCAGTACCAACAGGCCGACCTCCTCAGGGGTGCAATTCTCAAAATCGACGAATCCGCTGAATTTGACGCCGGCCGATACCGCCTGGTGCCAGTCGGGCCGGCAATTCTTCCACTTCGGGACGGCCTCCAGAATGTATTTGGGATCGCCGTGGTTGTACACTTTCCGGCAAGGTGTGCCGTTTTCTTCTCGTTTGAGCCGAGGACGGTACAATTGCGGAAGCCGAGCTTCTTCCTCTCTTGCAGCGGTGGTCGGGCGAAAGGAGCCCACTGAGATGAGACTCCTTAAAGCGATCTTATTGCCGATGATGCCGAACAGTTGACAGGCGGGGCAAACCGCTGAACTCGGCGCTCCGCGCCGGAACGTCGTCGAACAGGTCAAATTGGGATGGCTCCGCCCATCCACGAAGAGGATACAGGATTTCGACAGGAGTTCCACGTAACTGCGCAGCACCCCCTTGAGGGTTGAACCGGGGATCACCGGAATCCCGCCTTCCCGGTGAATGGCGCGAACGAAGCGATCGTTCCGGAGCTCGTAGCCCCCGGTGCCCACGATCAATGGTGTCAAAGTTTCCAACACAACATAAAGCCGGCCGTGCACCAAGTTGCGGTCCAGGGTATCCCGGGGTCTTGGCGGCTGACGACGAGGGTGAGGATCGACGGAATAAAAGTGAAATGGGCCCATGACAATCACCGCCTTTCGGAGCCGGCCGATTTTCGGGTGACCGTCTCTGGGGAGGGATCGAGAAGACTTTGGGAGAACTCTTCGACGGCCTCCATGCCTTCCAGCACCGCCCTGGAACGAAGCAGGTCGGCGGTCCACTCCAAGTCGTCCGTTGAGCTGCGGCCGAAGACGTCCCGGAGGGGACGGCGTCCGGGCTTGGGCCCATCGCGGTAGTCCAGGCAATTTAGCTGGAAGTGGTCCTGAACCACGCGCACCCGACCGAGTCCCCTCGAAGTGGACGCTCCCAGCCGGAGGCGGCCCTCATGAAGATCTTGCAACAGGGCAACCACAAGTTTGAGCTGCCAAAGTTCAAAGTTCTGAAGCACGATCCTGCCGGTGAACTCCCCGGACTCGACGACTTCATAGGTATACAGGGCTCTGGGCGCCGGCCCGCCGGTGAGGCGGTCGATCCCCACGCCCTCCCGCAAACCGAGCCGTACCGCTGAAGGATCCCGAGGGACAGCGTCTTCGAAAAAGATTCGGCTGCCCACGGCCAGAGATCCGAACAGTTTGCTGGCCGCACACTGCTGGTCATACAGGTCCCGGCCCCGGTCGTACGGCTGTTGTCCACTGTCCCTTCGCGTCTCGGTCGCCTTGTGGCTGTCATTCTTGTGGTTGAACACGTCGTCCACAGACAACCCGTTGCCTTTCAGAATCTGTTCCCCGCGACTGCGAAACACACCTTTAATCGATGATCCGGGGATCACCGGAACCCATTGCCCGGCTTTCCAGTATTTCACCACTTGGGCGTCCGGGCTGCCGGGATCGACGGGGTTGGCGCCGCCCCTGCGGATTGAAACAGGGGTTTCCGGGGTTATGGTATATTGGATGGTCGCCTCAATGTGTAAGGATCGAAACATGATTCTCACCTCCCGGCTGACATGTAGCGGCCCATGACCTGGTTGACCCACGGTTCATAGTCTTCTTCTTCATCCCGTCCCAGGTAGTGAAGAACGATATCCTCCGGACCGCGCGATTCCATACGGGAAATCCGCCAACTTCCGATTCCGCGCACGCTGCCCAAACCTCGCGATGTCTTTCCCCCAAGAAAAAGCTCTCCATTGCGGAGGGCCTCAAGCCCGAGCAGCAGCCAGGCCTGTTCATCGTCTTCGAGGTTCATGGCGCGGACGGTGAGCGGGAACACCACTCCAGGGTTCACGAGTTCAAAATCGTATTTCACACCATTTCGGGCCGTTCGGGTGTCCCGATCGATGCCCACGCCGTCCCGAACGTCGAACCACTCGGTGGGGTGACCCTGTTCGGGAACCAGATCGGGTATGGAAATCTTCCCCGCAAAGAGTTGGTTGCCGAAGAGTCGGCAGATGGGACACAGCGACCGGTAGATGGCCTCGGCCAGCTCCCGATCGATCTCGGCCTTCTCTTCTTCGGACAAATTGTCCCAGCTTCCCCGCGATCCGTCGTCTGGATCGGGATCTCCATTCGTTGGGATGGCCATTTGACGTCGGCGCCACTTGTCCCGGTCTTCTTTCTTGCGAAATTCCCGTCCGCAGGGGTTTTCGGTGATGATGCATACCGGCGGTCCTTCAGGGGACAGAAGGTTTCGCAAGCTTTCGTTCTGGCCGACCGTTTCCAGGAAGGAGCGCAGGACGCCCTTCAGGGAAGATCCGGGAATCACCGGCCGCCCGTCCGGCCATCTGACAACCTTGGCGTCCATCCCCATCGCCCCCCTTTCGCTGACCCCGATGTGCAAAGGGGACATGAGCTCCAGGGTCCCCCGGATGATCCAGGCGTTTTGAAGGGAATGATGCAACAAACTCATCGGGCGTTCCTCCTTTGTTGAGCCGGGGACGGATGGGTGCCCTCGGGGATTCGATGGACGAGGTACGTGTGTTGCCATTTCCAATACAGCAGGAACCGTTCCACCATTTCATGTTGGAGTTGTTGCCGACTGCGGGGTTCGGACACATCGTGTTCTCCCCGTCTCTGGATCTCGTCGAGAATCGCCAGGAATCGATCGCCGACCCGGGCCCATCCGTTTCGCTTGTCGTCGCGGCCGATCTGGTAACGAACGAAAAGTTTCAGTTCTTCCAGAGATGTGATGTGATTCATCGCCGCGAGCAGATTCTCGATTTGAGATTTGCCGAATTCTCCGGCCGGATCCTTACGGTTGTTCGGTTTATTGTTGGCCTGGCCGCCTTGTTGCGGGTTCGAGGTTTTCCGCAGGGCGTTTACCACATGGGTTCCGAACTCCTCCGCCTGTCGGACCAGCCAGTCCACGTGTTGGCTCAAGATCGCCGTTTCTTTTCTCATGATCCATCCTCCCTTCAGATCACTGCTTATCAGAGCGGTTCTCGGCCGACCACATCCGAACCGGCGTCCAGGTGGTCTCGACCCCGTTTACCACTGATTCCAGGCCTTCCCGACCGCCTTCCCGGATCCCTTCGACCGATACATCTGACCGCACCCCGTTCAGGATGATCGATGTTGCCCACTGGAACAATATCTCCTTCTCCGCCGGGTCCGCGACAGAGAAGACGAACAGACTGCCGCCCAACCAGTACCACAGCGGCTCTGCGGACCTGATCCCCGGCTGTCCGGCGAGAAACGGGTAGCGGGATTCGTATTGAATGGAGGCATACGACACCTTCAAAGAACGGGGAGCGGGGATTGGGGATGGTCTTTGTTTCCACCAGTCGGCATAACGGTTTAAATCTTCCTCGATGCTTGTCGGATGTTTTTGTCCGCTGCCCACCGCATACAGAGCTTCCGTCTGAAGAATCAGCGGTATAGTGGCCGTTTCCCCCGTTTCGGTCTCCCAATCCCGGAGGTCGGTCCATCTTTCCCGATCCCGGGAGTTCTCCGGAACCACTTCTATCCCCATGCGCCCCAAACCCGTTCCCAGATAGGCGCCCACCCGCAGTTCAGTGCCTTGTGGGAGGACAAGATCGACGCCCTCCGGAGCGCGAATCCAGCCTTCGAAGACGAGGGGCCGCACGTCGGCTTCCACCACGGCCGCGGGGATCCCCACGGCGAGGCTGAACAGGTGAGCGTCTCGGTGGGTTTGTCGCCAGTCGTCCAACTCCACCCGGGTGAAAACTCGTTTTTGCACATGAGCGACCGCACCCTTTCGCCCATGGACGGGGGGCAGCCTCCAGCCATCCTTCCAGCGTTCGAAACGGCTTCCACACTCGCAGCACTTGAGCGATCGGTCTTTTATGGCGCCGGGCAAGATTTCCGGGGACGCCATTTCACTTCGACTGCGAAATCGGTGGGGCAGATCATCGATGGGCGGATGGGACTTGTCCTTTTTACAGACCAGCAATGTGCTTGAGGCGCGACTGGCTCCAAAGGGAACGGCATCTGAAAACAGGATGTCGGAAAAGGATTTGACCCAATGGCGCCATTCCGGCCGACAGCGGGAGACGTCCAATTCCGGACCGACCCAGTACCGGACCGCCGAACCGTCTTCCGGCGTCCCGCCGTACGACTCGACGATGGCCCGGGCCACCGCGGCTTTCAGAATCCGGGCGGGGATGTAATCCAAGGTCTCGTAATCGTTATCTGTCATCCGCCTCCCGGCGATCAGGAACGGGGACCGGGGGGTGAGGAGAATCTTCCACCAACGATCCATGAACCTCTCTCCTTTGTGTTGGTGTCACCGCTGGAACCATGTCTGAAAAGTCCATTCCCGCAAGTCGGATAACGAGGTCGCCGGAGTCCACGGATCTCCATCCATAGTGACGGTCAGTCGGCTGGTTCCAGGCCCGTCATCGTTACTTAAATTCCAGGACAGGCGGCCCCTCCCGATGGATCGCCCGCTGCCGAGATGTTCAATCCCGAGTATCGCCAGGGTCAGAAGAGCGACCACATCCTCGCGGGTCGAATACAGGCTCATGCCTCCGACAAAGGACCATTCCGTCCCCACCAAGGCTTCCGACACCAAGAAACCGTCTTTCACCACGCCAAGCCGCCGATGGATGGCCGTGCGGTGGTGTGAGGCGAACTGAAGGTTGGAGGCGTCGACATCGTCGGGCATATAGCTGTCGTCGACGTACAGTCGACCGGGTTGGATGCCGGGAGCGCCGAAACAGTAACGTTCCATGTCACGCCAATCCTTCCGATGACCGGACAGGATGGTGTCAGGTTCCCCAGAGGTGTTTTGAAACGCATGCGCCAACCTGCTAAAGCTGTCTCGAATCTTTCCCCGCATCGTTGAGCCAGGCACATAAGGGCGGCCGCGCCAATCGAGAGCCGGACCGGAAACGGATGCCCCTTCCTGTCCGGGGCCTCGCACCGACCACGGCGTTTCAGGCCGAAGGATCCAGTGCCACTGAACCAGGGATTTTGGGCCACCGTTGCCGATCATTGTGCCACCTCCGTCGCCGTCGAGACCTCCGTTGTCTCCTGGGATGAGGCGGCCCCGAGAACATCCCACAGCTCCAACACATCGTGCCACAGGCTGTAGTGGTGTTCGCCTTCAGACCACCAGAGGATCTTGCCTCGCTGTTTCTTCCCCTGTATGAGATACAGGCTGTTCAATCGCCGGACGACTTCGGCCCGTTGTTCCCGAACCGAATCTCGGAAGGTCAGATATGCCGCGTACAGATCCCCTGCCGATATGCTCATGGTCTCGGCGGCTTGGCACAACTGACGAATCCAGGCCGATGACGTAAAACGCTTGATATCCCGAATGAAATCCAATAGTTTTTGAAAATCCGAGGCTGTGTAAGGACGGGCGTAGAGATGTTTAAAAATGGTTCCCCCTTCCCCCGGTTCTTGTGCGGATCGCTGCCGCAGCCGGTAATCGGTCAGCCGTCCGGCGTACGGTACAGAACTTTTGAGGTGTAGAAAATCCACCGTTCCCCCTTCGAAAGAGCCGTTCTTTTTGGCCGATTTCGCCGATTTCAGGAGTTCATCCGCCGTCATCTGCAGCCGTAAGAAAGCTTGGTCATTCGCCCCCACGGCGACTCCCACCGACAGGCTCATCGTTTCTTCGTGCTGAACGGAGGTCGTGCCGGGCCGGTATCGGCACAGGGCCCGTTCGAATCGTTCGATGATGGTCGGGACGGCGTCGAGCGCATTTCCGGCTGGCGCGACGAAGAACAAATCGTCCCCCGCCATGGCGATCATTTCGAAATTGAGGTCAGGAATCTGTTCGACCAAGGCGGTACAGGCCGCGGTCCGGGTGACATGGTCGACCAAATCCGAAAAATAGCGAAGTTTGGCCGGTGTGTTCATGTTTTGGACGTAATGGCCAAGATTGTTCGCGTCTCCGTAGACCACCGCTATACGATCGCCCAGGTCGACCAAGGACTCTGGAACTTTTGGGTTCGGGGCGCGATCCATCGCCAGCCCCAATAAAGGTGCGGCTTCGTTCCAAATCTGCAACTGGTGTTCCCGTTTGACCCTGGAGGATCCGGCCATCGCCCGGTGGTAGCACGAGCGGCAGGCGGGTTTATCCCCATCTGCCCGGGGGATCCGCCGTACAGCCGGTCGAAAATGACAAAAAGCACAGGACCCGCTTCGGGTTGGACCGCCGAACAGTTGGTACGGGGTCGGGTTGCAGTGATTGAGTGTGTGCGACAGATCGGGAGTATCATCCGGTTCGCCATAAAAAAACGGGGGCCGACTCATCTGGCGCTCGACAATCCGGGTTTCCAGATAACTCATCCATTCCGAGAAGTGCGGATCGGTCCAAGCCTCTGCCGGAGCCTGCTCAGCGATGAAGGCACATTCGGCGGTGATCGTGACCCGTCCGTATAAACTCTCGATGGCGAGCTCCGGAGGTTCACCGTCGATGCCCCGGGCGCCGACGGGAAGCGCCAACAGGGTGCGGCCGCCGCCGCTGTACACGACGCTTTCCGGAATCCAGCCGCGTTCCGGTCCCAGGTTCTCGATCCAGCGCAAGAGCCGGCTGCCATTCAGTTCGTCGAGTAGGCGGGAACCTCCGCGGATGATCTGGATGTCGGCTGTTTCGAGGTAATACTGTTTGATGCGCACCGCCCCACCTTTGACGAACAAAAAGCGACGTCCCCGCAGTTCGGCCGGCGCCTGACCTGTCAGCAACAACGCTTCTACGGCCGAGAGCCGCTCGGAGTCCTCCACGGCCAGAGGGGGATTCAGATCAGACCACAGAAGACGGCGCAGTTCCGGCCAGCGATCGTTGACCTCCGGTTGGAATAGTGCGAAAAACAGAGTCACGCGAAGGTGCAGAAAGTCGCCCAGCCGGGTGCGCAACAGTGGCCCTTGCATGGATGCCCCCGCTTCAGACGCGGCATGGAGCTGGTCAATGGCCTCTTGCGCCGTCATCGGTTGGGGATACGGCAGGGCGATGCCCACAAGAGCCTGAGCATCTCGCAAAATTGCCGGATCCGTAGTGCCGAAAGGAAACCGTCGGCTCAGGAGGAGCCCGGGGTCGTCATGGGTCTGCAACCAGTTCCGGACCGCCTTCAGGTATGTATCGTAAACATGGGATTCAATACCAAAGCAGGTTCCGGTCACAGGGTCCTGCCAGACCAAGTCCTCTGGACGGCACCGTCGAGCATTCGGTCGCTGAAAAGGATTTCTTAGCCACTCCAACCACGGTGTAACGTACACGTCCAATGTCTCGCCCCCCGCCTTTCTTTGACATCCCACTTCTTTCATTCGACTGGAAGGATGGTTTTTCCTTCCCGGTGGTGTCGTTTTTTTGTTGTTTTTGTGGAAGATTGGGTGTGGCGGCTCGGGATGGGCAAGGTGGTCGCGAAGGGCTGCCCCGGATGTTTATCGAAGCGCGTGATGAACGGATCTACAAACGTGGAGACGGAGGAGTCTGAAAAAGGCGTTGGCAGGTCTTCGAATCTGTGGTATTCTGACGCCAGAACGTTGACCGTCGAGAATCCAGGGGGTGGCTCCCATGCTCGTCACCGCCCCGTTTCGAGGATCGGCCAGGTTTTTCAGCAGAATGTCGATCCTCGAAAATCCAGCGTGTCGGCTTGACGGGCAAAGCGCATATCCACGCCGATTTTTCCGTTCATTCGACAACGGTAGCATCGACGTAGACCCGTGGTTGGGGATTGAAACACAACCGAAACCCGATCCCCTCCCGTATCTTTGGAAGGTAGCATCGACGTAGACCCGTGGTTGGGGATTGAAACAGACAGTAAGCGTCCACGGAGCCCATGATGTCGGAAGTAGCATCGACGTAGACCCGTGGTTGGGGATTGAAACATCGGTGCACTTCATCCCGCGCCGGTCCCGGCGGCAGGTAGCATCGACGTAGACCCGTGGTTGGGGATTGAAACAGTCGCCGCAAGATCTCCTCGTCCTCCAACTGTCCAACTGTAGCATCGACGTAGACCCGTGGTTGGGGATTGAAACGGAGTAACCAAGGCTTTCGCGGAACTCACGACTGGAGTAGCATCGACGTAGACCCGTGGTTGGGGATTGAAACTGCGGTTGCGTCGCAGGTGAATGCGTGATGGCACCGTAGCATCGACGTAGACCCGTGGTTGGGGATTGAAACAAACTTTGTCCGTCGCATCTGGTGGCCGGCTAAAAATGTAGCATCGACGAAGACCCGTGGTTGGGGATTGAAACTGTAAATTCCACGATTGCTAAGAAGAAGATAGAGTGTAGCATCGACGTAGACCCGTGGTTGGGGATTGAAACGATGCCGTGGCTTGGCCAGGGGACGG